>JBBRNH010000028.1:0-57973 GCA_038230415.1 Cytophagales bacterium | reverse complement strand
GGTCGCCGTTGGCATCCATGTAGGTGTCGTTGTTCTTGCCGACGCGCCCCATTTTCTTGCCCGTTTTGGCATCCACGAGGTTGCCCTGCCCGTCCACGAAGGCGATCTTTTTGCCGTTCGCGTCCATAATCATTTGGTCTTTGGAAACCGTGCCAATCGCCTTGCCGGAACCGTCTTTGATCTGCCCGGTGGCGTTGATGGACATGGGGTTTTTGTAGTTGGCCGACTGCCCGAAGAGCAGCGTCGGTACAAACAGCAGCATCGTCAGAACGATGCGTAATCCGTTGGTAATGAACATGATCGTATTGGTTTACTGGTTGAGAACAAGGCCGTTCGGTTTCTTGCCGACGGTAATATCTTTGGTTTTCGTGCGGCTTTTTACGTCAATCACCGACACCGAAGCCGCTCCCTGATTGGTGACGTAAGCCGTCAGCCCGTCTTTGGTGAAGGCAATGGCGTGGGCATCCAAGCCCGTAGTGACTTCGCCCATTTTCATCCAGGCGTTGTTCATCCGCTCGAAGATCACCACCTTGTTACCCGCCCCGGCCTGACTGACCCACAGTTCGTTCCGAACGCCGTTGTAGGCGGCATAGCCGGGCGTGAAGCCCAATTTCACGGTTTCGGTCACGGCCAGCGTTGCTACGTCAATGACGCTGATGCTCTGGCCGGTTTCGTTATCAACGTACATCTTACCGTCGCTGCCCGGCCAGGCTCCCACCGGATCGGCCCCGACCGGGATGGTTTTCACCACCGATTTGTCGGTCAGTTTAATCGCCGTTACCGTGTTGCCCATGCCATTGGCTACGAACGCATATTGGCCGTTGGCGGCCATCGTCACTTCGGCGGGTTCCATGCCGACGGCAATGGTTTTTTTCAGGGCCATCGTGGTCGCGTCATAAACGAGTACCTGACCGGCCATGTCCATCTGGGAGGTCCAGAGTTCGCTGCCATCGGGCGAAAACACGGCATTGTGGTTCATGACGGGCGTTTGGGTGTTGGTGGCCGTCACACCCGTTTTGGCGTTGACAACCAGCACGCGGCCTTTCATACCAGCCATGCCGCCGGTGTGTCCTCCACTTAAATCCATGCCCGGCACCCCCACGCCAAGTTTGCTGCCATCGGGCGAGCGGTAAATATGGTGGGGCCACATAATCATGTTGTCCATGCTCATGCCGGAATGGGCCATGGATGCATCGCCGAACGAGATTGTCTCCTTAACCTGCTGAGTTGCCAGGTCAATGACCGACAGGCTGTTCCCCTCGGCGTTGACGACGTAGGCCGCCGGGTAGGTGATGTTGAGTTCGGGCTGCGCTTTGCTCATGTCCATGTTCATGCAGCCCGACAGGGCGAAAAAGGGCAGCAAAGCCGCCGTTACCAACCGATAGTTCATGATTGTTTTTGTTTGATGAAAAAAATGAAGGGAAACACCAAAAACCCGCCGACGGAGCCGCACGTGGGCATCCGTTAGCGAGAACGATACATCAGGAATGGCTCAGATTAGCCAGCTACAGTGGGAAATAAGCCGGAAACGCCCGGATTTGGCCGGCGGGTCATCAGTGCGGGCGGGCGTTGGGCAGATGGCCGAAACGGGCTGAAACGGATGTTGTACTCGAAAAGATGAACCGGCAGCCAGCCAGTCCGGTAAGAACCCCGGCAAATGAACCGCATTGTCCACTACCGTTGTGCGGCTCACATCCAGATGCGTGTAAGAAAGAGTGGTCTTGCAGCAGGGCATCCGTTTCAGGTGTTGCCCGTCGGACGGGAGAACCGGCGCGTCGTCGGCCTGGCAGGGTTTGACACAACCGCCCTGCGCCACGAGCAGCGTTTTGGCGTGGCCCCGCATCTGGCACCAATGTTCGGCCATACCAACCCCGACGCTGCTCAACAGCACCAGCAGAGCCAGTGTGCAGCAGATCAGTCGGGTATGTAGCGGGATTCTCATTGGATGCTTTTTTACGATTGCAAATGTAACCGGATAATCGGGATGTGAGTTTACAGGATTTTCCGGGTGGCTTACAAAATTCGGCGAAAAGCCTGATAAACTGAGCCAGCGGTTCGATCCTCGAAACACACTAAAAATGAGTTGGTTAAGCAGGAATAACTAAATTTTTGCAACGTGACCACTCAACTCATACCTCCATCACTCGTGCATCGAAGTGTGTCAGGCGTATGCCGTAGCCTGCGATGCCTGCACGCCGGGAAATGCCGAGAAATGGCAAAGGGCGCATATATTCTGGCGGCCTGAGCCATTCGCCGATGAACCCCGAACCGGGGTTCATCGGCCTTTGTCGGGTGTCCCAGCCGGTCTCCGGGCCTTGTTATCCAATACGAGTCAATGCCGTTGAAACTGGCAAAACGTAAATCGTTGTACCGCGCCGGTTGGTGTTTGATGGTCGGCCTCGTCGCAGCGAAGTTTGTCAAATTGTTGCCCAAAGCGGCCCGCCAGTTGGTCGGGCGAATACTGCTGAACGGGCAGACCGCTGCACTGCTTAGGGCCGTTGTCCGAAAAAGTGCCGACCGTCAGATAACCGCCCGCCCGAACGCCCGCTTCTGCCGCAGCCAGATACCGGGCAACGGCATCGGTGGTGGTCAGGAAGTGGAAAGCAGCACGGTCGTGCCAGATGTCGAACGGCTCGGCGGGACGATAGGTTGTTACGTCTGACACAATCCACTGCACCCGGTGGGCCAGTTTGCCCAGCCGGGTTTTGGCGCGGTCGAGGGCATCTGCCGAAATATCCAGCACGGTCAAGCACGCGTAGTCCAATGCCAGCAGCGCGTCCACCAACCGGCTGTCTCCTCCGCCGATGTCAATGATTCGGGCCGTGCGGGGTAGTCCAAAGCCTTCGAGCGTGGCAACCGACCGATGCGGATAGGCTTCGTACCAGCTCACTTCATCGGGGCGTTTGGTCTGAAAAACGGTGTTCCAGTGCGTTTGAGGGTTATTGGAAGTCATGACTGTATCTATGTGACGAAAAATTAGTTAAACCGCAGATTCCCAAGCAAGCAGCCAGCCGATGATCAATGACCGATGCCCGATACCCGAAAGGCCGGGATATACTGACGAAGGTGCCGCCCGCTATGGCCGAACGATGGCCCGATCAGCAAATTGCACGAAAAATTGGTTGTACCAGACAGATGTCCAACGCTACCGCCCAGACTGACCAATCAGGCTGACCAATGAATGACACCGATATGAACCAATGAATAACGATATTCCAACCTATCAGTTGCGGAACCTGACAAATCAGGTTGGCGATGCCGGGGTTTTTCTGTTGAGCCAGCGAATTGACCGGCCCGGCGTAGCGATCAATGTTCCGTATCGGCGTAATTTTTATGCCGTTGGTATCTGTTTGCAGGGGCGGGCCGAGCTAAAGGTCAATCTGCAAGCCTACACCATAACCCCGGATTGCCTGATTACGAAACCGCCCCACACCATCAACCAATGGACGTATATGTCTGATGATTTTGCCACGCTGACCATCTTTTTTACCAAAGAGTTCATCGGCACCAACACCATCACCATAGACAGGTTTCCGTTCTTTGACAGCGTAGCCCGGCATATTATTCCGGTAACTGCCAGACAGTCAGGCATAGTTACGGTCTGTTTGCAGGATATTCAACAAAAATACGACAGCCCGCACCCCTACCGAAATGAGATTCTGAAAAACCAGATCAGTAGCCTGCTGTATGAAATAGCGGCCATCTACGACCAGCAACGGGTGGTTTCTCCGGCAATACAAACCCGAAGTCAGGTGCTTGCCGCTGCGTTCAGGAAGTTAGTAACGGCGCACGGCTCCACCCGGCGGAGTGTGAAGTTTTATGCCGACGAACTGGCAATAACCCCTAAATACCTCACCGAAATTGTGAAAGACGTGACGGGAAAAACAGCCGGTGAGTCCATCGAAGAGATCGTCATTTTAGAGGCTAAAATCATGCTCCAAAACCCCACACTGGCGATTTCGCAAATTGCGGACAGACTGCATTTTCCCGACCCTTCGACGTTCAGCAGGTTTTTCAAAAAAAATACGGGGCTTTCGCCAGTTGCTTATAAACAGGCCTACTGAAAACCGATTTGCCGCCTTTTTGCTTAGCATTGCCGCCTTTTTGCCCTTTCCGGCTGCCGACGCAGGCCACAACTTTGCAGCACAACAAACAACCGCAATAGCCATGATTCTTGTTACCGGCGCAACGGGCCAACTTGGTTCAGCCACCATCAATTTTCTGCTGAAAAAAAGCCCCGCTTCCCAGATTGCCGCCTTTGTCCGGGACGAAGGCAAGGCCACCGATTTAGCAGCCAGTGGCGTAGCCATCCGGGTGGGTAGCTACGACGATCCGGCATCGCTCGATAACGCAATGCAGGGCATTGACACGGTGCTGCTGATTGCCGGCACGGATGAAGAAAACCGCCTGCGGCAGCATCAGCAGGTAGTAGATGCGGCCAAAAAAGCGGGCGTTCACCGGATTGCCTACACCAGTCGGGCATTGAAAGACCCCGGCACACTGGTCAACAAACTGATGATTGGTCATTTTCAGACCGAAGATTATATCAAAGCGAGTGGATTGACCTATATCCTGTTTCAGAATATCCTCTACATGGATGTATTGCCGCAATTTCTGGGGCCAGCCGTTTTTGAGCGGGGTATTCAGTTGCCAGCCGCTCAGAGCAGCGTGGCCTTTGCCCTCCGCCACGACATGGCCGAAGCGATGGCGAATGCCCTGGTTGCAGCGGGCGATGTCAATACCATCTACCGGCTCACGGGCAGTGAATCCTATTCGTTTGACAACGTGGCGACTGCCCTGACCGAGCTAACGGGGAAAACCGTAGCCTATACCCCCGTTGAGCGATCTGCTTTTGAGCAACAACTGAAAAGCCGGCACCTGCCCGACGTGGTGGTGGAGCGGATTAGCGGGTTCATTACCGACATTGCCAACGGGCAGGAAGCCGAGGTAAGCCACGACATGGAAACCCTGCTTGGGCGAAAACCAATTTCGCTCAAAGAAGGACTGAAGACGCTGTTCAAGCTGTAAAATTTCAGGGCCGGATCAACCTCTGACACACGGCTGTCGCAACGGGCGGTTTTCTTTGCGGTAGTTGCTGAGGCTCATACCGGCCCGCAATGGAATGGCGGCATCACCGGCTTCGGCGAAGGCAATCCGCACCGGGACGTGCGGGGTTAATTTTACGAAGTTACCCGGTCATCACTGTGGATGCCGAAGTCGGTTTCGAGCAGGAGGTCGGTTCAACTGGATGCGTTTCATAGCCCAATCTGCCAGGCGTACCTGACTCACAAAGACGGCCTACTCACCGAATTGGTGCAGGCAGGCCACTGATCCGAAAGAGGGTTGTGCCGACAGCCGGGGATGGTCGTCACCCGGCTGCGGCACAGCCCATTGCTATTTAAGGTGCATCCCGATTTCGGCAAAAAGCGTCATCATCTGTTGCGGATTCATAGCCATGCCGAGTCCGGTGGGCGGCAGCGTAAAGGACTCGGCGGGTATCCCCCCGGCCATGATGACTTGCTCGAAACCCGCCGGGGTGTAGAAATTAAGCAGCGTCGCCGTCGGGCTGTCCACCCGGAAGCTATGCACCGTGCCGCGCGGAATCCAGACAAACGACCCCTGCGTGGCGACTAACTGCTCCCCACCGGCCTGGTAGGTGATCTGCCCTTCGCTGACGAAGAATCCCTCGTCTTGGTCGTGATAATGCGGCCCGGGGCCAGACCCTTCGGGACAGAGCTGCCACATCAGCGAGAAGGTGCCGTTGGTGGTTGCCCGTTCGGCCAGCACCACCCACAGAATATCGACCATCCAGTAGGGCTTGCCCTGTTGGTAATTGAGTTCAAATGCCTGCATCGGCGATCCGATATTTTCCATAATATTGGCAGGGCCTTAGCCCCGTTTTTGGGTTGACTGTGAGCGACTTACCGACGGGATGCTGCCAGCACGTCGTGGGCAGAAGTCCAGGTCAGGGCCGGGTAGCGGGCGTTGTCGAGCGGGTCGCTTTGTACGGTAAACATACTGTACATATACTGGCTTTGCTGCCAGCCCGCGTAGAGCTGCGTTTCGCCTTCGGGGTGAGCCGCCCGCTCGCGCTGAATGTAGGCCAGCAGGTCGGCCCGGCTACCGAGCCGAACCACGGCGTAAGGCGTTCCGGCAACCTCCCCGGCCACCGTTGCCAGTTCGTTGGGGCTGATCTGGAAACTGGCCGGGCGCAGGAAGCGGGGCGTAGTGGGGTCAAGGGCGGCAGCGGCAGTGAAAGCCGCCGTGTCGTCCATCGTCGTGAAGTCAATGCGCCAGTCGGCATCTTCCCAGTAGCCGACCTGCCTGTTCTTGAAATCGAGCAGGGGGGTGCCGTAGGTCAGGATTTCGGCGAAGGCTCCGTTCAGGATGGAGGTGGCCCGGATGGGTGCTTTGTCCAAATACGCCCGGAACTCCCGGCGCAGGTCAAAATTGCGGTTCTCGCCGGGTGCGAGTTTGGTAAAATCCGAGGCAAAGTCAGACGGGATGAAGCGCGGCACACCAGCCGCCACTGCCGCATCCAGCACAATGGTTTGGGTGTCCACAATCACGTTGCCCAGTCCCTGCACCGCCGAGATGACAACGGCAGCCCCGGCCAGCGCGGGAGCCAGTTCCCGGGCATCGGTCATCTCCGACCGGATCACCGTCACGCCTTGTTCGGTCAGGTCGGCAACGTTGGCCGGGTCGCTGCCGGGCCGAACGATGGCGACCACCGTTGCGCTTTTGCTTAAGAGGGCCGTGACGATGCGTCTGCCCAGATTGCCGGTTGCCCCGACTACTACAAGGAAATTTTTCATGTTTTTCGTGGGTACGTCGTAACCCGTTATATGAAGCGGTCAATGGGCTAAGCGGCTTTCGCTATGCATGTTGAACACAACAAAGGTCTCCCGATAAATAGAGATAAAATAGTTCGTCCAGAGCTTAAAATAGTCTGATCGGCCAAAGTAAATGACTTGTCTGGTTTCCTTTCGTGGCTAAAAAGCCCTTTTTATGGTATTTGACTTTGCGCCCGGCGAACAGTTCAGCTTCCTGGAGGCCTTCGGCCTGCGTGTTGGGGCATCCGTGGAAAACGATACGCTGACGCTGCCGCCCGACCTGGGGATTGGCACAATCCGGCGCGTTCGGCTGGCCCCGGAATTCTCGCTGCTGATTCATCAATACACCCTGGTCGACGAACTGATCCTGCGCCGAACAGCCGCCGACAATGCCGCCGACCGGGTCAATGTCCTGTTTCAGGGCCACGTCCGGCCAACAACGCAAGCCGGTGATGAACCGCTACCCCACCGACAGGCGGACCACACCGTTCGCATCACCACGCCCGACATCAATGCCGAACTTCGGTTCCCGCCCCGCGTTGTCATTGTCTTTCTGGTGTTGAGCATGAGTCGCCCGGCCCTTCGCAACCTGCTAAAAATCAATGAGATGAATGGCGTTGTGACGCAAATCCTGATGGGCAACCAGTTTCTGTTCTACGAAACGATGAACGCCGACGCGCAGCAGATGCTCCTGTCCCTTGCTGCCGCAGACACCCAAACGGAACTGGGTGAGTTCCGAATCTGGATTCAGGTGCAGGCGTTGCTGGCCTGGCTGTTCGCCCGGCTGTTGGCGCGGGAAACCCAGACACACCGGCCCGTACATCGGGCCGATGCCGGGCAGTTGGAACGGGTTCGGGTAGCGGTCATCGCTGATTTAAGTGTGCCGCCCCGGTTGCCCGAACTGGCCGGGCTTGCGGGTATGAGCCTTTCTAAACTGACCGACCTCTACAAACAGGTCTTCGGCGACAGTATTTATGATTATTTCCAGAAAGCCCGGATGGACAAAGCGGGTCATCTGCTCAGGCAAGGTGGCTACTCGGTTTCTGAAACCGGCCATATGTTAGGGTTCAGCAACCTAAGTCATTTTGGCCGCTTGTTTGAAAAACACCACGGTATCACGCCCAAACGGTTCGCTGCCGGGCAGGAGCCACCTACGGCGCGACCCCGTTGATCAGAACCTGGTTAAACAGGTTCATAATTTTCCGTTCGTCTAATTGGTCCTCCGTCTCGATCAGCTCTTTACGCCCCCGGATGAGCTGAATCAGGCCGGTGGTGGTTCCCCAGATACACATAGAAAAGGTGGCGGTGTCGATTCCGGCGCGAATCTGACCGGACGCTTTTGCCCGCTCGATCAGGCTGATGACCAACGCCCGGATGCGGTACATGGCCTGCTGTAAGTCTTCGGTTTCGGCCATCGGCGGCTTTGCCTCGTAGCGCGTCACGAGGTCATAGTGTAGCGGGCTTTTCTTGTAAAAATCGTAGTTGGCCCAAACGATGCTCCGAACGGCGGAGAGCGGGTCGGGCTGGTTGCGGGTGGCTGCGTCTATTTCGTCATACAGCAGGTGTCTGGATTTGAGCGTCAGGGCGGCCAGGATGTCTTCTTTGCTGGCAAAATACTGATAAATAGTCCCCTTGGCTAACTGGGTTCTGGCGGCTACCGCGTCTATATTGAGGGCATAACCCGATTCCTGCATCAAGTCTTCGGCAGCTTCTAAGATTACCTGACGGCGGTGTTCTTTTTCTACCGCTTTTCGTTGGTGGGTACTCATACTGTGGGGTGTTTTGGTGGTAAAAGGTGATTCGTTGGCTTCACTGAGCCGTGCGTAGCTGTTCACTTGCTTGCTGGTTATCAAGTCAGCATCAGGGCTTCCCGTTCGGCCTCTTCGTTTTCCAATTCGGTTATCTGTTCTACCTGCTTGTCAATGTTTATGAACTGCATACCCAGCCAGGCCAGTAAAATCATGACCACAAACGCGAAGAAGGTGAGTTCCCAACCGACGTTTTCTTTGATCGGCCCGATCAGCGTTGCGCCCACCATTGACCCAACCGCCCCCAGCGTCATGTACATCGTGAACTGACTGGCCGATACTAATTTCGAGCAGCACTGCATCGCAATGGCATACACCCCAATCTTGGCAAATGCATTCAGCCAGCGGTAGGTGATGATGAATGAATACAGAAACGTAGTGTTTGTCCAGTACGTTTTTAGCAAGATCAACGCGCTGGTTATCAACACAATCAGCAGGAAATAAACGTTTATCATCCGTTTCTTGCCGAACCGTTCGATCAGATACCCGCCGATAAACATTCCGCCGATGCCGCCAATCAGGTCAGCGGTGGCGAAAGCCTGAGAATAAAATACGTTTGTCCAGCCGGTGATTTTTACGGCGAACAGCGGCAGCAAGGTTTCAAAGTAGTTGTAGGCTCCCTGCGTGATGAACAGCAGCAGCACCACAAGCAGTGAGTTTCGCAGCCGGAACACCCCGTGTAGCGCGTTGAGAATGGTGGACCAGCGGGTGATCTGCATCCGGGTCGTTTCCGGCGAAGCCACGCCCGCCGTCCAGGGTAGTGTCTTCTCGCCGGGTTGCTCGCGCAAAAAAACCGGAACCAGCGTCACTAATCCAACCATCGCAGCGATCACGAGCATGGCCGCCATGAAACTGTATTTGCTTAACAGCCAGCTTCCTACGGCCAGCGCCAGCGACGAACCGATCATTCGGGAACCGGCCATGAATCCGTTCGCCCGCGCCTGTTGGTGAGTCGGCACCACGTCCACCGCCATCCCGTCGGCAGCCGCATCCTGCATTGCCCCGAAGACCGACACCAAAAAAGCGGCTCCCATAAACAGCCGCAGGTTGTTGAGCGGGTCCGGCACAAACCCCATCGCCACCAAACTGCCGATCAGGCCGAGTTGAGCCGCCAGCACCCAGGGGCGTTTGCGGCCCATCGGCAAATAGGTATAGCGATCCATGAGCGGGGCCACCACAAATTTAAACGTCCAGGGCAGGGCGCAGGCAGCGGCAAACCCGCCGATTTCGCCGGGGGTTTTGTTGCTCATCGCCATCCAGGCCGGAATACCCACAAACAGCATCCCCATTTGAAGCCCCTCGGCAAAATACAGGGCAATAAAGTTGACGTAGCGCAGAAACGCACTCTCTGACAGGGCCGGTAAGGTGCCGTTGACGGTCATCGGACGGTAGTTGATTTGGTGAATATGCGGGGCTACTGAAAAATGGTCACGCTCGTGAATTGGTCCGGCAGCGGTTTCGGTACGTTGGGGTTAGTGTTTACCTCGCCCTGCGGATAAATAAACCGTTGCGGTTTTTTGGTGCCGACATACAGCGAAATCGGCAACTGCACCACCGGCACCGCTTTCGCCAGCCGACGATAATCAGTGAAGGCTTCATACTGCATGAAAAACACTACGTACCGCTGACTGATAATCTCGTACAGCACCGCCGTTTGCACCGTTGCCAATTTTACCGGATTCGCCAGCCCGACCGGGCCGAAATCTTCCGGTGTGTAGGCATCGTATTTCCGGCCCGTGACACCGATGGTTTTACCGTTCAGGTAGCCCGTAATAAGCCCCGCCCGGACGGTGTTGAGCGCGGTTATGGCCTTGTCGGTCACGCCTAACCGGGCCTGCGCTTCGGCGATAATCAACTGGTTTTCGTAGTAGGTCAGGATCGGGTGGGGGGCGTTGGCCGTAAACGCACCGTCGGTGGTGTTGGGGTCTAAACTGCCCGTGGCCGTGATGCCTGCTTTGATGTAGTGGTTGTAGAGCGCGGTTTCGTCGGTTTTGGTGTTAGCCGATTTTATCCGGGCTTGCAGCAGCACGGGCAGGTAGGCACCCTCGAAACCGGTATCACCGGCCCGGCTGACGCGGAAAAAATCGTAGTTCTGGTTTATGTCCACGCCCTGACTCGTGCCGTGCGGCATGAGCAGGTCGCCCGCCGTGCTGCCGATGCCGAGCGTGGCACTCGCTGCGGCTTTGGCATACTCGCCGGTGTGCAGATACAGCCGGGCTTTGAGCGTGTTGGCAGCCGCTTTCCACTTGATTACGTCGCCTTTGTACATAAAATCCTGCGTGGTGAAGGCCAGCCCCGCCGGAGCCGACAGGTTCAGAATGGCATTGTCGAGCGTGGTTTGCAGGGCCGCATAAACGTCCGGCTGTTTGTCGAAGACGGGCGTGGGAAACGCCACCTCGTCAAATGCCTGGCTGTATGGCACATCGCCGTAGAGGGTGGTGGCCTTGGCGATCACCAACGCTTCCAGCACCTGCCCCACACCTTTCGTCCATTTGTCGCCCACCGCGTCGGCTTTGGTCTGCATCAGCCGGGCCTGCCCCGCCACCGGGTAAAGCGGAGTCCAACTGAAACTCGACGACGAGACGATGTACTGCCCGAAACCCTGATGGGCGCGGGACAGCCCGGCTAATTGGCCCGCCCAGATAGACGCAATCCGCACGTCGGTGTCCTCGTGGAGCATCCCCACGCCGAGGAGCGTACCGGCCAGCAACGTGGCTACGTCCACATTGGTTACGGCGTTGGGGTTGCGCTGAATGTCGGGTTCGTTAAATAAACGCTGGCAACTGCTCAGAAACAGGATGCCAAGCAGGGCAGTGGTGAGTTTACGGGTGATTGATTTTTTCATGATTTCAGTCTTTCTGGACCTAAGATGTAATTGATGATTTCCTCGGCTTCCTCATCTGTATCTGTTCTGGAGGCCTGTAGCCGGAAGTAGATATTACGCATTTGCGTTTCGGTCATTATTTCCACGTCACCTTTGAACCGGCGGGCGAGTTTCATCCGACCCGGGCGGGTTTTCATAAACTCAACGGCGGCCTCGGCCAGTTCTTTGCTGGCATAGAAGCCGAGTGTGAAGCCATTGTAGAGGTTCATGGCCACCCAGCGGGTGGCGGGGTTGGCCGTGTCCACAACAGTAGCGTTAGTCGTATCCATACGGGCATTAGTATGAAATCCTGACCGAGGCCAGTACCGACTTTGTGTTGGGATTGGTGTACCAATCCTGCCCGCGCGAGAGGCCCGCGCCGGAGATGTTTACTTCAGGATCAGTACCGGTATAGTTCGTCCATAGCACTAAGTTCCGCCCCGTCAGGCTGAAATCAACGTTCGACAGGCGCGTGATGCGCCGAAACGCCGGACTCCGCAGGCTGTACGTCAGGGTGATTTCGCGCAGCCGCGTCACGCTGCCATCCTCCACAAACTGCTTGTAGGAAGCCGTGTTAGCCGCCGAACCCCGGCCCTGCCACCACGCCTGATTGATGGCTACGGGGCCAGCCCCAAAATCCTTAATTTGCCCCCGGAAAGCCGTACCCCCCGCAATGAGGTTGCCGTTCACGTCTTTTAGGCCACCCGCCGGGGCCACCACCGTATTGGCCTGATCGCCGTGAACGCCGAAACTGTACATCGAGCCACGGGTGCCGTTGAAGAAATCGTTGCCCGCCACCCGGTCAAACAGGGCATACAGCGAAAGCCCTTTGTAAGAAACCGTGCTGCCCAAGCCACCCCGCCAAGCCGGGTTCGGGTTGCCGATGATCTCGTTGCCCGTGCCGCCCTGCGGAAACCCGTTTGCGTCTAAGATGTACTTGCCCGACTCGTTTTTCAGGAAATCGGTCGAGTAAAAGATACCAAACGGCTGCCCCGGAATCAGCGACGAGTTCTGCATATAACTGTCGGGCAGGATATACACCGAAGCCCCCGCCAGCGAGACCACCTTGCTGCGGTTCAGCGAGAAATTGGCCGACAGATTCCAGCGAAAATCACCCCGTGCCAGCAGGTCGGCACTCGCTTCCAGTTCCAGCCCTTTGTTGGATAATTCAGCCGCGTTGGTGTTGCGGATGGCGTAGCCGGTCTCGGTTGGCACGTTCAGCGACAGAATCACGTCTTTGGTATTGTTGCTGTATGCCGTTGCCGACAGGCTGAATCGGTTCCTGAGAAAACGCAGATCAACCCCGGCTTCTACTTCCGTTTTGCGTTCGGGCCGCAAAAAATCGTTGCCCGCTGTGGTGCTGCGGACGTAGCCCCCGCCGTATAGTGAACTGGCCGCCGACAGCCCCCGCGTGAAAATATCGCCAAACGTGGCCGAACCAAAGGTGGTGAAGTTCTGGTACGGCTGCGGCTGAATCCCGACCTGACCCGCCGTTAGCCGGAGTTTGCCAAAACTGAGCCACGAACTGCTTTCTAAACCGGGTACTTTGCTAAACTGCCAGGCTAAAGCCGCCGAGGGGAAAAAGAAACTCGCGTTGGTTTTGGCCCCAAACGTGGACGCACTTTCGCTCCGGCCCGTGAGTGTCAGAAAAAACTGATTGTAGGCCTGCACCTCCGCCTGCACGTAATAGGCATAGGTCCGAATCAGCGAATTCAGGTTGCTGGCCGACAGGTTCGAGTTGAGCGCGTTGGTCAGAATATCGGGGGCCGTCGGCACAATCAGGTTCGTAATCGCATCCGACAGCGTGGCGCGTCGGCGGCTGTTGTAGTTGACCCCCAGCAGCAGCGAACCACCAAAATTGTTGTTGACCGTGCGGGTGGCAGTGGCAAAGACATCGGTGTTGAACTGCTTCTCGGTGATCCAGTTTTTCGACAGGTAGCCGTTTTGATAATTGCCCGACGTGCGGGCGAAGCGTTCCAGCCGGGTATCGGTAAAATTGTCAATTCCGGTGCGGCCCGTGATGTTCAGCCACGACACCGGGGTGATGTCTACTTCAACCGCCCCGATTAGCCGGTCCACATCGCTGGTGTTGCGGTTGTTACTCAGGTTCCAGATCGGGTTAGAATAAATCGTGCTTAAATCCCGGCCCAGCGGGTTGCGGTACGACGCATGGGCGTTGTTAAAAACCTGCCCCGCCGGGTTGGTATAAACGCCTTCGAAGTACGAATTGTCGTAGTCGGGCGGGGTGCGGGTGCCGCTGAGCATAACCCCGTCGGCATTGTCGCCCTCCTGCGTCCGCGACGAGAACGTTTTAGTGTAGCCCACGTTGGCCGAGGCCCGCAGCCACTCCGTAAACTGGCTCGCCACGTTAATCCGGGCGGTGTTGCGCTGGTAGTTGCTGTATGCCTTGATAACCCCGTCCTGGTTAAGATTACCGTAACTAATCAGGAAGTTCGAGCGGGCGTTACCCCCACTGATGCTCAGGCTGTTGTCGGTGAAATGCCCGGTCTGGAACACGTCTTTTGTGTGGTCATAGGTGTCGGTAGCATTCTTGCCGCCGTGCGGATTAGCCGCCGTGCCGGGCGCAATGGCGTAGCGTTTGGTGCCATCGGCGAAGGTGATAAACCCCTGATAACCCGGCGCGGTAGGGTCGGTGATATACGTGTCTGGGCCACCCGTCCGGCTGGCAATCAGGTCGCCAAAGGTAGAGCGGTTGCCCTGGCTATACAGGCCGTTGGTGCCTTGCCCGTAGGTGCGTTGCAGGGGCGGCAGCTTGTTCACCCGGTCAAACGACACCGTTGATTTAAACGTGATGTTGACCTTGCCGTTGGAGTCTTTCCCCTTCTTGGTGGTGATGATAATTACGCCGTTGGCGGCCCGCGTTCCCCACAAAGCCGCTGCCGATGCCCCTTTCAGCACGTCCATCCGTTCGATGTCTTCGGGGTTGATGTCGTTGATACGCGACTGCTGCACAATACCGTTTCCGGCAGAGGTGCCGAGGTTATCGCTGGCGTTGCTGACCGGAATCCCATCCACGATAAACAGCGGCTGGGCGTTGCCGTTGATGGTGTTCTGCCCCCGAATCTGGATGTATGCACCCGCGCCGGGGTCGCCCCCGCTGCGGGTGATGAGTACGCCCGCAGCCTTACCGCTCAGACCCGTCAGTAGGCCCGTTTCGCCGGTTTTGGCGATATTTTTGCCGTCTAAAGTGGCAATAGACGAGGCCGACTTGTCGCGTTCGGCCTTTGTGCCAAGCGCGGTGATGATCACTTCGCTCAACTGCCGGGTGTCGGCCCGGAGTTGTACGTTGATCATTGTCCGCCCGCCGATGGGTTCTTCCAGGGTCTGCATCCCCACCGCCGAAAACACGAGGGCGGTGGCCGAAGCGGGGACGGTTAGCCGGTAACTTCCGGTTGCGTCTGTTACGGTGCCGGTGGTACTGCCTTTGACCAAGACAGTAGCCCCGGCAAAGCCACCATTTCCCTCGTCGGTGCCAACGGTGCCGGTCACGGTTTGGCTCTGCGCCCACAGGTGAGAACCGCCCACGATGAGCATCAGCAGACTGAGCAGTAGTGTTTTATTCATTATGTAGCGCGAGTCTGTTGGTAGTGTACAAGTAGATTTCAAAACGAAAGGTCAAAATATGACTTTCAGTCAAAAACTCGATTATGCAGCAAATTGTTTTGCGATACCAACTGTTTTTTTACACCGAACGGTCATAGATGTCGGCTTTGGATGAACACAAACAAAAACCCCTTCCACGAAGCGTAGAAGGGGTTTTACTGTGGGCCAGCGATAGCTACAACCTATGGCTGTGGCAAAACCGCGCCCGTGGCGGTGTGCTGCTGAACCACAGGAAGCTATTTAATTTTCACAACCCAATAATCTGCGTAATTGGGCGATAAATAACTCGAATGATCTCCGCCCAGTAAATAGCCATTGTCAAATGTAGAAAGCAATGCTGACAAAGAAGACGATCTTCCTCCACTACGAAATCCTTTGTCCCATTGAAGCATTCCATTCGAGTTTATTTTGACCAGCCAAAACTCATTATTCCCCGGGTCTGCTACACTCTCTGATTTTTCGCCTGATTTTTTTGATGTAGAATAGCCCCCTAACAAGAAGCCTGAATCTGGAGTAACCAACATTGATCTTATAGCATCATGGTCATCTCCTCCATAAGTTTTATCCCATTGCTTTGTGCCGTTTGAAGTGATTTTTATGACCCAGAAGTCCTGCTTTCCGCGACTATTTTCTGATTTTTCGTCTGACTTATATGAGAGCGAGACACCACCAATCAAATACCCGCCATCCGATGTTGCCAGTGCTGAATATGCCACATCAGCTAATACCCCTCCATAGGTTTTGTCCCATTGTTTTTGGCCGGAAGCAGATACTTTCACGACCCAAAAATCATAGAAATCTGCTGTTCCGCGCTTATCTTCTGACTTATCGCCCGACTTACTAGAATTAGACGCGCCTGATAATAAAAACCCACCATCGGTAGTGGTTATAATACTTTGCAAGTCATCCATAGAGTTACCGCCATAGGTTTTATCCCACTGTTTCTCTCCACTGGCACTAATTTTCAGAATCCAGTAATCTGTTTTGCCCTGAGACGGCTCAGATTTATCTCCGACAATACTATCAGAAGAACTCCCTCCCAACAAATACCCTCCGTCTACCGTGCTAACAACTCTACGGAGACCACCCGGAAAAAATGATTTATTCCATTGTTGAACACCATACGGGTTAATTTTTACAATCGAACTGAGACCGACTAATAAATAGCCCCCGTCAGTAGCGGGTGCAATGGATGTAAATACAGGCGGAGCATCATCGCCATAATCGCGATCCCATTGTTTCCTGCCGTCACCACCAATTTTCACAATCCACCCATGATTAGGGTAGTTGGTGTTTTTGGTTTTATCAGTTGATTCTGGTGATGTCGACCCTCCTACCAATAAGTACCCTGCATCGGCGGTGGCTATCATGTCGTAAAGTTGATCTGAACCACTACCCCCAATAATACTTGTCCATTGATCGGTTGGTCGTATGATTGACAAAATCTGTTTTGTGGTTTGCTTAGTACCTACAGTTGCTGTTGCCGTTAAACTTACGGTATATGACCCTGTTTGTGTATAACTATGGACTGGGCTACGCTCTACTGAACGTTGTCCGTCGTCGAAATCCCACTCATAACTCACTGCGTTTTGCGACATGTTGGTAAACGTTACCGAGCATGGAGCTGTACAAGTCAGACTTGACACAGTAAACGAAACTGTTGGGTTAGGAGTAGGTATATTTTTCTGGCAGTTTTGAAAAAAGACGGCCAGAAAACCCAACGCTACAATGCCAGCAAGCTGAATAAAAAGCGAGTTGTGATTACCTTTTATCATAATAGTTGGGGCCTGAATAGACCGGGAAGCGTAACCATGAATTAAGCCCGCTACGAGAACTTGCTCAATTCATGGTTGGTGATTACTCCAAATACATTTTACAAATCAACTCGACAGCAATAGGGCGTACCCCCATATACGTCAAATTGGTGAGTAGGGCCATTCGGTTGTAGCTTAACCTCTACCACCTCCAACTCGTAAGCCGGTAGATACATATTTTGGTAGAAAATAGCGGCTTTATTACCACTTACAAATACCATCGCCAGGCCCTCTTTAGATTGATAACGGTCAACCAAATAGTCGGCTTTGAGGACGGTATAGGGTGTGGCCCCGTTGGATTTAATCACCCGATGGCTTGCCCATTGCCCATTAAACCCACCATATTGATTAACAAACGTGTACATATCAGCAGCAACCAACGGCAAATCAAGGCATCCCTGCGGGTTAGCCGGGTACATGACAGCATTCGCCGTGAACGAATTGGCCGGTTGAGCGGTCAGGACACCACTGGCTCCGGTATATTCTACCGTGCTGATGTTATACTTGTCTTTGCCATAAGCGTTTGGATCAGAACCATACTTGGCAATCACATCGGGGTCGCGCCCAAACCGTTCTTCGCTCTCCCACGAGTATAGATCAAAATCCATTGCCAGGGCCAAGAAGTATATGCCAATTTGAAGCGAATAAGACCACATCGGAAACGTTGTACGGGTCACTGTTCCGCTACCTCCACTCGGTGTTCGTACTGACCGCTGATACCGAACCGACCAGTGTTCTTCACTAACATCTTCGTTGTAGCCGGAAAATGGTATAACCACTACTCTGCGAGAGATATTTTTCTTCTCCCGTATTTTCCGGTCAACTTCCAATGACAGTACAAAACCCATTGTCATCTGATAGATGTTAGGATCGCCTTTACCATATATCTTTATGGCCCCGTGACGATAAATGTGGGCATTCCCACTGTAGAAATCATTTCCAAACGCACTTAACAGGTTAATTGACTCCTCCAGTGTGAACCCGTTTATAGGTTCACTCCAATTGAGAATATTTCGTAGGTTCTCAATAGTGAAGAATTTGAAGTTACCATCCGGCTTTGCGACTTCAAGGCCATAGATAGCTCTACCTGCATCCATGTGTCCGTCATATCCCCCATAGAATCTACCACCCAATCCATTGCGCTCCAGAGCAATCTGCATTCGTCGGCCAAATCGCTCCGAGGCTATTGTTCCATTCCAACCAGTAGCCCCACCGTGGTCGGTAAGCCACTCGGCTATCTGATCAATTACAAAGGCGGTTTGATTGTTGACATCGTTGTAATGGGCATCAATCGCAGCATTAATATTTGCCTCTGTCCAGGCACCCATTTCGTCAGCGTAATTAACACTGTTCAATGCCTGCGGTACAAAGCTAAAGCTATGCATCACGGCCCGTTTAGTTCGATCTACCGAAGTCTCAATTTGCCCCACATTTTGGATGAGGTGGGTAATGCCTACCGAGAAATAGTGGGCATTAGTGCGGTCGGCCATACGCGGTAACATCGCCAGCCACTGGCCCTGACGTAGTATAATCTTCTGGCCCAGATCGTTATACTCTGGGAGCCAGCCATAGCTCACCTTGGGAAGGCAGTATTTTTCAGTAGCCATATCTTGTTATGGTTTGGTGTTGGTTGTTTAGTAAACTACGATACGTTGCTCACCATGCGGACGACCGCTCCGTTTCTTGTCGGCACTCACGTCCCAAACGGCAATCAATAGTGGAAATCCCTGCGGAAAACGCAGTCCGTTTAGGGTTGATACCCAATCTCGTTCGTCAATGTGGTATGAAATTTGTCCGTATGACGAGGTTGGACTAAGTGTGTTAGCCAAAGTAAACGTCCCATCACGCACGTCTGATACAGCTATCTGAAGCATGGATGGGTTGGTAGACTCTGATATGAATGTTCTGCCAGTATAGTTACAGGTATTATTGAAAGTAACAGTTGACGAATTCACCGTAAACCCAATCACCAACGGGGTTACGCCACCCCGCCCGTCGTTGGCCGTGATGGTAATACTAAACGTGGCCGCTGCCGGTGGGGTGCCACTCAACAGCCGGGTGCCACTATTGAAACTTAGCCAGCCCGGTAAGCCGCTCGCCGAGTAACTCAGCACATCGTTATCGTCGTCGGTAAAGGCAGGCACAGTAAACGTGTATGCCGTGTTCACCACCAGCACCTGACCCGGTACCGGGGGTGCAACCGGCGCACGGTTCCCCGTCGGGCTGCCAATAGTAAATTGCTGCGATTTGCGCGTTGCGTCGTTGTTCACCACCCGCACATACGCCGTGTAGGGGCCGTTGGCAAAAGACCGGCTAAACACCCGGCGCGTGTTGTAATACAGCAGATCGTCGCCCTGATACTCAAACACCTCCTGCGGCTGCCAGCCCGACGAATACCCGCCCGGCCCTTCCAGCAGATACTCAACGGCAGAAAACGAGTAGGCCACCACAATCACTCCCGTTGGCCCGTAATTGGCTATCGTCATCCGCTGCACGGTTCGCAGTACCGACACCCGCAACTGAAACCCCGTCGAAGCCGATTGGCCGTTGGCATTGGTGGCCCGCACCGTTATCCGTCCGTCAAAAGAAGCCGTTGGCGTACCCGTAATCCGGCGTGTACCGGCATTGAACGACAGCCCGGCGGGTAAGTTGGTAACGGTGTATGTCAGCCCTCCGCCCCCCGCATTGCTGAAGGTCGTGGCCGGAATAATATAATCGAAGGGTGCGTTTGTGGTCGCATCCTGATCGGGCGGAACCTGACTGACGGTTGGTGGGCCGGTGGTTGGCGGAGTGCCGCCAAAGTCAATGGTGCGGGGGCTGTTGATGAGTTGGGCCGCGTTGCCGCCGTAGCGCACGGCAAAGGCCCGCGCCCCGCTCTGGTATTGGGCCGGAATATTCCAAAAATAGCCGTGCAATCCGTTGTCGCCTACAGACCGCGCTACGTCGGGCCGGTTGCCGTTGGCAATGAGGGTAGCTACTTTGGTGCCATCCACAAAAATGTCAACCGATATCGAGACATTCCGCTGATTGCGGTCGGCGGCCCAGCCCGCCAATGCCGTTGGGCGGGGTGAACCGGCAGCTTCTGCCGCGGTTGGGTAGTCTAAATACCCATCGGGGAAACTGTACGTGGTGGTGGTAGGCGGTGGCGGTTGGGTAGGGGTGCCACCCCCGTCGAGAATAATCTGATTGGGCGGCAGCCCAACGGTGCTTTGGGGCGTAATGGTAACGGTAAGCGTTTCTTGGGTGCCTTGTTTGCGGAGGGTGATGGTAACGGGTTCGGCCCGAACGCCATCTACACCGGGGTTGGTGGGAAAATAGTGGGTTCGGTAGCCATAGCCACTGTCGGCGTACTGCGTGGTTGGCTCCATGAGGTAGAAGGTGCCATTGCTCCAGTGTCCCGATGCACCCGGCTGGTTAATAGCCGACTCTAAGGTTACAGATTGGGGGGGGGCAGACACAAGCACGGCGAGGTAGCGCGTACTGCCATCGTAGGCGTAGCCAAATTTGAGACCCGACACCCAGGCCGGGTTGTTTGTAGTGGTGTAAGCAGGCATGAGACCTTTCGTATGGTTAATGGACGATTAACGCACCAAATATAGCTAACGTTTCTTAATTGTCAAGCATGATTATGGCCTGTACCAGTGCCACGAACGGTCATAGATGTCGGCTTTGGATAAACACAAACAAAACCCCCTTCCACGAAGCGTAGAAGGGGGTTGCTGTGGGCCAGCCGGATGGTGGCACGGGGCTACGGCGAATCTGAGCAGATCAATTATGGTCGATACGGAGTAGTGGTCATAATCCTCCCGCAAAAGTAGCCGCGCCGATCTGTCCCGTTCCTGAACGGCATCAGCCGGGCGGCTGATGCTTACCCGTCCGGTATCTCCTGATGTAAATCAGCCGCCCGGCTGACGGGGGTCATACCGCCCCCGTTGACTTACGCCCACCTTTGACCCGTTCCAATGCTGACGGGTATGCACATTATCTTTTTTATGATTGGCGTAAGTCTCCTCATCGCGCTGGGGTTCCTGGCCGCGCTCATCTGGGCCATGCGAACCGGCCAGCAGGACGATCTGTACTCGCCCGCGATCCGAATGTTGACCGACGATACCCTGCCCGATGAGGACGCGACGACCAACCCGGCAAACCCCACGTTTTCTACTTCTTCTCCGATAACCCGATGAACGTAATCCAAGAAACCCCCGTCAATCTGCTCCCGTTTGACTCGGCCCCGCCCATCCCGAAATCCGCCGGGCAACCCGTAGCCGAGCGGTTCGCCTACGATAATACCATCGTCCGCAACTTTGCCATTGCCACCGTCGTCTGGGGTGTGATCGGGATGCTGGTCGGGGTGCTGATTGCCAGTCAGTTGTTTGCGCCAGCCGCCAACCTCGGTAGCCAGTACACGACCTTTGGCCGGATTCGCCCGCTGCACACCAACGCGGTCATTTTCGCCTTCGTGGGCAACGCCATTTTCATGGGTGTTTATTATTCGCTGCAACGGCTCTGCAAGGCCCGGATGTTCAGCGACTTGCTCAGTAAAATCCATTTCTGGGGCTGGCAGGCCATCATCGTTTCGGCGGTAATTACGCTGCCCTTAGGCCTGACCACCTCCCACGAATACGCCGAACTCGAATGGCCGATTGATATTGCCATCACCCTGATCTGGGTCGTGTTC
This sequence comes from Cytophagales bacterium, assembly GCA_038230415.1. Classification (GTDB taxonomy): domain Bacteria; phylum Bacteroidota; class Bacteroidia; order Cytophagales; family Spirosomataceae; genus JBBRNH01. Next base: position 36,353 of record JBBRNH010000028.1, on the reverse strand, counting down.
GGGATCAATATGTTCGGCACGATCATCAAACGCCGGGAGCGGCACCTGTACGTGGCGATCTGGTTCTACATCGCCACGTTCGTCACGGTGGCCGTGCTGCACATTGTCAACTCGTTTCAGATGCCGGTCAGTCTGTTCAAAAGCTACTACCTCTACGCCGGGGTGCAGGACGCGCTGGTGCAGTGGTGGTACGGCCATAATGCGGTGGCGTTTTTTCTGACGACCCCGTATTTGGGCATGATGTATTATTTCCTGCCCAAAATGGCGCACCGGCCCGTGTATTCCTACCGGCTGTCGATTCTGCACTTCTGGACGCTGATTTTTATCTACATCTGGGCCGGGCCGCACCATCTGCTTTATACCTCTCTGCCCGACTGGGCGCAGTCGTTAGGCGTGGTGTTCTCGGTGATGCTCATTGCGCCGTCCTGGGGTGGCATGATTAACGGCCTGCTGACGCTGCGCGGAGCCTGGGACAAGGTGCGGGAAGATACCATCCTGAAATTTATGGTTGTGGGCATCACGGCCTACGGCATGGCAACGTTTGAGGGGCCGATGCTGGCCCTTCGCAACGTCAACGCCATCGCGCACTTTACCGATTGGGTGGTGGCCCACGTCCACGTCGGGGCCTTGGGCTGGAACGGTTTCCTGACCTTCGCCATCCTGTACTGGACCATTCCGCGCATCTACAAAACCCCGCTGTACTCCCAGAAGCTGCTCAATACCCACTTTTGGCTCGGCACGCTGGGCATCCTGTTCTACGCCGTGCCGACCTACATTTCGGGTTTCACCCAGGGCATGATGTGGAAAGAATTTACGCCCGAAGGCATCCTAAAATACCCGAATTTCCTGGAGGTAACGCTGCGCCTGCTGCCCATGCACCGGATGCGGGCCATCGGCGGGACGTTCTACCTGCTGGGCGCGATTCTGATGGCCGTCAACCTGTTCAAGACGATGGCCGCCGGTAAACTCGTCCGTGACGAAGCCGCTGAAGCCCCGGCCCTGCCGCCCGCCTACGTCCCGACGGGAGCCGATACCCATTGGCACCGCTGGTTTGAGCGCAGCCCGATTCAGTTGCTGATCGGCTCGCTGGTGGTGATTCTGATTGGCTCCATCGTGGAGTTGGTGCCGACGTTCATGGTTGCGTCCAATGTGCCGACGATTGCCGCCGTGAAGCCCTATTCGGCCCTCGAAGTGCAGGGCCGTGATCTGTACATCCGGGAGGGGTGCGTGGGGTGCCACAGTCAGATGATCCGGCCCTTCCGCAGCGAAACCGAACGCTACGGCGAGTACTCGAAGGCGGGGGAGTTTGTCTATGACCACCCGTTTTTGTGGGGCAGCAAACGCACCGGCCCCGACCTGCACCGCATCGGCGGCAAATACCCCGATGCCTGGCATTACAACCATATGCAGGAGCCAACGTCCATGTCGCCGGGGTCTATCATGCCGCCCTACCCCTGGCTGCTGACCCAGCAACTCGACATCTCGAACACCACGGACAAGCTCAATGCGCTGCAAAAAGTAGGCGTTCCCTACGACGGTCAACAGATCATTTACGCCAACGACGACCTGCAACGGCAAGCCAGCCTGATCAGCGTCAACTTAGCCAAAGACGGTATCCGCGTCGCCCCCGACCGCGAAATCGTCGCCCTGATTGCCTACCTGCAACGGATGGGAACGGATATCAAGAAAACCAACCAACCATAAAGACGCAACTATGCGTCTCTGCATTCATGTTCAGACAATTCATCTCCAAAATCCCCGGTGCCGATGTGTATTTAGTCGGCTCGTTTCTCACGTTCGTGGCCTTTTTCGTGGTCGTCGGCGTGTATTTACTGGTGGTCGATAAGACCTATATCCAACAGATGAGCCGGATGCCCCTCGACGATTCATCCACCGACCAACCCTAAACACCCCGTCTGATGAACAATCACGTTATTCTCCTCTTAGGTGATCCGGGCCGGTCTTTCTGGGCGGTTTCGTCGGGTCAGGAACTGCTCCTGCTGATCCTGACCGTTGTGATGCTGCTCGGCATGATCGGCATCGGGTTTCTGGCCCTGAACCTGTTGGTTACGCTGCGGAACGTATTGAATCCCAGACCGATAGCGGTTGCGGTGCCGGTTGCGCGGCCCGCCGACCTGCGGTCGCGCTGGCAACGGATTGTGGGGTTGCATCTGCTGAGTGACGAGAAAACCCTGCTGATGGATCACACCTACGACGAGATCACCGAACTCGACAACCCAACGCCCCCCTGGTTTATGGGTCTGTTTTTTGGCAGTATTACCATTGCGGTTGTCTATATGATTGTCTTTCATGTGGTCGGTTCGGGCGATATTATGGGCAGCGAATACGTCTCGGAGATGGCCGTTGCCGACAAACAGCGCGAAGCCTACATCGCCAAAGTAGCCGGGGGGATCAACGAAAACACGGTGGCCTTCGTGCGCGATGTGAACAGTATCGGGGCCGGGAAAGCCCTGTTTACCAAAAACTGCGTCGTCTGTCACGGGGCCAACGCCGAAGGAAAAGTAGGCCCCAATCTGACCGATGCGTTCTGGCTGCACGGCAGCACAATCAAAGCCGTGTACCACGTCATCAGCGAAGGCGTTCCGGCCAAAGGGATGATTGCCTGGAAAAAGCAACTGAACCCGCTTGAGATGCAGCAGATTGCCAGTTTTGTGCTGTCGCTGAAAGGCTCCAATCCTGCCGGGGCGAAGGCTGCACAGGGCGAAAAAGAAACGGCGGTCGGCGTTCCGGCGGCTGGTGTACCGGTAGCCATGCGTTAAGTCAACACCCTGATGAACACCCACCTGACACCGCTGCCCAGTTTCCGGGATACGCTGCCCACATCCGATGCGTCGGGCGGTCGGCGGTGGCTGTATCCGCGTGGCATCAGCGGGCGGCTCACCCGGTGGCGGGAGGCCGTGGCAGTGGTGTTTCTGGTCGCGCTGTTTGCCGGGCCGTTCGTGTGGATTGACGGGCATCCGCTGTTTTTGTTCAACGTGATCGAACGCCGGTTTATCTTTTTCGGGGTTCCGTTCTGGCCGCAGGATTTTTATTTGGTCGCCTTCGGATTAGTTACGTTTGTCGTGTTCATCACCCTGTTCACGGTTGTGTATGGGCGGGTGTTTTGCGGCTGGGCCTGTCCCCAAACGATTTTTATGGAGATGGTTTTCCGCAAAATCGAAGTCTGGATCGAAGGCGATTACACGGCCCGGCACCGGCTCGATGCCGCCCCCTGGACAGCCGGAAAAGTGGCAAAAAAGAGCCTGAAACACGGCCTGTTTCTGTTGGTCTCATTCGCCATCAGCAACACCTTTCTGGCCTATATCATCGGGCGCGACCAATGGCTGACGCTCGTCACCGACAACCCGGCCCATCACCTCCGGGGTCTGGCGATGATGGGTGTGTTTACGGGCGTTTTTTACTTGGTTTTTGCCCGGTTGCGCGAGATCGTTTGCAACACCATCTGCCCCTACGGACGGTTGCAGGGCGTTTTGTTAGACAAAAACTCGCTGGCCGTCATCTATGATTATATCCGGGGCGAACCACGCGGCAAACGGGTATCAATGAAGAATGAAGAGTTAAGAGTGAAAAATAGTCAAACTCCTGACTCTTCACATTTAACTCTTCACTCACCGAAAGGCGATTGCATTGACTGCCATTTGTGCGTACAGGTTTGCCCGGCGGGGATCGATATTCGTAACGGGACGCAGTTGGAGTGCATCAACTGCACCCTCTGCGTGGATGCCTGCGACAGCATCATGGAAAAAATTGATCGCCCGACCGGACTCATCCGGCTGGATTCGCAACAGGGTGTCGAGTCTGGGAAACCAGTTCGGTTCATTGGCGGTGCTGCCTCGGTTCGGACGCTGGCGTACAGTGGTATGCTGCTGGTTTTGTTGGGCATTATGGGGTTTATGCTCGTCAGCCGCCCGGTGGTAGATGTGATCGTACTGCGCGCACCGGGTCAGTTGTTCCAGCACGAACCGGGCAAAACCATCTCGAATCTATATCTGGTGGAGTTGATTAATAAAACCTACCGGCCAATCTCCGTCCGGTTCCGGCTGAGTCGGGCCGATGCCCGGCTGCGGTTTGTGCAACCGCTTTCGATGCTACCCGCCGGAGAGCTGACAAAGGGCGTGTTTTTCATTGACCTGCCCGAAAAAGCCATTCGCCAAAACAGCACCCCGCTCCAACTCGACGTACTGATTGGCGACACCGTGGTTGACCAGATCGAGACCACATTTCTGGGGCCGATGAGGTGAATGGGCGAATTATAAACTCCTGTTTGTGAGAAACTTAACTCAACAATTTAATCACCCAACCGCATGAACTGGGGCAAAGCCATTATCATCGTCTTCATCGTGTTTGCCGGGTTCATCGGTAGCATGGTCTATTGGATGAGCCGCGAACGCATTGATCTGGTTCGGGACGACTATTACCAGACCGAAGTCCTGTATCAAAAACAGATAGACCGGATAGCAAACGCCCGGCGTATAAACCCCATTACGATGACCTACCAGAGAGAAACGCATCAAGTGACCGTAGTCCTGCCCGCCACGCTCATCAAGGGCGAGATTCACTTCTACCGCCCGGCTGACCGGCAATTAGATTTCATTGTGCCGATTCCGGCGGTGCATACCAACCGGCAGGTCGTCTCAACGGCCACGTTAGCGGAGGGTTATTGGCGGGTGCAGTTTACCTGGTCTGACGGGCGGCACAGCTACTACACCGAAGAGACCATTTTTTTATAAGCCCATGAATTCGTATCTACTCTGGTACACAGCCGCCCTGACAACCGGCATCGTGGGAAGTCTGCACTGCGTGGGGATGTGCGGGCCGCTGGCAATGGCGTTGCCCATTGGCCGACTTCCCGGCCCCAAACGCGGGCTGGCGGTGGGGTTGTATCATGCCAGCCGACTAACGGCCTACGCCAGTCTGGGCCTGTTGATGGGTACGGTTGGGCAGGGATTGCTGCTGGCAGGTCTGCAACGCCCGGTATCTATTGGGGCTGGGTTGTTTTTACTGGGCTGGACGCTGCTAAACCGGGGCAAACTACCCGCCCCAACCCTGAGCCGGGCTACACGCTGGGTGGTTCAGCCGATGACTCGTTTTTTGCAGCAGCCAACCCTGCGGGCGTTTGCCGGGCTGGGGTTTTTGAACGGGTTGTTACCCTGCGGATTTGTGTACGTGGCCCTGACGGGAGCCATCACGACTAATAATGCTGCTACGGGCGCGGTTTATATGGCCCTGTTTGGCTTGGGTACCGTACCGGCATTACTCGCGGTTCGTTTTCTGCCCGCTTTGTTACCTGCATCCCTTCGTCGGCGGGTCACACTCGCCATGCCCGTTATAACCATCGGGCTGGCCCTGCTACTGCTGGCGCGGGGCATCTTTACGTCCCCTGTTGATGATAAAACAGGTCAGGTGATCGCGGTTTGTCATGGCAGTTGACCGGGTAACACCGCCCGGCAACCCGGTTAAACGGAGCCGGGAGACGCAACTATGCCGGTACGCCGGGCCGGTCTCTACATTACTGCACCGATACAATCTTAAACTCGGTGCGTCGGTTTTGCTGGTGGTCGCCGTCTCCGCAGTTTACGCCGTCTCCGCAATCGTTCACGAGTTCCGATTCACCATAACCCCGTGCCACCATCCGGTTAGCCGGCACTCCGCGAGACACGATGTAGTCTAAGGCAGCACGGGCGCGGTTTTGCGACAGCCGCAGGTTGTAGCCATCGCTGGCCCGTGCATCGGTGTGCGACCGGAGTTCGATTTTCATGGCCGGGTATTCCTGCAAAATGCTCACCACGTGGTCGAGTTCGCGGGCGGCATCGGCCCGGATAAAAAACTTATCGAGGTCATAGTAAATGTTCTGCAACTGATACACGTCGCCTTCGCCGTATAGCCCAACTGAGTCAGTCACGACGCGGGTGCCTTTTTTGGCCTTGCCGAGTGATTTCTGTTTGGTGGCATACTTGTTTTTCTTGGCCGTGATGGTGTAGGGCGATCCGGGTTTCATGTTGAACTCGTAGCCGCCATCGGCCCCGGTGGTTACGGTTTGCTCGGTGTTGTCTTTGTCGTTGCGGAGCGTCACTTTCACGCCCGATGCGGGCTGCTGGTTTACCTCGCGCTTCACCACGCCTTTGACCACCGTATTTTCGCTCTTTTCGAGGTAAATCGAGACGTTCATCGTCGGCTTCGGTGATTGCGTCAGGGTCGAAAACCGCACACTGTTCATGGTGTAGCCTTCTTTTACGGCCTTAAATTCGTAGTCGGTGTTGGCATCCAAACAAATCTGGGTTTGGCCCTTGCCGTTGGTCAACTGCAAATCCTGGTTGGTTCCGTTACGCACCACCCGCACGTCGGCAGATTCGAGCGGCAAGCCACTTTTGGCATCATAAACCAGAATGTTCAACTGCTTGCACGTTCGGCGGAAGCTGAAAATATCGTCGTCGCTCACGCCTTTTTTGCGGTTGCTGCTGAAGAATCCGGTGGTGCGGCTACGGTCGGTGATAAGGCCAAAGTCGTCTTTTTCGGAGTTGAGCGGTGCGCCCACATTCTCGACCCCGCGCAGGGCCACGCCATCTTTCAACTCCACAAAAAACAGATCGAGACCGCCGAGACCCTCGTGACCATCTGACGAAAAGTACAGATTGCCGTTGCCATCAACATACGGAAACATTTCATTGCCTTCGGTATTGATGTCTTTGCCCATGTTTACGGGCGTTCCCCACTGACCGGCGTTGTATTCGACCACGTAGAGATCGGTGCCGCCGAAACCGCCGGGCATATCCGACACAAAATACAGTTTGGTATCGTCGGGCGAGAACGCCGGGTGGCCCACCGAGTATTCCTGGCTGTTAAACGGAACCTCCTGCACGTTGGCCCACTTGCCTTTGCGGTTGTTGGCAATGTAGAGTTTGAGTTTTCTGACTCCGTCCGAGCTTTTGCCGGTTTTGCCTTTACTGCCGTTGTTGCGCGTAAACACAATCGTTTGCTGGTCCTGGGTGAAGGTCATCGGGCCTTCGTGGTATTTGGTATTGAGCGTTCGGCTGAATTTCTCGGCCTTCGTCAACGGTAAATCGGGCGTGTTGGCGAGTTCAACAGCCTGCCCGGTTTGGGGGCTGCCGCCGAGCATGGCCGTACTCACGCGGTCGTTGGTGGGTTGCCGGAGTTGGTTGGTGTCGGGGTGAAAATAAATGTCGAGAAACGGAGTCTGATTCCAGTTGAAGACCCGCTTGATGCTGCCCGATTCATCGCGGGCCGACACAAACACTAATCCGCCCTGGTAAAACATGGGGCTGAAATCGGCCTGCCGCGAGTTGATGGGGATGCTGGCAATGCGGTACGACGATGAATCCTGATAGAAGCGGTTCATGTCCATATACGACACCGTGAACTTGCGCCCGCGCAGGTCTTCGGTTTGTTTTTCGCCGTATTGGCTGTACATCCGCTGCGAGTCGCGGTATTTGCCGTTGGTAGCCAGTGCCTGGGCGTAGTACAGGTAAATTTCGCTGTCTAAGTCCTGATACTCTTTCACCAACTGCCCGTAGATGCGTTCGGCGTTGCGGGTGTCCTGCATTTTACGGTAGCTGTAACCGAGTTTAGTGAGGGCCTCGCGGGTTTCGGCGGGGTCTTTTTTGCCAATCCGCAGGTATTCTTCGTACATCCGCACTGCGCTGATGTAACTCATATTTTCGAACTGCTTGTTGGCAGCGCGGAGCCGGGTGCTTTGCGCGTTGGCCCCTAAGCCGAGCAGCAGCAGCACAAACAACAGCGATATACGTGTAAAACGGTTCATAGCTCAACAGATGAGAATAAATACTTTAGGCAGTCAGCCGCTTTTGTCTTAACAAAATAAGTGCCAAATTATCGCACGAACCTAAAAACCCAAACAAAACCATGTTTCAAGACCTGCAACTCACCATTGAGAACGGTATTGCCACTATAATTCTCAATCGCCCCGCCGTGCTGAACGCCCTCAGCCCTAATCTCATCGGCGAACTCGGCGCGGCCACCCGGCAAGTGGCCGATGATGAATCGGTACGGGTGCTGATTGTGACGGGCGCGGGCCGGGCGTGGTCAGCCGGGGTTGACCTGAAAGCCCTCAACGAAAGCATTCAGGGCGGGCATTTCTCCAACTTTTCGGTGATGGAAATGGGCGCGGCCTTCATCGAAACGCTGCAAACCATGCCCCAGGTCACCATTGCGATGGTAAACGGCCACTGCTACACCGGGGCCACCGAATTTATGCTGGCCTTTGACCTGATTTATGCCGCCGACGACGCTAAAATCGGGGATACGCACGCCAAATGGGGTATTGCGCCCAAGTGGGGCATGACCCAGCGATTAGCGCACAAAGTTGGCCTGAGTAAGGCGATGGAACTCTCGTTCACCACGCAGCCCGTATCGGGGCAGGAGGCCGCCCGGATTGGCTTAGTCAATAAATCGGTGCCGCTCGCCGACCTCGAAACCACCGTGCTGGCCGTTGCCGAACAGATAAAAGGCAACTCGGCGCAGACCATTGCGGCCATGAAAAAACTGTATTATTTCGGCGCAACGCACACGCTGGCCGAAGGATTAACGCACGAGTGGGAAGCGGATGTGAGAATCACCGACCGGGAGGAATTTCTGCGGGGTTTCCAGGAAAATAAAGGGAAGTAAGGACAGATTTAAACACAGAGGAACAGAGGTTTCACGGAGGGCGCAAAGAGAACAAGAAGAGTTTTTTATTTTTCTCTGTGACCTCTGTGAAACCTCCGTTCCTCTGTGTTAAACCTAAAATCATAAAATGGCAAAACGAACTACTATCGCACTCTTGGAACCCTTGTTGGTCAGAGGGTTAGGGCTTCAGCGCGTTTATGAACCTACCGATGCCCTGAATCACTTGCTGCAAACGTCGGGGCAGTTGGCGGCTGACGACAGGCACTTGCTCGAACAGGTGCGACGGGATTTAAACGAGAACGCCGACTCGTGGAACGAGGAAGAATTAAAGATGCGGTTCATCAGCTTTGTCATATTCCTGGCGCACTTCAACAACCCAATTCGGACGTATTATGACCGGGAGATTTCGGCCACTGTTGATAGCATTTACATCAAGTGCGAGGCTGATATGTTGCTGGCGCAGGGCTTCGGCGAATTGATTGAGACTCCGTATTTTTTCTTACATGACGGTCCGCCGACGCGGTACAAGAGAGAGAAAAAATATTCGGGCGACCCCGTTGGGCAAATGCTGGCGGGGATGCTCATTGGGCAGGCCAAAAACAACAGCGGCAAACCCATGTACGGCTGTTATGTGCAGGGGCGGTTCTGGTTCTTCTCGGTGCTGGAGGGCAATCAGTACGTGGTGAGCCGCAGTTTTGACGCGACCGACGAAACCACCGCCGAGCAGATCGTACTGATCCTCAGAAACTTGAAACAGATTATTCTGACCGAACTAATCGGCGTGGTTTAAACCCACTACATCACTAACCGAAACCCAACGCCGTGCAGGTTCTCGATTCTGACGGTTTCGGCACCGGCCAGCCGCTTGCGGAGCCGCGAGATAAACACATCCAGACTGCGGCCCATAAAATAATCATCGTCGCCCCAAACGGCTATCAATAACTCGTCGCGCCGGATCACCTCGTTGGGGCGGGCCAGCAAACAGGCCAATACGTCGGCTTCGCGCTGCGTGAGGGTTTGGGCCGACTGACCCGGTATCGTCAGCGTTAGATTGGCCCGATTGAAGGCGAAACCGAGGTCAGCAGATGGCCCGACTGCCGAAACGCCCGTACTTCGGCGGAGGAACACCCTGATTTTCAGGACTAACTCTTCGATACTGAATGGTTTGGTCAGGTAGTCGTCGGCACCAAGCCGAAGACCCTGCAAACGGTCGGTGGCATCGGCCCGTGCGCTCAGAAACAGAATCGGTACGTTGGGGTCTTGCTGCCGGATGTGCCGGGCTAAATCGAACCCGTCGGTTTGGCTGGCCGGATACGGCAGGAGCATCACGTCTAAAATACAGACCTCAAACCGGCCCGGCGCAAAGGTTTCCCGCGCCTGTGGCCCGGTGGTGCAGTGCGTCACGGCAAATCCGGCCACTTCGAGGGTATCTTTCGTGACAAAACCGAGGTTGATGTCATCTTCGACGTAAAGGATCCGGGCGGTAGTAGTCATGCCATAATTGAAAATTCACTGCCCTGGCCGGGCGCGCTGGTCAGCGTCAGTTTCCAGCCGTGCGCCCGCGCCACCTGCCAAACATAATACAATCCCAGCCCGAAGCCGGTGGCTTGTTTGGTCTGCCCCGTTTGCGGCACCCGGTAAAACTGCCGAAACACCGCCTGATGATGTTCCGGCGCGATGCCGATGCCGTTATCGGCAACAGCCCAAACCAACTGCCCGTTTTCTTGCCAGGTTTTCAAGATAATGCACGTAATTTTGTCAGTCTCACAATATTTCAACCCGTTATTAATCAGGTTATTCAGTACGTTTTCGAGGTGGTAGCGGTCGGCGGAGATTAGCGGATTCGCGGCCCGCAAATCGAGCGAAACGTGCGGCTGGTGGGCGGTTGCCACGTCCTGCAAGAGCGCGTGTAGGTTCACATCGGTGCGGTTCAGACTCGTTTTCAGGGTGTTATCGGGCTTGCCGGTTGCGCGGGCCACCTGCAACACGTTGTTGATTTGGCGTTGCAGCCGGCCACTTTCTTCCTGCAAAATCCGGGCGTATCGGGCCAGCCGGTCGGGTTGATGAATAATGGCAGCATCCTGCAAAACCCCGGCGGCAATCTGGATGGTGGCAACCGGCGTTTGAAGTTCGTGGGTGATGGTGTTGATAAAATCGCGCTGGATTTCGGTTAGCCGCCGTTGCCGCAGCACCACCCAGAGCGTGTAGCCAAAGAAGATCACGACCAACAGTACCGCCCCCGTTGACCATAGCCAGCCCGTGAGTTGCCCGGCCACAAACCGGCTCCGGGCCGGAAACCGAATCCCGAAATAATAGGTCAGGCCGCCAAATTTGGGCAGTTGGCAGGTTGGCGTGGTGATGCCCGGCTGCGGAGTCACGTAGTTGCCATACACCATTTGGTCGGTTTGGCAGTCGTAAATGCCGTATTCAAAATCGGTGATGAGGTCGTGGCGTTTCAGCCGGGTCTGAATCAGCGGTTCGAGCGTAACGGGGTCAATCGGTGAGTCGGTGTTGACGATAAAATAATCGGGTGCGAGTTGGGTCACGGCGTAGCGGGTCAGCACAAACCGGTTCAGCCGGGCCACATCACCGGCCACTTCCTGCAAGGCAATCATGGCCGACTGCCGAAACTGCCGCTCACGGAGGGCATACACATTGCGGAGCCAAACGGCCTGAACCGTCAGAATACCGATGATAGACACCACGGACAGCGCAACCAAAATCCGAATCAGGCGACGGGACATTTCTTTAGTGGTCAGTGATTGGTGGTGAGCGGTTGGTTCGGGAGAACAAATGACGCGAACCAACTGACTACCAACCTAACGTTTAACAATTCATTAACAATCATTCACTACGCCTTAACAAGCGGGTAAGAAACGGGCCGGTACTTTTGTGACGATGATCATCACAAGGTTCTTTAGTTCACAAAATCAAACTGTTACCATGAAACGTATCGTATTTTTCGGATTGCTGCTCGTCTCAGGATTAGGTTCGGCAGTGGCCGTTAGTCGGCAGAATAGGGCCGTTTTCGGCTGGGAAACCACCAGCCACAACTTCGGCACAATCGCACAGGGGCGGCCCGTTGCGGCAAAGTTCGCCTTTACCAACAAGGGCGAGGCACCGCTCATCATCAGCAACGCCAGAGGCTCGTGCGGCTGCACGGGGGTGGCGTTTACGCGGGATGCGATTCTGCCCGGTCAGTCGGGCGAGGTGTCGGCCACGTTCAACGCGGCTGCTGTGGGTGCGTTCAACAAAACCGTAATGGTTGAGTCGAACGCTGAGGGCGGGGTGTTCACGCTGTCGTTCCGGGGCGAGGTGGAGTGATGGAAGTCTGTTTTTCCGCTTCCTCGGTCTGTGTCTTCACAGACCGAGGAAGCGGAAAAACAACATTTCGCCCTGCCGGGGCTTTCCAGGGCTTTGCAGGATTCACCGCCAAACCCCTTTATTCTCCTCCACAAACTGCCGGAACGGCCTCGGTGGGCGGCCCAACACACGGGCGATGGTATCGGTGAGGGTGGCGGCTTTACCCAATTTCGCGACGGAGTACAGGGCAACCATAATCAGCACAAAGCCGAATTTCATCTTCTCCCGCACCACCTTTTGCCAGACAAACCGCAGCACAGACGGATTGACGTAGGTTATCGTTCGGCCCAGAACATCGGTTAACATTTCAGCTATCTCGCTGTATGTCAGGGCTTCGGGTCCGGTCAGGGTCAGGGCCGTATTCAGGTGTTTCCCCTCGGCGAGAGCCTGGGCCGCAACGGCGGCAATATCGGCTACGTCCACAAAATTAGTGCGTCCGTTGCCCGCCGGAACGAAGATTTCGGATCGGTCACGGATTTCGGCGAGGTGCGTCGTGGTCAGGTTTTGCATAAAAAAGCCGGGCCGCAGCATGGTGTAGCCCAGCCGAAACGTCGGGGGTGCGGCCTTCCGACCGCCTGCCTCCCGAATCAGGGCTTCGATTTTATGGTGCGGAGTCAGCGAATTACTTTCTACACCTTCCAGCGACAAAAACACCACCTGCTGCACCCCGGCCCGTTTCATGGCTTCGACAAAAGGCCGGAAGTATTTCTCGACATCGGCCAGCGCGGGCGGGCGCACGAGCAGCACCCGGCTCACACCCACCAGCGCGGGCGCAACGGTTTCGGGTTTAGCGAAATCAAACAATACGACTTCATCGGTCAGCGGGGCCAATGCAGCGCGGCTTTTTTCGGGATTCCGGTCTCCGGCCAATACCGTCAGCGCGGGGCGGTTGGGGTGGGCGGCCAACGCCGATAAGGTGGCCGAACCGACGTTACCGAGGGGCGTGGTGATGAGAATTTTCATGCGTGGTCGTTTGTATCTGTACAACCCGTTAAACCCCCGCTCTGATGAAACAATTACCCGCCCTGCTGCTGATGCTGGTTTATTTAGTCACTGGCGCGGCCTACACAACATTCGCTGATGTTCGGCTACCCAAAATTTTTGGCAAGTCAATGGTGCTGCAACGCCGGAAACCCGTGCCGGTCTGGGGCTGGGCCGCGCCGAAGGAAGCCGTAACGGTGCAGTTTGCCAGCCAGACCAAAACTATAAAAGCCGCCCCCGATGGCCGTTGGCAAATCAATCTCGACGCATTGGAAGCGGGCGGGCCGTTTACGCTGACCGTGAAAGGGGCAATAAACACCGTCGAGATTACCGATGTGCTGGTCGGCGAGGTCTGGATTTGTTCCGGCCAGTCGAATATGGAATGGACGGTGGCGCAGACCAACAACGCCCGCGCCGAAATCAGGGCCGCCAAATACCCGGCTATCCGGCAGTTTTTGGTCAAAAAAGACCTGAGCCTGACTCCCAAAGAAGACATCGAAGCCGGAACCTGGGCCGTGTGCAGCCCGCAGACGGTGCCGAATTTTACGGCGGTCGGCTACTTTTTTGCCCGCGATTTAGCCCAGAAACTCAACGTGCCGATTGGCCTCGTGAACACGTCCTGGGGCGGCACCCATTCCGAAACCTGGACGAGCCGCGAAGCCCTGATGCGCGATGATGAACTCCGGCAGGCCGCCGAAAGCATCCCGACCGATGCCGACGGAATCAGGCGCAGCGGCATGGCCCGGATCGAGAAACTGATTCAGAATCAGCAGGGTAGCCTGCCCACAGCCGCCGAAGCCAGCACCTGGGCCAGCCCCGATTATGATGCCAAAACCTGGAAGAATGCCAATCAGCCCGGCGACTGGGAGTGGTATGGCCTGCCCGTGTTAGACGGTGTAGTCTGGTTTCGGCGCGACATTATCATTGACGAAGGAGCCGACCTGAGCAAGTTAGTATTGCACCTCGGCGCGGTTGACGAGGCCGACTCGACCTACGTGAACGGGCAGTTGGTTGGCAGCACAAAATCAGTCGGCGACGAGCGTAACTACGCCCTGCCCGCCGGACTCGTAAAGCCGGGCCGCAATGTGATTGCCATCCGCGTGACAGACACTGGCGGAGCAGGTGGTTTGATGGGGTCAGCCACCAAAATGGAACTTGAAGGCCCTGGTTTTCAGCTATTTTTATCGGGAAAATGGCAATACCGCGTGGCGCAGGTGTTCGAGAGTTCCTATAAGCCGGGGCCAAATACTTACGCCACGCTGCTCTTCAACGCCATGATCAAACCCCTCATTCCCTACGCCATCGGCGGCACCATCTGGTATCAGGGCGAGAGCAACGCCAGCCGCGCCAACCAATACCGGCGGGCGTTTCCGCTCATGATTCAGGACTGGCGCACCCGCTGGGGTTACGACTTTCCGTTTCTGTTTGTGCAGTTGGCAAACTTTAATTCGGCGGGCGGCAACAGCTCGACAGGCAGCGCGTGGGCCGAACTCCGCGAAGCCCAGACCATGACCCTCAGCCTGCCCAACACCGGCATGGCCGTAACGTCTGACATTGGCGAACCGACTGATATTCACCCCCGTAACAAACAGGACGTGGGCAAACGCCTTGCCGCCGAAGCCATGCGGGTGGTTTACAATCAAGATAAATCTGTCATTGTCAGCGTATCAACCGGCGACGCTTCGCCCGTCGAAGCGTCGACCGGCGAAGCGTCGCGCGGCCCCCTATTCAGCAAAATGGACGTAACGGAAAATAAGGCCACGTTGACCTTCAAAAACGTCGGAACCGGCTTGCTAGCGAAAGACCGCTATGGCTACCTAAAAGGCTTTGAACTGGCCGGGGCCGACCAGAAATTTCACTACGCTCAGGCCCGCATCGAAGGCAACCGCGTGATTGTGCAATCCGAAGCCGTTGCCACACCCGTTGCCCTTCGCTACGGCTGGGCCGACGACAACGGCGACGTGAACCTGTACAACCGCGAAGGTTTCCCAGCGGTGCCGTTCCGCACCGATTCCTGGAAAGGGATCACCGAAGGGGTTAAATTCTGAGTAGAGACGCATATTTGTGTCTCCTGCTATGACAATAGGAGACGCAAATATGCATCTCTACATCCCTAATTTTTCATTTCCTGTCTCCGCATCGGCATGGCATCTACCGCCCGGCATAATTCGTCGGGGTCAATGGGGCGGGTGAAGGTTTGCTTCACCCCGCCATCTTTGCCGATGAGCCAGCCGATAAACACGGTAGCGGGATCGAGCCGAAATTTCTGCACCAAAAATTGCCGGTCAACGGGGTTCAATTCTTCATTCACGACCACGATAACGTCCATATCGCGCTCGGCGAGTTGGTCTTTCCAGAGGGAAAGCCGTTGCTCCTGCACGGTGAGATCGAACCGGCGCGACCGCTGACCGAACAGCAACACGACGCGCCGTTCAGACACTTTATTGGCGAGCGTGGCCCTCAGCGATTGAGACTGATTGGTTGGTTCCATGAGTTGGGTTTGAGACAGAATCAGATTCAGCAGGAAAATAAAAGGAACATGAGTCATATCAGCGCGAGGTTTACGACAGGTCTTCGGTGCGTTCGAGGAGCAGGATCGAGCCTTGCGGCACAATCACGTATTTCTCATCTTGGTATTCAAGTTCGATGGCGTTGCGCTGGAGGTAAATGGCTAAATCGCCCTCCTGCGCCTGCAAGGGCATATATTTCACCCGTTCTTCGGTTTCTTTCCAGGGTTCGTCGTCGGTTGGCACCGGAATCGGGTAGCCCGGCCCCACCTTAATCACCCATCCCGACTGCACCTCTTCTTTCTCAGTAACGGTGGGCGGCAGATACAGGCCGCTGCCGGTGCGGTCGGTCGGGTTTTTGGGTTGAATCAGCACCCGGTCGCCCACCACGAGCAGGCGTTTGAGTTTATTATCGGCGGTTATGTTGGTCATTGGTCAGGCGTTGCCGGTTATTCACGGCCAACCTAAAGAACGTTTATTTTACCTGGTTGATGCCATTATTCAATCAAATGCCCGACAAACTGCGCCGTGTTGTCTAAAATCTCGCCCCCGCGCCGGAAGCCCATCCCGCAGGCATCGCCCGCCCAGAACACACCCGTCTGGTAGTGATTCCCCGCCGGGTCGGTGGGGAAGGCCACATACTGCTGGTAAATTTTGGGGTAGTCGGCATAATCGCCATCGGTGGCAAGGCGTTCGGTGCCGGTGGCTTCCAGAATCCGGGTGTTGGCTCCCTCGCGGCCAAACAGTACTTTCTCAACACTTGCCACACCGGGCAGCGGCTTGGTGTCGGTTGCCAGCAACAGCGGGTGGTTGGGGAAGCGTTCCCACAGAATTTTCAGGATGTATTTCGACTGAAACAGCAGCGTATAGGCCGGATTCAGCACCAGAACGCGCCGGTTTTTAACGGCTTCGGTCAGAATTTGGGTCAGGTCGGGTTCTTCTTCGGCAATATATTCCCAGGGGATGAGCTTAAACCAGAAATCGTAGCGCGTAAACTGCCCCGTAAATGCATCCTTGCGGTAAACGCCCTCGGTGGCCGAAAACTCCACCTCGTCAACGTAGGCCAATGCCACGTCATACCCGGCTTCACGGGCGGCTTCGGCTAAGAGTGCCACGTTGGTATCATCTTCCGGCACGTCGCGCATGGCCGAGAGCAAAATCGTGGGTTCCAGGTCGGGGTTGGCCTGCCGGAGTTCCCGAAACTGATTCGTCAGGGCTTCAAACACGGTGTTAAACTGCCGGTTGTCGTCTAAATCGTTGGCCTTCAGGTGGGCATACTGCACAACCGCCGTTTCGGGCAAACACGTGGCGGTGTCGGCGTTGAACTCGATGAGTTTCGGCGGCATCCCGGCCACCCCGCCGGCCAGGTCAAACCGTCCGTAGAGCATCAGGTTCCGGTCGTCGTCCCAGGTGAGTTTGATTAACTCGATCAGGTTTTCGGGGATACCCAACTCGGCAAAGCGGTTCTGGTCAATCACGTGCTGAGCGGCCTCAACAAACATCGCAAATAGTTCGTTGGCCGCTGAGTAGCCGGTTTCGGCCTCGGCTTCGGTCACGGTCACAACCTCGTTGGTCAGGTACGGCAGCGTGTCGGTGCCGAGCATCCAGTGCCAGCCTAAGCGCGTCAGTTGCGCGTCGGGCGTGTGGGCGAGGGTTTTTGTAGTGATTAGTGGCAAGTGCGTAGTGGTTAGTTGGGTGATCAAACCCCTCCCCAATCCCTCCCCCACAGGGAGGGGCTTTTGACCCCGGAGGTTTTAGCCCCTCCCTGTGGGGGAGGGGTAAAAGGCGTATTCATTATCCATTAAACCCCCGCCCGCTCCGGCCACCGAAAAAGCCACCCCGACCACCCGATGGCCGCGACGTAATCGTTCTTGACCGGCTGACTTCATTGCCGATGGTATTGGCGCGGTTAAACACACCGGGGTTGGCATAAGCCCCTGACCGATAGCGGTTTTCGTCCTGCATTCGGCTGCCGTTCATCCCGCCCATGCCCGTGTTTCGGCCCAACATATAACCCATGCTGCCCCACAGCAGCGCGTTGGCAAGGCCATTGCTATGGTGCTGCCCATACATACCGGAATTGTTGAAATAGTGCCGCGTTGATTCGTCGGTCTGCACCAATCGTTTGGCCGCGTCCACGCTCAGGGTGTCGCGGTGGCCGTCGGCATAGCTCACAATGGCAGCCGCCAGGGCGGGGTCTTGCACCTGCTGTTCGTCGGTGATTTTAAATTTGCCCGGCGAGGTTTCGGTGATAAACGTCCGAACGCCTTTCTTGAAGGTTTCGACCTGCTCGGTCTTATCATAATCGCTGTCTTCTGCCGAGGTGCTTGACGAATCGGCGCGGTCAACGGAGCCGCAACTCTGGAGCAAAGCCGTGCCGTTGAGCAGGGCTACACTCAGGGTGGTGCCGAGGGTGATGTCTTTAACCCGGCGCAGGATGGCGTTTCGGCGGATTGGTGTCATGGTCAGTTGGTTAGGCGGTTAGTGCCTCACCAAACAAAACTACCAATTCGGTGGGAAACTTGACCGAAAATTAGGATGAAAGGAATTTTTCCGGGTCAAAATACCCGGTTGCGGTTGCCGAATAAAATTGAAATGCCTGCCGAAATACTCACGAGACTGATCGGTTTCTGCACGGTGTAGGTCGCGCTTTGATCCCGAAAAAACCCGGTGTCGCTTTGGCTGGTGGTGGTGGTTTCGAGCGATACGGTGCTGTTGGTGTAGTCGGCGGTGAGGTGCAGAGCGGTGTTCAGCCCCAGCCGATACCGCGCCGAAACGCCCCCGCCGTAGGCCATGGCCTGACCCCGGCATGGCTCCGAGCGCACCGAAAACTCGACCCCGCCCGACTGACCCAGCAGCGATGTGGCCGGACAAACAACCGCCGTGCGGCCCGCCATTGCCCGCACATCGAGCGAAAAACGGCCTAAAGGCAGCGTCACGTATGGCCCGGCCATAACGGTCGTAACCGTCCAGTCACCGGCGGTGGCCGTCCAGGTATCACCTTCCTGCCGATAAAACGAACTGAGCAAACCGGCTGTCTGGAGGGCATTTTTGGCGTGTTCGGCCCGCACCATCAGGCCCACCGGCCCGGCCAGCAGGTAGCCCGCCGAGCCATTGAACGAGATACCCCGTCCGGCCATTCCGGCCTGTTCGTCGGTGCCGTTTAGGCTCCCAAACCGCCCCATAGGCTGGCTCAATCCGGCTGATACGGCCACAAAACCGCGTTTAGGCTGGTGATCGAGAATAAAGTCTTTCTGGGCCGAAGCCACGCCGGTTCCTAAGAGAAACGCGGCTAAAACGAGTCGGAATTGCATGACTTTGACTGAGTTAGGTTTATTTTAAGTCGTCTCTATCAAATTCGGTGCCAGGCCGGTAAATCGCTTAAAAAAACATCGGGTTGCGGTTCGTGGTAGTTGGTTTACGGCTTCCGGTTTACGGAGCCGCCATCACAAACCATAAACTGTTATGAACTCATCTGCCTCTTCTGACGGCTCACAACAAGCCGATCTGGTATCCAATGAAAACGCCGATGCCATGTTCGGTATGGATCAGGCCGAAGCCAACCTCGTAAAGCTCGTAGATGGTAAACTCGTTGCCACCGCTGATGTGGAAGACGACGTAGAAAACGATCAACTCCGCAACCGATATACCAGCGATGAAGAACGTGGTTTGCAGGAGTTCGGCCAGAAAACGTATGAGACCTCCGAAGCGTCGCTGCGCGTGGGCAACGGCACCAGTGCGCCCATCCTGCCAACCGATTTAAGCCAGCTACCCGACATTGCCGAAGCCGATATCACGGCTATCAATGACGAGGCCCAGGCCAACGACCGCACCCAGCCATCGGCAGACCAGACAACAGCAACGGCCACTATTGGCCTTCAGATGATGATGCCCCCCGCGCCCGGCACCCCCGATCCGTATAATCCGTATCCGGCCACGCCCGATGCACCCCAACCACCCATTCCCGGCCCGACAACGCCCGGCCCCGAAATTCCGACGCTGCCCGGAACGCCCCAGCCCGCTGTGCCTGAAATTCAGGAACCGAGCCAGCCAGAGCGGTCGCACGAGATTAACAGCCAAAACTTTATCACCTTCCCATCTATTGCCGGTGGAGTGATGCCTGGTAACGCCAATCAGCCGGTCGAAGAAATGGGTGATACGGAAATTGTGCCGGATACGATGTATGACGGTTTGCAGGCGGGCATTGACGACGCACAGCCCGATGCCGCCGAAGGCACGACGACCGAACCCAACACCGGCAAATCGGCGCAACCGTATAACGTGGATGCCAACCAACCCGGCAACTATCAACCCGGCGAACGGCCCGAAGAAGCCGCCGAAATGAAAACCCAGCCCCGCGAAATGCTGGACGAAAGCAGCGTGAAAGCGGGTTGAACTGAACAGGGCGATGCCATCAATCCTGCCGGAATAGCAAAAATTACTACCTTAGCCTTTCGGTTTCCGGCAGGATTGCCGATACTACAAAAACCCCGACAAAACCATGAAAACCACAATTTGGCTGGCCGCTTGCCTGGCATTCGCTCTCACAGCCGCCGTACCGCACCCGCAAAAACCCGGCGAGTGGGCATCACTTTTCGACGGCAAAACCATGACCGGCTGGCATAACTACCTCAAAACAGAAGCCAAAGGCTGGACAATCGAAGACGGAGCCTTGACTTCGGCCACCGATAACCACGACGGAGACCTGGTATCTGACAAGGAGTACGGCGATTTTGAACTTGAATTTATGTTTAAAACGCAGGCCAAAAACGGGAACGGCGGAGTACTGTATAAGGTGATCGAAGACCCCAAAAACTTTGCTACCTACGCGTCCGGCCCTGAATTTCAGGTAATTGATGACAAAGGTTACGAATGGATGGATGGCAAAACGGGCAAGCGGCTCACCCTGAGCAACAAACAGATGACCGGAGCCAGCTACGACATTATGGCCCCGGCAGACCTGAACGCGGCCAAACCCGTTGGCGAATGGAACAAGGGCCGGATTGTGGTGAAAGCCAACCACGTTGAACATTACGTGAATGACAAAAAAGTGGTTGATTATGACTACGGCAGTGATGCCTGGAAAGCGATGGTGGCCCAGAGCAAGTTTGCCAAGATGGCCTACGCCACCGCCCACGAGCGCGGAAAAATTGCCTTGCAGGGGCATGGCAACGACAACGCCTGGTATAAAAACATCAAAATCAGAGAGTTATAAAAACAGAAAACCCCGGCTACGAACCGGGGTTTTCTGTTTTCTGTGCCGAAAACGCCAGTGGCCTCCCGGAGAACAGCACCTTTGTGGCGGCCCAGGTTGTGCGGAATAACTCGCTGTGGCGGTAGGCTTCCAGAGCCTCGGCAGATTCCCAGTGGCTGTGCGTGATTCTGACGGTCGGGTTATCCAAATCCTGCCAGAGTTCGAGAAATGCACAACCGGGAAACGCCCGAATCTGAGCCTTCGCGGTCGCAAAAATAGCCTCAAACTCGGCGAGTTTACCCGGCTGGAACGTCATCCTGACAATACGAATCAGCATATCAATACTCTTGTTCCAACGGGTGAATCATCAACTCGTCAATCACGACGTGGGCGGGCCGATTGATAATAAACGCAATGACTTCGGCCATATCCTGTTCTTTGAGCCAGTTTTTTGATGATTCGGCTCCCTGCCCAACGGCGTGAAAGTGCGAATCAACCAAGCCCGAATACACCCCGCTTACTTTGATCCCGAACGGGCGAACCTCCTTCCTGACGGCTCCCATAAAGGCTTCCTGCGCATATTTGCTGGCCGTGTAAAGTGAGCCACCGGCAAATGTCCGCTTGGCTACGTCAGATGCAACCACCAGAATATGACCGCTTTGCTGGGCTTTCAGGTGCGGCAAAGCGGCTTTGGTGAGCAAAAACGTACCCTTCACGTTGGTTGCCATCAGGTCGTCCCATTCAGTGGCCGTAATTTCTTCCACATTCTTGAAAATACCGTATCCAGCGTTGTTGATCACCACATCGAGGCTGCCGAAACGGTCAATTGCGGTTTGCACCACGTGGTTCATGGCGGCTTCGTCGGCCACGTTGCCCGGCACCACCACAATAGCCGGATTTTCGGTGGCGAGGTCATCGAGGTCATGTTGATTGCGGGCGGTGGCAATCACGTTGTTGCCCTGTTGGGCCAGCAGCAGGGCGGTGGCGCGGCCAAGGCCCCGCGATGCCCCCGAAATTATGATGGTTTTGCTCATCAGTTTTGGTTGGTAAAATTCATGTAATCGGAATGACAAAACTACGAACGACAAACTACGAACGACATGGGCCGCCCTGTACAAAACCTCATTCACCCCTCGGCACCACCATAATTACGCTTTCTTTTTCGACAACTACTTGTCCCTCAGCGAGTCCCTTTAATTTTCGGACAAATTTTTTGGGCGTAACAATCACCGGACACAGGCTGTCGGTCCGGCGTTTCGAGTACCAGGCCGCCAGTTCTGCCGCCCGCTCGATTACGGTTTTCGGGAATGGTTTGCCCGCCCGGTATTTCACCAGCACGTGCGAGCCGGTAACGTCGCGGGCGTGGAGCCAGAGATCGTCTTTGAACGAGTGCCGTTGGGTGAGCAGGTCGTTGTTTTTGGCGTTCCGGCCAATCAGGATTCTGAACCCCTCAATCTCAACGTGTTTGAACAACTCAAGCGGATCGGTGGTGGCGGGGCTGTCGGCCAAGAGGTCGTTGGCTTTGGCAAACTTACGGAGTTCTTTCAAGCCCTGAAGAGTGGCGACGAGAATTTGCTGCGCCCGCAAGTCAGCGATTTCCTGTTCGCGCCGGGCCATCTGATCGGCTAAGTGTTCGTCTTCGATGCGTTCGTTTTTCGATTTTCGGTAGTAGCCCTCGGCGTTTTTCTGCGGGCTGATGTCGGGTTTGAGTTTAAGCGTGATGGGCTGATCGCGGTAAAAATCGTGGAGGGTCACGGTTTCGGGCGAGCGGCCCGGCCCCGGCTCGGCAATCTCGTGCAGCGAAGCCATCAGGATATTACCAAGCTCTTCGTTCTTGATGGCTTCATCGCGGGCCACGAGCCGGTTGAAATTGGCTTCGAGCAGCGTCTGCGCCTTTTTCAGCCGCTTTTCAAGCAATCGCAATAAATCACCTTTTTCGCGCTCAAACGTGTTCAGGCCGTTTGACCGGATAAAAAACTGATTCGATGCCTCGATGGGGTCGTCAAACTCACGCATGATGTCGCCAATCGGCAGCAGCGACAGCGTGGGCCGGTGGTCGAACCGGGTGAGGTAATAGCGCGGGTTTTCGAGTTGCCTAAGCACCCGCTGAATCACGCCCCACTTCGGGCCTTCCCCCTCGTCCCTCTCTTCCCCTTTGTCGCTTTCTCTCAACCACCCATTCACCACTTTCCCAAACGTTGGAAACAGTTTTCGGTGGTCAAAACCGGCTTGTTCAAACGCGCTGTATGATTGGTCAATCGGTCGGTCGAAGGTGTCGAGGTGGAGTTGGCGGTCAGAAATGAGTTTGTTATTGAACAGTTCTACGACATCGTTCCCGTTGAAGATCAGCAAGTTGGGCCGGTTTCCGAAAAACTTAAACAGAAATGTAATGTCGTCTTCGAGCGTGATAGCGAGGCAACGTTCGTTCAGAAACGACCGCACGCCCAGCACCGTCCGGCCATAAAACGCATCGAACAGGTCAACGCTGTTGTGCCGGGCGCGTTGCACCGATTCCGGGAAAAGCAGTCCCGAAAAATCGGGGCGTAGCGTGGCTTTGATAAAATAAGGCCGGTAAAAATTGGTTTTGCCTTTGGCCTGGGCAAACACCAGCACCAGCTCATCGCGATCCTGACTGAAACATTCCATCAGTTTCAGGTCAGTCAGGTGCGGGGCGAGAGCGGGGGCGAGTTGCCGGAGAAAATAATAATTGGTGTGCATCGGGTGGTAAGGCCGGCCCTACGGTTGGCAGGCAGGCAAAAAGTGGTCGAAGAAACAACAAAAAAGCCGCCCAACAAGGTCAGGCGGCTTTCTACACTCCATATCCACATTATGTTTTTCTCATCAAAATTGCAAAAACGTCCGTAGCCGCACCCCGCCCGATAGCGCGTTCAGGCTTCTCACCGGCGACACCGCCGACGTTGGCACCGTGAGGTATGGCCCACCCTGCACCACAAGGGCGGTTCTTCCTGGCAAGGCCCATTGTTTCTCGACATTCACGCCGAAACTGGCACTGTGGTAGTTCCGTTGGTCATAAAACACCAGAACCGTCCGTTGTTCGGGCGGCATTTTCGGCCCGCGCAGGTAGCTGAACCCCACGTTCTCCTGATTCCAGATATTTAGGTTAAACGTGGCCGTTGGCACCACCAACCAGTTTTGACCCAGACTAACCCGGTAGCCAACGCTGACCGGAACTTGCCAGACGATGCTGCGCCGGGTGATGTTCAGAATCGAATGGCCGGGGTCAATGCCGGGGGCAAACTCACGCCGGAAATCTTTGTCTGTTTTTCGGTCGAAATCATCATCCGTCAGGAATGTCTGCCCCGTCAGCGACTGCACCGTAAGACCGGCTCCGATTACCCACTTTGCCCCAACAAGTCCTTCGGCGTACAGCCCGGTGCCTTTTTGCCGGTAGCCGAGATGCCCGCCAATGCCCAGCCGAAAACGGCCATCGGGCAGGGCAGAACTGGTTTTCACGGGTGAATCGGTGGTGGTTTCGGTTAGGCGGTTTAGCGCAACCGGCGACCGGAACCGCCGGAGTTGCCGGGCAATATCCACATCGTAATACCCCGAATCGAACCGGGCCGGGGCCAACAGATTGTTGGCCCGCAGCAGGGCTGCTACGCGCGTTTTTTCTTCATCTCCCGGTGTGGTTGCGTCTACAGGGGGTTTGTTCGTGGTTTGGTCGGTCAGTATCGAAGCCCGGCCATCGGCCAATTGTTCGGCTGCATTTCGGCCCGATGTTGTCCGGCGCAGGAGCCGTTTCAGTTGCCGCCGTTCTGCCGGGCTGAGACGTGCCATGTTTAGCTGATCGGCCAGGGCGGGCGGGGCCGTTGTTCCGGCCACCCGATTTCCGTTCCCGGTGGCTGAGTTGGTTGCGGTTACGTTCCGGTCTGTCGTTGCCGATTGCTCCGCAGAGTCGCTGGTGTTGGCGGGGGCCAATAGCCGCCGTTGCCGGGTCAGACTCCTGCCCAACACACCGCGCCCGGCTGCGTACCGGCTGGCGGTTCCTTTGGTTAGCCGACCCGCCATAGCCTCTACGGCGTTAGGTAGCGGTTGCCCCACAGCGCGGTTATTTTTCGCGTCAGATGCCTGATTACCAAACGGTTGAGCAGACAAGCCGGGCCGAATCATCGGTGATCCGGTCACTTTGTCCGCCACTTGGTTGGGCGCGGGATAGCCCGGATTCTGCCCCGCCAGGGGTAAGGCAGTCACGTATTGGGTGACATATACCGTATCAGTGGGCCGTTTTTCGGTAGCCGGGTCGCCGGACCGTGGAAAGATCACCCGTTGGAGCGATGGCGGCAGCAATGGCTCATTCACAGAGCGGGTAGCGGCCAGGCCAACCCGCCCCGAATCTGCCGGGGCAGTGGTGGTCTGGCGGAGTTGCTCAACGGTGGTGGTCAGGGTCTGTACCGTTTTTTTGAGTTCCTGCTGGCTCTGGTATTGCCACCAGTTGCCGAGCAACAGCCCGCCCACCACCACTGCCCCGGCAACGGGTTGCCAAAGGTGGCGCATGGCGTTGGGCAGCGAACCGGGCTGGTTTGGCCGGGGCTGGCCGGTGCGCCGGTGCGCGTCAAACTGCCCCCAGTCACGCTCGCGAAACGTCGGCTCGATACGTTCGAGCTTCTGCCGGATGCGGTCATTAAAGGAATCAGTTTTCATTTTGGTAGCGAACAGGCATAGAGTCAGTCAAAAAAAAATGAGGGAAATTTGTTTTCATCGCCTGTTGAAGCCGTTGCCGGGCGCGGGCAAACTGCGAGCGTACGGTGGCTTCGTTGGCTTCGGTCATGTCGGCAATTTCGCGCAGGCTGTACCCATCCACCACGTGCAGGCTAAACACAGTACGCATCGTAACGGGCAACTGTTGCACCAACGCCAGAATGTCATCGGCAGCGAGGTGGTCAATCACATTATCATCAAAGGGAACGTAGCGGCCTTCGTCTAACTCGGCCATATAGTCCATCTTGTGGTATTTACGGTGGTAACTGATGGCCGTGTTCACCAGAATCGTGCGAAGCCAGGCTTTGAAGGGCCGGGCCGTGTCATAGCCACTCAGATGCTGAAACACTTTCATAAACCCCTCGTTGAGTACATCTTCGGCTTCTTCGGTATTGGCGCAATAGCGGAGACATACGCTCTTGGCAAAGCCGAAAAACTGCTTGAACAACACGCGCTGGGCCGACGCATTCTGCTCGATGCAGGCTGCGATGACCGACTCCAGATCGTTGGTATCGAACGAGGTACGTTTATTGAACAAGGCAAATGCGGATTAAAAACGTGGGCGATACGCACTGACTGAATTGACTACGGCAAAAGTCAGTGAACCGTTGCACATCGCCAATTCTTTTTGCAGTGGCTTTGCCCATGCAACGAACGCCCGTTGCCCCGGCGTATAGCAGACGATGAACATGACCCGAACCGATTTCCTGAAATCGCTTGGTTTGTCGGGAACCGCTTTACTGACGGTACTAATGGCCTGCCAGCAAACGGTAGTAACGCCCGATACGCCGGTTGATTTTGACCTTGACCTGAACGACCACGCCAACGCCCCCCTGCGCCAACCCGGTGGGTTTGTGGTGGTGAATGGCGTGGTGGTGGCCCGAACGGGACCGATGCCGTTTCAGCTTGTGGCCGTGACCCATACGTGCAGCCATCAGGGGCAGCGCGAGGTGGTTTTTCAGGGCAGTGAGTTTGTCTGTCTGGCGCACGGAGCGCGGTTTGATACCGCTGGTAAGGGGCTGAACGCGAATGGCAGCCGGGGGTTGCGGGTGTATAGTATCGAGCAAACGGGGAGCCTGATTCGGGTGCGGTCGTGAGCAAGCCGATCACGCCCGATAAGTCGCTTTCTACGATGTGAAACACCATTCGGCACCCTAAAACCGGCATTCAGCGTGATTTATTTCGGGGGTTAAGCCGGTTATGGCAGTTTTGTGTTATCAAATCAAAAGACACAATCGTTATTATGACCACTCAACCGTTTACCCGCTCTTACCGGCACTTACTGTCCGCATCGGTCCGGGCCACTTTTGCCACCGCCTTTACCACGATCTGCCTATTTTTAACAGCATCAATAGCCTTCGGGCAGTTTGGCGGTGGCCCTCCCGGTGGCGGTGGCGGTGGTTTTGGGGGCGATAACAACGGCAAAGCCAACCGCAGTCAAAATCAGGGCATTCCCGGAACCGATATGGACAGCCGCGCCAAAGGCAACGGTAAAATCGCCGGTATTCTCCTCGACTCTACCTCCGGCAAACCCGTTGAATACGCCACCGTTGCCCTCATTGACATCAAAACCAACAAGCCCATTGACGGCACCACCGCCGACGATAAAGGCCGGTTCACGCTGACCAAACTCGCGCCCGGCACCTACAAAATTCAGGCAACATTTTTGGGCTACACCAACAAGACAATTGATAAAATCACCGTTGAACGCGGCTCCGACCTGAATGTGGGTATCCTGAAACTCGCGGCAGACATCAGAACCCTGAATGAAGTAACCGTAACGGGGCAGTCGAACATCATCGAAGAAAAGGTGGACCGGCTCGTTTATAACGCCGACAAAGACATCACCAGCAAGGGCGGAGATGCGTCGGATGTGATGCGAAAAGTGCCGATGCTCACCGTTGACCTCGACGGAAACGTGAGTTTGCGGGGCAGCAGCAACGTTAAAGTGCTGATTAACAACAAACCCAGCACCATTGTAGCGGCCAGCGTTGCCGACGCGCTGAAACAGATTCCGGCAGATATAATCAAAACCGTTGAGGTTATCACCTCACCATCAGCCAAGTATGATGCCGAAGGCTCGGCGGGGATTATTAATATCGTGACCAAAAAAACCACCTTACAGGGCCTGACCTTAGACCTGAACGGGGGTGTGGGCAACCGGGGAGCCTTGCTGGGCGTGCAGGGAAACTACCGCACCGGCAAAATGGGCTTTAACCTCGGCGGGTTCGGGCGGGCCGAATACAACGTGCGTGGAGCCTTCGAGAACACCCAGACCACCGGCAACGGCAGCGCACAGGTCAAAACCGTGCAGACGGCCAGCACCCGCACCCAGCGACTGATGGGCAACTATCAACTCGGCTGGGATTATGACATTAACCCCAGTACATCGCTCACGGCCAGCGTGCGCTACGGCCTCAGAAATGGCAACAGCTACCAGGATAACCTGCTCACGCAGACGTTTTTACCATCGGCGGCCACGCCCCTGCTCAACGACCGGAATGTGAACACCGTTGACAAAAGCGGCACCGTTGATGCCAACGTGAGCTACACCAAGACCTTTAAGCCGCAACAGGAATTCAGCGTACTGGGCCTGTTTAGCCGCAATAGCCGCCAGAATAATTTTACGGCTGATATTCTGGGCGGTACTGATTTTCAGACCATTAGCAACCGCCAGAAAAACGATAACCCCAGCTACAATCAGGAATCAACGATTCAGATTGATTACCAGACCCCACTCGGCCAGCGCAGTTTGCTGGAATTTGGCGGCAAGGGTATCTTCAGGCAGGTCAACAGCGATTACCAGTACTACCTCGCCACCGGGGCAACGGGTGATTTTCTGGTGGATAACACCCGGCCTAACAACTCGCTGAATTATGACCAGAACATTGCCGGTAGCTACGTCTCCTACACGGGTTCGACCAAGAGCAAGTTCACCATCAAGGCCGGGGCGCGGTATGAATACACGTTTCTGAACGCCCGTTTTGGGGCCGAATCTGCCGGAACGCCTAT
This sequence comes from Cytophagales bacterium, assembly GCA_038230415.1. GTDB lineage: Bacteria > Bacteroidota > Bacteroidia > Cytophagales > Spirosomataceae > JBBRNH01. The sequence continues at coordinate 7,913 of JBBRNH010000028.1, read as the reverse complement.
CTCGCTCTCGAACTACGGAAACCTCGTGCCGAGCATCAACATCTCAAAGAGCCTGAAAGCGGGCAAAACCGTCAAATTAGCCTACAATCGGCGGTTGCAGCGGCCCGGCATTCAGTTTCTGAACCCGAACGAAAACGCATCGAACCCGACCAATATCAGCCGGGGCAACCCGTCGCTGTCGCCCGAACTGACCGATAACATTGAGTTTGGTTTCTCGGCCCCGATCAAGAAATTTTACCTGAACGCAACCGTATTTGCCCGGCGCACCAACAACGCCATCACCAGCGTTCGGGATACGGCATCGCGGCTGATTAACAACGTGCGGCAGTCGGTGATCATCACCAATTATCAGAACGTAGGCCACGAAGACACCTACGGCCTGAACCTGTTTGGCAACGTAACGCTGTTCTCGAAACTGCAAATCGGCGGGGGCATTGACATTTACCACACCTCGCTCACCAACGCCAATGCCAACCCGATTTACAACGCCAGCAATGCGGGCTGGGTGGTTGGTGGCCGGTTGTTCTCGAACCTCACCCTGCCCGGCGGCTGGGGTATTCAGGCCAACGGCGGAATGCGCGGGCGGCAGGTGCAGCTCCAGGGCTACCAGGGATCGTTTGCCTTCTACTCGCTCGGCGCACGCAAAGAGTTCAACAACAAGAAAGCCAGTTTAGGAATCGCTGCCGAAAACTTCCTGAATCACCCGTTTACTGTGCGTTCCGAAGTGACCTCGCCCCTGCTCACGCAAAACAGCGTGAATAGTTTCTACAACGCGGGTGTCCGGCTCACGTTTAGCTATAAACTCGGCAAGATGATTTTTACCGACGGCCCCAAAAAGCGCAAATCCGTCAATAACGACGACGTGAAGGGCGAAGGCGGGGGTAACGATGGCGGTGGGCAGCAGGCCGCGCCCGCCACCACAACCCCGGCAGCGGGCGGCACACGCGGGCCGAGGTAATATGGACTACTACCGTTAATATACTTAATTTCTTAACTTATTTTTTAATTCTAATGCAAAAAAACCGCCAAATTTCGCTGGCCCTATTAACGAGCCTGGCCCTGACCACCGTTGCATTCGGGCAACAGAAATGGGCCGAAACCCGCACCGAAACCATTGCTACCGTCACCAATCAGGGTGGGCAAACGCTTGGCTACGCCACCACATCGGGCGTGAAACTGCTCACCGTTGATGGCTTTGCGTTTAAAGACCTCAACAAAAACGGCACCCTCGACAAGTACGAAGACTGGCGGTTGTCGGCTGATGTTCGGGCTACGGATTTGGCCGCTAAACTCTCCGTTGAGCAGATTGCGGGCCTGATGCTATACAGCCGCCACCAACGGATTCCGGCCCAGAACGCGGGCTATATGGGCGGCACATATAACCAGAAAAGCCTGGCCGAAAGTGGCCTGACAGCCGCCGATCTGACCGATCAGCAACGCGAATTCTTGAGCCGCGATAACCTGCGTCACGTGCTGATCACCGCCATTGACAGTCCCGAAATAGCCGCCCGGTGGAACAACACGGCCCAGGCGTATGTAGAAGGGCTTGGGTTGGGGATTCCGGTCAACACCAGTTCTGACCCGCGCCACGGCACCCAGAGCAATGCCGAGTTTAATGCCGGTGCCGGGGGTCGTATTTCTATGTGGCCGAGTTCGCTGGGGTTAGCTGCCACCTTTGACCCCGCCTTGGTACGTCAGTTTGGCCGCATTGCCGCCCAGGAATACCGGGCCTTAGGCATTGCAACGGCCCTCTCACCCCAGGTTGATCTGGCGACCGACCCCCGCTGGAATCGGTTTAATGGCACTTTTGGCGAAAACCCGCGTCTGTCGGCGGCTCTGGGACAAGCCTATATTGATGGGTTTCAGACCTCAACCGGCACCGACGAAATTGCCAACGGCTGGGGCTACACCAGCGTTAATGCGATGGTGAAACACTGGCCGGGGGGCGGTTCGGGCGAGGGCGGGCGCGATGCTCACTTCGCTATGGGCAAATACGCGGTGTATCCCGGCAATAATTTTGCGGCCCACCTGATTCCGTTTATCGAGGGTGCCTTTAAACTGCCCGGCAAAACCAAAATGGCTTCGGCAGTGATGCCCTACTACACGATTTCGATGAATCAGGACCCGAAAAATCACGAAAACGTGGGCAACAGCTACAATCATTACCTGATCACCGATCTGCTGCGGACAAAGTACGGATTCGATGGCGTAGTCTGCACCGATTGGCGCGTCACGGCTGATGAAACCAGTCTGGATCAAATGTCAAGCGGGAAATCGTGGGGTGTCGAAAAACTGTCGGTGGCCGAACGGCATTACAAAGTTCTGATGGCCGGTGCCGACCAGTTTGGCGGTAATAATGAACTGGCTCCGGTGGTGGCGGCCTATAAGTTGGGCGTAGCCGAGCATACCGAAGCGAAGATGCGCGCCCGGTTTGAGCAGTCGGCGGTGCGGCTGCTGAAGAATACGTTCCGGGTTGGTCTGTTTGAGAACCCATACCTGAACATTGACAAAACGAAGCAAACCGTTGGCAAACCCGAGTTTATGGCGGCTGGCTATGCAGCCCAGCTCAAATCAATGGTATTGCTCAAAAACCAGAACGCCGTATTGCCGTTGGCAATGGGCAAAAAAGTGTACGTGCCAAAACGGTTTACGCCCGCCACGCGCGACTTTACCGGGGCCGGGGTTCCCGAAAAATTGGCGTATCCGGTGAATATAGATGTGTTGAAAAAATACTTTACGCTGACTGATAACCCCGCCGAAGCCGATGTTGCGCTGGTATTTGTGGCGAATCCCAATTCGGGCAATGGGTACGACACGGCTCAGGTCAAGGTGGGCGGCAACGGCTACCTGCCCATCAGTTTGCAATATGGCAGCTACACGGCTACCGCTGGCCGCGAAACCAGCTTAGCCGGTGGCGACCCGCTCGAATCGTTTACCAACCGTAGCTACCGGGGCAAAACCGTGAAAGCCAGCAATTATGCTGACCTGACGATGATTACCGAAACGGCTGCTAAAATGGCGGGCAAGCCCGTGATTGTGTCGGTAAACGTATCGAACCCAATGATTTTCAGTGAATTTGACAATCAGGCCAACGCCATCCTGATAAATTTTGGCGCACAAGATCAGGCCATTTTTGACCTGCTGACGGGCAAAGCCGAACCATCGGGCCTGTTGCCGATGCAAATGCCCGCCAATATGGAAACCGTTGAAAAACAAGCCGAAGACGTGCCGCAAGACATGGCCTGCCACACCGACGCGGCAGGAAACAGCTATGATCTTGGCTTCGGCCTGAACTGGAAAGGCCGCATCCGCGACAGCCGCACCAAACTACTCCCTACCAAAGCCACCACCGTTGGCAGAGCATCGCGTTGAGGGATGTATCGAGGAGGACTTTCTCTGGTTTGTGAAGGCACAGACCAGAGAAAAACGCAAACCGGGCCGACAGCAGGGAATAAATCCTTCGCTATCGGCCCGGCTTGTGGTAAAAGGTGCCAGATTTTACGCTTGAACAAGGTCTAAATCCGGCTTCGATTGGTCGGCTAAGGATACCTGCCCGCGCTCCCGGCGGACGATGCGCGAATACAGCGAAATCTCCTGATCGAACAGAAACCGGAAAAACAGGCTCACGTAAGACGTGTGAAATTTGAGCGTATCATAAAACTCCGGCGCGGTGGTGCGGAGTTGCGGCAGCCGGTTCCAGGGAACAGACGGAAAATCGTGGTGTTCGTTATGAAACCCGACGTTCAGGTTCGGCGTGTTGAGCGGGCCGTAGTAGCTGTACGTTTCCTGATTTGGGTCAAGGGTGAGGTAATGTTCCTGAATCCAGCGCGCACCGAGCGGATGCAGCCCGACCGAGAAAAACAGGCAAAGTGCGAGAAACGCCAGGGCTTTCCAGCCGAAAAACACCACAATCAGCACATCGAAGGCCAACTGCAGCACCACGTTAAACAGCGTCCATTTATCCAGCACGGCCAATTCGCGGGCGCGGAGGGTGCGGATTCCCTGAAAAACCGGGAACAATAGCAGCCAGATGGCCTTGCCGAGTGCGTAATTGTTGATGAGTTTAGCCTCGTACCAGTCGGGCAGGTCGGTATCGAGTTCGTGAACGCCCTGAAACGAGTGGTGTTTGAGGTGGAAGTTCTTGAACGAGATGGCCGTTGGCACCACCGTTGGCAGGTTGGCAAAAATACCGGCCCAGGTGTTGGCCGCCGGTTTGCGGAAGATCAGGTTATGGGCCGCTTCGTGAATACAGACAAAAAGCGTGTGGGCCGGAAACGCGCCGATAAACCAGGCAGCCGCAACAATCACCCACCAGTCACTATCCCGAACGAGCCAGGCCATGCTCACCATCAGGGCCACGCAACCCACAATAACGGCAAACGTAGCCGGGGTTTTTTGGCCGATGAGGTGCTTGATGCCAGGGTGCGCCTTTAGAATTTGACGGGTGCGGATGCGGTGCGGCTCCGGGGCCGACGAGTGAACAAAACCAGAATGAGCGGTCATAGACAGTACGGGGTGATATTGACTCGTAAACATACAAAACTATCCCGATTGATGCAGTCGTTTATTTTTGATTTATAGGTTGTATTTTACAGCCCTAAATCTTGGCGTAACCAGCATAGTAAATTCATTATGAACGTATTACCGTATCAGCCCACGTCGTTTTCGTTAGCCGAAACCCTTACCCCGGCGCAAACGCAACACTTCAATACGTTCGGGTTTCTGCATTTTAAGCAATTTTTAACACCCACGCAGGTCAGCGACATCCTGACCGAACTCCGGCGGATCGAGCAGGGATGGCTGGAGAAAGGCATCACCAAAATCAACGGAACCCCGCTCAAATTTGGGCAGGAAGCCGACGGCTCACCGCTCATTCAGCGGATGTGTTTTCTGAATCACCACAGCGAACTGCTCAGTGATCTCATGCGGAGCCAACCCATCGAATCGCTCACGGGGCTGCTCGCGCCCAACGAAGGCCGCATTGCCCACGACGAAAAAGACGGCCTCGTGCTGAATCACTACATCCGGCAGCCGAACAGTAAATTTTCGCAGATGGGCTGGCACACCGACAGCCCCCGCGACCTGTTTCTTGGTCAGAAAATCATGCCCATGCTCAACATCGGTCTTCACCTCGACGGTTGCCTGCAACGCAACGGCGGGCTGCGGGTGCTGCCCGGCACCCACAAAGCCAATATTTTGCAGACGGTGCTGGGCAAAAAACAATTTATTGACCACAACCCCGACCCCCGCGAGGCCGGTTTCGATATTGCATCGGGCGATCTGACGGTGCATCACGGCAGTTTGTGGCACCGGGTGGAGGCCAGCCCGTTTACCGGCGAAGCGTCGCGCCGGCGGGTGCTGTATTTTCCAATTATTATGGGAGCCTTCGCGCCAAAAAATGAGCAGACCAAAACGCCGTTTTACCACCGATTTGGTAAATTTGTTCATAGTTAAGGGCCGCAACTACCCCCTTTATTGTGCGTTATGCAGGACATCGAGCCGTTCTACAACTGGGAAAAATATTACACCTCCGCCGATGATGCCCGGTCGCCGTTTTACGGGCGCGAGTACAACCTGAATCAGTACGAAAATGCCATCTATGGCTACTACATTCACCCGCTTTGGGACGAAATCGGCTCTGAAACGCTTTACTGTAAGATTCTGATTGCCGATTATGACCGCCGGTACGTGATTCTGGAACTCATGGGCGAGTGGAACGACACACTCCACAACGACATTATGTTTCTGAAACGGCAGGTGATTGACCCACTTACGCAGGAGGGCATCAAGCATTTTCTGCTCATCGGCGAGAACGTGCTGAACTTTCACGGTTCCGACGACAGCTACTACGAAGAATGGTTCGACGACGTGGAAGATGGCTGGATTGCCGCCGTTAATTTCCCCGAATTTGTGGAGCGCGAATGGAAAAAATACCACCTCGATTATTACATCAACTTCGGCGGAACGCTCCAGATTGACAACTGGCGGACGCTAAAACCCGTGCTGCTGTTTGAGTTGGTCAACGGTCTGCTCGTCCGGCGACTGGGCTAAATGCCGGTGCCGGTCAGGGCCACGCTTACCCGCCATAAATCCTGCTGTTTGGCCCGATCCTGTGACTCGACAGACGAGGCAACGGCTTTCTCTCCCTCGAAATACTGACCCGACACGCCCGCCAGTGACGTATCCAACACCAGCCGCGCCAGGTTCTGCCCCGATGTTTCGACCCGGTTTACGCCGGAGAACACGGTCATTATTGGCAGCACGTTATGCCAGGCCCAGACAATAGCCGGGCTGTTGTCGCGGGCTAAGTTGGTGCCGGGCATCAGGCCGGGGTCAAACGCATTAACGGTGACGGGCAAACCCCGTTCGTTCAATCGCCGGTTAAGTTCATACGTGAACAACAAATTGCAGAGTTTCGAGGTGGCGTATCGTTGGCGGTTCAGCATAATTCCCGTTAGGCTGCCCGTTGCGGTTCCGGTGGCAACGGCCTCGGCGGTGATGAACAACGGGGCCGGAACGCCCATCGCAGCGGCCCAAAATTCGCGGGGATGGTTGCGGTGGGTGCCACTACTGACGATAACGATGCGCCCGTTGGGTTGCAGGTGCGGCAGAAGTTGGTTAATCAGCGCGAAATGGCCGAGGTGATTCACGGCAAAGGTTTCTTCAACGCCACCGGGCGTGGCCCGGAGTTGGTCGCCAAACTGAATCCCGGCATTGGCGATGATGGCCGTCAGGGGTGGCAGTGTCCGGGTTGTAACTTGGCCGACGAGCGTTTCGGCGCAGCTTTTTACGGAATCTAACGAGGCTAAATCCAGCGAAATGCTTGAGACAGTTGGATTATTAGTACTGATTTTCAATTGGTTGGCAGCAGCATCGGCGGCTTTTGGATTTCGGCAGGCCAGCACCACGTGATAATCGGGCGACGACGCGGCAATGGTTTTGGCACATTCGTAGCCGAGGTTGGCGTTGCCGCCCGTGATGAGAACGGTTTGTTTCATTGGTTGCAGTTTTTTTAGCAAAGCAACCGCCAGCCGTCCACCCGATTGCTGAACATTTGTGAAAATCGCTTAGAATTTCTGCCGCCTGATTCGGCTCAGGCTCTGCGGGGCAATGCCGAGATACGACGCGACGTATTGCAACGGTACACGCCGGGCAATGGCGGGCAGATCACGCAAAAAATTCCGGTAGCGCATCGTAGCATTTGTTGCCACAAGCGGGCTGCGAAGCCGGACTTTTTCGAGCAAAGCCTCTTCCGTAATCCGGCGAATTGCCTCATCCCAACCCGGTATTTTGTTGGAAAGCTCATTGAGGGCGGCCCGGTTGATAGTCACGAATGAGCAATCAGTAACGGCCTGGATATGCGATAGGGCTGGTTTTTGATTCGTAAAGCTGTCTAAATCAACCACAAAGTGGCCTTCGTCCAAGAAGTACATCGTTACCTCGTCGCCGGTATCATCGTAAGAAAATACCCGAACGACCCCCTCGGCCAAAAAACCGATGCACTGAGCCACCTGCCCGGCTTCGGCGAAGGATTCGCCCGCCAACAGATGGAGCGGTTGGGTATGGTCAAGAACGAGTTGGGCTGCGTGGTCGGGCAGGGCGATGTACTGGCGCAGGTACGTGATGAGCGGGTGCATTGATGCCGGAATTTGACGTAGTTTTGCCCGAATTTAATCATTCATAGACCAACATGGACAAGCAAATACCGGCGCAGTCAGCCAACGAAAAGTTAGAAGCCGCCAAAGCCGTGGCCGCCACCAAACTTGACTCCCTCAAAACGGAGGCCAGCAGCCACCTGACCAGCATTGCCAATCACCTCGACGAGTTGAAAGACTTAGTGGTGAGCAAGGCCAAAGAAACCGCCGACGATGTGGACGTGCAGGGACTAAAAACCTCGGCAGTGGCCCAGTTTG
>JBBRNH010000027.1:0-58579 GCA_038230415.1 Cytophagales bacterium | reverse complement strand
TACCCGCGCTTTTTTTAGGGTTTATTAACGACCAACACTTGTTTGGCCCAACAGATTGCATCCTGCTGACCATCAGTGGCGGGTTAGATTCGATGGTCATGGCTGATTTGTTTCACCGGGCGGGCATTCGGTTCGGAATAGCCCACGTCAATTTTTACCTGCGCGGAGCCGAATCAGACGGCGACGAAACCTTTGTACGCGGGTTGGCCGAAACCCACAACGCTCCTTTTCATACCGAACGGTTTGATACCGAAGCCGTTGCCAAACAGCAGGGCGTTTCCGTTCAGATGGCGGCCCGGCAGCTCCGCTATGATTTTTTTGAGCGAATCGCCCGGCAGTATCACTACACCGCCATCGCCACCGCCCACCACCACGACGATGCCCTCGAAACCGTTTTGCTCAACCTCGTGCGCGGCACCGGACTTGCCGGGCTGACCGGGATTCCCGTTCGGCGCGACGACGAAGGCCGCATCCCGATTATCCGGCCCATGCTCTGCACCGACCGCGCCACCATCGAGACTTACGCCAAACAACGCGGATTAGTTTGGCGCGAAGACTCCTCGAATGAATCGGATAAATACGCCCGCAACAAGATTCGGCATCGGGTGATCCCGGTGCTGCGCGAACTCAACCCCAACCTGACCGAGACCTTCGCTGAAACGCTCGAACGGCTGCGCGGGGCGAGTGATGTGGTGGATAGTTTTCTGCTGAAAACCGGAACGTGGGGCGACGTGATGATTGAATCAGCGGGACAAACAACGCTGAACAGAGACGCTTTTTTCCGGTTGTCGAGTCCGCTGTTTATGCTGGGCGAATGGCTGAAACAGTACGGTTTTAGCTACGAACAGGCCAAGCAGATTTTCAGGGCAATGCAAAGCGGCACCATCGGCCAAACGTTCTCGTCGCCCGCTTACCGCGCCTGGAACGACCGCGATGGCGTGATTATCACGCCTTTCGGCCCAACAGCGCACTACGAAATCAGCCTGAACGAGTGGCCCGCCGACGGGCTGATTGACGTGGCCGGGCGGCTCAAACTATCGGTGCAGACGTTTGACAAACCCGCCGATTACCGCCCCAACCCTGACCCGGCGGTTGGCTGTTTCAACGCCAGCCGATTGCAGTTTCCGCTTACGATTCGGCCCTGGCAATTGGGCGACCGCTTTCGGCCCCTCGGCATGGATGGCACCAAACTCGTCAGCGACCTGCTCAACGACCGCAAGGTGCCGCTGCCCAACCGCGACCGCGTGGCGGTGTTACTCTCTGGCGGTGCCATTGCCTGGGTTATCGGGCAGCGCATCGGGCATGAATTTCGGGTATCCGGCGTGGCCGACCGCATTTGTGAAATTCAGTTGATGGCGTGAATCAATAAGCGGTCTGGTAATTGCCCGTGGCTATTCTGCTTTCTCGATGGCACTTCACAGGAATAAACAACGATTATGTTGCAACAATTGAATCCATCAAAATTTTATTTGCATATTGTTCCATTTAGTGAAATATAAAATTTATACTTGTACCTTATTTTTCGGCTATTATTCCGTTCTTCATAATCCCATGTTCAAAATTTTATGAAAGTATATGTACTCGTCTTTGCCCTGTTTTTCCCCCTGATTTCGGTAGCCCAACAGCGCGTTGTCAGGGGGAAAGTGACCGATGCCGCCAGAGCCGTCCTGCCTGGCACAACCATTACCGTAAAAGGGAGTACAGTCGGTACAACGACCGATGCCCAGGGAACCTACCAACTGACTATTCCCGACAAAAAAACGACGTTGGTGTTCTCATCAGTCGGGTTTCAATCACAGGAAATCGCGGTCGGTAATCAGGAAACGATTGACGTAACATTGATTGCCGATACCAAGCAACTCAGTGAGGTGGTTGTAACAGCCGCCGGTATCAAGCGCGACAAAAACGCACTGGGCTACTCGGTTACGACGCTCGACGCAACCAAGCTCGCGCAACGCTCTGAACCTGACCCACTTCGCGCTCTGACGGGTAAGGTAGCGGGCGTAAACATTCAGGGGTCGGGCGGGGCGGCTGGCGGGGCCACCAACATCACCATTCGCGGTAACTCGTCGCTCGGCAACAACAACCAACCCCTGTTTGTGGTGGACGGTGTGCCGTTCGATAATTCGAGTTTTGGCAATCCTGATGGCTTCGTGGGTGGGTCAACCGTTACCAACCGGGCGTTCGACATTGACCCCAACAACATCCTGACGCTGACCGTGTTGAAAGGAGCAGCCGCTGCCGCACTCTACGGTTCGCGAGCGGCCAACGGGGCCATTATCATTACCACCAAAGCCGGAAAAAGCCAGAGCAAAAAAGGGTTGGAGATTACCTATAACCTGGGCTACTCGACCGAGACCGTTGCTGGTTTGCCAGAGTACCAGACCAAATACGGGCAAGGTACCAACTTCGACTACCGCAGTGGGGTGTTTGGCTCGTGGGGGCCAGCCTACGCCGGGTTCCAGAGCCTGATTCCAACCCGCGAAACCATTCCGCACCCGCTCACCACCAACAACCGCTACACGTCGGCGGTGTTTCCGCAGATTTATCAGGCCGATGGCATCACGCCGATTCAGGTGCCGTATCAGTCGTATGGTCAGTATAACGCCAAAAATTTCTTCCGGCAAGGCAACGTATTCGAGAACGCGCTCTCGGTTTCGACGGGTAGCTCAAAAGGAAACTTCACCGTTGGCCTGTCGCGGACGGGCAATCAGGGCGTTGTGCGGGAGAACGAAATCACCCGAACGGGGGTAAACATTGGCGGCAACGCCCAGTTAGACAACAAATTCTACGTCAGTGGCGCGTTAAACTACGTCAACACCACACAGCGGTCTCCCCAGGTAACGGCGGCCAACGGCAACGGTGCGTCAATCCTGGATATTTTGATGTTTGTGCCAACGAGCTACGACCTGACGGGTTTCCCCAACACCAACCCCTTGAACGGCAACAACGTGTATGACCGCGTTGGCACGGATAACCCGTATTGGTCGGTGGTCAACAGCCCCACCACCAGCAAAGTAGATCGCTACTACGGCAACGTGGTGGTGGGCGTTGACCCGCTGCCCTGGCTCAATGTGCAAAACACGATTGGCTTCAATGCCTACACCGACCGGCGCTTGGTGGTGAACGGCAAAGGGGGCGATTATTTCCCGAACGGCAACATCACCAACGACAATATTTACCGGCAGGAGTTAGACAATACGCTGCTCGTGACGGCCACAAAACAGCTTACCCCAAGCATTGGCCTGAAAGCCATTGTGGGCAACAACGTGAACCAACGCCTGACCGAACGGCAGGTTGTGTTTGGCGACGGTATTATTTTCAGGGGCATTAACTCGCTGAATAACACCAGCGTAACCATTCCGCGCGTGCTGCCCAACAACCGGAATAATTTCAAGCAACGGTACTTCGCTTTTTTTACCGACATCTCGCTTGACTACAAAAACTTCGCTTTCCTGAACCTCGTGGCCCGCAACGATGTGTCGTCAACGCTGCCCGCCAGCAACCGGAGTTACCTCTACGGCGGGGCCAGCGGCTCGTTGATTTTTACGGAAGCCTTCAAAATGCCCAAAAACATTTTGTCGTTTGGGAAGCTCCGGGCGGGCTATACTCAGGTCGGGAACGAAGCCACGCCGTACCAAACCCAAACCGTCTATATCGCCAACCCAATTTTGGGGGCCGGAACCGGCGTGGGCGGCATTGCCTCGCCCTTCGTGGGCCAAAGCACCCTGACCGAGTCTGACCTGTTGGCGAACGCCCTGTTGAAGCCGGAGTTTATCACCGAACTCGAATTGGGTACGGAATTGCAGTTTTTCAATAACCGGCTTGGACTCGACATCACATACTACAATAAGATCAGTACGTCGCAGATTTTCACCGTCAATGCCGCCCCGTCAACGGGCTACACGCAGCGGGTGATTAACCTCGGCAAGTCGTCGAACGAAGGCGTTGAAATTGGCCTGAACGCCAAGCCCATCAAGCTCGATAACGGCTTTACGTGGGACATTACGGCGGCTTTTACCCGCAACCGGAATATTATCCGCGACATTGGTGCCTTGAGCGAATTGCCCTACGGCGGCTTCTCCGATTTGGGGAGTGTTCACATTGCCGGGCAGCCCTACGGCCAGATTCGGGGGTCAACCTACGCCCGCGACGACGAGGGCAATCTGCTGGTGAACCCCAACACGGGCAAACCCATTTTGAGCGGCAAAACAACGGCCATCGGCAACCCCAACCCCGATTTTATTCTGGGCGTAACCAACACGTTTACCTACAAAGGGCTGACGTTGAGCGCGTTGTTTGACTGGAAAAAAGGCGGGGATATGTATTCGTTCACGGCGTATGAACTCCTGAGCCGGGGAGCCACCCGCGACACCGAAGACCGCGAAGCCATATTGGTTGGGCCGGGTGTGCTGGGCGATGTGAACACGCTGAAACCCATTTTGGGGGCCGATGGCAAGAAAATCCCGAATAACATTGGCATTGCTGTGGCCGACTATTATTTCTCCGGCGGTTTTGGGCCGGGGGGCGCGGCAGAGGTGAACGTGTTCGATGCCACGGTTTTCCGGCTTCGGGAGGTGTCGTTGGGGTATCAGATGCCCAAGAAATGGCTGTCGAAAACGCCGTTTGGTGCGGTGGTGCTGTCGTTGAGCGGGCGCAACCTGTGGTATCTGGCTCCGAACTTCCCAAAGTACCTCAACTTCGACCCCGAAGTCAGTTCGCTGGGGGCGGGCAACTCGCAGGGCTTCGACTTTATCGGGATTCCAACCACCCGCCGAATGGGTGTGAACCTGCGGTTTAGTTTCTAAAATCTACTCACCCTCAAACTGAACATCATTCGCATGAAAGTCATAATCACCTTACGGACCGTTGCCTTGCTGGGTCTCCTGCTGGTAGCGGGTTCGTGCAACGATTTCGTCAACATTAACGACGACCCCAACAACCCCACAACGCCGGTTTTGGAACTGCTTTTGCCCGCCACGCAGGTATCCATGGCGGGTAGTATGCGCGACATCAACCAGGGTACGTCCATTGTGATGCAGCATACGTTCACCATTGCCGCCAGTCGCAACTTTCAGGATGGCACTGATTACCAATCATCCTGGAACTCGCTCTATACTCAGGTGCTGAACGACATCGAGACCATCATCCGCGAGGGAACGCGGCTGAACCGCTGGGATTATGTGTCTATCGCCAAGCTGCAAAAAGCCTATCTCTATAGCCTGATGGTTGATATGTGGGGCGACATTCCGTACCGCGATTCGGCAAAGGGGCCGAGCACCGAAGACCCGGTTTTTGAGAGCGGGGCCGTGATTTACGACAAGCTCTTTGTTTTGATTGACGAGGCATTGGCCGATGCCAACAAAGGTGCTTTTTCGATTCAGCCCGCTACCGCCGATATTATCTACAAAGGCGACAAAGCGGCCTGGATCAGGATGGGTAACTCACTGAAAGTAAAGCTGTTCAATCAAATTCGGTTGGTGCAGCCCGACAAAGCTAAAGCCGGCATTTCGGCCCTGCTGACGGCCAACGCACCGTTGATTACGACCAACGCCCAGGATTTTGCGTTCCGGTTCGGCACCAGCGAGACACCCGCCAACCGCCATCCCTGGCACCGCAGCGAATACCAGGGAACGAAGGTGTTCTACATGAGTCAGAATTTTATGGAGCGGTTGTTTGCCGCCGACGACCCGCGCATCCGGTATTATTTTTATCGGCAAACGTCAAACTACACGGTTGGTTTCACGCCAACGGGCAACGGCTATTTCGGTCGTTACACGGGCGATGCCACGGCTGCGCCCAATGATCAGTCGCTGCGGGCAACGGTTGGGGTCTATCCGGCGGGGGGAATCTATGATGCCAGCCCGATTAACAACCTGACAGCGGCTAACGTGTTTATCACCAATTCGGGGGCAACGGCCACGCCCAAAGTTGTGACCAATACCGATGGCAGCGGGGGCGGTGTGTTGCCATTTATCACCAACGCGATGGTAAAGTTTAGCCTGGCCGAAGCCGCGCTGACGTTAGGCACGGCGGGCGATGCGCGGCAGTTGTTTCAGGAGGGCATTACGGCTAATCTGAGCACCATCAACACCATTGCTACATCGGGCGGTAATTCGGCCCCGGCTTTGGCAACGGCAACCAGCACCTCGTTTGTGACGAACCGAACGGCTCAATACGATGCTGCCAATGCCGACGGGAAGCTGAACGCCGTGATGACCCAGAAATACATTGCTCTCTACGGAAACGGTATGGAAGCCTACAACGACTACCGCCGAACGGGTTTGCCGGTGTTGCCCGCCCCCATTGCGCCGTTGAACACGTTTCCGTTGCGTCTGACCTACTCCGTAACCGAGCTTTCGACCAACTCGAACGTCTCCGACAAAGCCTCTCAATTACAGACCGCCCAGCAGACAACGCCCGTTTTCTGGGATAAGTAATCCTTCGTTAAACTCATGAAAAAACTCATTTTATACAGTTCGCTTCTCTCATTGGTTTTGCTCGATGCCTGCAAAACCGAAAACTACGTTTGGGAAAACTGGGCCTACACCGCCGTTCCGCTCGTGGCGGTCAACATCAGCAAATCGGCCCTACCGACCATTGCGACATCGAACACGTCTTTTTTTGACCTCGGCGCTACTAATCTGGGCGCACAGGAATTTGAATACACGTTAAAATGGGAAGGCTTTGGCCGGGCCGAAGTCAAATCAATCGAGGTGTATCTGGGCTTTGTGAAGGCCCCGGCAACGGGCAATCCCGCCTATCCGATTGTGGTGTCTCAGCCGGGCGGTATTTATCCCAGCGTAACCCAGTTTCCGTTGCCGAGCCGGGTGGGTACAACGGATAAACTGTATGCAACGGTTACGGAGTTTCCCAAAATCTTTACCGTTACGGCGGCTCAATTAGCTACATTCACCGGCACGAATCTCGGCACGGTGGTTCAGAATGACTACTTCGTCTTTAAATTCATTCTCAACTTAGCCGATGGTCGCCAGATTGCCGGTTTCCAGGAAAACGTGTGCGATGAAGCGCGGGGCGAAGTCGGTGATTGCCGGGTTGGTGTGCGCTTTCGGAAGAAATAATAATCCAATCAACAGTACATTTCAAACAACCCTCAATAATGCGCTACGCTCCGTATTCGCTGCTGTTGGTACTCCTGGTTAGCCTGAGTACAGCAATAGCCCAGAACATCCCCTCGCCAAAAGAGCATTTTGGCATCAACATCGGTGACGACTACCAGCTTGTTACCTACACGCAGACCGAGGCTTATTTCAAGAAAATAGCCGCTGCTTCTGACCGGGTTAAATTGGTTGACATCGGCATGACCGAAGAAAGCCGACACCAGTATATGCTGATTATCTCGTCGCCGGAGAACCTGAAAAAATTGGATCGGTACAAGGAGATTTCCCAGAAACTCGCCCGTGCCGAAAACCTCACCGACGATCAGGCCCGCGCCTTAGCCACCGAAGGCAAAGCCGTTGTCTGGATTGACGGCGGGCTACACGCCACCGAGACCGTTGGCACGATGCAACTCATTGAAACGATCTGGCAGTTGGTGAGCCGGAACGATGCCGAAACGATGCGGATTCTGAACGAGGATATTCTGCTGCTTACCCACGCCAACCCCGATGGGCAGGAATTGGTCACGAACTGGTACATGCGCGAGCCGAAGGCCGAAAAACGGTCGCTTGATAACCTGCCCAAGTTGTATCAGAAATACATTGGTCACGACAACAACCGCGATTTCTTCATCATGAACATGAAAGAAACCCGGAACATTGGCCGGCAGTTGTTTGTCGAATGGATTCCGCAGATCATGTATAACCACCATCAGCGCGGCCCTGCCGGATCGGTGCTGGCTGGCCCGCCCTACCGCGACCCGTTCAACTACGTCTTTGACCCGTTGATGGTAACGGGCATTGATGCCCTCGGCGCGGCCATGATTAACCGCCTGAATGCCGAAAACAAACCCGGCTTTACCCGGCTCGGCGGTTCGGTGTTCTCGACCTGGTATAACGGCGGATTACGCACCACTACGCACTTCCACAACATGATTGGCCTGCTGACCGAAATTATCGGCGGCCCCACGCCCGAAGACATTCCGCTGGTGCCTAACCGGCTGATTCCCAACGGCAATACGCCCTTTCCGGTTACGCCCCAAAAGTGGTACTTCAGGCAATCCATTGACTACTCGGTGTCGCTGAATTATGCCGTGATGGGCTATGCCGCCCGCTACCGCGACGAACTGCTGTTTAACATCTACCGGATGGGCAAAAACTCGATTGAGCGCGGCAGCAAAGATACCTGGGGTCTGTCGCCCAAACGGATTGATGCCATCACGCAGGCGTATCAGTCTGACCCTAAGAAGGTTGTGCTGCCCACCAACGCGGCTCTGGCGCAGTACGGCTTCATTCCGCGCGGGGGCGGAATGCCGATGAAATACTATGATACGATCATGAAAGCCCCCGTTCTGCGCGATCCGCGTGGGTTTATCATCCCGGCCAACCAGCCCGATTTTTCAACGGCCATCCAGTTTATCAACGCGCTTATCCGCACCGGTATTCAGGTTCAGCAGGCTACCGCCGAGTTTACGGTGGCGGGCAAAAGCTACCCGGCAGGTTCATACGTGGTGAAAGCCGATCAGTCGTTCCGGCCTCACCTTTTGGATATGTTTGAGCCGCAGGATCACCCCAACGATTTCCAGTATCCGGGTGGCCCGCCGGTTCGCCCGTATGACGCTGCGGGCTGGACGCTGGCCTACCTGATGCACGTTCGCTTTGACCGGATTCTGGACGGTTTCGATGGCCCGTTCAAAAAGTTACCCATTGGCGAACTTCAATCGCCGGACGGTCGCGTGGCCGGGGCCGCCAGCGCGGGCTATCTCCTGAGTGCCAAAGCCAACAACTCGTTTATTGCCGTAAATGACCTGCTTGCGTCGGGCGTTGAGGTGTATCGGCTCCCCAACGGAGCGGGTGGCAAAGCGGGGGCTGAGGCCGGGGTCTTCTTTATTCCTGCTTCGGCAAAGGCAAAAACGCTGTTAGACAAATCGGCCAAAGACCTCGGTTTAGACGTTACAGGCATCGCCAAAAAACCGGCCACCGCCCTCGTTAAAGTGTCGCCGATGCGGATTGCCCTGTGGGATACCTACGGCGGTTCGATGCCATCGGGCTGGGTGCGCTGGCTGATGGAGCAGTATCATTTTCCGATGAACGTTATTTTTGCCCAGGATATCGACGCGGGTAATCTACGCAAGAAGTTCGACGTGATCGTATTCGTGACCCGCGCCATTCCGCCGGTGGGTGGTCAGGAGAATGATATTTTCAGTGCGATGGAGCGCGAGCCAAAAGAAGAAACTACGCCCGCTGAATACCGCCCGCTGTTAGGCAAGATCACGGCTGAGAAATCAATTCCGCAGATAAAAGCCTTCCTGGAAGCAGGCGGAAACGTGATTACCATTGGCAGCAGCACCAACTTAGCCTATCACCTGAAACTACCCGTCAAGAGCGCCCTCACGGAGATGACCGCTGCCGGACTGGAAAAACCACTGCCGGGCGAGAAATACTACATTCCGGGCAGTGTGCTGCGGGTGAGTTTAGACTCGACCCAACAGACAACCTGGGGACTACCCACGCAGACGGATGTTTATTTTGATGCCAGTCCGGTGTTTAAGCTGGCTCCCGAAGCAATCTCGAAAGGCACCGTGACACCCCTGCTCTGGTTCGATACGGCCAAGCCGCTGCGGAGTGGCTGGGCCTGGGGGCAGTCGTATTTGCAGGATAACGTGGCCGCATTCATGGCTCCGGTGGGTTCGGGTAAATTCTACGCCTTCGGCCCCGAAATCACCTTCCGGGCGCAGGCACACGGCACCTTCAAGCTGTTGTTCAATCAGCTTTACGGTACCGGCAAAAACGGAGCGCAGGGGACTGAACCCGTCAGCGAAGACTAAAAGCAACAAAGCCCCGGAGGGGCGCAATCTCAAAAAATGTACCTGTTTAGGAATATTCATTTTGGGTAATACGCGGCCTGTTACCCACCGCCACCAGGCTGTGGGATATCCGAACCCCCAGAATTCCCGGCCTGAAACGGCACAGCCTGGTGGCGGTGCCGAACGAACTACCTAAACAATGTTGAACCGCACGAAGGCCATACCGTTGGGATATGGCCTTCGTGCAGTTTACGACTCTTAGCCTCTTTCCAGAAATTACACCACCGGCGCGGGCAACGCCAATCCGGCAGCGTTTTGGCCCAGAAATTCGGCCAGCACCTGCACAATCACGCTGTGGTCGTCGCGTTGGGGCAGGCCCGATATGGTGATCGTTCCCAAGCAGCCCATCCCCCGAATCAGGAGTGGAAAGCTCCCGCCGTGCGTGGCATAATCGGCCACACTCACACCCGTCGACTCAGCGAGCGAGGTTTGTTTCTGCTTCATTTCCAGCCCGATGGCATACGAGCTGCGGTGATACCGCCGAACCACGTTGCGTTTCCGCCGAACCCAGTCGAGGTTATCGGGCGTGGTGCCGGGCATGGCGAAGAAAAACAGCGGTTGCCCGGCCAGTTCAATGTCAATGGCAACGGCGCGGCCCGTCGCTTCGACCGCTTTTCTCAGCCGCGTCCCGATTTCCCAGGCGGTGTTGGCCGTGAAAGTATCAAACTGGAGCCACTGCTCCTGCACCAGAATTTGTTCGAGATCGGTCATGCTGCAAGTTGCAAATCAATACGTTACCAGGGTTTTGATCCCAGCAATTTCTCGCCCAGATTACTCAATTCAGCGCGTTCGTAACGGGTTTTTTCCCAGTTGCGGGGGTCGCCGGGAAAGGCGTAACCTTCGGGCGCGATGCGGTTTTGCCACGACGATACCCGCCACTGCCGCATGGCTTCGTTATCGGGTTCGGCGGGCATCATGGAGATATACTGCGCGATTCTGACTTTATCGCCCGATTTGTTGGGCCGGATTCCGTGCGGCAGCGTGCTGTTAAAAATCAGCAGGTCGCCCGCTTCGAGTTTTACTTTCACGAAATCGAAGCCGGTAGTGTCGGGTTTAAAGCGGTTACGGTCGGCGGGTTGGGTCAGTTTCCAGGTGTCGTAGGTTCGGTAGAGTTCGGGCAGGCACTGAAACCCGCCCATGTTTTCGTCGGTCTGGTCGGCGAGGGCCAGCACGCCCTGCACATTTTGGGGCCGGGTTTCGGGGTCATAATCCCAGTGAATAAAGCCGTTGAATTCGTGGCCGGGGCGCATGGGCAGGTTCAGGTTGGCCCGGTCAATGGTGACCCACAGGTTTTCCATTCCCCAAACGTCCACAAAGGCATCATAGACGCGGGGCGTTTGCCGGTTGGCCCACATCAGCGGGTGGTTATACAGCTCGACCATGCCGCTGTTGGTCAGTTCTTTCATCTTCATTTCGGCGCGGGCCGGGGCATACCACGTATCGGGGTTGGCGGGGTCTTTCTCCTCAAACTCCCACAGCAACGCGGCCAACGCATCGGCCTGTTCACGCGGAACGGCCTGTTTCACAACCACATAGCCGTTTTCGATCCAGAATTGCCAGTCAGTTTCAGACAGTACGCGGAGCGGCTTCCCCGACGAGCGGTTGTTGAGGTTGTGGCGGCTGCTGGTGGGCGTTGAGGGGTTGCCCGGAATATCCTGGTGGGCGTTGTTGACTTGTGCCGCACTCGGCTGGGCCGCACCCGGCATCATGATAGGCGGAGTCATGGTTTGCGCTTCCATAGTCTGCTAATTTGTTTTGTGATATTGATTGATGCAAAAGTACTACGCACATCAAATTCAGTTCTTCACCTGAAATGACCACTATTTGAACAATATTGCTCTTGATTACTACTTTTAGGCTCGCTCACTATAATTCTGGATAAATGAAGGTCGCTTTGGAAGACTGTACGCCCGATGCCAACTCGTCGTTTCGGATACTGCTGACCCCGCACCTGAACGATTTATTTTACTGGCACTACCATCCCGAATATGAATTGGTCTATATCGAGGGCGTGTCGGGAACGCGGCACGTTGGCGACCATATTTCGACCTACGAAGGCAGTGATCTGGTGTTTATCGGCCCCAACGTGCCGCACCTGAACTTTGATTATGGCGTAAAAACCGATTACCGCGAGGTGGTGGTGCAGTTGAGCGAAGCCTTCCTGAAAACCAGCGTCTTATCACTCCCCGAACTGGCCGACGTTGCCCATCTTTTTGAGCGGGCCAAACAGGGAATTTCGTTCTGTGGGGCCACCAAGCAACGGATTGGCGAACGGCTCATGCAGCTATCGGGCGAACCACCGTTTCGCCAACTACTCGATTTGCTGGCTCTTTTTCAGGAATTAGCAACTTCTTCGGAGTACAGCTTGCTGGCCGCCCGGCCCGTTGAACACGCCTATAACTTGGGTGAGCAACAGCGCATCCGGCGGCTGTATCAATTTGTAGAAGAAAACTACCAGCGTCCCATCACCTTAGCCGAAGCCGCCGACCTGACCAACCTGACCAAAGCCGCGTTTTGCCGGTATGTGAAACGGATGACGCGGCTCACCTTTACCGAGTTTCTGAATCAGTACCGCGTGAACCGGGCCAAAACGCGGCTGTTGGCGGGCGATACCGTAACGGAAGCCTGTTTTGGCAGTGGTTTCGAGAGTTTGTCGTATTTCAACCGGGTGTTTCGGACGCGCACCGGCGAAAATCCGTCGCAGTTTCGGAAACGGCAGTTTAATACCTAACTGCAAGGTTGTAAGCAAGAATCAGGCAAATAAATCGGCAACGGTAAACTGGAAATCCGGCACAACGGGCGCAGCAGAAATCACGTCGGCACCTTTGTAGGCTTTCGATTCGTCGGGAGAAATATAGACCTCAATTTTCTGATGTCGGGGAATGATATACCACACCAACTGCGCCCCGCCATCGAAATAATCCTGCGGGCCGCGTTCGGCGATTTTATCCAGCACATCCTGATGGTATTCCGAATCAGACAAAATTTCGATGGCGAACCGAGTTTTTACAAGGCTTCCCGTGCGCGTTGCGGTAATCTGGCTCATGGTGAAATACCCCAGATCGGGCCGACGTTTGCGAACATCATCTATGTATGAATCCATTTCCGGCGTTAATTCATCACCTTCCTGGTAGGCCACTGTTTGGGTGAAAAGCCGGGTCAGAAACTTGATGATGAAAAATTCGTCTTGTTTCATATCTTTTTTCTCGATGATTCGGCCCCGGACAAATTCGTATGAACCTTCGCGGTTATGTTGCCATTCCCAGGCCTCGAACTCGTCAACGGTCTGAAAATGAGCCGGTAGCGGCTCAGAATTGCGTGATTCTTCAAGAACGGGTGCTGTGGTCATAATCTGTTTGTGTTTGCCTCGGCTGATACCAAATATACAAAAAAATCACCGATTTCGGCCCAGGGCTTCGTGGCTGCTGACCCACTCGTTGGCAACGATGGCCGATGCCAGCGACAACTCACCACACAAGACCGTTGCCGCCACAATCTCGGCCAGCTTGTGGGCTTTTCCCGCCCCCGCGCAGCCCATCATTTCCAGACACTCGCGCTGCGTGGGCAGGCCGGTGCCTCCGCCGTAAGTCGCCACGATGAGCGACGGTATCGTGACCGAAAAGTAATAATCACCGTTGGGCCGCACCTCGCTGTACACAAACCCCGCCGACGACTCGGCCACGTTTGCCACATCCTGCCCGGTGGCGATGAAGATAGCCGTGATGCCGTTGGCAAAATGCGCCCCGTTGCTCACCGACTGCGACAGCATTGCGCCCATATTCGAGAATTGCCGTTGCCGGAAAAGTGCCTCGGCGGTGGTGTGCATCAGGCTCTGAATCAGGTGGTTGGGGATGGTTGCTTCGGCCACCACGCGCTTGCCCCGCGTGTGCAGCGTGTTGAGGTGCGAGTGTTTTTTGTCGGTGTCCATGTTGGCCGCCATCGAAAAATGTTCGAGGCCCGGCGGGTGCTGATCGAGTATCCAGTGGCAGGCCCGGTGAACGGCTTTGGTCACCATGTTCTGCCCGGCAGCGTCGCCGGTGGTGACGTTAAACCGCAGCCAGTGGAGCTTGCCCACCGTATGCCGCCCGATGGTGACGAGTTTGCCAACCGAGGTTGTTTCTTCGGCTTTGGCTTTGATTGTCAGAAAGTTAGCATCAACCCAGGCACCAAAATCGCGCGAGTACCGGGCGTTCTCGAACACAAAAACCGGAGCGCGGTTCATGGCATCGTCTAAAACCGTTGTCAGGATACCGCCTGCCTCGCGGGTGAGTTTCATGCCCCGGTTGTAGCTGGCAACAAGGGTGCCTTCGGTAGTTGCCATCGGCACGTAGAAATCACCATCGGCCCATTCGCCCCGGACGCGCAGCGGCCCGGCAATGCCAATCGGCACCTGCGCCACACCCGCAAATCGCTCGATGTTGCCGGGCAGTACCGCCGGGTCGAAGGAATACTGCCCAACGTGGTGCAAAGCCGCGCCGGTTTGTTCCTGAATAAAATCACGGCGTTGGGCGGCTATGTCGGTCGTGTAGTCGTTGGCGCGGTCGGCGGGGAGTTTGGGCGATGTCATAACGGGATCAGCACGTTTTTAAGTGATACGGTATCAAACAAAGCAATATCCGGGTGTTTCTCCTTTTCAATCCTGCCGACCTTTGTGTTGTCAGGAGGGGCTAATTTCCTGACGATCTGACACAATGGAAACCACCACCCGGTTCGATACCCAACAGGCGGCCTTAGATTACGAGCGCGTCTCAACGGCGATTGCCTACATCCAGGAAAACTTTAAACAACGGCCAACCCTGCCCGACGTAGCCGACAGTGTTCACCTCAGCCCGTTTCATTTCGAGCGGTTGTTCTCGCGCTGGGCCGGCACCACGCCCCAGCGATTCATGCGCTACCTCACCACCAACTACGCCAAAACGCTCCTCGACCAACAGCATGATTTGTTAGACGTTACGGACGCAACCGGGCTATCGAGTCCGTCGCGGCTGCACGATTTGTTCGTGACGTTTGAAGGGCTTTCGCCCGGCGAATACAAGCAGGGCGGGGCCGGACTCACGATTAGCTACGGCTTTCATGCCACACCCTTCGGCGAGTGTCTACTGGCAATCACCGGGCGCGGCATCTGTAGTTTAACGTTTCAGGGGTTTTCTGAACGCGCCGAAGCCTTAACCGATCTACGCGCAAGATGGCCCCGCGCTGTCTTCATCGAAGACTCGGCTACGACGGAATCCGTTATCAATCAGCTATTTGATGAAAATGCTGACCGCAGCAAGCCGTTTCATCTGCTGGTGCGCGGCACCAATTTTCAGATCAAAGTCTGGGAAGCTCTGCTGAAGATTCCTGCCGGGCAGGTGGCCGATTATGGACGTATTGCCCGGCAAATCGGCTCGCCGGGGGCCGTGCGGGCGGTGGGTACGGCCTGCGGCAGCAACCCGGTGGCATTGTTGATTCCGTGCCACCGGGTGCTGCAACGGACGGGCGGCATTGGCGGCTATCGCTGGGGAATCACCCGCAAACGGGCCATTCTGGGCTGGGAAGCCGCACAGACCAACATGGCCGAAGCTGCCTGACCGGACTTTCTGCGTTTTGGGGAGTATGTTTGTGAAAACAGGCTAACTCCCCAAACGCTACATGAACATCCGCCTTGTCCTATTAACCAGTCTGCTGGTTGCCAGCTTAACCCTGCCTTCGGTGGCACAACGGCGCAAAAACGACCTGCCCAAACTACCCGAATTCACGCTGACCCGTACCGAGGTTGCCACGCACCTGCGCTTTTTGGCTTCTGACGAGTTGCAGGGCCGACGCACCGGCGAACCCGGCAACCGCGCAGCCGCCCGCTACATTGCCGAGCAGTTCAGGGCATTGGGCCTGCAAACTCCGCCCAACCAAACCGATTATCTGCAACCCGTTTTGCTGCAAGCCGTGAAACCCGCCAGTTTTGGAATTTTGACCGTCGGGACGGACTCGCTGCTGGTTGGCAATGCGTTTGTGGTCATGTCGGGCGGCAAGGCTAATCTAACATCAGAAACAGTGTATGTGGGCTACGGCCTGACCGATGCCGACTATAAAAATCAGGACGTTCGGGGTAAAATCGCCGTTACGCAGGTTGGGTCAGCGGAGGCCAAATCGCCCCGGCAGCTCATCGAAGCCATGCAAACCAAACGCAGCTTAGCAGTCAGCAAGGGAGCCGTTGGCGTGATCGAGTTGGTGACCGGAGCGAGTTTACCCTGGGGGAGCATCCGGCAGTATTTTGGCCGCGAAACCCTGTCATTGGCCCCGCCCGCATCATCAACCACCACGACTACACTGCAAACACCATTGCTGCACCTCTGGGCCGACAACGGCAAAAACCAGTTGGCGGGCCTGAAAGAAGCGGGCAAAACGGTGACTATCAACACATCGGGGCAGGTGGTTCTGCCGGTCTCGTCGGCCAACGTTGCCGGGCTGATCGAAGGCACCGACCCGGTTCTCAAAAATGAATATGTGCTGCTTACGGCTCACTTTGACCATGTTGGCACGGGCAAGAACGGCGGGCCAAACACCACCGATGCCGACAGTATTTTCAACGGCGCACGAGACAACGGCATGGGAACGGTGGCGTTGCTGAGCGCGGCCAAAGCACTGATGGCGCAGCGGCCCAAACGGTCGGTGCTGGTGCTGGCCTTCACCGGCGAAGAAGTGGGCTTGCTCGGTAGCCGCTACTACGCCGAACACCCGTTAGTACCGCTGAAACAAACCATTTTCGACCTCAACAACGACGGCGCGGGCTATACCGACACCACGTTAGTTTCGGTAATCGGGCTGGAACGCACCGGCGCACGGGCCGAAATCGAAGCCGGTGCCAAAGCCGCCGGGCTGACCGTTTTTGCCGAACCCGCCCCGGAACAGGGCCTCTTCGACCGTTCTGACAATGTGAGTCTGGCGGCAAAGGGCGTACCGGCCCCTACGTTCTCGCCCGGTTTCAAAACCTTTGACGAAACCCTGTTCAAGAACTATCATCAGGTATCAGATCAGGCCGAAACCGTTGATATGGGGTATTTACTCCGGTTTTGCCAGGCCTTCAGCCACACCGCCCGCCTGATTGCCAACCGCACCACCCGCCCGCAATGGAGCGCAAACGACAAGTATGAAGCGGCTGGCAAGGCGTTGTATAAGTGACGTGGCGCACGCAGCCGTTTTACCGGCAAAACCGGCAGTCGGTTGAGGGCTGCGGGGTGGCCGATTTGTTTGGCTGACAGGCCAATTGGGTCTGGCGAATCAGACGGGTATGTTTGGTGTTGATGAGACAGGTAGGCACTTGAAAACAGAAAACAGCGATGGAAGAGCAGCGAAAAATCAGATATGAGGAGCATCTTGGCCCCAAAAAGCAGTTTCCGGGCAACCCACCGGGCCAGATTTCGCCGGAAGAACTCGAACCGCACCGGCTTACGAGAGAGTTCTTTGAAGGAATGCAGGAACTCTTCAAAGATGAATTACCGGCAGAAGAATTATTGAAATTGTTGACGAAATGATTTACCTGCTCGATACCAATATTTTGGTAAACGCGATCCGTGAAAACGCATTGTTCAATACTATTGACGACTTGTATGACTTTGATTCGACAACCAACCTAACACTGATTTCTGAGGTTACAATCGGTGAACTGTACTCATTAGCGCATCAGCGGAACTGGAAAAGTGGGCGCAGAGCGTTAATGATGTACTTTATTAAGCGATTTACGCCCCAACGTATTTCGTATCAATCTATCTACGAGGCCTACGCCGACATTGATGCATACAGCCAGTGCAAATACCCTAACTATCCGGTTTCAGCAGGTCTTACTGCCCGAAATATGGGCAAAAATGACCTGTGGATAACAGCAACGGCGTATGTGACGGGCGCAACGTTGCTCACGACCGATGCTGATTTTGACCATCTCGAAGATATCCTCAACTTCATCCGTATTATTCCCTGAATGGCACTCACTACCCTCGGCCTTGAACTCCCGACCGACCCGCGCTGGGTCAATATTGCCCAGATGAACATCGGCGAGATTCTGACCGACCATGCCTGGTGCGAGCAGAAAGCCGCGTCGTCGTGCATTTCGATGATTGTTTATTATGCCGATTACGAAAAAATTGTGGCCGTGCTTACGCCCGTTGTGGCCGAAGAATGGGGCCACTTTCAGCGCGTACTGAAAGAACTTGCCAAGCGGAATATTCCCCTCGGCAAGCCCCGTAAAGATTTGTATGTAAACGAGTTGCAGGCCCAAATCCGCACCACGCCAAGCTATACCGAAAACCTGCTGAACCGCCTGCTGCTCAACGCCCTGATTGAAGCCCGCAGTTGCGAACGGTTTAAACTCCTCGCCGAAAGCCTCGCCGACGAAAGCCTGCGGAAATTCTACCGCGAACTGATGATCTCCGAAGCGGGTCATTACCGCAACTTCATCGAACTCGCCGAAGAATACCTGCCCGTTGAGCGCGTTCGGCAACGCTGGAAAGAAATCCTCGACATTGAAGCCCGCATTCTGCAAACTATGGCTGTTCGCGGAGACCGGATGCACTGAGGAGTCCTGTGGGTGTTGGTGAAATTATTGGCGTAAACAGAACGTTCTGAATAAAAATTGAACAGGAGAAAATTATGGCAGAGGACAATCATAATTCATGGGTCGAATATGACATTGCCATTGAGGTGATTGGCAAAATGATTGCCGAGCAGATCGAATCGCTCAATGAGTTGCTGGACTCGTTCAATCGAATGGGTTTCAAGGCGGGCGACGAGGCAATTCTCAACGATCAGGCTTACCGGCAACGTATGCAGCAAATTGCTTTTTTCAAGGCTGAAATTGACAGTATTTATTCAGAAAAGGACATTACTGCCCTGCTTTCCAAAGTACAAAATGTTTATGCTCCCTACATAAAAGCCCGGATGCAGTTGCAGAAGACACGATCCATGCCCCAGTCATTGACGTATGAAACTGTATGAATACTCGTCAGACGAGTTAGACGAAGCCAGATCGCTACTGACCAAAATTTCGCTCAAAAACGCCACCTCTTCACAAAACCCAACGGCAACTTTATTGGGCGGTCAGCCGGCAGCCGGTAAAACAAGACTAATTCGTTACCTGCTCGCTCAGGGCAAAAATCAGGTGGTGATCAATGGAGACGAATACCGCCAATATCATCCCCGTTTTCAGCACATTCAGGCAGAGTACGGCCAAAATGCTCCTCACCACACCCAGCCGTTTTCTAACGCCTTAGTTGAGTTTATGAAGGAAGAATGCCTTCAACGGCGGCTGAATTTTATTATCGAAGGCACGATGCGAACGTACCGCGTTATCGAGTCAACGGCCAAACAAGCCAGCCAACAAGGATTCCAAACCGAAGCGTATGTTCTGGCCGTTCACTCTGACGACAGCTATCTGGGGATTTTTCAACGGTACGAAGGCGAAATGAGCCTGTATGGAAGCGGTCGGTTTTCGCCCATTGCCACCCACGACGAAGCCTATCGGCAAATTCCGGTTAATGTTCAGCAAGCCTGCCAAGAGCAGATTTTTAGAAAGATTGCGATCTGCTGCCGCTCTCAAAACGAGTTGGTGCAGGTAGTTTACAACGTTGAAAAAGCGGGATCCGACAACATACCCGATTTTCAGTCACTTTTCAATCAGCTTCGTCAGCCCCTGCGAACAGCTTCTTTTTACCAGGAAGAATGGCACAAAATTGACGACAAAACACGGGGCCGGGGAGAGACCGACCTCAACTATTTGGCCCAAATTTCCGATTTCTGCAACAGATACGTTTAATCTGCCAGCTACCAGATAAATGATTCACCTCAACAACGCCGGGGCCGCGCTCATGCCCCCGCCCGTTACCGAAGCCCTTACTCACTACCTCGCGGGCGAAGCCGAAACGGGTGGTTACGAAGCACAAGCCGCCCACGCCGACGCACTCGGCACGTTTTATACCCACGCGGCCACGCTGCTCAACGCCCGGCCCCAAAACATTGCCTTTACATACAGCGCGACCGATGCCTACGCCCGTGCGCTGTCGAGCATTCCGTTCCGGGCGGGCAACGTGATTCTGACCACCAACGATGACTATATCTCGAATCAAACGGCGTTCCTGTCGCTCCAGAAACGATTCGGTATCCGGCTCGTGCGGGCCAGCGACCGGCCCACCGGGGGCGTTGATGCTGACCACTTTATCAGCCTGGCCCGGCAACTTCGCCCCGTTCTGCTGGCCGTTACCCACGTGCCAACCAACGCGGGCCGGATTCAGCCCGTGGAAGCCTTTGGGCCGGTGGCGCGGGAAATCGGAGCCTGGTATCTGGTAGATGCCTGTCAGTCGGTGGGACAGATGCCGGTGGATGCCCCAGCAATCGGGGCTGACTTTCTGTGTGCAACGGGCCGTAAGTTTCTGCGTGGCCCGCGCGGAACGGGACTGCTCTACGTCTCTGACCGGGTGCTGGCATCTGACCTCGAACCGTTGTTTATTGATATGCGCGGGGCCGACTGGACCACCGATAACACCTACACGCCCCAGTCCTCGGCCCGGCGTTTTGAGCAGTGGGAATCATCACCGGCGTTGCAGTTGGGCCTGGCAGCTGCTATTCGATACGCCAACGAAGTCGGTCTGGAACACATCCAGACCCGCAACCGCCACCTGCGTGAGCGGCTCCGCACCGGCCTTGCCGACCTGCCCGGTCTGCGGCTGTTGGACGAGGGCGACCAACTGGCGAGTTTGTTGCTCTTTACCCTGCCCGACCATCAACGGCCCGACGCGGTGATGGCCCGCCTGAAACAGCACCGGATTAATTTTTCGATGAGTTACACCAACTTCGCCCTTATTGACTGGCAGCGAAAAGGCGTGGCGTGGGCGGTGCGGTTTTCACCCCATTACTACAACACCGACCACGAAATTGATACCACCCTTGGCGTGATGACCGCATTTTTGACGGAAGGCCAGTAACGGTTGACCCGTTACCTACCGCCCCCATGCTGTGGGGTTTCAGACGGGATGTTTGCTTTTGCTCATTAGCGTAGCCACAGCCGAGGGGCGGTGGCGAACTTGTCGGTTATCTTTGCCATCCCATGAAACTCGCTATTCGCAAACCCGGCCAGTCGCTCAGTAAAGCCTACGCCAAACAATCCGTTGGGCAAGATCAGATAGACGCGTTTTGCCGCGCCCTGGAACGGCTCTTCTCGCGGCTCGATGAAAACGAGACCGAAGAACACCAGAAAAATATCGTTGCCAGTTTTCTCAACGAATCCTTCTACGGAAACGCCCCGCTCTGGGGCCGCACCTTTGAGATCAACACCCGCGAACGGATTGACCTCGCCATTCACAGCGGTCCGACCGCCGAAACACCCGTCGGCGTGGTACTGGAGACCAAACGGGTGCGCTCAAACGAGATGATGACCGCCCTCACGCCCAATGTGAAGGCCCTGCACGAATTGATTCTGTATTACTTTGAAGAGCGCGAAAAACACGCCAATGTCGCTATCAGTCAACTCGTTGCAACCGATGTCTATAACTGGTTTCTGTTCGATGAAAACGACTTCCGGCGCGTATTTTACGATAACACCAAACTGCGGAAACTCTACGACATCAAGCGGCAACAGAAAAAAGACAATCCGTTTTTTTATGCCGAAACCGCCCGGATTCTCCGCGAGATGGACGACGAACTGCCCGTTACGGTGCTGAACCTGCGCGATGCCCACGATGCCATCCGGGGCCTGAACCGTCCCGACACCGCCGAAGCCGCCAGTCGAATCCTGATTCCGGTTTTTAAACTGTTTTCGCCCGAACACCTTCTCAAACTGCCCTTCGCCAACGATGCCAACACGCTCAACCAGGGGTTTTATCACGAACTGCTCCATATTCTGGGGCTGCACGAAGTGGCAAACGGCGGGCAAAAATTCATCGAACGGCTGCCCGTCGGCCACCGTTTCGACGGCTCGCTGCTCGAAAACACGATCAATATTCTCCGCGTTGACGGTATCCTCGACGACCTGCCCACCCGCGATGACTACGGCACCGCAACCGACGAACAACTCACGGGCGTTGCCCTCGAACTCTGCATCACGTGGCTCAACCGGGTGCTGTTTTTAAAACTGCTCGAAGGGCAGTTGGGGCGTTATAGCCCAGGTGGGGCGCGGTTTATGGCCCCGGCCAGCCTGCGCGAATTTGACGACCTCAACGAACTGTTTTTTGAGGTTTTAGCCGTGCCGGAACACAGCCGCGCCGAGGGCATCATGAACCGATACGGCCCGATTCCGTACCTCAACAGTTCGCTCTTTGAGATTACCGCGCTGGAACGCAAAGCCGTAAAAATCAACGAGTTGAAAGACCGGCTGGAGTTGCCGCTGTCGGCCAAAACCGTACTCCGCGACCAACACGGCAAACGACGCACCGGCCAGCTACCCACGCTGAACTACCTGCTGGGGTTTCTGGATGCCTACGACTTTGCCACCGACGGCCCCGCCGAGATTCAGCCCGATAATAAAACCTTGATTAATGCCGCCGTGCTGGGGCTGATCTTCGAGAAACTCAACGGCTACCGCGACGGCTCGTTTTTTACGCCCGGATTCATCACCATGTTTATGGTGCGAGACGTATTGCACCGCGCCGTGATTGCCCGCTTTAATGAGCAATACGGCTGGACCTGCCAGACCGTCAACGACGTATACAACAAACTCGACCGGGTGGACATCCGCCAGGCCAACGCCATCATCAACGGCCTTCGCATCTGCGACCCCGCCGTTGGCTCCGGCCATTTTTTGGTCTCGGCCCTCAACGAACTCATCGCCCTCAAAGCCCAACTCGGTATTCTCTGCGATAGCGACGGACGACGAATCAGGCACCAAATCACGATTGAAAACGACGAACTGATCGTCACCGACGAAGACGGACAGCCGTTTCAGTACCGTGCGCCAATCGCAGTATCTCCCCCCCCTTCTTTTAGGGGGGCGGGCGGGGAGGGGTATCGCCCAACGGAGATGCAACGGGTGCAGGAAACGCTGTTTCACGAAAAACAGACGATCATCGAAAACTGCCTCTTTGGCGTGGATATTAACCCCAACTCGGTGAATATTTGCCGGTTGCGGTTGTGGATCGAGCTGCTCAAATGCGCGTATTTTCGAGTCGAAAGTCAAAAGTCGAAGGTCGAAGGTCGAAAGTCAAAAGTCGAGAATTTAGACACTGAGAATGACTTTCGACCTTCGACTTTTGACCTTCAGACTACGTTGCAAACCCTGCCCAACCTCGACATCAACATCAAGGTCGGTAACTCATTGGTGGGGCAAACCGATGTCGGCGCGGGCTTTGAAGTGATGACTCCCCGGCTCGAACAGGCCATTGCCGAATACCGGCAGTGGGTGCAGGATTACAAACACGCCAGCGATAAAGAACTGAAACGGGGTATCCGCAAACGCATCGAAGACATTCAGGGCGTGTTTGCCAACCACCTCACAACGGCAGATAAAGGGCTGAAAATCAGGCTCGATAAGCTCACCGCCGAGTTTATCCAGAAATACCAGACCCAGCAACTCTTCGGCGATGCCCTCACGCCCGCCCAACTCAAAGAACGGCAAAAACTCCAAACCGCCCTCGACACCCTGGCCGTTGACCTCGACGCGGCCCGCAACAACCCGATTTATAACCGGGCCTTCGAGTGGCGGTATGCCTTCCCCGAAGTGATGGACGACGCGGGGCAGTTTGCCGGGTTCGATGTGGTGGTGGGCAACCCCCCCTACATCCGGCATGAACTCATTGCACCGCTCAAACCGCACCTCCAGAAAACGTATCCCAACGTGGCCGCCGGCACCGCCGACCTCTACGTCTATTTTGTGGAACTCGGCATGAATATCCTCCGCGACGGCGGCTATTTCTCGTATATCATCCCCAACAAATGGATGCGGGCGGGCTACGGCGCGGGCCTGCGCCGGTGGCTCAAAACGCTGACCATCACCCGGATAACCGACTTCGGCGACCTCCCCGTTTTCGACGAAGCCACCACCTATCCCAGTATTCTGACGTTGCAGAAGCCAGTGGCAAGTGGTCAGTGGCAAGTGGCAAGTGATGTAAAGTTGCGCGTTACCAATGAGGAACCCGGTCAGGAACTAACCACTAATCACTTGCCACTAACCACAATGAAAGCCGCCCTCGTCCAAACCCTCGATTTCAGCCACGTGAATGGCAACGGACTGGCCGATTACCTCGCCGACCGGACGTTTGAAATGGCCCTCGATGCCCTGCCCGACAATGGCTGGACGCTCTCCGATGCCACCACCCAAACCCTGCTCGCCAAGCTCCGGGCGGCTGGCAAACCCCTCCGCGAGTACGTGAACGACAAAATTTATCGGGGCGTGCTGACCGGCCTCAACGAAGCCTTCGTAATTGACGAACCCACGCGGGCGCGGCTCGTGGCGCAGGATGCACGGTCGGCGGAGGTGATTAAGCCGTTTTTGGCCGGGCGCGACATTAAACGCTACCAAACCCCGGTTGCCGATAAATTTTTGATTTTTACCCGGCGCGGCATCAACATCGAAGAGTACCCGGCAATTTTGGCTCACTTAGAGCAGTTTAAAGACCGGCTTGTGCCTAAACCCCGCGACCACAAAGGCGCGTGGGCCGGGCGCAAAGAAGGCCGGTATCGTTGGTATGAGATTCAGGATGCAGTGGATTATTATCCTGAGTTTGATAATCCTAAATTGATGTTGCCCGATATTGCCATTAGAGGTCAGTTCATTTACGACAACGCAGGAGCTTACTGCACAAATACGGCCTACATTATTCCGGTTGACGACAAATATTTGATGGCTGTTCTAAACTCCAGTCCGGTCTTGTTTTTTTATTCAAACTTAACATCAACTATCCGGGGCGGTTATTTGCGTTTCATCCGTCAGTATCTGGAACAAATCCCGATTCCCGAAGCGTCGTTGGCTGTTCAGGCTGATTTGTCGGCGCGGGTGGAGGAGATTCTGACCCTGAAACGCGCCGATGACAAGGCCGACACCTCGGCGCAGGAAGCCGCCATTGATCTGATTGTGTGCGGCTTATACGGAATACGGGCGGAGGAAATCCCCTGAACTGACCGATGGGGTGATGGAGTCGCCCCGGCCCGTGCCGGTAAACAGGGGGCCGGGGCAACGTAGGTTCGCCCTAAAACTTGGGTTTTACTTTCCAGATGTTGTAGTTTTTTTCGGCATTGCTGGCGAAATAAATCGTACCATCGGGGCCGAAACAGGGGTCAATTTCGTTGGTGAACCCCTGCGTAATCTGCACTAAATCAGAGCCATCTACCCGCATCATATACAGGTGATGAATGGTTTTCTTGGGGTTTTCGCGGTTGCTGACAAAGGCCAGAAACTTGCCATCGCGCGAGAACGCCCCGTCGCGGTTGTTATAATCGCCGGAGGTAAGCTGCGTTTTTTCGCCCGTTTTCAGGTTCAGCGTAAAAATCTGCACGGTTTTTCCCACCACCTGATTATAAATGATCTTGTCGGCACTCGACGGGTCGAGGGCCACGTGGCCGCCCGGCGTAATCACGGAGTAGTTATTGCCCTTGATGTCCATGGTGCAGATCATCCGGTCGGGGCCAATCACGGTCGAGAAAATGATTGTTTTACCATCTTTCATCACAATCGGTTCGGCATCGTCTTCGCCCATTGCCGCCGGCGAGATGTAGTTAAGGCCAATGCCGTTGATGTTTGAGCGGACGATAACGGGTTTGTCGGGTTTGATGTAGGCATAAATCACCCCGGAGCCATCGGGCAGCCAAGTAGGGTAGGCGGCATCGGTGCCGAGCGGGTTGGTGGTGGGAACGCCAATGAGTTTCTTAACGATTTTGTACTTCTTGCTGGTTTTGATCGAGAGCCTGCCCGACGGGTCCATCACGGCTGACGACGTGGTTTCGAGGGCGTTGTAGAGCAGCGATTTACCATCGGGGCTGACCTTGGGGTAGGCTTCCTGCCCCGGATCGCTCGTTTCCCGAACCAACCCTTCGGCACTGCCGGTAACGCCGGGCGCGGTGGGGAAATTTTTCTGGCCGTTGGCAAGGGTGGTAGTGAGTAAACCCGCCGTAAGCAGGCCGAGGGTTGTAAGAGAGCGTACTGCGTGGTACATAAGACGTGGGGTGATTTAGAAAAACAGTATAGACAACGGGCCTCCGCTGTGCCGAACACAGCCGGGCGTGGCAAATGTAAGTTTGTGACCGCAAAAAAAATCAGGCAGTTGCGGCTTTTTTTATGATTCGGCTCCCCTTTATTCATTGACCATACTACGTTTGTGGCAACAAATCAGGAAGTTTGCCAAAAACCAGACACCCGCCCCCTTGACACCCTTTGAACTGCCTTCGTGCCGACTGCGGCCCTGGCGCGACAGCGACGAAGATTCGCTGACGCAACAGGCCAACAACCGCCAAATCTGGAACAATGTCCGCGACTTTTTTCCGTATCCGTACACCACCCGCGATGCCGTTAGCTGGATCCGCTCCAACAAGTCATACAGTCAGCCCAATAATTTTGCTATCGAGGTGAATGGCTTAGCGGTGGGTAATGTGGGTTTCACGGTCAAAGACGACCTGTATCGGTGCAATGCCGAGGTGGGCTATTGGCTCGGCGAACCCTATTGGGGCCGGGGTATTATTTCTGATGCGCTGCCGGTGCTGGTGCGGTATATTTTCCAGAATTTTCAGGTCAACCGCCTGTACGCCTGCGTGTTGGCAGGTAACGATGCTTCGATGCGGGTGCTGGAAAAAGCCGGTTTCCGCCACGAAGCCATCCACCGGAAAGCCACCGTAAAAAACAACCAATACCTCGACGAACACCTGTTTGCCCTGCTGCGCGAGGAGTTTATGGGATTGCCGTAAAAAGACCAAATCGGTTGTTCCTACGGAACGTACTGCTTTCTTACCTCCGATTAAAATCGGCAGGGCCGCCTGTGCGGGGCTACACCATCGGCCATCCATACGGGATTTTGATCGTTGCGTAACAAATATCACTCCCGAAACCCCACAGCCTGGTGGCGGTGGGTAACGTTCGGCACCGCCCTAGGCTGTGGCTACATAAGTTCGCCACCGCCCCAGGCTTTGGCTACGCCAATAAGTGAACACCATTTCTGAAACCCCACAGCCTGGTGGCGGTGGGAAATACGTTCGCCACCGCCACCAGGCTGTGACTACATAAGTTTGCCACCGCCACCAGGCTGTGGCTACATAAGTTCGCCACCGCCACCAGGCTGTGGCTACATAAGTTTGCCACCGCCACCAGGCTGTGGCTACGCTAATGAGCAAAAGCAAACATCCCGCCTGAAACCCCACAGCCTGGTGGCGGTGAGAAACACGTTCGCTACCGCCACCAGGCTGTGGCTACGCTAATGAGCAAACTATTTCACTTACTTTCATGCCATGAACATGGATACAAATAGTGAACTCTACTGGGCCAAACGCCCTCACTTACAGCCAGCAGGCGGTACGTTTTTTGTCACAACCCGCCTGCATGGTTCCCTACCACAAATTGCAAAGGTCCGCTTAGCCGAAGATCATGAATTGGCAAAACGACAGTTGTTGAGCCGCCCCGACAGCACGGCAGACGATATGGACCGATTGAACAGAATGGCATTTGCTGCCCACGAAGCCATATTAGACAAGGCCGACTTTGGTCCGCAGTGGCTCCGGTTGGGTCATATTGCCCGTGTGATTGCCGAGACATTGCACCATTTTGCCGACACGCGCTACGAACTCATCGCCTACTGCCTCATGTCGAATCATATCCATATTGTTATAACTCTGGATAGGGACGAACAGGGGATAAGTAGTTTTAGCTTACAGCAGATTATGCATAGCATGAAAGGATTTTCGGCCCGCCGTTGTAACGAGTTTCTTAACAGAAGCGGCCCGTTTTGGGAACACGAAAGCTATGACCGGCTGGTTCGTGACAGGGACGAACTATACCGAATTGTTCGGTATGTGTTGCTCAATCCGGTGAAAGCGGGTCTGTGCCAGACGTGGCAGGATTGGGAATGGACGTATATCAATCCGGCTTATAATGACTTTGAGTGATGCGTATGCAGCCACCGCCACCAGGCTGTGGCTACGCTAATGAGTGAACACCGCTGCTGAAACCCCACAGCCTGGTGGCGGTGGGTAACGAGTTCGCCACCGCCACCAGGCTGTGGCTACGCTAATGAGTGAACACCACTCCCGAAACCCCACAGCCTGGTGGCGGTGGGTAACAATAAACAAATGACGGTCTTATCCTGTTTGTAGGCCATGAACTACCGCTACTCCCTCATTCTTCTCCTGTTTTTTCTGCCTGTTTTGGCACTCGCTCAAACCGCCGTTGGCATTGTCTCACCAGCCAACAACGTCACCTTTGCCGAAGGCACCGACTTTGTGGTGTCGGTAACGGCCACCGCGCCCGGCAGTGCCACCAGCATCCGGGTGCAGCTCCTGCAAAACGGCACCACCATCGCCAGCCAGTCGGCAACGGCCCCGCTTGCGGCCACAACACCGTTTTCATTTACCATCAAAGACGGACTGCCGGGCAGTTATTCACTCACGGCGCGGCTCATCAGCAGCCCCGTTGCTACCGGCAGCACGAGCGGCACGGTTACGTCGGCCCCGGCGGTGCGCTACGTAATGACCTTTGCCGACGGCACCCTGCAACCCTATGTTCATTGGAATTTCGATGCCGGGCTTGAGTACTGGAAACTCGTGGGTGACTGGCGACCCGAAGGCAGCATCGGCTGGCACAACACGCCCTCGCTGTGGGGTTTCACCTTGCAGGAAGGCAATTTTGCGTCCTCGCCGGGGGTGCAGCTCACCGCCGGGCAATCCTATACGCTCACCATGCTCGACGATACCCGCGCCGACAATATCCCGATTCGGGTTTATCTCACGCCCAATCAGTCACTTACTGACACCACCCAGTTCCTGTTTAGTTTCCTGGCCCGCAATGCCGACGATTTTCTGGTCAGCCGGGGTGCGGTGTTTACCGCCCCGCGCACGGGTGTTTTTCACATCACGTTCCGGCACGACTGGCGCAGCGGCTCTTACCAAAAGATGTATTTCGATAACGTTCGGGTGGTCGGGCCGGGGCTAAACATCGCGCCGGTTGCCAAAATCACCTTCCCCACCAACGCTACCATCACCATCCCGACGGGCGCAACGGTTTCGCTGCAAGCCACCGCCAGCGACCCCGACGGAAACATCGTACAAGTGGACTACGTGGCTAACGGTCAGGTGGTTGGCACGAGTACCCAACCACCGTCGTACACCTTCGACTGGGCCGGTTTTGCCGATGGCACCTACGACCTCGTTGCCCGCGCTACCGACAACGGCGGGGCAGCAGTGAGTTACGTGCCGATGAAAACCATCGTTATCAGCAACAGTTTTACCTCGGCCAGCTATCTCGGCAGCGCGGGCGATACCGACGAAGTGCGCGGCTCCGTAATCCAGCAAAACGGGGCCATCGTACTGGCGGCCAACGTCGGCGACCGGGCGTTTCCGGGTGTTCCGGTGCGGCTGCTCAACGGCGCAACGGCCACCTCGCCGGGCTGTATCATCAAGCTCACGGCTGATGGCAAAACCATTCTGGCCGTAACGCGGGTATCGGCCTACGTGAGCGATTTGGCCGCCGATGCCGGGGATAATCTGTACGTGGCGGCCTCGTCGGGCGGGTATCTGAAACTGAACGCATCCGCCGATACGCTCCTCTGGAAGTTTACGCCCCCGGCGGGCCAAAACGTGTATCGGGTAGATGCCGGGCCGTCGGGCATCAACGCCGTGCTGACCAGCACCAACGCCATCACCGCCGTTGACAGCCAACTCAGCGGCTGTAACATCCGGGCCTTCGACGGGGCTGGCAATCTGTTGAGCGATACGTTCGGGTCGGTTTCGCAGTATGCCGGCGACGTGGCCGTGCATGAGTCGAGCCAGACAATCATTGCCGTTGGGTTCAGAAACACCCGGGCCGAAACCTCGCTCGATGGCAGCACCGGCACCGAGCCGATTTATATTCCGGTGGTCAGGGGCTGGAATTACACCGGCAGCCTAACCAAATATACCGCCTACAACTGGGATGCCGGCGCACGAATCACCAACCCCGACGGCACAACGGCCCTGAACCCACGCTGGGTGAACGTGCCGGAAAATAACATGGCCGACGTGCGGGCGTTTCGGTGCAGCATCGGGCGAGACGACAAGCTATACGTCTGTTACGAAGTGGCCGGGGGCAACCACGTCTTGCGGTATTCGCCGTTTTCAGTCACGACGGTGGCCCCGATAGTTGGCGGTGACAATTATGCCACGTTCAGCAACAGCGGCACCGAAATCAAGGTGGTGGTGGGTCGCTATGACCCGCCAACGGGAAACGTTTTGCTCAGTCAGCAGTTTACGGCCCGCCTGCCCAGCACCAAAGCCAACACGGTGTTCACGAAATACGGAGCCGTTGAAGCCGACGAAGACGGGCGGGTCTATATCACCGGAGCCTCGGCGTTTGGCCTGCCCCTGACCATTGACCACCAGCCCGGCGACTACACGGGCGGGGCGTTTCTGCTCATCCTCAGCCCCGACATGGCCCGGCGCGAAGTAGTCTTGCGGCTCATCACCGACGGGCAGGGCCACACCCTCGCCGTCAAAAACCGTGATTATTTTGTGTGGGGCGGCAAAACCAAAGGCACCGCCCCGCTTTATGCCGTTAGTCCGTTGCAGCCCACGCGGGCAAGCGCGGTTGATGGCTGGTTTGCCGTGATGAGCCGGGCCGCCCTCACCCGCTGCACCGATGCCAGCGTCCGGGCCAGTCTGCAATCGGGCGATTGGCGCAACCCCGTTACCTGGGGCTGCGGCCTGATTCCCAGCGTGTTGGAGCGGGCCATTATCCAGCCCGGCCACATCCTCACGCTTGACAAGCCGGGCGAAGCCGCGAGTTTGATCGAGCAGCCGGGCGGCACGTTGCGCTTTTTGAACGGCGGGCGGTTGCGGCTGGGGCAGTAAGGGGAGGCAACTATGCGTTATATTTGTTTCAGCAAAAACAGATAACCACGATGGAAACAATCGCAGTACGAGAGGCCGTTAGTGCCGCCCAAAGCTATCTCGAACAAATATATCCCAGTGTAAATGGACTTTTGGTTGAAGAAGTAGAGATGGATGAGGAAGATAAGTTTTGGTTTATTACGATTAGTTTTCCGACTGATGTAGAAGTTGCTACATCTGGTTTAGCGGCTATTCTTTCGCCAAAATCCAAGCGACATTACAAGATATTTAAAATAGATGCTCAGTCAGGAAGGGTAATCTCTATGAAAATCAGAGTATTATCCGCCGTATGAGATTGTCCTCATACAGTCGTAAGAAGGCGGTACTGCTCGACACAAATCTGTTGGTGTTACAATTAGTGGGGTTGTGTGATCCAAATTTTGTGGAACAATGCCGCCGAACGAAAGCCTATTCAACTGACGATTTTTTGCTCTTAAACGAGTGCCTGACTGGTTTTGAGCAGTTGGTGGTTACGCCACACATTTTAACCGAAACCAGCAACTTATTGGAGAAAGAGGTCTATCGAGACACGAAACTACTGGATATTTTAGCTGCTTTCATGCAAGAATCTGTGGTCATTGAGCGGCATCTCTTTAGCAAAGATGTTGCCCAGATATCGGCTCGCTGTCTGGCTAAATTTGGCCTAAGCGATACGGTGACTTCTCTCATTGCCAAAGATAACCTGCTGGTATTGACTGATGATCTACCATTATGTGGCTACTTGCAGAATATTGGTATTGATGCGTTGAACTTCAACAATATTCGACTGATGCGCCCCTGATTCTTGTCCCGAATAAAAGACTAAACCTTCTCCAATCCCCAATTCCAATGCGCCCTTTTCTCCTTCTCCTCCTGCTGGCCGTTGCTTTTGCAGGCTATGCCCAACCCCCCGCCCCTACCCCGCTGCCGTACCGCAAAACGTCGGTCATGATTCCCATGCGCGACGGGGTGAAACTTTACACCGTGATTCTCGCGCCCGTTGGCAATGCCAAACCATTGCCGTTTTTGATCGAGCGAACGCCATACAGTGCCGAACCCGGTGTGCCGAACGACAGCACCCTGAATCTGACCCGCAACACGTTTCTCAGTACGCTCGCCCGGAGTGGGTATCTGTTTGTGACGCAGGACATTCGGGGGAAATACAAGAGCGAAGGCACGATGAAAATTCATCAGCCCGTGATTCACCGCACCAACCCAAAGGCCGTTGACGAAAGCACCGACACCTACGATACCATTGAGTGGCTTCTGAAAAATGTGCCGAACAACAACGGACGCGCCGGGATTTTCGGCATCTCGTACCCCGGCTGGCTCGCCCTCGCCGGTGCCGTTGACCCGCACCCGGCCCTGAAAGCGGCTTCGGAACAAGCCTGCATGGGCGATTTATTTCTCGGCGATGATTTCCACCACAACGGTGCGTTTCGGCTCAGTTACGGCTTTGAATACACCTACGGCGTAGAGAATAGTAAAGAAGGCAGTAATTTCCCGTTTCCGCAGTATGATTTGTTCGATTGGTACCGGAGACTCGGTTCGCTCAAAAACGTGAACGCCAGGTACTTCAAAAACCGGATTCCGACCTGGAACGACTTTGTGCAGCACCCCAATTACGATCAGTTCTGGCAAACCAACTCGACCCTCGGCTACGCTAAAGGCCCCGAAGTACCGATGCTCCACGTCGGCGGCACCTTTGACCAGGAAGACCTCAACGGCCCGCAGTTGATGTATGGCGTGATGGAAAAACAAGACACCAAAGCGCAAAATCACCTCGTGCTGGGCCCCTGGTATCACGGCCAATGGGCCAGTAACCGGGGCGACAGCTTGGGCCGGATTAATTTCGGCAGCAACACCGCGCTGTATTTTCAGGATTTGCAACGGCGGTGGTTCGACAGCTACCTCAAAAGCGAGGGCGATGGTAAATTTGAGGAAGCCTATATTTTTCAGACCGGCAGTAACCAGTGGAAAACCTATTCGGCCTGGCCCCCCAAAGAAGCTACGCCCCAAAACCTGTTTCTGACTCCCGACGGCCAATGCTCGTTTAGCAAAGCGGGCGGGCTACCGCCGGGCAACAAGCCGTCGTCGGTGAGTTTTGTGAGTGACCCGGCCAACCCCGTTCCCTACCGAACCCGGCCTATCGAAGCCACCTACGGCCCCGGCAGCCGGTGGCGGCCCTGGCACGTTGAAGACCAGCGGTTTGTGGACGGTCGGCCCGATGTGCTGAGCTTTGGCGGGCAGGTGCTGGCAAAGCCCCTGACCGTGACCGGCCCCGTGACGGCCCATATCTTTGCCAGCACCACCGGCACCGATGCCGACTGGATTGTGAAACTGATTGATGTGTATCCCGATTATGACAGCACGAGCCGGAGCATGAGCGGTTACCAGTTGCCGGTGGCGATGGAGGTGTTCCGGGGCCGGTTCCGCGAGAGTTTCAGTGCGCCCAAACCCCTCACGCCCGGTCAGCCCGCTGAGTTTATCATTGACCTCCACCAGATTAACCACACGTTTTTGCCCGGCCACCGGCTGATGGTGCAGGTGCAAAGCACGTGGTTTCCGGTGATTGACCTGAACCCGCAACGCTTTGTGCCGAACATTTTTGAGGCCGCCGACAGCGACTTCATCAAAGCTGAACACCGCGTGTATGTCAGCGGCCCGCAGGCGAGTTATGTGGTGCTGCCGGTGATGGCAAAGTGAGAAAGCAACTACTTAATCCTTGGTATGAAACACGTTTTTTTACTCATTTACTGCGTCACCATCAGCCAGTTTACGCTGGCGCAATCGCTGTCTAAACCCGAAAAAGACATCATTGCCACCGTCAGTAGCCAACTGCCCGAAACCAATGCGTTTCTCGAAAAAGTGGTGAACATTAACAGCGGAACCCTCAACAAAGCGGGCGTTCGGCAGGTGGGCAAACTCATGGTCGACGAGTTTGAGAAACTCGGTTTCAAAACCGAATGGGTCGCGCTGCCCGACTCGCTCAACAGGGCCGGGCATTTGGTGGCAACGCGACAAGGCAGAACGGGTAAAAAACTGTTTCTGATCGGCCATTTAGACACCGTTTTCGAGAAAGAACTGCCAATGGAATCGTTCACGCAGGTAAACGACTCAACGGCTTCGGGGCAGGGTGTAAACGATATGAAAGGCGGAGATATGGTCGTAATTGCCGCCCTCCGCGCCCTGCACACCCAAAAATTGCTCGACGATGCAACCATCACGGTT
Source organism: Cytophagales bacterium (assembly GCA_038230415.1). Classification (GTDB taxonomy): domain Bacteria; phylum Bacteroidota; class Bacteroidia; order Cytophagales; family Spirosomataceae; genus JBBRNH01. Next base: position 24,369 of record JBBRNH010000027.1, on the reverse strand, counting down.
TATTTCACCGGCGACGAAGAGAGCAGTGGCGGCTCCGAAAGTCGGCGTGATTTTATCGAACGCGCCCAAAAACATGACATTGCGCTGGGTTTTGAAACGGCGGGTGGTCTGCGGACGGTAACAACGGGTCGGCGGGGGGCGAGTAGCTGGACGCTCAACGTGAAAGCGCGGTCGGGGCATTCGTCGCGGATTTTCAGTGATTTGGGCTACGGCGCGATTTATGAGGCCGTTCGCATCCTGAACGAGTTCCGCCGAACGCTGAGTCAGGAGCAATACCTGACTTTCAACCCCGGCCTGATTGTGGGCGGCTCAGAGGTGCGTTATGACCCCAAAACCGCCAAAGCCGAAACCATCGGCAAAACCAATATCGTGGCTGGCACAGCCTTAGTGAAAGGTGATTTGCGGTTTCTGACAGAAACTCAAAAGGAGAATGCCCGTGCCAGGATGCGCGAGATTGTGGATAAAAGCCTGCCCCTCACCAAAGCCACCATCACCTTCGCCGACGGTATTCCCAGCATGGAACCCTCAGCCGCCAACGATGGGCTGCGCCTGCAACTCGACAAGCTCAGCCGGGATATGGGTCTCGGCCCCGTTGCGGCTACTGACCCCGGTTTGCGCGGGGCGGGCGACATTTCATTCGTGGCAAAGTACCTGCCGTGTTTAGATGGACTGGGCGCATCGGGCAAGGGCGCACACAGCATCGAGGAAACGCTGAACACCAAGGAGTTTCCGTTGTTGATTCAGCGCACGGCCCTGTTTCTGTACCGGCTGACACGGTAGAAAAAACAAACCCCCGGTTCATGGCCGGGGGAGAAAAATCAGCAAGAGGTCATCAATCACCGAAACAGATACCCTAAATCAATTTCCATGCTTGTAATCGGGTCGCGCATGATACCATTTGACCAGGTCTCTACAGAACCATCGGGCAAAAGTGCCTGAACGATACGGGTGGTGGGAATAATGAGCCAAACGACTTGAACACCCGCCGGAAAATACTGCTGAAAAGCCTTGTTGGTCAGGTCAGTAAAGGCTTGTTTCGGTGAGAGTATCTCGACAGCGATAATCGGCGGCTGGGTGTAAAAAATAATGTCGTTGTACCAATCTGAGGGCAGATTCTCATAAACCGAAACATCGGGTTTGCACTTGCCAGTGGTTAGTTCAAGTTCCAACTCTGGGAAAACATCGTATTGATCATCGTATCGGGCAAGGGAAACGCCAATGCGGTTGATGATTCGGGAGTGATTTAAAGACATAGTACCTTCCGATTCAGATGCTTCGATATAGTCCAACAGGTTCGTTTCCACAGCACAACAGGGTTTGCCAAAACTAATCAAAAAGCCCGGACTTATTGCCGGGCTTTTTTGGTAATCATCATTGCTTCAACACCCGGTCAATCACGGTTTTGAGATAGGCAATTTCCTCTTTAAGTTGAGCAATCTCAGCGTCTTTCTGATCTAAGAGCTGCTGATACAGCCCGCGTTCGTCTTCGGAGAGGGCTTTAAAATGATTGATTTGACCGTTGGAAGGATTCCCGAAGTTGTTGAACACCAATTTGCCGTCCCACTTATCAAAGTTTTCGAGCGACATTCCCAACGTCTCGGTTATCTTCTTCATCTGCTCGTGACTGGGTTGAGTTTGGTCGTTTTCGATGCGGCTGTAGGCTTGTTGCGACATATTGAGCGCATCGGCCATGTCGTCCTGCGTGAGTCCTTTGATTTTGCGAAGGTACTTAATCTTTTGGCCCGTTGTCATGGGTGATAGGCGTGGCGTGGTTTACAAGAAAGTAGGGTAAAACACCGAAAAAGTGAGTAGGCTACCAAATTTTAGCGCAGCATTTTTGCAACTTCTATAACATATAGGATTTATCAAATCCCCTACCATGCGGCTGCTCCTTATTTATCTCTTGCTAATACCTGTTCTGGGATTGGCACAAACCGTAGACTCGAACTACGTTCAGGGAAAAGTTTATGTAAAATTCAAAGATGCCGTTATCATCCCCGGTGCTGGCAGCGGGACATCGGTGAATAAGGCAGGTGAGTTGCCGTTTATTCAGGCTCTGTTGGGCAACAAAGCCATTACAAAGGCCGAAAAACCCTTTTTCACTCCCAATTCGCAGAGGTTAGGGCGTATTTACAAAATTGAATTGCTGCAATCGGAGAACATACAGGAAATCCTGAAAAAACTGAATCAAGACCCAAACGTGGAGTATGCAGAGCGGATACCCGTTGATCGTACATTCTACGAGCCTAACGATTACTCGTCTCTCAACCAGTACAGTCTCGATATTATCAACGCCGTTCAGGCTTGGGATGTGACGCGAGGTGATCCGTCCATTTTAGTAGCTGTTGTTGATGATGCTGTACAAACGAATCATGTTGACTTAAGTGCAAACATTGGACAAGTAGGATATGATGTCGCCAGTAATGACAACAACCCAAATCCACCAAATACTGCCTATTCGCACGGGACTCACGTAGCAGGTATTGTGTCCGCTCGGACGGACAATGGTATTGGTATATCTTCATTAGGGTTTAACATAAAAATTATGCCAATAAAGGCGGCAGACGGAACGTCAGACTCAGAAGGCCGCATTCTCATAACTCACGGATATCCAGGTATTATGTGGGCGGCTGATAACGGAGCCAGAATAATCAATATGTCATGGGGAGGTCCCGGTTATAGTAATTCTGGTCAAGAAGTAATCAATTACGCAGTTAACAAAGGATGTGTACTGATCGCGGCTGCTGGAAATAGTAATACAAGCACTAAACATTATCCAGCTGCTTATGAAAATGTGATTAGTGTGGCAAGTACCACAAGTAGCGACACCCGTAGTTCCTTCTCAAATTTCGGCTCTTGGGTTGACATATCCGCTCCCGGTTCTTCCATCAAAAGTACCGTGCCATTCAACAGTTATGCTATCTATGACGGTACTTCAATGGCCTCACCTTTGGTAGCAAGTTTAGCAGGTCTCATGCTTTCGGTAAATCCAACCATGACGGCTGGACAAGTAGAAGCCGGATTAAAGGCAACTGCTGATAACATTAACTCCCAAAATCCATTCTACATCGGCTCATTAGGCGCGGGGCGAATAAATGCTTACAAAGCTGTTAAATGGTCTGAAACTGTTTATTCAACGGCCAATGGTTCGTGGACTTCGTCTGCAAACTGGACATATCAGGTTCCCTCTGAATACACCAACCCAACTGTACAATCAGGGCATACAATCACGGTTCCGGCTGCAACTTACCAGGTAAAAAATACACTGAACATCAACGGCGTACTCGATTTATCAACCACCAATTCAACCATCAATATTAAAAACAACTGACTATGCAGAAAACACTACTAATCACTATTCTTTTGCTCGTTTCGGTCTCGGCGCGTCTGGTGGCCCAGCAGATAAACTTCAACGGCGCAAGGGTCATGCACACAACGGGGACATACAACACGTTTCTGGGATATGGCACCGGACAACTGAACACAGGAGCGAATAATACCTTTTTGGGTTCTAACGCAGCGGTTGAAAACACAACAGGCTATGAAAACACGTTTGTAGGAACATTCACCGGAGCATCTAATACAACGGCTACCAACAATGCATTCTTGGGAAGTTATTCAGGGTATTCAAATACGACGGGAAACCATAACGCCTTTTTTGGCAGTTCTGCCGGTTACTCCAACAAGACTGGTGACGGCAATGCCTTTTTTGGTCGTGAAGCAGGGTTGGCTAATACAACCGGCTCTGCTAACGTGTTTGTAGGCCGTTCAGCGGGTTATTCAAATACGATTGGAGCCGATAATGCTTTCATAGGCTCCGGTGCCGGCTCGTCCAATACCGAGGGGTATAGCAACACATTTACAGGCCGCAGTGCAGGTCAATTTAATAAAACAGGCCGTGACAATGTATTTTTAGGGGCTTCTGCTGGTGTTCTCAATGAAATAGGCTCCGGTAACGCTTTCATTGGCTCAAGTGCAGGGCGTTGGAACACGGGCAATCTTAATTCATTTGTTGGTTATTTGGCTGGGCAGTCCAATATCGCTGGCTCCCAAAATACTTTTTTAGGATTCAAGGCAGGGGCGAACAATCAATCAAGTGATAATAACACGATGATTGGCTTTCAAGCTGACATGAGTAACCTCAGTGTCACCAATTCAGTTGCTCTCGGTGCCAATGCCCGCGTTGCCGTCAGCAACGCCATTGTGCTGGGCGACCCCACCAACACCAGCCTGAACGTGGGTATCGGCACGGATTCACCGCAGTTTCCGCTGGATGTCCGTGGCATTATCAACCTCCGCAACCGGGGAACCATCAAATTCAGCCACCTCAGCAACCCCAACCTCCGCAACGGCAGCACCGATCAGTTTCTGACCGTTGACGGGCAGGGCGAAACCGTTCTGGCCCACTACCGCCTGAACATTCAAGACCCCAACCAATGGGCCGACAAGGTATTTGCGCCAGCCTACCAACTTCGTCCGTTGGCATCGGTAGCAGCATTTGTGAGACAGCATGGGCATTTGCCGGGCGTTCCGTCGGCAGCCGAAGTCGTTCGGGAGGGTGTGGACATCGCCAAACTCAACGCTACGCTCCTGGAGAAAATCGAAGAACTGACACTATACAGCATTCAGTTGGAGAAAGCCAATCAGCAACAGCAAGCCGACATTGATGAGTTGAAACGGTTGGTGAAGCAGGTATTGAAGAAATAGGAGCAGGATTAATTCTCCAGATCACGTTTGAGACCTTCGATGAGCGTGAGGCTCAAATCTGTGCTTTCGGCATGGTGCAGGTGCAAAGCACGTGGTTTCCGGTGATTGACCTGAACCCGCAACGCTTTGTGCCGAACATTTTTGAAGCCGCCGACAGCGATTTTATCAAGGCTGAACACCGGGTGTATGTCAGCGGCCCGCAGGCGAGTTATGTGGTGCTGCCGGTGATGGGGCGGTGAGGTGAAAAAAATGGAAAACAGTCAGCATCAATGCCGAAACGGGCGAAGTTGATGCTATGTTGGTGGGCGGGGCTGGCGAGTTGGTATCCCGATGAGTGTTAATGAGTTAATCATTTCGTAACCCTGAAACCCTGTCATTCCCTTGAAAAAACTACTGCTCTTCCTGCTCTTGCCCGTCAGTCTGCTGGCCCAGCCCGCCGAACGGCTCGTTAGAATCGTGGTTGCGCCCGACCACGCCGACTGGACCTACAAGACCGGCGAACCCGTCCGCTTCACCATCAGCGTCCTAAAACACGGCAACCCTGTTTCGGGAGCCACCCTGACTTACAAGATTGGCCCCGAAATGATGACTGCCACCAAGTCAGAAACGGTTGTTATTGCCAATAGCGCGGTGATCGTTGCGGGTGGCACCATGAACACGCCTGGCTTTTTGCGCTGCATTGCCACCGCCCAGATTGATGGCAAAGAATATCGCGGGCTTGGCACGGCGGGTTTCAATCCTGCCGACATCAAACCAACGGTTACCAATCCGGCTGATTTTCAGGCGTTTTGGGACGGAGCCAAGGCCGACTTAGCTAAAATCCCCCTCGATGCCCGCCTGACGCTGCTGCCCGAACGCTGCACCGAGAAAGTGAATGTCTATCACGTGAATCTGCAAAACTGGGGACAGGCAAACCTGCAAAGCGGACAGGCGCGGCTCTACGGCATTCTGTGCGTGCCAAAGGGCGAGGGTAAATTTCCGGCCCTGTTGCAGGTGCCGGGAGCCGGAACGCGGCCTTACTACGGCGACGTTGCCAATGCCGAGCAGGGCGTGGTTACGTTTCAGATTGGCATTCACGGCATTCCGGTCAACATGGACCCATCGGTTTACACGTCGCTGGCAGCCGGGGCTTTCCAGAATTATCAGTTTTTTAACCTCGACGACCGCGACCGTTACTATTACAAACGGGTGTATTTAGGCTGTATCCGGGCGGTGGATTTTCTGGCGGGTTTGCCCCAGGTTGACGCGAGCCGGATGGCCGTAACGGGCGGTTCGCAGGGCGGGGCATTGAGTATCGTTACGGCAGGTCTCGACGCACGCATCAAATGGCTCGGTGCTTATTATCCGGCTCTGAGCGATGTAACGGGCTACCTCAATGGCCGGGCCGGGGGCTGGCCGCATATGTTTACCGGGTCTAACACCGACTGGACCAACAAGGCCGATAAAATCAAAACCGTTGGCTATTACGACGTGGTGAATTTTGCGCGATTGCTGAACGTGCCGGGCCGCTACACCTGGGGTTTCAACGACGAAACCTGCCCGCCAACGTCTATGTACTCGGCCTATAACGTCATTACGGCTCCCAAAACGCTCGAACTGTTTCAGGATTCGGGCCACTGGACGTATCCCGAAGAGAGTGAACGCATGACCGTTTGGCTGTTGGCGCAGTTGAAGAAATAGGAGATAATAAACCTAAAAAGATTTAATGATAACTTACAGTTTTGTATGCTCAACCTCGCCTGTCACGCATGAACCATTTTTTTCTCTTGCTTTTTAGTCTGTTACCGATGTTTGTAGCGGCCCAATCGGTCTCCGTTCGTGACAAAAGCACACTGCAACCCATTGGTAATGTTGAGACCAGTACAGCTTCTGTTTTGGGCGAACCTGATTATACCAATCAGGTTGGCAACGTTGACATCACGGGTTTTGCCGAGACGGCACGCGTACAATTTCGACGATTGGGCTATCATTCCGCTACCTACACCGTTGCCCAACTACGGGCCATGAATTTCGTGGTTTTGCTGACAGAGAAGCAGTTAGACCTGAATGAAATCGTGGTGTCGGCCAGTCGTACCGCCGAACCCCTGTCGCACGTGGCGCAACCGATTCGGGTGTTCTCACGCAATGAACTGCGGTTTCTGAACCAGCCGACGATGGCCGAAGTCCTGCAACAAAGCGGGCAGGTGCTGGTGCAGAAAAGCCAGTTGGGTGGCGGTAGCCCGATTCTGCGCGGCTTCGAGGCCAACAAAGTGCTGCTCGTGGTGGATGGCGTGCGGATGAACAACGCCATTTTTCGGGGTGGGCATCTGCAAAATATCCTTACCATTGACAATGCCGCCCTCGACCGGATAGAAATCGCCCTGGGGCCGGGTTCGACCATGTATGGCAGCGATGCCCTCGGCGGGGTGATCTACGTGCAGACGCTGGCCCCCAAACTGAGTGGCCCAAAGTCGAGCGCGTTTACCGGCAATGGCTTTGTGCGGTATGGCAGTGCGATGAACGAGCGAACCGCCCACGCCGACTGGAACCTCGGCTTCCGAAAGTGGGCGTTTACCACCAGCCTGACCGGAGCCAGTTTTGGCGATTTGAAACAGGGAAACCAGCGCAACGCCGAAATCGGATCGTTGGGGTTGCGGCCCGTTTATGCCGCTTTCGAGAATAAAACCGACGTGCTGCTCACCAATCCCGACCCAACCGTACAACTGCCAACGGGCTACAAACAACTCGACGTGCTGCAAAAAGTGCTGTTTCGGCCCAACGACCGGACGCAGCACCTGCTGAACGTTCAGCTTTCGACCAGTAGCGATGTGCCGCGCTACGACCGCCTGAGCGAAACCGACAGCAAAGGAACTCCGCTACAGGCCCAATGGTACTACGGCCCGCAAAAACGGCTCCTGACCGCGTATGGTTTGACCCAACAACTAACCGGCATCGCCGACGAGCTGAAACTGACGGTGGCTTATCAGGCCATCGAAGAAAGCCGCCATAACCGCCGGTTCGGGAATTATGGTCTGCAACACCGCATCGAAAAGGTTGGGGTCTGGACGCTGAACGCGGATTTGCGAAAGCAGGTAGCCACAAACCATACCCTGCGCTACGGCGCGGAGGTTGCTTACAACACCGTTCGGTCAACGGCCTACCGCGAGAACGTGCAGACCCGCCTGATTACGCCATTGGATACGCGCTACCCCGACGGCGGGGCCAACACCCAATCCGTAGCCGGTTACGTGTCGGGAACGGTCGAGGTCGGCCCGCGTTCGACGCTGAGCTACGGGGGCCGGTATGCCTACAACCGGCTGTATGCCCGGTTCAACGACAAAACATTTTTCCCGTTTCCGTTCAACGACATCACCCAGCAATCGGGCGCGTTGACGGGGAGTGTGGGCTGGGTAACGCGGTTGCCCCACGATTGGCGGCTGGCGGCTTCGGTGGCATCGGGCTACCGGGTGCCGAACGTGGACGACCTGACGAAGGTGTTCGAGTCGGTGGCCGGGACGCTGATTGTACCCAACCCCAACCTGAAGCCAGAACGTACTTACACGGCTGATGCGGGCATTCGCAAGCAGTTTGCCGACCGGGTTTCGCTCGAAGCCGAGGGGTTTTACACGATTTACAATAACGCGCTGACAACCCGGCCCGGCACCCTGAACGGCCAAAACCAGGTCGAATACAACGGTAAAACAAGCCGGATCATCACGCAGATTAACGCACAACAGGCCCGGCTTTACGGCCTGAATGCCCAGCTTTCGGTTGATATACTACCGTTGCTGACGTTGTTCGGCACGGTGAGCTACACGCGGGGCCGCATCCTGACCGACACAACCGCGTATCCCCTCGACCACATTCCGCCGGTGTATGGCAAGGGTGGTTTTCGCCTGAACCTCAATCGCTTCCGGGCCGAAGCCAGCGTGTTGTTCAACGGCTGGAAACGCCTGAGCGATTATAATTTAGTGGGCGAAGACAACGCGATTTATGCCACACCCACCGGCACACCCGCCTGGCAAACGATTAACCTGCGGGCCAGTTATCAGGCCAACCGAAACCTGCAATTCCAGGCTGCGGTCGAGAATCTGCTGGATCGAAACTACCGCGTGTTTGCGTCGGGCATCAGCGCGCCGGGCCGGAATCTGATGCTGACGGTGCGGGGGAGTTTTTAGAGACCAACAAAAACCTATATTGCCAAACATAATTCAACTGCTTATACCATGACCCCCAAATTCACTACGTACATCAGCACACTGCTGCTAATCTGCCTGTTGCCCGTTCTGGCGCAGGCGCAACGAAAGGCCAAACCCGTTGCGGGCGTTGCTCCGTCTCAAGTGTCCGACAGTTTGTTTAACGGCCTGCGGTGGCGCAATGTCGGGCCGTTTAGGGCGGGGCGGGCGTTGGGCGTATCGGGCCATCCGAGCCAGCCGCTGACCTATTATTTTGGCACCACCGGCGGGGGCGTTTGGAAAACCACCGACGGCGGAACCAACTGGACCATGATCTCCGACAGTACGTTTAAATCGAGTTCGGTGGGGGCCGTTGCCGTTGCCCCGTCTGACCCGAACGTAGTGTATGTCGGTATGGGCGAGGCTGATATTCGGAGCAACATTGCCAACGGCGACGGGGTCTATAAATCAACCGACGCGGGCAAAACCTGGAAACACGCGGGCCTGAAAATGGCCGATGGGATTGGCACGATTGAGGTGCATCCAACCAACCCTGACGTGGCCTACGTGGCGGCCCTCGGCAACCCCTTCGCCCCGAATAAAGAGCGCGGGGTGTTTCGCACCACCGACGGAGGAAAAACCTGGAAAGCCATCCTGACCAAAAACGACAGCACTGGCGCGGCAGTCGTCAAACTCGACCCCACAAATCCATCTATCGTCTATGCCTCGCTATGGCAGGCCTATCGCAACAGCTATATGATGAGGCAGTGGCGGGCCGGGTTGCGGCCTTTACAAATCGACCGACGGGGGCGACACCTGGGCCAACCTGAGCAACAAGCCGGGGATGCCGAAGGGAGTGTTGGGTAAAATCGGGATTACGGTGTCGCCCGCCAACCCCAACCGGCTCTACGCCATGATCGAAAACGTGAAAGGTGGCCTGTATCGCTCCGACGACGCGGGCGATTCGTGGCAACTCATCAACGAAGACAAAAACCTCTGGCAGCGGCCCTGGTACTACATGATGCTGGCGGCTGACCCGCAGGACGAAAACGGCCTGATTGTGCTGAACGTGAACGCCCAAAAATCATACGATGGCGGCAAAACGTTTCAGACCATCGGGGTGCATCACGGCGATACGCACGATGTATGGTGGAACCCCAAAAACCCGATGAACTTCATTATTGCCGACGACGGCGGGGCCGAAGTGACCTTCAACGGCGGGGCCACGTTCTCGGACGTTGATATGCCAACGGCGCAGTTTTACCACGTGGCAGTGGACAATGATTTTCCGTATAACCTCTACGGCGCACAGCAGGACAACTCCTCGGTTCGGATTGCGAGCCGCACCACCGGCTATTCGATTGGCAAGGATGCCTGGTATCCGGTGGCGGGGGGCGAATCGGGCTACATCACCCCCGACCCCAACAACCCGCTCGTGACCTTCGGCGGCAGCTACGACGGGCTGATTACGCGGCACGACAAAGCGACGGATCAGAATCAGGTTATCAACGTCTATCCCGAATATTTCATGGGATCGTCGTCGGCGGGGCGCAAGTATCGGTTTCAGTGGACGTATCCGATTGTGTTTTCTCCGCATGATGCTAAAACGCTCTATATCACCTCGCAATACGTGCATCGCAGCACCGACTACGGCCATTCGTGGCAGGACATCAGCCCCGACCTGACCCGCAACGACCCCAAAACGCAGGGCGATACGGGCGGACCGATCACCAAAGATCAGACCGGGGCCGAGACCTTCCCCACGATTTTCACCTTCGCCGAGTCGCCCATCGAGAAGGACGTTTTCTGGGCCGGTTCTGACGACGGCCTCATGCACATCAGCCGCGACGGAGCCAAAACGTGGCAGAACATCACGCCCCCGGCCCCGATGCTGCCCGACATGGCGATCATGAGCATCGTTCACCCCTCTGACCACACGCCGGGCAAAGCCTACTTAGCGGCCAAGCGGTATATGTCGGGCGACCAAACGCCGTATCTGTTCAAGACAGCAGACTACGGCAAAACCTGGACGGCGATCATAACCGGGATTCCGGCAGACGAGCATTGCCACGTGGTACGCGAAGACCCCAACAAAGCCGGGTTACTTTACGCTGGCACCGAGCGCGGGGTTTATGTGTCGTTTAACGATGGCGGCTCGTGGCAAAAACTCTCGATGAACCTGCCCGTTACGCCCGTTCGGGATTTGCAGATTCACAAGCGCGAAAAAGACTTAGTCGTTGCCACGCACGGCCTTTCGTTCTGGATCATGGACGACATCACGCCCCTGCACGAACTCATGGACGCGAAACAGGCGGGCAAGCAAACAGGGGCGATGCACCTCTATAAACCGCGCCACGCCTACCGCATGGACGGGGGCGCGGGCAGTGGTCGCCGGGGTCGGGCGGCTCCTACCGACGAGGGCGAAAACGCCCAAAACGGTGTGGTTACGCGGTATTTCCTGAAAAATAAGCCAGCCAAAGAACTGCGCTTGGTGTATATGACAACCGCCGGTGATACGATAATTGCTTACTCAGACACGAAGGACAGAAAAGGCCAGCCACTGAAGATTGCCAAAGAATTTTATCAGGACGAGACCTTGCCGCGACCGGGCATTATTTCGGCCAAAACGGGCATGAATGTCTTTGTCTGGGATATGCGCTACCCCGACCCAACCGCCGTTGAGGGCATCAACGTGATGTGGAACGGACGCGGGGGCGGTGGCCCTAAAGTTGTGCCGGGACTGTATAAAGTGCGGCTGCTGTTGGGCGATTCGCTCATTGCCGAGCAACCCATCGAGATCAGGAAAGACCCCCGGCTGGCAACCACCACCGCCGAGTTTCAGGAGCAGTTTGACCTGTTGCAGAAGATCAACGGCAAACTGTCAGAAACGCACAAGGCCATCAACCAGCTTCGGCAGATCAGAACGCAGATGAACGGCTACACCAACAGCGTGAAAGAACCGAAAGCCGCCGAGAAGTTCAAGAAAGCGGCCAAGCCGATGCTGGATGAGTTAGACAAAATCGAATCAACGCTGATGCAGCCCAAGTCGAAAGCCCCGCAGGATGCCCTGGCTTACTCGATTCAGTTGAATGACAAGTTAGCCGGTGTTGGTAACGCAGTTGCTTCGGCAGATACGAAACCGACCAAATCATCATACGCGGCCTACGACAACCTGTCGAAGCAGATTGACACGGCCTTATCGAAGTTGAAAGAAGTGGTAAATACGCAGATTCCGGCCTTTAACCGGCTCGTGACAGAGCAACAAATTCCGGCGATTATCATGAATTAGAAAACCCGTTTAACGGAGCAACGGCTACAACAGCAAACGGCCCGGCACTGAAAAGTGCCGGGCCGTTTGCTATCAAACTTGTTTCGTTTTTACAGCGCAAATACTTTCTCGCTCACAATCGTCAGTACTTCGGTATCCATAAGCCGGTGGGCAAGGCCGAGGTTCTTCGGAATTTCGTAGTGAAAAAAGTACTTCATGGTGTGAATCTTGCCTTCGTAAAACGCTTCTTCTTCGCCCTGCGGGTTCTGGGTCAGCAGGGTTTGTTTGGCAAGCGTAGCCTGTTTGAGCCACTGCCACGCAATACAGACATTGCCGAACAGTTCTAAAAACAGCGTCGCGTCTGACAAAAACCGTTCGGTTTCGCCCTTCATCGCAAACGGTATAAGTACACCGAAGACTTCCTGCACCCGCGCAATTTCGGCGGTGAGTTTCTCGCCGTAGGGCCGTAGTTCGTCGTGGGTGTCGGCTTCGGCAATGGTTTTGCCCATCTCGGCAAAGAGCAGTTGTGGGGCTTTGCCGCCCTTCATCGTAAACTTGCGGCCCAACAAATCCTGCCCCTGAATGCCGGTGGTGCCTTCATAAATCGGGGTGATGCGAATGTCGCGGTAGTACTGCTCGACCGGAAAATCTTCGGTAAAGCCATAGCCACCAAAGGTTTGCACTGCCGCGCTTGTGGCCTGAACGCCCATCTCTGAGGGATACGTTTTGGCAACGGGCATCAGCAAATCCAGTATCAAAAAGGCATCTTCTTTTTCGGGGCCGTCCAGCACGTGGGTCAGGTCATACAACCGGGCGGCTTCGAGCAGCAACGACAGCGACCCTTCGACAACGGCTTTCTGAAACAACAGCATCCGGCGCACGTCGGGGTGGTTGATGATCGGCGTTTGGGGCGCGTCGAGGTGGTTTTTCTCACCAAGTCGGCGGCTTTGCGGGCGCTCTTTGGCATATTGCAAAGCCGCGTGATAAGCCGCCGTGGCAATGGCCGCGCCCGTCATGCCTACGCCCAACCGGGCTTCGTTCATCATCTGAAACATATACGGCAAGCCCTGATGCGGCTGCCCAACGAGGTAGCCAACGCAATTATCGTCGGTACCCATCGTGAGGTGCATGGCGGGAACGCCCTTCTGCCCCATTTTGTGATAGACCCCGGTTGATTGCACATCGTTGTCCACAAAACCGCCGTTGCCATCGGGCCGATGCTTAGGCACCACGAGCAGCGAAATACCTTTCGTGCCTTTGGGCGCACCGTCTATTTTCGCCAGCATGAGGTGAATGATATTGTCGCAGCCGTCATGGTCACCGGCAGAGATGAACACCTTCTGGCCCTTGATTTTGTAGGAACCGTCGGCTTGCGGACTGGCCGACGTAACCACGTCTGACAGCGACGACCCGGCCTGTGGTTCGGTCAGGGCCATTGTCCCCTGCCACTTGCCGTTCATCAGGTTTGGCACGTAGAAATCGCGCAGTTCCTGCGAGCCAAAGTTGATGATAAGATTGGCCGCGCCAGAGGTCAGCCCCGTGTACATCATGCCATTGTTGGCCGCCATGATGATAAAGCCGAGACACGCGCCCACGATTTCGGGAAGTTGCTGCCCGCCGTCTTCAAACGAGAACCCGGTTCCAATCAGGCCGTTTTCGCCCATCGCCCGGATATATTCGTGGACTTTGGGGTGTACTTTAACCTGACCGTTGATGAGTTCGGGCTGGTTACGATCCACTTCTTTGAGGTATGGAAACGCCAGAGTATCAGCGATGTAAGTCATAGACTCGATGGCCTGATTGAACGTTTCGCGGTCATGCGCCGAAAACTTGGGATACTGCGTGAGTTCTTCGGCCCGGAACTGCTCGTGGAGCAGGAATTGGAGGTTGCGTTTGCTGAAATAGGATGACATTTTGGGGGAGTTTATGGTTCGTAGTTTGTAGTTCGCAGAAATTGTAAACCACGAACTACAAACCTGAAAATTGTTATGCGTGCATACGGTTCGGTAAAAATACAGGGAGTTGACTGAATAATACCATCGTCCAAAAAAAATATCTATTACCTTTCGCCGTTTTTTAAACGTTTAGTCACGCAGCGAATCAAATCTGCGTAAATCATTAAAAACAACCATGAAAAAATCAATCGCCCTTCTCGTCGTTTTGTTCTCGACACTCACGTTCGTTTTTGCCCAGAACCCACCGGCCAGCCCGCGCATTACGGCAGAAAGCCCCAGCAAAAACATTGTTGTAAAATACGGTCAGCCGTCTAAGAAAGGCCGGATGGTTTTTGGCGATGCCAGCTCACAGAGCCTTGAGAAGTACGGCAAAGTATGGCGCACCGGAGCCAACGAAGCCACCGAAGTGACCTTTGCCAATGATGTGATGGTGGGCGGCAAAATGGTAAAAGCCGGTACCTACACGCTCTTTACCATTCCCGGTGCCAAAGAATGGAGCGTTATTCTGAACAGCACACTCGGTCAGTGGGGTGCCTACGAGTACGACAAAATCAAAGGGGCCGACGTTGCCAAAATCACCGTTCCTGCGGCCAAAACGCCCGCTACGGTTGAGAAGATGACCATCACGCCCGCCAACAACAGCATCGCCATTGCCTGGGATGATGTAACGGTTTCGATCCCGGTAATGGATCACGGCAAGTGAAAACAAAACCTCCGGATGAATCCGGGGGCAGTGGACTAACAATCCAGAAATGGCAAATCGGTTGCCCCCGGCTTTCAGCCGGGGGTTTTTATTTTGCCCGCACCTCGGCCAGTATGTATGGCGTGGTTTGGCTGGCCCGCGTCTGGTAGTTGATAAACGGCCCGGTAAGTTGGGTAACGTGGAAATACGCAAAGGTTTTGATGGGCTTCACCCGGAAACCCATCGCCCGGAGGGTATCAAACCGTTCGGGCAAGGCCCAGACGAGCGCGGGCCGGGCAACGGCATCGGCACGGAGGGTGTCGGGGTTGCGCCAGTAGTGATAGGGTTGGTCGAGATAAAACTCAAACGTGTGCGAAAAATCGCGGTACATCCCGGCTTTTTGTCCCTGAGCGGTCAGTTCGGGGTGGGCGTTGAGGTAGTAGGCGGCCTCGCCCCCGGCCTGATAGGGCAGCAGGTTTGGGTATAGAAACAGGTTGTAAAACCCCAACGCCAGCACCGCCCCACCAGCAGTTCGGGTGATGAGTTTGGTAAGTTCTCCCACTCGATTACGGCGTTGATACCAGATCAACGCCCCGACTCCCAACGTCCCCGTTAGCAACCAGACTACCGCCCCGGCCAACGGGTCAGGCCGGTAGAACAAAACAAGAACACCCACTATCCCAACTAACAGAATCACCTGCACCGTTTGCGCCACGAGCCAGCCACGCCGGGCTTTTTCGGATAAATTCACTAAGAACCACGCCGTGATGACAGCAAAAAACGGGAAGATGATGTTGGTGTAGTGCGGCAACTGAAACGCCGATAACGAAAACAACGCGACTGAGGCCAAGCTTCCCCCCAGCATGACGTATTCGGGCATTGTACGCTCTTTCTCCCTCTCGTCCCTTTCCTGCTTCCTCCCTCTTTTCCAGATTCCCCGCCCAATCCCGGCATACAACAGGAAAGCCCAGGGCGCAAAGGCCCAGAGCAGCGTGTGCAGAAAGAAAAATTTATCACCCTCGCCCTTGATGGGGCCGGTATTGAAAAACCGCCCGAACTGACTGTCCCAGTAAAAAAACTTCACGCCCGACACGCCCGTTTTGCCAAACACGATTTTCTCCGGGTGCGCGTCAAACTGAACATATAACGCATACAGTTCGGGCAATGAAAACAGCAGCGTAAGGGCAACAGCAGCATACCAGCGGGGTTTCAGGAGTTCGCGCCAGTTGCCCGTGAGCAGAAAATGGGCGACTAACCCGGCCCCGATTGGCACCAGCACAAACGGCCCTTTGGTCATCAGCGCACAGCCCGCCCAGAACGCACCGAGAACTAAATTAATAGAACGCGGATGACGCAGATTAAAGAAGATTACCGCAGATTTTTTATCGTTAAAACCAGAAAAAAAATCTGTGTGAATCTTACTAATCTGCGTCATCTGTGGGGCCACCCAATCGGTTCCATTAATGACTCGTGAAAAATGAAAGGCACTGGCAATAATCTGACCCGTCAGATACGGTTCGGCCCGCACGTCGTTGTTCGAGATAACACCGTGCAGGGCCGTCAGCAGTACCAGCACCGCAATCTGCGCCACAAGTTGAGAATACCAGAGCCGGGCAAACTGCCACGTGTACCAGACGCTGATAAACGAGAATAAGAGTGCGGGTAGTTTGTAGGCGAATGAATTTACCCCGAAAACCTTCATACTCAGAGCCGCCATCCAGAACGGAAAGTGCGGCTTGTCGAGCCAGTCGGCCCCGTCGAGCCGGAGATTCACGAAATCATTACTCTGGGCAATGGTTTTAGCGAGCGTGGCATACAACGCGCCGTCGGGTTCGAGAATCGGGAATAGCAAACCAAGCGCATTGAGCAAAATTCCGATGGCAAGCAGGGGATAAAACAGGCGGGTGGGCAGCGGTTGCGGAGTAGGCTCGTTCATTGTGGCTTTGATGTGGGGCAAAAATAGCGCAACCGCCACCGGATTCCGTAGCCGGGGCGGGCAGCATGGTTAAACTTTGCCCCTAAACGGCTTCTTTATGAAAACCCGTTCCCGTGCGCTATACCCTCGCTGCTCTGCTTGTCCTAACGATTTCGGTTGCCATTGCCCAGCAACAACCCAAACCAAAACCGCCCGTCAATCTTATTTTTGATACCGACATTGGTCCCGATTATGATGATGTTGGCGCGATTACGCTGCTCCACGCCTTGGCCGACAGCGGACAGGCCACCATTTTAGCCACTATTGCCTCGAATAGTCATCCCCGAATTGCAGCCGTTTTATCGGTGATGAACACCTATTTTGGGCGACCAACCCTGCCCATCGGCGTGGTGCGGGGCCGCGCCGTGAACCTGCCCGCCTGGCAAAAATGGGATTCGCTCATCGTTGCCAACTACCCCCACAGCATCACTACCAACCAACAGACCGAGGATGCCACCGATATCTACCGTCGGCTGCTGACCCAACAACCCGATGGCTCCGTGACCATCGTAACGGTGGGGTTTATGACCAACTTAGCAAACCTACTCGTCTCAAAACCAGACCGTTACTCGCCGTTAGATGGCTTTGCATTAGTCAAAAAGAAGGTAAAACTGTTGGTGAGCATGGCCGGGCATTTCGGCGCGGAGATGGGCAAGTTCCGCGAGTTCAACGTTGAGAAAGACGTGCTGGCCTCGCGCTATGTGTTCGATAGCTGGAACACGCCCATTATTTTCAGTGGCTTCGAGATTGGCTCACGGGTGTTTACCGGCTTGCCGTTAGCCAACAGCAACTACGAGCGTTCGCCGGGCAGAGACGTATTTGCCGTTTCGATTCCGCGAGACCCTAACGACGCAAACGGACGCATGAGTTGGGACCAAACGGCGGTGCTGGTTGCCATAAGAGGCCACAGCCCGTATTACACGCTGACCGAGGGCCGGTTTATCTGCGCCGAAGACGGCAGCAATACCTGGAACCGGGCCGGAAAAGATCATTTTTATTTAGTCGAAAAAATGCCGGTTCGGGAGGTTGAGCGCGTAATCAATACGCTGATGCTCCACCTCCCGACCGGCAAAAAATAATCAATTTATAGGCCGCTCCTTAGGGTTTCGGCGCACCCCCGGTTGATTTCGCCCCGTTGAGCGCGTTAATCCAGGCGGCCATTTTCAGCGCGTCGGCGCGGGGAACCTGTGGCATCGGAGGCATCTCCACCGGATAGTCGGGCCAGTTTTGCGGCTTCGGGTTATAGATCAAGTCCACAATCTGCTCGTTGGTATAGCCCCGTTTCGAGACCTCGGCGTAGGCCGGGCCAACCTGCTTTTTGTTGGTCTGATGGCACGCTAAGCACGTATGCCGGGCCAGCAACGGCTTCACCTCGTCGTAGGTTGGTGCGGCCATCGCTACCATTTCGCCCGCCGGAGTCATACCTACCGCAGCCGCTTTGGGGCCGGTTTTGATGGTCATACCCGCCTTGCCGCCTTTGCCTTTGGGGGATACGGCACCGGGTTTCTTGTCGGCTGTGGGCGTTGCCGGAGTCAAAGCCGAGTTCTTCGTACTGACCTCGTTCAGAGCCAGTTTCTGACCATCGGGCGTGGCGTTGAGGGTGTAGTACGCAATCGGATGCACGAGCGAATGGTTGCCCTCCGTAGCCCGCACCCCGTCGAGCGTGAGTTGGTGAATATAATGCTCCCGCATCCCGTTCACGATGATCCGGGCTTTCATACCGTCTGCCGAAACCTGCACGCCTTTGAGCGCGTGGGTCTCTTTGTTAATCACCGGCGATCCATAGACCGGGTGATACTTGTAAATGAAACTTTCGACTTTATAGGCCGCCAGGTCTTCTGCCGATGCCCGGTCAACGGGTTTGGTAAATTCCACCTCAAAACCGTCGGGCGTGGCCCGTACCGTCCGCATTTCAAACGGCACGATGTTGTTCCAGACTAAGCGTTGCAGGCCCTGGTTGGCCTCGCCCGCCGACCCCCAGCCCCGGTTGGTTTCGCCGATGAACAACGAGCCGTCTTTGGCCCAGCTCATCCGCAACACGCCCGACTGGAATCCCGACCGGAACTCGATGGCCCCGCCCTGGTATTCGCCTTTTACTTTCTCCATAAACACCCGCGAGATTTTGCTCATGCCCTGATCGCCAACCAGCAACTGCTTCGCAAACGGCCCGAACGTGCCTTCCGGGATTTCAAGAATCTCGGCGTTCGAAATGCCCAGCACACCGTGCGGCAGCCAAACGGCGGGCAACTGCACTTCGGGGAATTTTTCTTTGACTTTATACAGTAAATCCGGCGTTTCGTTCACCACGTTTTCGGGCTTGATGTACCGGCCCTGGGCGTTTTTATCCTGCCGGGGACTCACGCTGGCGTACAATTGCTCGGTGGTGAGTTTCACCGGCGAACCCGGCATTGATGACCATTTCAGCCCGGCGGGGTGGCCGGTAAACGCGCCTTTCTTCACGTGAACAATGCCGCCCGACCCCTGCCAGTCGCCCTGGTTATCGTCGTAAAACAGTTCACCGTCAAAAATACCCAAGCCGCAGGGCGAGCGCATTCCGGTGGCCCAGGGTTCCATGTTGCCATCGGGCGAGATTTTCATTGTCCAGCCGCGCCACGGCACCCGGCTTTCACCCCGCCACCATTCTTCGTCACCGAAGGCCACGTTACCCGTCACGAAAAACGAACCGTCGGGCGCGATTTTCGGTCCGAAGCTATACTCGTGATAATGCCCCGACACGGGCCAGGCATACACCGTCTCGAACACATCGGCCCGCCCGTCTTTGTTGGTATCGGTCATCCGGGTGAGTTCGCCCCGCTGGGCGCAGTAAAGCGAGCCGTCTTTCCAGACAAGGCCCAGAATCTCGTGCAGGCCACTGGCAAACTTGCGGAAATACGGCTTGCGCGAAGTCGGGTTTTCGACAATCCAGACATCACCCCGGCGCGTTGCTATGCCCAGATCACCGTTGGGCAGCGTCGTCAGGCCACCCACTTCAAGCAGGGTGCCTTCGGGGGCCGATACTTTCAGAATCTTGAAGAAGTCTTCTTCTTTGGGCGACTCCTGCGCTACGGCAGAGAAGGCCAGGAATGAGAGTATTGTGAGTATGTATTTCATGTTTTTTTTAACGCAGAGAGGCAGAGGTTTCGCAGAGTTAAGCAGAGTTAGTTCTTTGCGAACTCTGCGAAACCTCTGCCTCTCTGCGTTTAAACTTAGTTCAGAACAAAATTGAATATATCACCTTTCCTTTCACCGGCATAACCAACTCCTGCCGCCCGCCAACGCTGCGAACGGCTGCTCCCTCAGCCTTCACGTAGTATTGCCCATCAACGGCATACAGGCCGGTTTCCTGCATCGTAATGGTATTGCCAATTGCTAATCGTGCCAGCATATCGTTGGTATTGCCCGTTACGGTGATTGTCCGGCTCATGCCCTGTCCGCCCGTTAGGGGTCGAATTTGGTCTTCGACGCTGGCACTGCCAAGCAGATACCGGAACGTTGGCCGGTCAGTTTCATCGAACGCATAGCCTTTGGGCCGGTATCCCGACGCGGTGGTGTCGGTGGGCCAGGCGGCATCGGGCGTGGCAAGGCGGGCCAGCATCAGGGCGGGTTTGCCGAAGCCCTGCACCATGCCGAGGGGCCGCGAGGAGCCATCGCCCCGGTCGTGCCACATGGGCGTAGCGTCTAAAAACTGTCCGCGCCAGAGTTGCACCAACGCGCCATTGTCCATGTCGTAGGTGTAATGCACGGCTTCGGCAGCATCACCAACGGAGATGGCATGAACCACCCGAAACGGCCCGCCTTTGGCCCCCGGCACACCGGACAAGTCCATAAAACTCCGCAGCAATGACTGTTGGGCGGCATCAATCAGAATCGGGTCGGTCTCGTCGCCATCGCCCGCGTTTTGATCGCTGATAACAAACTCGCGCACACCCGGCCCCGACACGGCGAGTCCCAGCCCCGGCTTCACCCACTCCACCAACTTGCTGTATAATAACTCAAACGGCAAATCGCCTTTGGGCAGGGTGGCTTTGCCCTGCCCGCCCCACTCGGCGCGGGCAATCACGGGCTGGTTGTTGATGCGGAGAACGCCCCCACCGCCCGGCACACTCACGTTGAATTTGTATTCGCCCGGTTCGGCCACGCGCAGAGTACCGGTGTAGCGTAGCATAAACTCATTGGGAATCCGGCTCACGGTGCTGCTCAACACCAATGATGCGCCCTGGGATTCGGGCGGGGTTTTGCCGGTGAAGTCTTCTTCTTTCTGGAATTTTCCTTTGAAGACGCTGTATGTCAGGTCGCGGAGTTCGGGGCGGGGTTTGTCATAGCTCACGTAGCGAACGTTGCGGAATGCCACCGGGCCGTGATCGCCCTGGATCATGAGCGGGCCAGTGGCGGCTTCGTTCTCAAAGGCCGGGCCGCGCGTGGGGCCGCTCAGGTCAACGTCTTCGTGAATCGTTACGCCGTTGAGGTCAACGCGCACCATCCGGGCATTTTCGGTTTTTTTGCCCGATGCATCAAAGCGCGGAGCCTGAAATGAGATGCGCAGGTGCTGCCACAGGCCGGGCGCACGGCTGGCGTTCTGGCGGGCGGGGTGGCCCTCGTAGCCCTTTTTGCCGTCGGGCTGACTCTCGTCCCACCGTTCATAAATCGAGCCGACATCCGATGCCGTAGCGATTTTTGTTCCCCAGCTATCGTGAAGTTGCACCTCGTAACGGCCCTGCAAATACACCCCGGAGTTTGATCCGCGTGCCATCATAAAATCGAGTTCCAGATCAAGGTCACCGTGTTCAAATTTGGTGAGCAGGTTGTACTGCTGGCCGTAAGCGGGTTTGGCCGGCAAGTTCACCAGAACGCCCGTGCCGCTGCCCGCCGAGAGCGAATTGGCAACCGTTGGGCTGGCCGACGCAGACCCGGCAATGCGCCAGTTGGGTTCGGCGGGCCGAAACGCCGACAGGTCGGTGAGGGGCAGGGCGGTTTGGGCAAACACAGGGCTGATAAGCAGGCTAAATAGCCCAAACAGGCCCGGAATCGAGAAACGATAACGCATGGGAGAGTTATAAATGTGAAGACGAAATTCAGTGTGGAAAATTACCACGTTTTCGGGATAAAAGCCCGTTCCGGGGCCAATTATCCTATCTTTGATGAAGAAACAAGATTAAAATCAGCGATGGCTTACAGCGATTTTACATTAGAGAAACTCAAAAAACAGTTCAATCTCGGCCACGAGCGAACTGACATTTTTGCCAAGCCCAACCGCCAAACCGAACCATCGGCTGATTTGCTGCGCGAATTAGCCGTGAACCGAAACTTTTCGACATTTTCGGAGAAGGCCAAGTCCGAGTTTTTGATCGTGCCAATCTTGCGGGAATTATACCAGCGAAACAAAGGACAGTTTACTATTTTTTCGGGTATGGCCTTCGACGTGACCGACTCATTGAACGGCTATTGCGACTATATTCTAAGCCAAAACAATCAAAGCATCTTGGTTGATGCTCCCATTTTTTGCTTAGTTGAGGCCAAAAGCCGGGGTGTAGAAGAAGGCTTAGGCCAGTGTGGGGCCGAAATGTATGCCGCGTGGCTCTTTAATCAGGAAGCGGGCAAACCTGTCTCACCAATCTTTGGCGCTGTCACAAACGGATTTGACTGGCTGTTTTTGCGCTACGAAGGCCATAAAGTCCAGATTGATATGGATCGGTTTTATCTCGGCGAACTCCCCCAACTCCTCGGCGCGTTGCAAACTATCGTGGATCAATACCCATAAACGTAAATTTTGTTTCCGGCATAAAACCAGCAACTACGATGGCATACAGCGATTTTACGTTAGAAACGCTCCGGCGCGACTGCAACGTAGACCACGAACGAGTTAGCTTTCTGGCAAAACCATTCCGCGAAATGGCTCCTTCGGTTCAACTGGCCCAACTACTGACCGATAATAATCAATTGCCTTTATTGACCGAAAAATCGAAATCTGAGTTTTTAATTTCGCCCATCCTAAACGAACTCTACCGCCTGAATCAACCGCGTTTCACTATCTATTCGGGCTTTTCTTTTGATGTAAACAGTCTCCTCTTTGGCTATTGTGATTATTTATTAGGTGCCAAGCCTAAGAGTTTAGTGGTTGATGCCCCGATTTTCTGCGTAGTGGAAGCCAAAAATCGGGGCTTGGAAGAAGGCTTAGGGCAATGCGGAGCCGAAATGTATGCCGCCTGGCTGTTTAATCAGAAGTCTGAAAAACACGTTTCCGTTATCTTTGGCACTGTTACCAATGGCTACGATTGGATTTTTTTACGGTATCAGGGCGATAAACTCCAGATTGACTTACACCGATTCACGCTCAACGACCTGCCCCAACTCCTGGGTACGCTGCAAACCGTTGTTGATTCGTATCAGTAGAAACCGGGTTTTGCCGTTATTTACGGGTGAATCTATTATCAATTCGTTTTTCCAATGAACAAACCAACTCTATTGCTGCTGCTGACGCTCTCGATGGTCGGCGCGGCTTTTGCCCAGGTCCAGCCCGCTAAACAAACACCCGAATCGTCAGAAATCTGGGAACCCGTACCGCCCGTTGTTACGCCCGGACTGTTTACGCCCACTACCGCCGGCACAACGGCCCCTTCAGACGCGGTTGTTCTTTTCGACGGCAAAAATGCCGATGCCTGGGTAGCCAACAAAGGCTATGCCCCCAGCAACAGCACCGATCCGCTCCAGTGGCTCGTAACCAACGGCGTTCTGTATTCGGGCAAAACGTCATCGGCCAAAACCAAGCAGGATTTTGGCGATTTTCAACTGCACGTCGAGTTTCAAACACCCGAAAAAGTAGAAGGCAACGGGCAGGGCCGGGGCAACAGTGGTATCTTTTTGCAGGGCCGCTATGAAGTGCAGGTGCTTGACAACTACAACAACCCAACCTACGTGAACGGCATGGTTGGCTCGATCTACAAACAGGCCATTCCGCTCGTGAACCCCAGCCGTAAGCCCGGCGAGTGGCAGACCTACGACATTGTTTTTATGGCTCCGCGTTTCAGCAAGGGCGGTATCATGACCGAGCCTGCTTACGCCACGGTGCTGCTCAACGGGATATTGGTGCAAAACCACGTAGCCATTAAAGGCACTACCGAATACATTGGCTACCCTAAAATGGCGGCTCACGGCAAAGGCCCGATTATTTTGCAGGATCATGGCAACCCCGTTGGTTTCAGAAACATCTGGATTCGGGAGTTGTAAAACAATGCACAGTGAATAATGGATAATGTAGAATGACATCAAGAAACATTACCGTCGTCCGTCGTCTTCATTATCCATTATTCATTATCCATTGTACATTGCTTTTTTCCCTTATTCCGCCTGACCGCCCGGCATACCAACTCTATAACCGGGCGGGGAAAACGATTTCGTACCAGAAATTATTGAAACAGGCTGCCGAAGCCGATGTGGTACTGTTTGGCGAATTGCACAACAACCCGATCTGCCACTGGCTGCAGTTCCAACTCACCAAAGACCTGTACGCCCTCAAAAAGCAGCAGTTGGTGTTGGCCGCCGAGATGTTCGAGACCGATAATCAGGCCGCACTCACCGGCTATGTGACGGGGCAACTTACGGACGAAGAATTTGCGAAACAGGCCCGGCTG
>JBBRNH010000026.1:0-59534 GCA_038230415.1 Cytophagales bacterium | reverse complement strand
TGGCAGGTGGTTTTTACCTCCTCCGGCTCACCGACGACCGCCGAACAACCGTGCAGCGATTAGTGATCGTGCGGTAATTTTACCCCAGCACTTCGCGCAACACGGCTAATGATTTTACGTCGCCGAGCGAATCAATATGAATCCGGTAATAAGCCACGAGTGCGTCGGCGATTTCGTTGCGGGCGGTGCGGGTAAGCAAAACGGGGGTTCCGTATGGTTGGGTAAGTAGCACGTTCAGAGCCATTTCGGTAGCGTTGTCTGGCAAAAACGGGTATGACCGCTCGCGCAGTTGCTGTTCAAATTCGCGGGCATCCTCTGGCCCAAATCCAAAAAAATGAGAGAGTTTAAACAGAAATACGAGGTGAAAATTCTCGTAGCCCGCCGGGGCATCTTCCAAGAGCAACACCGACTCGACCAAAAACCGAAACAACGCCGGATTACCCGATTCTTCTTTGAGGGTTTTGGTGAGCATCTCGGTCATAAACAACGCGATGCTTGACTTGGTGACCTCAAACGGCAGGCTCTGCAACGGTACGCTGATGCGGGTTTCTGACAGCCGGTGCAGATCACGGTTGGGTTTGTAATAGACCACCAAATCCAAGAGCGTAAGGGGTTGAAAGAACGCGATTTTATTGGTCTTGCTCTTGGCCGACCGCACCCCGTTTACGATGTAGCTTTGCAGCCCAAACTCCTCGGTGTAGATGCGGACAATGATTGACGTTTCTTTGTAGCGGAGATAGTTGAGGGCAATGCCTTTAGTGTTGTAGAGCATATTTTTTTAACGCAAAGACGCAATGTTTTAACGCAAAGACGCAACGTTTTTAAGGAATATGCATCGGTAAATTTTTAATTATCTGCCTTTCAATGAGTATAAACCGTGTAATCGTATGGATGCCGAAGAAAAAGAAGAACCTACTAATAGCCGGTTGGCGCGGGAAAAAGACAAAGCCCGTTTGAAAGCCTTGGCCGAGAACGAGCGGAAATTAGCAGCTGTCAGATTAGAACTCAAGCGGGCGCAGCAAGTTCTTCGTGACCTTGAACGTCTTTTGCCGGTATCCAGAAAAAACTCAACTCATAAAAACCCTCCTCGGTAACGTCCAATGAGACTCTACCAGACCACAACCGGCCCTGTTCTCGAAGCCGCCGAACGCTTTTACGTTGCCCCGACAACCGATTGGGACGCACTCCTGAACCAGCCCGATTTATACAGTACACTCCGGCGATTCGTGCAGGAAACCGCACCTGACGAGTCGGCCCGACGAGCCGTTGAAACGGGTTTACTCGCCCCCATTGGTAGCCAGGAAGTGTGGGCCGCCGGCGTAACGTATCTCCGCAGCCGCGATGCCCGGATAGAGGAATCACAACAAGCCGCGGGCGATAGCGGAGGCTCCGCCTTCTACGACCGGGTGTATGATGCTGACCGCCCCGAATTATTTTTTAAGGCTACGGCCAATCGCGTGGTGGGGCCGGGCGGCACGGTTCGTATCCGGCCCGATTCATCGTGGAACGTGCCGGAACCCGAACTGACGTTGTTTATCAACCGCACCGGGCAAATTGTGGGTTACACCTGCGGCAACGATATGAGTTCGCGGAGTATCGAAGGCGAAAATCCGCTGTATCTGCCGCAAGCCAAAACCTACGACGGCAGCGCGGCTATCGGCCCTTGTCTGTTGCTCTCGCCCGAACCGATTTCCCCCGAAACCCAGATTTACCTCGGCATCGTTCGGGCAGACAAAACCGTTTTTTCGGCCAGTATTGCCATCAGCCAAATGAAACGCAGCCACGATGAGTTGGCATCGTGGCTGTTCAGATCATGCTCATTCTCAACGGGTTGCTACCTGATGACCGGCACCGGCATTGTGCCACCCAACGAGTTTACCCTGCAAACCGGCGATGTAGTCAGCATCACGATTGATGGCATCGGGACGCTGACTAATGGGGTCGGTTAAAGCGTAATCCCGAAACTGACGGCCCGCACATCCGGCCCTTTGTTGGTCTGGAAGGTCGGGTTTAGCTCGTATTTCACGAACAGGTTAATGTTCCGAATCCCGACGTGACCCACCAAGCCGTAGCGCAGATCATTCTGGTAAAAGTTGCTGTGTTGGCGGTCTCTGGACCCGACCTCGTCTTTGGTTTTTATGTAGCTATCTATCCGATAGCCTACAAATCCACCCAGACCGAGGTGAAAAATCCGCCGACCGCTTTCGCTGTAAAAACTCACACGCGGTACCACCGGCACCTGAAATGAGAAATTGGTGAGTTTGCTCTTCTGCAACCGTTCGCTGACGGGCGTAAACAACACCTGCGCCGGGCCTTTTTGGGCCACCACGTTGTTGTCGAACATATAGTTTTGCCAGACGGCCTCCAACGCGTAGTACAAACTCAGTTTCACCCGTTTATTCCCGGCCAGCACCGGGCGTTGCCCAATGGCAATGCCAAAATAGCGTGAGCCACTGGGCCGCAGGTCATACGGCCCACCCGAATAAGCCGGTGCCGACGCTTGGGACGTTAAGCCGTTTATACCGAGTTGGACGTTTGTGAATGGGTTCATCTGATCCCGGTTGCGTTTCTCCCGGAGCGTATCCCGAACGGCTTTCATCACGCCCCGTGCGTTTTTTATGGCCCCACCCACTGTGTCGGGCTGGTATTGTTTCGGATTCCGAATTACCACGTTTACGTTGCCTTTGTCGCGCGTTATCACCAGCACGGTGTCTTTCAGGTAACGTTGGCCCGCCTGTTCGTCAATTCGGATGGCGGTTTGGCCGTTGGGCAGCGAATCTAATTTCATGCCCATATCACGCACAATTTTGTTCAGATCGTAGGCCGACAATGCCTGAATCCCGGCTTTGTTGGGGGCATAAATCACGAGCCGGGTTTGGTTGGCAAACCGAATCACGAGCGAATCAGCGGAGATGGCGGTGGCGGTGGCCTGTGCAGCCAGGAAACTGGTCAGAAAAAACGCGGCTGCGAAAGCCCGTAAGCGATTGGTGTTCATTGTTTTAGGGATTTGTTGTTTGCTTTGTTTTTAATTGTCTGAAACGCCCGGCTCAGTAAACTCTGATCGGCATCACCGGCCAGTTCAAGCCCTTCACCATTTCTGACGCGGGCCACCTGTTGTAGAAACTTGCCGCTTTTGACTGGCTTTTGTGCCACATCAACCACGAGTGTTCTCTCGGCTGATTCTGACCAGTTAGCCGCTTGCCGGGCTTCAATCAGTGCGTCAGGTTCGGCAATCGTCACGATCAAGACCTGCTCGGCAACGGGCTTTGGTGACACGCTAATTGGGCTGATTGCGGTTGGCATCGTCTCGATTTTGGCAAGTTGGGTAGCTGGCTTTTGACCGATTTCCGGCTGTTTTGGCATGGACTGGTTTCTGAGTTCTTTCGTTTGCGCTATCCTGATTTCAGTCAGACGCTGCACGGCTACTGGCTCATTTTTGGCTGCTGCCCTTACGTTTGGCCGTATCTCCTGTTGTGGCAAAATAGATTGTTGTGACTGTTGCACGGCCAATTGCTCGGTTGGTTGCCGGGATTGCGGCTTATTTCTATGGTTAACCACAGCACCCGAATTTTTCCGGTTCCCAGATGCAGCTACCTGATTTCGGGGCGTGTTTACCCCGTCTGTTGACCGCTGCAACCACCACCCACCCGCCAATAACAGAGCCGACACGCAGGCCACAGCCGCGTAGCGATACACGATTGGGTTTCGCCAAAAAGCCAGCACAGGAGCTTCCGGTTGCCCAGCCATTTTTGCCTGTAACCGTTCCCAACCGG
Source organism: Cytophagales bacterium (assembly GCA_038230415.1). Classification (GTDB taxonomy): domain Bacteria; phylum Bacteroidota; class Bacteroidia; order Cytophagales; family Spirosomataceae; genus JBBRNH01. The sequence continues at coordinate 55,761 of JBBRNH010000026.1, read as the reverse complement.
CTTTGTCAGGCGCGATGCTGTGCTGCCCCAGCCGACGGGCGAAGAGATCGTCAACGGGCAATTTGACTGGTGGGCTGTTGGTGTCTTGTTTCATCTTGATTGATTTCTAATTTTTTAAGGCTGCTCTGCAACAGCACACGGGCGCGGCTCAATTGCGACTTTGATGTCCCTTCTGAAATTCCCAGTGTACCGGCAATTTCAGCATGACTGTATCCCTCGATGGCGTAGAGGTTAAAAACGGTTCGGTATCCATCGGGTAATCGGTTAATGAGTTTGAGTAGTTCGGTCTCGTTCAGATTAGCATCGGCCCAGATATAATCGGGTTCGGTAACGGCTTCATCGAGCGGGATTTCCTGCCGCCACGACTTACTCCGGCGCAGAAACATCAGCGATTCCGTCACCATAATTCGGCGTACCCACCCCTCGAAACTACCGTCTTCCCGAAACTGACCAATCTTCTCATACACCTTCATAAAGCCATCTATCAGCACCTCTTCGGCATCATCGGGATTGGCGCAATACCGATGGCACACGGCCAGCATTTTTCCGGCAAACCGTTCATACACAACCTTCTGGGCGCGGCTTTCGCCCCGTTTCAACCCGGTAACGAGCTGCGTTTCAGTTGTATAAAAGGGTAGAATTCGGAGCATGATCTGTTGGTTTCTGCCGGTAAGATGCAAACCCGGATCATCAGGTTGCATGAGTGTACAAAATTTTTCGGTCAACAAAAAAACCGGACACTTTGCCCGGTTCTACCGTATTGTCTGCAAGGAATCAAAAATTAATCATGTAGCGGTCTGAAACTCTGGCCGGTACTGAATGCCCGCTACATAATACAGCCAGACAATGCGCGAAGCTCTGAAATTTACTGGTACTATCAGAACCATAGCAATTATCACCACCGTTGCATACACCCAACCCGGTGGGTCTCCGGCCAGAAAATACAGCGCGAAACTCAGCACCAACGCAACCCCGCCCGATACGGCATAACTGACATACATGGCTCCAATGAAATAACCCGGCTCAATCTCGTAGCGCAAGCCACAATGCGGGCATTCCTCGTGCATCTGATCAAACTTAGCCAGGTTAAAGAACGGATAGGCAAAAATTTTACCCGTCCTACATTGAGGACATAGCCCGTTTAACATGGCGTGAGATTTCGAGACGACGGCCATATTCCTTCTTACTGTTTCGGTACCACAGAAAACCAATTCCCGACACCAATAGGTACGGAATAACCAGCAAATACAAAATCCCGAAATTCAGGTTAGAAGCCACTATACTGCGGCCTCCGCTAACGGTGCTTTCAACAACACCCCGGCACATGGCACACTGGGCAAAAGAACTTGTGCCGGTCATTACCAACAGCACCAATACCGTTAAAATCAGTCGCGCTTTCATCTGTTCTCAAAAGTTATAATACGGACGAATCATAAAGTAAACTATTACGCCCGTTATACTAACGTACAACCAAATCGGATAAGCCCATTTCACTGTCGCTTTGTGTCGGCTAATTTGATTCGTGAGAGCGAAATAAACGGCCCGCAACACAAACCAAACTACCACAATAGACAACGTAATGTGCGAGACAAGCAAAAAGTAATAGACAGGACGCACCCAACCCTCACCACCAAACGACGTTGACTCATGCGTGAGGTGATACAAAATGTAACACAACAGAAACAACGCCCCGAATGTGAATGCCGTGAGCATCGTGACCCGGTGTGCCCGCACGTTTTTCTGCCGGATAAAAAACAACCCCATCAACAATAACAACGCTGTGAGCGAATTCATTACCGCATTAACGAGTGTGAGGTAATCTGTCCAGGCACCGAGGTTTACTTTCTGCCGGATGCCGAGTAATACCGCTACGGCCACCGGAATCGTAACTGCCAGAATATTAATGACCCGGCTGGCTTTCTTTTCTTCTGTTGATTGAACGGCCTGCATTGTTATTCAATGGTTAGTAAAACCCTCATTTCCAGTATCAAACGCTCTACCTGCTCCTTATCGGTGCCATCATAGAAACCGCGAACAATACCGTCTTTATCTACCAAAACTAACTTTTCACTATGCACAAAAGTTTCGTCGGGCGTTTGGTTATTCATAATACCGGCATCAACGGCAGGCAGAAAAAAGCCCTTCATCGCCAGCCGATAAATGTCAGCTTTGGGGCCGGTCAGAAAATACCATTTGCCGGGAATAGCTTCGTACTTTCGGGCATATTCGGCTAATTGGGCGGGCTTATCATGCTCAGGGTCAACGGAGAAAGACACAAACCGGATGGCATCGTTATCTTCAAAAATACGCTGTACCCGGCTAATTTGTGACGATAATTTCGGGCATATCGTGCCGCATCGAGTGAAGAAAAAATCAGCAACATACACTTTACCGTTCACAAGATCATTTGTGGCTACCCGTCCATTCTGATCAATGAGTGACCAGGCTGGAATATGGTTGTAAACCGTGTCCATACCTGCTTTTCCATTGGGCAAGACGGTCTTCTGCATCAGTGGCCCGCCCGTTGTTGAGTCAATTCTGGGCAGGTAACGAGGGAGTTTAAAATGGTTTTCTGTGCCGAACCGCAGGAACAGATACACCAAAGCCGGGGCTACCAACACAGTTAGTAGAATCCCGGCTTTCGTTATGTTTTTCATTGTCGTAAAGACTCCCGGTCCCGAAGACGAGAGCGATTAAACCCACCCGCGTCCGGTGATTCGGCGCGGAGACTGATGCTTACAGACGATCAGTAAAAATGTGGCCGCCCTCCATCATCATTGCCAGCAACAGCCAGACAACGAAAATTACGGGTAACAAAATAGCCCACAGTAACGACTTTGCCTCGTGCTTGAGGTGCATGAACTCGCCCACGATGTAGGCAGCCTTCACTAATGTAAGCCCAACGAAAATAGACGTTTTGAGATAACTCGGCTGCAACACAAAGGCAATGAAAAATTCAAATACGGTTATCCCCAACAGAATGAAAAATACTTTCCAGATGGTTTTAACATTGGCCGATGACTCGGCATTAGCCGTCATCGTGCTATCATGCTGATGCTCTGCCATGATTATACGAGGTAAAAGAAGGTGAAAACAAATACCCAAACCAAGTCAACAAAGTGCCAGTATAGTCCAACTTTTTCGACCATTTCGTAACTCCCGCGCGTTTGATACATACCAAATGACGTGCGGTAGAAAATGAGTATGTTCAGCAAAACACCGCTGAATACGTGCGTACCATGGAAACCCGTAATGAAGAAAAACAGGTCGGCGAACGCGGGCGGCCCATATTGATTTCCGGCCAAGTTAGCACCAAACACCGTTCGCTGAACAGGTTGTCCGCTCACAATGTCGCTAACAATTGTTCCCTGCTCAGTGCCATGAATAAAGTGCGACCATTCCCAGGCCTGACAACTCAAGAAAGCGATACCCCCCAAGATCGTCCAAAGCATATATTTCTCTACGTCAGCCCGGTCCATCCGATGCCCGGCCTCCACAGCCAAGACCATAGTTACACTACTGAAAATCAGAATGAACGTCATAATACCCACAAAAATCAGGGGTGCATCAAGGCCGTGCAAAAAAGGCAAAGAATTATAGACTTTATCCGGGGTAGGCCAGTACAGAGTCGAGAATTTGAACGCACCATGGATTGCCGGGTCGTAAGCGGGCGAACTGAAGCGTATCAACCCATAAGTAACGAGCAATGCCGAAAACGTAAAAGTGTCCGAAATCAAAAAGAACCACATCATGAGCTTGCCGTAGCTTGCTTTCATGGGTTCGATACCGCCCATCCACGATCTGCGGTCAAAGGTGGTGGATGGTGATTCGGTGGTTGCAGTAGCCGCCATTCGTAAGCCAGATTATCAGTGAAAATAGAGTAAAAACAACAACAAATACACCCAAAGTATATCTAAAAAGTGCCAATATGAGGTAGCAATCTGCATTCGGTTCAGGCTCTTGGCGTGAATATCAAGCCGAAATGCTGAGACAAGAACTACTCCCAAAACGACCAATCCTGAAATCAGGTGGAGCGCATGAAGACCCGTAAAAATGTAAATGAACGACCCGGCAGGATTCCCCACAAAGTAAACGTTCTCTTTCACGAGCGCGACCCAACCCTCAAACTGCATCCACAAGAATACGATTCCGAGTGCAAAAGTAATGCTAATCGCTGCACGCAACGTATTGAAGTTATCTTTTTTCGCGGCCCAATACGCCCACTGCATCGTTAAACTACTGACAACCAGTACAATTGTGCTATACGTAAACATAGCCGGAACCGTAAATTCGAGCCAGTTTCCCTCGGCCCGGCGCACTAAATACGCACTGGTCATGGCTGCAAATAACATAACGATACTAACGATGAACAGCCAAAGAATAAACTTCTTGGGATTCATCGAGAGGGTTTCTTCCGGTTCTTCAACGGTACTTATCGGTGTTGTGAGTTGATTTATCATCGCTAAACTTTGTCTAACAGGTACGCAATCTGCACAATTGGCAAATACAACAGTGATCCAAACATCATTTGCAAAGCCGCTTTATCAGTGCAGGTTCTCATTAAGTGAAACGTTTGAGCCAAAAACAAAATTCCACCGATCATGGCAACGAGCGCGGAGTTTATGCCCGTCATCCCAAGCATATAGGATAGCCAGCCAACAGGAATCAGAAACAGCGTGTAAATCATGATTTTAAACGCCGTCTCAGTAGTCTTACCGTCTCCCGGCATCATCTGAATCCCGGCCTTCTTATACTCATCGAAGGCCAGCCAGCCGATAGCCCAAAAGTGTGGGAACTGCCAGAAAAACTGTACTGCAAACAAAACGCCTGGCTCCAGACCAAATTGATTTGTGGCAGCTACCCACCCAATCATCGGTGGGAAAGCCCCCGGCAACGCACCCACAAACACGGCTACCTGGCCTTTTTTCTTGAGTGGGGTATAAACAAATCCGTACAACAGCAATGACAAAACCGCCAGACCAGCCGCCCGCACGTTGAAGAACACCACAAACAGCGTGACAGAAACGGCAAACAGAATAAAGGCAAACCAAGCTGCTTCACTAACAGACAGCCGTCCAGTTGGCAGCGGGCGGCTTGCCGTGCGTTTCATTACCTTATCTGAGTCCCGCTCAATGATTTGATTGATAATATTGGCCGCGCCCGTGATGGCTATCGAAGCGAAGGCCAGCACCACAATACGTATAAAATCGAGGTGCTTTACCGCCAGTAAATAGCCAAACACCCCCGAAAACACAACGGCGAGGGTTAGCTTGATCTTAAGCAATTCAAAGTATGCCCTTGCTTTGTCAGTGACTATGCTCAGGCTGAGTGATCTATCCATCAGTACGACGTTCGGCTACTAACCAAACACTTTCTTTATTTATTCCGGCAACGCAAATTTTGCGTTTACCGATAGGTTGTTCATCCCTTTAGTAACGCTGGCCCGTTTCGGGTTCAGCAAGAGCAACGCCACAAACTGTAACCCCAACATTACAATCGCTAAAAAAAGGTGAATCGGCTGTGCAACCGCCGGAACACTGAAATAAGCCATCACAGCACCCGTTGCAATCTCGGCCAGCACAACTCCCATTATGCTTATAACAATGGGCTTCAATCTACTGTTTGGCAACTGCCTATTGAGTTGATAGATTACAAACAGGTGCAATCCAAGTATAACCAGCGAGAAGGAGCGATGTACATAAAACCGCCAGTCTAACCCGGCAATCCAGCTATCGCGTTGGTCATAACCGAGTGATTTAATTACCGCATCGAGTGCGTCACGCACTTGAGTCCCCATCAATACCTGACCGAAGGACAGAATCAACGTGACAATCAATAGTCGGTTTACTCGCTTGCTGGCCTTGTGATTCCCCAAATCGAACGCATTCACGTTGCGTGCACGTACGTAGACAAACAGTAAAGCACCCACTACCAATACTGCCAGGAGCAGATGCAGTGTAATCAGGTACTGGGCCAGTTCGGTAGCCACCACGCGGGAACCGAGCCACCCGTTTGCGCCAATCAGCACAAAAGCAGCCACACTGCCCCAAAAAACCGGGGTATTTCTACGAAAAAAGGTTAGGGAAGAGAATAAAACAGCGAAAACCAGCAGACCGGCAAATGCGCCGAGTAAGCGATTTATGTACTCAATCCAGGTCTTGACTGCATTGAATTCAACTTCACCTTTGAGTTTGGCCCCGTAAATCTGCTCATAATTGGGTGGAAGTTGTGAAACTTCGGTTGGCGGAACCCAGCGGCCAAAACACCGGGGCCAGTCGGGGCAACCCATCCCGGAGCCGGTTCCTCTGACAATACCACCTGCCAGAATTAGCAAATAGACGGTGACGACAGTCAGGAGAACCAACCCCGGAAATAAGTGCCTAATTATATCAGTGATGCGGTTGCGCGAACTGATCATTAAAGTTTTGTGCTTCAATTTCTTTCTCCAGACCAATCAACTCATTCTCGTGCGGAAGATTTGATTCGGGAGTCTGTGAATACGGTACGTTCTGCGGAATGAAATCTTCGGCTGCACCCGGTTTGCTGTAATCATACGGCCAGCGATACACAGCAGGAATATCACCAGTCCAGTTACCGTGACCAGGGTTCATTGGAGCCGTCCACTCCAACGTGTTGGCTTTCCATGGGTTCTGCGTTGCAATTTTACCTCGGAACAAACTATGGATAAAGTTGTACAGGAAGATAAACTGCGCCGTGAACGTCAGAACAGCCGCGATGGTGATAAAGGCGTTCAAGTCTGTGAAGGCACTCTTAGTGAAGTCGTAGCTCGTGAAGGCATAATACCGACGAGGAAATCCAGCGATACCCGTGTAGTGCATCGGGAAAAACACGAGGTAAATACCCACAAACGTCATCCAGAAGTGAACGTAGCCCAAAGTATTGTCCATCATCCGGCCAAAGAATTTCGGGAACCAGTGATACACTCCGGCTAACAGCCCGAATGCCGACGATGCGCCCATCACCAAGTGGAAGTGAGCCACCACAAAATATGTATCGTGCAGTTGGATGTCTAATGCTGAGTTACCAAGAATCAGACCCGTTACGCCACCAGAGATAAAGAATGATACCAGACCAATGGAGAACAGCATAGCCGGCGTAAACCGGATATTTCCACGCCACAGTGTAGTGATGTAGTTGAATGCTTTTACCGCCGATGGTACGGCAATGATCAGCGTCAAGAACATGAAAATCGAGCCGAGGAACGGATTCATACCCGTTACAAACATATGGTGAGCCCACACAATGAAGGCCAGAAATGCGATACCCATCATGGAAGCAATCATGGCCCGATAGCCAAAAATCGGCTTCCGCGAGTTTACGGCAATGACCTCAGATGTAATACCGAGTGCGGGCAACATTACAATGTACACCTCCGGGTGACCCAAGAACCAAAACAAATGCTGAAACAAAATTGGACTACCGCCCACGTTTGGCAAAGCCTCACCATTTATATAAATCTCGGATAGGTAGAAACTCGTGCCGAAACTCCGGTCGAAGATCAGCAACAACGAAGCCGAAAGCAATACCGGGAATGATATCAGACCTAATATCGCTGTCAGGAAAAAAGCCCAGATAGTCAGGGGCAATTTGCTGAACGACATTCCCCGCGTCCGCAGGTTAATGACCGTAGTGATATAGTTTATCCCCCCCAGCAATTGTGATACAATGAACAGTGACATACTCACGAGCCAAAGCGTCATACCACCCATTGAACCAGGGTTTGCTTGCGGCAATGCACTCAATGGTGGGTAAACGACCCAACCACCGCCAGCAGGGCCGGTTTCAAGAAAAAGCGACCAGAACATGACCACGCTGGCAACAAAGAAAAACCAGTATGAGAGCATATTCAGGAAACCCGATGCCATGTCACGCGCTCCCACCTGTAACGGAATCAGGAAGTTCGAGAACGTTCCACTCAGGCCCGCAGTTAATACAAAGAACACCATAATGGTTCCGTGCATCGTAACAAGCGACAAGTAAAAATTAGGATCAATCTTGTTAGAATCATTAATCCATTGGCCCAAAATAGGTTTCAGGAAACCCATATTCATATTCGGAAATCCCAACTGTAGGCGAAATATGACGGAGAAACTGATGCCAACAATAGCCCAGAAAATACCCGAAAACAGGTATTGCTTGGCAATCGTCTTGTGGTCTTCCGAGAAGACGTACTTCCGCCAAAAACTCTGTGGCTCGTGGTGGTCGTGTTCCACAGCCTGAGCCGGTATTGCTACGGTTTGCTCTAAAGTTTCCATTAATTTATAGTTTGTCTGTCTTAATTATCGTAAAGAACTGCTTGCGCCTACTGCACCACCCTGCTCCGTAGAGGCCGTTGTGCTGTCGGTTTGTGCTGGTAAATACTTAGCGGCTTTTGCTTTCAGATTGTCGGGAATCCGGGCAGCGTATTCAGGGAATGAGGTCAGGAGTGGCTTTTGTTCAGCACACCACGCTTTCCAAGTCGTTTCGTCTTCAACTACTAACCGCAACCGCATCGAGAAGTGACCGCGACCACAGACCTCAGTGCAGGCAATCTCGTAAGTGAAATTCTGGTTGTTGGTGATATTCTTCATCTCGTCGGTGGTTTTATCAGCCACAAACCAGAACCGCGTTGGCATACCGGGTACGGCATCCATCTTCACCCGCATGTGCGGAATGAATACACTGTGCAGAACATCGCGGGCGCGGATTCTCAATAAAATGGGCTTATTGACAGGGATATGTAACTCGGTAGTTGACGTGAAATCGTCGAACGAATTTTCATCCGAAAAGTCAATACCCGTATCGTTGTTATTGTCAATCAACTTGTAGTTGTGCGCGCCGAGTTTATTGTTGTCAACGCCGGGATAGCGGGCAATCCAGTTGAATTGCTTACCGATGAGTTCAAACTCCTGGGCTCCCTGCGGTGCTTCTGACATGATATCACGCCAGGCCCTCCATCCTGTAAACACCATCAACGCCATCACAATAGCCGGAACAACCGTCCATATCAATTCTAACTTATGGTTTTCGGGGTAGTAAGATGCCTTGTTGCGTGTGTTACCCCGGTATTTGAACGCGAAGTAAAACAACATGGTATTCGTCAGAAAGAACGCCAACGTTACAATTGCCATTGCCACCCAGAACAGTTGATCCGTTCGGCGACCGTGTAGCGACGACGCTTCTGGTAAGAAGTGCGGCCAGGCAACCATAAACGACCACGCACCAGCAATAACGCCCACAACCCAAAAGATAATCATCAACCAGCCATTGACCTGATTACTCCGATCATATTGGGCCTCGCCGGTGGGGTTGCTCGCTCCACCGATACCTTTCATTACAGTTGTCATCCGCGACATCAGCACAACGGCTAAGGCGAGGAAAACTACCGACAGCAACGCGATTATGTACAACATACAAGTATTAGTTTATTAAATATCGTGGTGTAATGCTTCTTCTAACATCGGATGATTCTTCGGAATCAAATTGGCCTTCGTCAATTGGTTCGCTACGGACCAAACAAAGCCGCAGGCAAAAATCAGAATCATCCCGAACTCAACCGGCCCAAAACCTCCATGTGCGCCAACAGTACCGGGCATGATGTTCGTGTAAAAATCAAAGTAATGACCAACCAGAACGCCCCAGCAGGCAACCTTCAGAACCACTGTTTTACGCTTTGCATCCCTTGTCATTAGAACAAGGAATGGAAACACGAAGTTCAGAAATATGTTTACAAAGAATGGAGCGAAGTAAATTCCTCCAAACCCACTGAAACGCTCCCGGAAGTAGATTGTTTCTTCGGGCAGATTGGCGTAATAGATGAGCATAAACTGAGCGAACCACACATATGTCCAGAAAATACTAAAGGCAAACACAAACTTACCCAAGTCGTGCAGGTGGCTCTCGTTTACGGCTTGTAGATATCCCTGCTCTTTCAACAAGACCACTGTCAATGTAATGACGGCCAGGCCCGACACGTGCCAACTGGCAAGTGTGTACCAACCAAACATGGTTGAGAACCAGTGTGAGTCAATGGACATCACAAAATCCCAAGCTGACGTTGATGACGTTACGGCAAAAACCACCAAGAACATCGTGGCAAATTTTATGCTTTTGTTATAGTATTCCGTGCCACCTTCAATGTCCTCCCGTAATGAGAATCCCCGGACGATCCGCCATAGCACATACCACAACACAAAATACAAGGCCATCCGAATCAGAAAAAACGGCGTATTCAGAAAACCATGCTTCCCGTTCAAAATAGGATCAAATTCGGCACTCTTCGGGTCGTAGAGACTTTCGTTTGTCCAATGAAACAGATCGTGACCGCCAACCAAAAAGGTAGCTAACAGGGCAATGCCAGCAAACGGTAGAAATGCAGGCATGGCTTCGGGTACACGCTTGAAAATTGACGACCACCCAGCCTGCGCCAAGTAATTATAGGAGATGAAGAACATACCTATGACTGAAATACCCGCGAAATAAACCGCGTTCATCCAGACGTTAGCCCAGAGCCGGGTCGTCCATTTATAAACGTGATGACCGGCGGCACCGTGTTCACCCGCCCCAGCCGTTTCATGTTCACCAAAGCCCGATGCCAATAAGAATGCACCCAAAGCCACTAACGCTACCCCCGTTAGCAGACCAATCATCAACTGACGCTTGAGGGCAGGAGTAAATTCATATTGCTCGTCTAAGGACGTTACTGCGTGTACTGCTGACATTTTATTCGAGTTACAGTTCGGGGTCATCGGTTGGTCATGGACTATGCTATATAGCTGCCCGAAAACCGAAAACCAAAAACCAAAATTTATCCTTGTTGCAACTTATGAACGTACTGAACAATCTTCCACCGCTCTTCGGGTGTAATTTGCGAACCATGCGGCCACATTCTTCCTTTACCGTGTGTGATAACATGATAAATGTGTCCATCATTCATGTTCTTGTAAGCATCTGCCGAATAACTGGGTACGCCTTTATATTTTTCAGCTACCAATCCGTTGCCCTTACCGCCTTCGCCATGACAGTGAATGCAATACCGACCGTATAACACCTTACCGTCTTCCAGCGTCTTTTCCGATTCGGGAATCGGATTAGTCAGTACCCGCTCCGCAATCAAGATACTGTCTTTAGGGATATTGTAAACCATCAAGTCAGTTTTCGCGTCCGCTCCTTCGCCAAAAGTTGTCCGGTAGTTAGGACGAGATATTGTCCCACGCGCTGGCAGACGCATGTTCAGTCCTTGGGGGTTAATTGTACTCGGCTTTGTCTGCCGGTACGGCTCAAGACCGACTGCTTCGTACATATTAGGCGCAAACTCAATATTTGTTTCGTTGTGGCCCCGCTTGCAGGATGCTGTCATCAGCAGAACAACGCCCGCCAAAACCACAGCCAGTTTCAGGTTTCTCACCATCATAATCAGGTTGTTCATCAGAATTGTTTGAGGTTAACTTCGGCGGCCCCTGAGCGTTTCAGTATCTGCTCAATCTGCCCTTCGTCCATGCGGTTCCTGTCAAGATCAATCGCCATCGCAAACTTGTTGTCCGTTGTCCGCAGATCAAACATCAATGGATTCACCGTTGGCCCTAAATTATTGGACAAGAGAAATGTACCAACCATGCCAAGCGCACAAAACAGAACGGTCAACTCGAAAATGATCGGCATATAAGTTGGGAAAGACCACGAATCTTTACCACCGATAATCATCGGCCAGTCCCACTTTTCGGTGTATGCTGTCAGCAACAATGCTGAAAGTGTACCAGACACGGCGAACATGAATGCGGCAATACCAAGCCGACTACGCGGGTGTCCGAGTGCTACATCGAGACCGTGAATGGCAAAGGGCGAATAAACTTCGTGAATCCTGACCCCGGCATCTTTTACTTCCCGAACGGCTTTCAACACAACGTCATCGTCGTCGAAAATGCCTACCAGGAATTTATTACTTAGTTCTGACATAATATCTTGTCGTTTAAAGTGTAAGGTCTAAGGTTTAAAGTGGCTTCTATCTGCCTCAAACATTAAACCTTGAACATCAAACCTTTTTTTATTCTGCGTCTTTGTTGAACGTTGGGGCCGTCACACGCTCTCCTTTCGACACACCCGATACCGATTGCGGTAATTTCTCCGATGATGACTTGATGATCGCTTTTACCTCCGACATATTTACTACCGGCAGGAATTTCGCAAACAGTAGAAACAACGTAAAGAAGAACCCGAATGAGAACAGATAATCGCTGATGTCGAACAGCGTTGGGTGAAACATCGCCCAGCTCGACGGCAGGTAATCGCGGTGCAGCGAGGTAACGATAATCACAAACCGCTCGAACCACATACCAATGTTTACCACTACTGCGATGACGAATGTCCAAACCACCGACCGGCGGATGCTCCGAACCCAGAACAACTGCGGAGAAACCACGTTGCAGGTCATCATCGTAAGGTAGGCCCACCAATACGGTCCGGTTGCCCGGTTAATAAACGCATAACTCTCAAACTCTACACCCGAATACCAGGCGATAAAAAACTCAGTCAAATACGCTACGCCCACAATCGAGCCGGTCAGCGTAATGACTTTGTTCATTGATTCGATGTGTTCAAGGGTGATATAGTCTTCGAGTTTGAACACGACCCGAATAATCAGCACGAGGTTTTGCACCATCGCAAAACCGGAGAAGATAGCTCCTGCCACGAAATAGGGAGGAAAGATTGTGGTGTGCCAACCCGGAACAACCGATGTGGCAAAGTCCATGCTCACAATGGTATGTACCGACAATACGAGTGGCGTTGACAGACCAGCCAGAATCAAACTCATGTATTCGTACCGCGCCCAGGTCTTTGCCGAGCCGTTCCAGCCGAGCGACAACGCACCATAGATGTAGCGAGACACTTTGTTGCGCGCCCGGTCACGGATGGTGGCAAGATCGGGCAGCAGACCCATGTACCAGAAAACAAGCGACACGGTGAAATAGGTGCTGATGGCGAACACGTCCCAGACGAGGGGCGATTTGAAGTTCACCCACAGCGAACCGAACGTGTTTGGCAGCGGTAATGCCCAGTATGCCAGCCACGGACGACCCATGTGCATGAGAATAAAACTGGCCGCACATAGCACGGCGAAGATGGTCATGGCCTCCGCAGAGCGGTTTACTGCCGTCCGCCATTTCTGACGGAACAGGAGCAGAATGGCCGAAATCAGCGTACCGGCGTGACCGATACCAACCCACCAAACGAAGTTGGTGATGTCCCAGGCCCAGCCGACGGTTTTGTTCAACCCCCAAACGCCCAGCCCTTCCCACCACGTCCAGAAAACGCAGGCAGTGCCATATAGCAGTACGATAACCGAGATCGTAAAGGCAATCGTCCACTCACGGGTGGGTTTGCCTTCCACCTGCCGGCTGATGTCTTCCGTTACGTCGGCGTAGGTTTTCCCCCCGGTAACGAGCGGGGTTCTTACGGACGATGTGATATGCGACATAGTTGTTTTTTTTACAATGAACGAGTTTTACACTTCCGATGGTTGACGCGATTCCTGCTTTGGCTCCTCGTCTTTGTTACGAATTTTGGTCAGATACGAAATCTGCGGACGCACGTTAATCTCCTCCAACACGTGGAAAGCACGGGCTTCTAATTCAACCTCAAGCACCTGCGAAATCAGGCTTTCGGGGTTATTCATGTCGCCAAAAATGATGGCGTTTGTGGGGCATGACTGGGCGCAGGCCGTCTGAATTTCGTTCGGCAATGGCCGACGGCGTTCCTTCTTGGCGGTCAGTTTGCCCTCCTGAATTCGCTGTACGCAGAATGAGCATTTCTCGATTACCCCCCGCGACCGAACGGTAACGTCGGGGTTGATAACCATCTTACCCAAGTCATTATTGAAGTGGTAGTCAAAGTTATCGTTGTCGAAATACTTGAACCAGTTAAACCGGCGCACTTTATACGGGCAGTTGTTGGCGCAGTACCGGGTGCCGATGCAGCGGTTGTATGTCATCTGATTCAGCCCCTCTGAACTGTGCGTGGTTGCCAGTACCGGGCAAACCGTTTCGCAGGGAGCATTTGAGCAGTGCTGACACAACATCGGCTGGAAAACAACTTCCGGGTTTGCCGATGCAATTTCCAGAGCTTTCACGTCTTCGGGGTCGGCATCGCTGCTGTAATAGCGGTCAATCCTGATCCAGTGCATCTCGCGGGCGTTGATAACCTCCTGACGACCAACCACCTGAATGTTATTTTCTGACTGACAGGCAATCGTACAGGCGTTGCAGCCGATGCACGAGTTGAGGTCAATAACCATGCCCCACGAGTGGTTTGGCTTGCCATAGCCGTGCCAAAGTGAAATATCGGTTGGGTCGGTCGGGCCTTCAGACGTTTGCACTTTCGGCATATACCGACCGGCTTTTACATCTTTCTGGTATGAAGCCAGGATTGATTCCTGCACCACTGCCCGGCGGCCCATCACCGTTTCGTGGGTTTGGGTCTGAGCAATTTTGCGACCACCATTCGCTTTCTCGATCTTCGCGCCCGTTGCAGTCATCGTCAGATAACCACCGGCAAACGAAGCCATTGGAAAGGCGTTCTTGCCAACACCATTACCGGCCTTACCCGCTTTCTCACGCCCATATCCGATTGCCACAGAAACCGTGTTGTCGGCCTGACCGGGTTGAATCAATACGGGTACTTCTATTTCTTTACCGTTGACAATGATTTTCACCAGATCGTCCTGCGATACACCTAATTCTTTGGCCGTTTTTAGCGACAGAGCCGCGTAATTATCCCAACACGCTTTCGTAACCGGATCGGGCAGTTCCTGCAACCAGGGGTTATTAGCTGATGAACCCGTTCCGATACTAACTTTCTCGTACAGAGCCAGTTCGATGCCGGTTGTTGGCTTGTAGCGATTAGCAATAGCGGCACCGGCCTGAGCCAGATTACCAGCAAATGCAGCACCACCGGCGGCAATATCGGCACCAGGCTCAAATACCCCATCAGTCAGAGACTTAATCCAGAAGGCATCAAACGAAGCCACACCAACTGCTTTGGGGAATACAGTCGTCTGCCAAAAGCGTTTCAGATAGCCCTGATAATCACCACTTTTACCCGCCCATGTCAATAAACTCGATTCAAATTGCCGGGTTTTGAAGATGTTGGTAATGGCGGGCTGCACAATACTGTAATGCCCGGCTTTGGGTTCGGCATCTCCCCAAGACTCTAAAAAATGCGGGGCCGGTGTGATGTATTTGCAAAGCGACGCGGTTTCGTCGGCACGGTCGGCAAACGAGACAGATAACGTCACTTTCGGCAACGCCTGTGCCAGTTCGGCACCGCGTGGGTGATTATAAACCGGGTTGGCTCCAAAGAACAACACTGCGCCCACCTGTCCGCCTTTTACGGCTTCGATAAAAGCATTCATCTGAACGTCGTTACCCTGCCGATAATTAACCGGCGTGTTCAGGTTAATGGTTGACGCATAACTACCCAACAAACTATTCAGCGCATTTACTGCGGTCTGCACGTTCGGGTCATTTGAGCCAGCCACCACTAAAGCCGAACCGCGGGCCGCTACCAGGTCAGCAGCCGCTTTATCGAGATGAGGAACCGTTATCGCCGGAACCGCCATTGCCGCACCGCCGAGTTTAGCGGCTACTTTATTATACAGGTTCGCAACTACTAAACCCTCCTGCGATGGTTTGATAGCCGACCGATAGTCAGCGTTTGCGCCGGTCATCGAAAGGCCCGTCTCGAACTGATAATGCCGCGACATTTCTTTCTTGCCGCCACCAACAGCCCCAATCTTTCGGCCCTGTGCGTAGCCGCGAGCGTATTCCAACGGCGAAATCCAGGTGCCGAGGAAATCGGCCCCGACGCTGACAATCGTTTTTGCCTTGCTGAAATCATACGACGGAATCACCGCCTTACCGAACGAACTCTGATTAGCCTGAACGATACCAAATGCCGAATTGGCATCATAAATAATGTGTTGCACCGTTGGGTACTTCGCCACAAAATCAGCAACAACAGCTTTTGTTGCCGGGCTGATGATGGTTCCGGTCACGATTCTGACAGCACCGCCTTTGCCCGCAACCGTTGTGAGTTGATTCAGAATCTCACGGTCTGCGGTGGCCCAGTCAACATCGGCTGCGCCCCGCTTGGGTCCTTTCAGTTTGTCAATGTCATACAAAGACAGAAGCGAAGCCTGAACGCGGGCCGTTGTGCCGCCCTTGGTCAGTGATGATTGTGGGTTGCCCTCGATTTTAATGGGCCGACCTTCGCGGGTTTCGACTAAGATCGGGGCCGAGTCGCCCCCGTCAATGAATGTCGAAGCGTAATAGTCAGAAATAGAAGGAAAAGTCAACTCCGGCTTGTTAAGGTACGGAATCGCTTTGTGAACGGGGGTTTCGCAGGCAGCCAATGACACGGCAGCCATACCAAAACCCATCATTTTCAAAAAATCACGGCGTTGCGGGTTGCCACCGAGTTCGTCGGCACTGTTGACGTTCGCAAATTCACGGTCGGCATTTTTGATAAAAGCCGGATCGTTGCGAAGTTCTTCAACCCCTTTCCAATACCGTTTCGTTGTATTTTCCATGCGATGCTTGAGGAATGAATGACGTACAGTATATAATGATTGACAGTCAATAGCTGCGGTATCACCATACATTATACATTATACATTATTTTTGGTTAGTAGTGGCATTTAGAACATTCAAGGCCACCGATGTTTGCCACTTTCAGCGGCTCTTGGGTCTCTTTACGGTGCAGAGCAACGAGCTTGTCGTAATACGCATTGTCTTTCGTATTCACCTCAGTTTTACGGTGGCAATCAATACACCAGCCCATTGTCAGCGATGAGCGTTGTTCCACTACCTCCATCTTCTCGATTTCGCCATGGCAGGTTGTACACTGAACATTACCGACGTTCACGTGCTGTGCGTGGTTGAAGTAAGCCAAGTCGGGCAGGTTATGCACCCGAACCCATTCGATGGGGCGGTTTTCTTCGATGGCCGCGTAAATCTTTTGAATCTCCGGCGACTCTTTCTTGATTACGCCGTGGCAGTTCATACAAACGTTGGCCGCCGGAATGTGTGCCGATTTACCTTTATTAACGCCCGTATGGCAGTAATTACAGTCAATCTTATACTGACCGGCGTGCAGTTTGTGCGAATACGCAATGGGCTGCTTTGGCGCGTAACCCTGCTGAATACCAATGCTATAGGCACCGTCAATGGTTTGCTTGGTAGCGACCAGCATAAACAGCCAGATGGCTACCGAACGTACCGTTGGGTTGTTCACCGTGCTGACCAAACCCATCCGCAACCGCTCTAACATGGGCGTTGCCGTTGATACCTGTGTGCCGTCGGTAGCGACAGCCACCGGATTCACGGCGCGGGAGAGGATCGTGACAATCACGAACAACACGCCCAAAACCAGCAACATAACCACCAGCAACGCCACCAATACGAATGTAAACAATTCTGACGGGCCAGACGAGGCAGCGGCTGTGGCTGCCGGAGCAGCACCACCAGCAGGAGCCACAGAAGCGGCAACGGGTGCGCCCGCCTGATCGATATAAGCTAAGATTCCGTCGATGTCGGCATCCGTCAGGTTCGGGAAATTCGACATCTGAACCTTGTTGTACTTATTGTACACACCAACGGCATACGCATCGCCGGAGGCAATGACAGCCCCCGAATTGCGTATCCATTTGTGCAGCCACTCTTTGCCGGGTGTGCGTTGCTGAACTCCTTTCAGGCCCGGCCCAACAATAACCTCGTCACTAACGGCATGACACTGAGCGCAGTTGTTAGTAAATATAGCCTTGCCTTTTTCGACATCACCACCGCCCCCCGCAGCGGGAGCAGCCGCAGCCGGTGCTGCACTGGCAGTTGCCGACGAATCCTGCGCTATGACCTGACCTGCACCCGAAAACAGGGTAGCAGCTAACGCTACTGTTCCACAAAATTTCGATAAGCGGCTCATTTTTAGAAAATTATGTTGTGAGTTGGTAAGCATCTTGCCTTCTGAATATTCCTCAACCGCAAAAGTACTTCACGATTGCTGTTTCGTCAAAAATCGGTGTTTGATAATTCTGACACGGTTTTATTTATACTACATCTAATCAGCTACTCCAGTTCTTGTGTGGAGTACATAATCAACAGTTTGTGAACGCGGATGTTCTAAAAAAATAACCTGAATCTTGGGTTGTGTTTGTCGTCACAAATTCTCAAACAGATAACCGGAGTAGCATAAAGTTTTGTGGGCATTGACGTAGCCAATCGTTACACCCAAAGCCCCTTGCCGTTGTTGTAGTCGCGGCCTAATTGGGCAACGGTATCAGCCGGGTAGTGCGTGAGCCAGCCTCTTTCGCGGAGTTTTTGCAACCGTCTTTTCTCACTTCCCGACAGCCGCCCGTCAATCAACACGCCAAACACGATAAGACGCTCCAGCCCTTGGCGCACGGCAACCGGCACGGTATCGGCCCGCTCGATAAAATTGCCCGATAACGCGCTGATTTCTACCCCAAAGGCATCAACAATGTTTTCGGTAAGCAGAAAATGGGCGTAATTGTATTGCCGTTTCAGTACGGCCACGTACTGTAGCGTTTCAAGAATAAGCGACCGAAACGTTTCATTATCCCCAAATTCTTCGTGAAGTTCATGCACAAATTCGCGGATGGTGAGCGGGGCCATCACCCGAATCTGCACCTCGTGAATGATACTCCACGAAGCCAGCGCGTTCCAAAAAGCAAAAATCGGCATACCAGCCAGATCGGTGAGGTAGCGCAGGGCGTAACGACCCAGCACCCGTTTCAGCACTACTTTAACCGCTATATTGCTCAACGTAGCCTTGAACATATTGACCAAAAAAAACGCACTTAGCCCCCAGCGCGGCAAACCCAGATACGGGTCAATGCCGAAGCGCAGAATCCCCCGGTCTTCACGTTCCAGCGCGGCCTGCGCCAGTGCTTTCAGATGCCGCTCATACTGGGCATCGTGGGCGCGGGGAAACTGACAGACCGCCATTATGATCCTGACGGCCCGCAGGTTGACGCACATCAGGCCATAAATTTCTAAATACACCAGCAGTATACCGTATAACGTCAGCACCACCGGCACCTGGAATGACCACCTGAAAACCGTTATCGGAAACGTTGGAAAAAATGACGGCCACCAATATTGCGGCATATACAGGAGCAGTACGCCCGTGATGCCCAGCAAAGCCGCCCCCAACAGCGTTTGCAGTTTTACGCGCCGAATTACGTAAGTCTCCACCGCGTTCAGCACGTAAGGTTCGTCGGTCGGGTGCGCAGTGTCTAAAGCAGCTCGCAAATAGCGCAGGGCTAAATGATCGAGCGGGCTTTGGGCATCGTCCGGTGGAGTGGTTGACATTATCAGGATCGGTAGTTGAGTCCGGGAACTGTTTGCTCCTGTAGTATGAAACCCAAAAAAAGCCCGGTTGTTAGGGCTTCGCGGCACGGTTTGTGTTTTCAGTACGCCCAAAAGTCAGAACAAAGCGATTTTCAGTACATTTGTCAAAACAACTAAATCATGACTACCGACCTGCTCCAGATCGAACTCCGCCGGGCCACCACCTCGCGGATTCAGGAGGTTGATTTCAACAATCTGCCCTTCGGCAAGCATTTTTCTGACCATCAGTTCGTCACTGACTTCGTGGACGGCGAATGGACAAACCCCCGTGTTGAACCATTCGGCAATTTTTCGCTTAGCCCCGCCCTGTCGTCACTCCACTACGGTCAGGCGATTTTTGAGGGGATGAAAGCGCATAAAAACGCAGCCGGAGAGGTACTGCTGTTTAGGCCCGACGAAAACGCCAAACGCCTGAATGAGTCGGCCCGGCGGATGTGCATGGCAACCCTGCCCGAAGAAATCTTTATCGGCGGCTTAGAGGCCTTGCTGCGCGAAGATGCGAATTGGGTGCCAACGGCAGATGGCTCGTCGTTGTACCTGCGGCCTTATATGTTTGCTACGGACACGTTTTTGGGCGTGGCTCCGTCGAAAACGTACCGATTTTGCATCTTCACCTGCCCCGTTGGCGTGTACTATACCAAGCCGTTGCGCGTAAAAATCGAGACGGAATACATCCGGGCGGCAGCAGGCGGAGTGGGTGCGGCCAAGTGTGCCGGTAACTACGGCGGCTCGATGTACCCCACCATGCTGGCGCAACAGGCTGGTTATGACCAACTGCTCTGGACGGATGCCCGCGACCATGCGTATTTTGAAGAATCGGGAACGATGAACGTGATGTTCGTGCTGGATGGCAAACTTGTTACGCCCGCCGTGAATGATACCATCCTGCGGGGCATCACCCGCGACAGCCTTGTGCAAATTGCCAACCGGCTCGACATTGACGTGGAAGAACGGCGGGTATCGGTCGAAGAAGTAATGTCGGGAATTGAAACCGGACGGCTGACCGAGGCTTTCGGCGTGGGAACAGCGGTTGTTGTCTCACCCATGTCGGTCATCGGCTACAACGGCGACGATTATATCCTGCCCGAAATCGCCCCGGAAAAATCGGTGGCTCTCAAACTTAAGAATTACTTATCCGACCTCCGCACCGGACAAATTGACGATGAGTTCGGCTGGGTCTGGACAGTATAATTTCGGTGATAAGTGATAAGTAGCAAGTGGTCAGTGCTAAACGAAGTACTAATCACTTGCCACTTATCACTGAAATTACACATACACCTTTTCGTTCTCCCCTTCTTTGTAGGTATCGCCCGTTACAATGGCGCGGGCCATTTCAAAAAAGCGCACCATCCGGCTCGATGTAGAATCCCAATATTCGGCCATATCGGTCGTCACTTTCAGGATGGTTAACTCCGGGTCGTCTTTGCCTTCGGGAAACCAGGGTTTCGCCATCGGCGACCATAGTTGTTCAATTTTGGCATGGTCATCGAGTTCTTCGGCGTGACCCGTTATCGACACATAAGACGAATCACTGACGCTGGCAAAGCTCAGGCAAATCCGTTGCTCATGATGCTCGATCTGGTCAACTTTCGGTGATGACTTTTTGGTAAAAAACCAGATCGTACCATCGTTGTCCATCTCCTGCACGGCCATCGGGCGGCTTACCAAGTTACCGGCATCATCGATTGTAGTCATCATGGCGATGCGGATAGACTCAACCATGTCTTTGACCTTTTCCAATTGGGGATTCTGTTGGTTTTCCATAACGTTTTGTAAATTGTTTGTACTATCAGGTCAGACACTGCCCCGGGCTGTGCCGTTTGAGGTCAGAAAAGCCATTATCCAAAAAATGCCCACAGCTTAGGGGCAGTGGGCTACGTTTCCTGAACAGTCTTTTGTGAAATGTTAGTTGTAAAAAGTCTCGCGGAGGTCAATGCCGCAGAACAACGACGCGGGCGTTTGCACAGTTGACGCGGGCCGGTCTGCCAGAGTGTCCATTCCCAGAACGGCAGCGCAACTCTGAATCGTTTGCAGACAGATGGCAACAACCTGAGCGGCTTGGTGCGTATCAATCCGGCCTGCTTCCTCGGCGCACTTCTCGCAAATCTCGATGCAGGTTTTAGCCAGCAGGCGCGTGTTTTCGGAACCCCGTACATACAGCATCGCCACCTGCCGACAGATGTCAGCACAGTCTAAGTTCAGGAAGATGAAGCGGTAATAATTTTCGATGTCTTTGGCCTGCGAAGCCGTTGTGGCGGCCTCGTCGCAGAGTGTGGCGCAGGAGGTCAGGGTGTCGTAAATATTTTTCTTCCAGTTCATGATCGTGCTGAGTACGTATGCTCGTTGTAGCGTTATCTTTTGCTTCTTGGTTTGGCCGGGTCAGTGGGCCATAGTTGCGTAGTTCGGCAAGGGAGTAATAACGGGTAACTGCCGCGCCTGCCGACGAGCCTGGGCAATACTGATCGAGATCGCTTCTTGCCGACTTATGGTTCCCTGTTTCATCAGTTCATTGGCAATATCAATGGCGTGAGCGCGGGTGGTGGCAGTCAGTGAGCGCATTGCTGCCGGAAAGTGCGTTGAGTTCCACATGGTCTTCGTCTTCATGGTTCTACACATTGTATAGAAATTTTGATGCCAGTTCTGACAGACATAAACCAGAAAGTAACGCATATTGGCAAGAGAACTCATAATCAGGCAGTTAATTACACGCACCTCAGCCGCTTACTCTATTGCCGGTGTGGTATAATTGTAGGATTGTGGAAAACGGGTGAGGAGAATTGTAGAGTTTTCTACACGTATTTCTGGGGAAACAGCAATCGGAACGTGGTTCCCTCGCCCACTTTGCTCTCAACGTCAATACTCCCCTTGTGGCTGTTCACAATGTTTTGCGTAGCGGTAAGCCCTAAGCCCATCCCGCCTGATTTGGCCGTAAAAAAAGGATCGAAAAGCCGCTGCCGGTTTTCGTCGGAGATACCGCTGCCGTTATCACTGACTGTTACGCAGACCCGGTTATCGTCGGTGCAGTGAGTTTTCACCGTGAGTACCCCCCGGCCCGGTTCCATGGCTTCAACGGCGTTGACCATAATGTTGAGCAGAGCCGTTTTGAGTTGGTCAGCGTCGAGCGGAGCCGGACAGTCTCCGTCGGCAAAGTCGGTGATGAGCGTCATTGATTTCAGCTTCAGCCGATCAGTCACCAACGCCAGCGTTGAGCGCACGATGGCTGACAGGGGCTGCATCTGCCGGTCGAGATCGCGGGGTTTCGACGAGTTGAGCATCTCGGTGATAAGCTGCCCGATGCGGCCCACATTCCGGTGGATAATGTCGGTGTAAAGCGTGGTTGCGGGGTCGTCCGGGGGGAGTTCGTCTTTGAGTTGCTCTAAGGCTAACCCTAAGTTAGTGAGTGGATTACGCACTTCGTGGGCTATACTGCGGGCAATTTTTCCGGTCATGCTCAGTTTTTCGGCCACCAGCAGTTCATGTTGTGCGCGTTTCTGATCGGTAACATCACGCACGATACCCTGATACCAGGCGGGCTGACCGGCAGAGTCGAACACGGACCAGACCGACACCAGGCAAAGCCGTTTGCGTCCGTTTTGGTGCAGCAGGGTAGTGTCAAAATCTTTGATTTGATTCATCTCCCGGATTTTGAACCGGATTTCGCGCAGACAGTCGGGTTTATCAAACAGCCTGACGGGGTTCATCCGGCGCAGTTCGTCGCGGCTATAGCCGAGCAGGTCACTAACGGCAGGATTTGCATCTAAAAACTGGAGCCGGTCGTTCATCACAAAGATGGCATCCATGGAGCGTTCAAACAGGGAACGATACTTATTTTCGTTTTGAGCAAGATCGGCCAGGATTTCCGCCTGTTTCATGGCATACCGGATGCTGCGGCCCAGCAATTGCGCGTCAATCCGGCCTTTCACAAGGTAGTCAGACGCGCCGAGTTCAAGCGCGGAGTAGTCAATGGCGAGATCGTCCTGTCCGGTGAGTAAAATCATGGGGGCCATGCACCCCTGCCGCGACGCTTCCTGAATGAGATCGATGCCGGTGCGCTGCCCAAGCCGGTAATCAATCAAATACACATCGTACTTATCAGCGCAAATAGCCTCGATGCCGTCTTCGTAGGAGTCAACCCAATCGAGCCGGATGTTGGCATTTTCTTTTGATGAAACCAGCGTTCGGGTCAATACATAATCGTCTTCGTCGTCTTCGACCAGCAGCACTCTTATTTTAGGTTGATTCAGTTTAACGTCGGGTAGCGATTGCGTTGCGAGCATGGCAAATCATTCAGGTAATTTAACCGTTTCGAGCCAGTAGGTTTTCATAGCACCAATCATCTCAACTAACCGCCCAAAATTAAAGGGCTTGGTAATGAATGAGTTAACGCCGAGGTTATAACTTTTCACTACGTCTTCGTCTGCCGACGACGTGGTCATGACAATCACCGGCAACCGGCGCAGCCGACTGTCGGCTTTGATATCGGCCAGGGCCTGAAATCCGTTTTTCCGGGGCATATTCAGGTCAAGAACCAGCAGATTGGGCCAGGGCGCGTCTTCGGTGGCATACTTGCCCTTTCGGGTCAGATATTCCATTAGTTCTTCGCCATCTTCAACAAACCGGATATCGCTCATATAATCATTGTTTCGCAATGCCTGTTCCAGAAACATCCGGTCGTCAGCGTCATCATCGGCAATGAGAATAACCATTTTGTTAGTACGGTTACGGGACATAATGGGTAAGTTTATTTAGGTTTAGTTTCGGTGTTACACGGCCAAAGATATAAAAGAATAGCCACGTTCACCGCACCGGAATCGCAACCGTAAATGTGGCTCCGGCTCCGGGTTGCGCTTCGGCCATAATGTAACCCCGGTGATTATCAACTACTTTCTGCACAATAGCCAGCCCGATACCCGTTCCCTGATACTCGCTGCGCCCGTGCAGCCGCTGAAAAATTTGAAAAATACGGTCGGCCTGTTTCGGGTCGAAACCGATTCCATTGTCAATAATCTGAATACAATAAAATTCTTTCCGGGCCTGCGCCGGTGGCACCAATCCGGTCAGGTCGGCCCCCCGTTTTTTGTCGCAGGTAATGTTTATTTCGGGAATGATGCCGGGCCGGGTAAATTTCAGGGCGTTGGTCAGCAGGTTCTGAAACAGTTGCCGTAGCTGACCCGCATCGCCCGAAAACTGCTTCGGCATCGGTTCTACCGTTATCACGGCCCGCTTGGCCTGAATAATCGTTTCAAGATCGTCCAGGACATCCTGAACAATAGGGTTCAGATTAAGCGGGGCAAACGGAGCCTGCTGCGTGGTCAGCCGGGAATAAGCCAGAATGTCCCGGATCAGAACGGACATCCGGGCCGCTGCCGACTGCATCCGGCGTACTATATCGGTGCCGGTTTCGCCCAGTTCTGCCGAGAACTGATTCGCCAGAATATCGCCGAATGACTGCACCTTTCGGAGCGGTTCCTGCAAATCGTGGCTGGCAACGTAGGCAAATTGCTCTAAATTGTCGTTCGAGCGTTTGAGTTCCTGCACCGATGCTTCCAACTCCTGCCGGGCGGTGGTTACGCTGGTTACGTTCCTGAACGTGACCATCGCCATCAGCGTCTCACCGGCATCGTTGCGTACGGGTGAGAAAAACACCTCGTAAAATTGCCCGCTTACCTCTTCGGTCATGCTATGGCTTTGCCCCGACAAGGCCCGCGTAAAACTCTGTTTCACGGGATCATACCAGTTTTCCTGCAAAGCATCGGCCAGTTTGCGGTTGGTAATCTCGGCTGTCGGCACCCGAAAAGCAGGCGGCAGGTCACCGTTGGCAAACAACACGCGCAGGTTATGGTCGCAGACCAGCACACCCGTTTCCGGCACATTGTTCGAGAGTGTTTTGAACAGTACGGCCTCGCCTACTAATGCTTGCTGGGCTTTTTTCTCAACCGTGCGGTCAAGAAACGTCACCACCAGCGCGTCGTGGCCGTAGGGCGTGGCCGATTCATCGAGCCAGTAATCGTCGCCGTTTTGGTCATAATGGGCTTCCATCCGTTGCGGCTCCCCGGTTTCGATGGCCCGGATATACATGGTAAACAGGCCCATTACCCGGTTTTCGGGAAACAAATCGAGCAATTGTTTTCCCTGCATATCGGCCAGACTGACGTTGAGGTATTCTTCGGCAGCGCGGTTGGCGGTCAGTATGTCAAAGTCAATGATTTCGCCGGTTTCAGAGCGAATGGCTTTCAGCGACATAATACTGTTTATCGAGCCATCTAAAATGCTCCTGAGTTGGCCCGCCTGTTGTTCGGCGGTTTTCCGGCTGGTAATGTCCTGAAAAGCAATCACGAAGCCATCGTCCAGTTTTGCCGCCTGAATCTCAAACCACCCGGTTGCCAGCCCGGCGTTGAACGGCGTTTCGAGATGAACCGGGTAGCCCTGCTCCACTACCTGCACATACTGATCAAACAGACCAGCGGCTTTCACATCCGGGAACAAAGCCAGCAGTGTTTGGCCCGCAGCATCGGGCGGCAGGGCCATCATCTGTACGGCCACGCGGTTGTAGCGCAAAAGTTGAAAGTCAATAATGGCTCCCGCGGCATCCCGCACCGACTGGTAGGCGATTAGGCCATTCAGCGAGGCAGTTAGCACACCGGCCAGAATCCGGCTTTGTTGATACTCATCCGGTTGTGCGTCGGGCGCAGTTGTCGTTTGCATAATATGCCGCTGTTGTGAAAAAGACTGCCCTATTATGTAGAACCATTACACATTTCATTGCCAAATTCTATCACACAACCAATCAGCAAGCAGCGTTGAGCCGGGCCGTAACCGGCTCATAAACAGCCGGAAACGCGCAACGGTGGTCAGTTCGGTACTTTGTTGGCATGAATGTGGGGCATGAATGTGCGTAGTTACGCCATTTTTCGGCTCAAATACGCAACGTTATGAAAAACTTACTGAACAAAATGACCAGTGTCGCCGTGCTGTCGGCAGGCATTTATCTGGCCGCGCCGGTGGCGGCTCAGGCCCAAAACCAAGTTCGGGCAGGTCTCAAAGGGGGCTTCAACGCCAGTACGCTTTACTACGAAAACGCCAAAAATAACGACCGCAAAGAGCGGTACGGTTTTCATGGCGGGGTATATGCCCAGATTCCGGCGGGCCGTTTTTTTGCCATTCAGCCGGAGTTGCTTTACAGTACCAAAGGCGCGTCTGCCAATTACAACGCACTTGGTTTGCAGGGCCGTAACACGTTTCGGCTCAATTATTTAGAGTTACCCGTTTTGGCTACGTTTAAGTTGGGCAATGCCGTTGAAATTCAGGCCGGGCCATACCTGAGTTACCTGCTCAGCACCAACATAAGCTCAACCGGCGATCTTGGAAAGAGCACATCAGCCCTGAACCGTGACAACTTTAACCGGACGGACTACGGTATTGCCGGTGGCCTGAACCTGTACGCAGGCAAGGCGTTAATTGGTTTGCGCTATGCCCAGGGGGTCAGGAACATTGCCAACGGTGGTGTAGCCGGTTCGATCTTAGGCAATGCCAAAAACGGTGTCGGCATGATCTCAATTGGGTTCAGTCTGAACTAAATCCTGCCTGATAAACGCTAACAAAAGTGCCTTGCATCGTTCTGAAAACTTCAGCAGCGGTGCAAGGCACTTTTATTAGATCAATCGTTAATTCATGCGCTTCAAGAAATCGCTGAACAGCATCATATCCCTAAACCCTTTTTGTCTCAGCCCATCAACCAACGGTTTATCACGAGTTAACAAAGGCAGGTTTAGTTGCAGTGACAAAGCAACGTAACTCACGTCTTTCAAGTCAATGCCTGTGCACAATTGAGTTGCTTTCAGTAGCGATTCTTCCTGCAAAACAAAATCGGGCAAAACCGTTAATCGGGCAAAAATAAATTCGGCAAAACGCTGTAATTCAGCAGGTTTTTTGGCCGAACGTGTCGTGATAACGCCTTTGTACGTCCGAATTTCATCAAATACAAAATCAATCGTAACAAACCGAAAAATAGCTGTCAGTTCGCAGTAGCTTGCTTTACCGCTGATGAGCATACTCATAATCACATTTGCATCCAAAACGTAATCACTCATGGTTGGCGCAGATAGTGGTGGCCCCGTTCCCGAAACGCCTGTTCACGGGCCAGTTGCCACGCCGGGTCATTCATCAGGTCATCTTGCTCTAAATCAGGCAGTAAATCATCAGCGATTGCCTTCATCTGCAAACGCCGGGTAAAAACAATCAATTGCTCATCAATAGTATCCCGGCCCAATTGACGGACAACCGTGTCGTCTATCAATACTTTGAATTCTGTCATGACAAGGTATTTTTTTGAAAGCTACGAAATTCCATCAAATCGCGTCCAGAATCACGGCGCAGGCCAGGTTGATTTCAGCTTCGGTAATGATGAGGGGCGGCACAATCCGCATCGAGTTATCACAAAACAGAAACCAGTCGGTCAATACGCCCGTTGGCCGGGCCAGTAAGGCCCGGTCAATTATGGGTTTCAACACGGCGAATGAGTCAAATTCAGCCGCCAGCATCAGTCCTTTTCCCCGAATGTCACGAATGGCCGGATGTTGCCCCAGCAACCCCCGGATCAACCGGCCCTTTGCTTCGGCCTGCCCGGCAAGGGCTTCGTTCTGAACCACCCGCAACGTTGCCAGCGATGCCGCGCAACTCACCGGATGCCCGCCAAACGTGGTGATGTGGCCCAAAATCGGGTTGCTTCTAAATACCTGCATTAAGGCTGCCGGGGCCATAAACGCGCCGATTGGCATTCCGCCCCCCATGCCTTTGGCGGCTATCAGCACATCCGGCACTGCCGACGCTGCTGGCGTAGTGAAGTCTTCAAAGGCCCAAAACCGGCCCGTGCGCCCGAATCCGGTTTGTATCTCGTCAAAAATCAGCAAGGCACCCACGTCGGTGCAGCGTTGCCGAACGGCCTGTAGATAGGCGGCATCCGGCACCCGAACGCCCGCTTCGCCCTGAATCACCTCCATCACCACGCCCGCCGTCCGGCAGCTAATCTGGTCGATATCGGCCCAGTTTCGGTGTTGAATATGGCGGATTCCGGGCAACAGCGGGCGGTAGTTTCGTTTAAAATTCTCCTCACCCGACAGGGATAACGCGCCCTGTGTGGAGCCGTGGTAGGCATTGACGCAGGAAATAAATTCGGCCCGGCCCGTCACCCGCTTGGCGAGTTTCATGGCTCCTTCGATGGCTTCGGTGCCGGAGTTGGCAAAGTAAACCGTGTCTATCGGGCCAAATTCGGTTGAATACGGAGCCAGTGTTTGCGCCAACGCCTGCGCCAATTGGGTTTGCGGAGTCTGCACAAATTCGCCATAAACCATCAGGTGCAGGTACTTATCTACCTGCTCATGAATGGCGCGGGTCACAGCCGGGTGCCGGTGGCCGACGTTGCTAACGCCGATACCCGAAATCAGGTCGAGGTACTGTTCACCGCCCGAACCAAATAAAAAAACGCCTTCGGCCCGGTCTATTTCCAACCCTAACGGGAAATCGGAGGTCTGAGCAATGTGGTCAAAAAAAAGTTGGCGGTGCGTCACCGTTTGCATCAATTTCTTTCGTTTATCGAGTGTCCTTCAAAACCAACACGTCCCGTTATGAAAACAGTTCTGCTTTCGCTGTTGCTGCTCGCAACCACCCTCCTACCCTGCCAAAACGTTCTGGCCCAACAACCCAACACGGCCCCGGTTGATACCAGCCGCGCCCGCAATTACTCGCTCTACCTTAACGATGGCACCGCGCTTTACGGGCGCATTATCCGGCGGGATAGCTCAAATTACACCGTTCGGCTCAAGACTGGGCAGATTACCTACGTGCCGCTCGATTTGCTCAAAAACCTGGGGTCGGGTCGCCCTAAAGCACAAGACATGGTGGTGGTGGTGGCCGCCGTGTCTAAACCTGTTACCGATACCATCAACGCGCCAAGAAACGGCTATGCCAATCGGTTTGGGCCGTATATGCTCTTTAATCAAACGGCATTTAACCCCGATGCCGGACGGATGTATTTCCGCAATCAGTACGGCATTGTCAATCAACTCGATTTTGGCCTCACCAAATTCTGGAGTATTGGGGCAACGGCTGCGCCCATCATGTCGCTTTTGACTGACCGGGGCGTAATCCAGAGTTTCGTATTGCAATCGAAAATCACGTTTCCCGTCGGCCCCTGGCTGCGGGTAGGTGTGGGGGGTATTTACCGGCCTGCCTACACACAACGCAACGATTTTGGCAGTTACAAAATCCTGGAACAGTGGCAAATCGAAGCCTTGGCTTCTTTTGGCGACAGTCAGCGCAACATTACAGTTGCTTATGGGCAGACGCTCGGAAAAAGTTATGGCAACACCCGGCCCACGTACATCAGAATTGGAGCCGTGATGAAATTAGCCCCGAAACTCAGTTTTGTCAGCGATAACATTATCAGTGGCCGGGACCCATTCGGCAACGATGCAGGCAGTCAGTTTTCGGGCGTGTTCCGGCTCGACCGGCGAAGACATTCGTTTGATATTGGGGTGCTGGGACTCGTGCGCGATGAATACCGATACGCGAGTTTTGCGGGCGGGGGATTCTATTCCTACCGCGAACGAAAACTCTATCCGCTGCCTTACGTGGGTTATAACCTGCTGATTAAGAGCTACAAAGGAAAACCATAGTTTGCGCCGTTGCCAGGCTGCCACCAAACCAACACCTGCTACCATGAAACTGATTTTACTGACTGCAGTTCTACTGACTTCGTTACCGTTACTGGCTCAAACGCCCGCCCGGTCTGCTGCGCCCTTCGACACAACCAACCGCAAACAACCCTACTACATTTTGCTCCGCGACGGGTCATTTATTCAGGGCCGGATTGTTCGGCGAGACAGCACGATGTTTACCGTGCGGCTCCGAAACGGGCAGTTGTCTTACGTGGAACAAGCTTTGTTTGACCGCATTACCGACCAACGCCCGCCCGATAATCCGACCGATTATTACGTTGGCCGACCCACCGGAGCCGTTCAGCAAACCGAGCCCGTATTGCCGCTTAACCAGCCACCCGGCAAGCGGCAATACACCTTCACCACCCGCGATGGCACCCGGATTCGGGGGCAACTCATCCGGCAAGACAGCACCGGCACCATTGTTAAAACCACGAACTTAGGCGAAGTCAGGATTCCTGACGGGCAACTCGTCAGGATGGAGATTACCGGGGGGAGTTACGCCAACAGCAGCGGGGATAACAGCAACGAAGCCTATCCCAATCAGTTCCCGCAGATCATGAACCTGACCCCAACGGCGTTTCCGGTACAGCGGGGCAAAGCCTACTACCACAATTACTACCTGTATATCAGCCAGTTTGAGTACGGCATAACCGACAACTGGAGCGTTGGCACCACGTTTTACTCATTTTTGCCCACCAATCTCTTTAGCCTAACCACCAAGTTTTCGGTGCCGGTATCGGCGCGGGTACGGCTGGGGGCAAGCGCACAGTATGGTCTGGCCCAGCTTGGCGGAGAAGGGTCGGGGGTGGGTTTTTTTCGGGGCATTGTCACCTTCGGCGACACCCAAAACAACACCACCATCGGGGCTGGCGTGGCATCCGGGCGCGGAGGGCTATCGAACGGAACCCTGCTGACAGTTGGCACGGTGCGGAAAATCAGTCCGCGAACCACGCTCATCAGCGAAAATCAGGTAGTTGTCGGTATCCGGGGGAGTGGTACGGTCATCTTCCCGTCGGTTGGTCTGCGCTTCGACCGCAAGCGTCATGCGTTTGACCTGTCGGTATTTGTACCCATTGTGAGTTTCAGCAACAACACGTCATTCCCGTTTTTGATCTTGCCGTTCGGCAGTTACCGGCTACGGTTAAGCAAGTAAAGTTGGTTCAGGCATTAAACGCCTGCTTTGTTTCAGCGTACCTTACTCAACAACAAATGATACGATTACCGCATAGTTTTATGGCATTGCTGGCGGGCTGTTTGATGACCTGCACAAAAGACAGCCCAACCGCCGACTGCCAACCCGCCACGATGCTGACGGCGCAAGCCCCCTGCGAAAGCGGTTATCCGGGTGTTTTGCTACGAGCATCAGGGCAACAGGTTGGCAGTCAAATTCAGTTTGTGTATGAAATTTATCCTCAGCCAGACACCCTGTCGAATACACTTTCGCCAAAAAGCAGGTGGTCTAATGCGTCGGATGACCGGATTTTGGTGCCAGAATCGGTTATTACCGATGCACCAAAGTTTACGGCACGTGTTTCTGTTAATTGTTCGGGCAAAGAATTGTATTCACGCTATTTTGCTTTCGTGAAGCGACCAATAGGTAAGTCGCTCTGTTACGTGTGGGCTTTGCAGAACTGATTACTGCTCAAAAAAGCAGACCGTGCCGCCCACCCAATCGAAGTGTTTGTTGAAATCAACGCCAATCATCGCGCCCCGGCTCAACCGGCCTAAATTGGTGACGAGCGTTGGCTTTTCGGCGTTTGCGGGCCAGACAAACAGCATCCTGATTTCGCACTTCACCAGCCCGCCGTCAACGGCCCGAATCACGGGTTCATACTGTACTTTTCGTTGAATCAGGAAGTTACCGCGCTCCGGGGCCGGAATCGCGTCTAAATCGGCGGGGGTGATGTTGAGTTTTACCCCGGCACCGGCAAACGAAAATAACGGTTTCAGAACGTAATTGTCGAGGTCATCGGGGTACGTTTCCAGATGGCTGAGGTAGTAGCTCGGCGGCACAAACGGGCTTGTGAACAGCGGCAGAATGTATTTACTGATTCTGAAAAACCAGTTTGGGTGACCCACCCATGTTACGTCCACATCATCGGTGAGGGAAAATTCGGTTTGCAGATTGGGGTATTTTTGCCGTAACTCGTCGAAAATCAAGCGGTTATAAATCCGCTTGATCTGAACAAGCCGCCCGTCTTTTTCATAAAACAGGTTCCGGCCCTGCTTTTTGATTTTCGTCAGGCACACCGGAACCACGCCGAGGTGTTGCCGGGTCAGTTCAAAGTCAACGCGGGTTTTCTGCTTCTCCGGGTAAATCTCCAGCAAAATCACCTGCTCCGGGTCACAATCACCGACAATAACTTCACGCAGTTTGGCAATGTATGCATCGGCATCCGTTACGTTGAAAACCGCACGAACCGTTTCGGGTATCGGGAAGAATTTGCGGAACTGTTGTGGCAAATACGCCTGAAAACCATAGAGCGACGGAAATCCCTGTAATTCAATCAATTGCGGCTCTAATTCGCCCGTTTCGGCGTTGCGGCATACGGCAAAGTCAATCGCCAGAAACTGGGCGTGTTCATCTTCATTCGGCACGTTTTGACCGGGTGGGATAGCGGCTTCGGTGCGGGCCTTAAGGGTTCCGTCGGTCAGTACCGCAACAATATCATCACAGGCCGAAACGAGTTTATCGGCCAATGCTTTCGGTACAAAAATCGGGGTTTCGGCCACCCGAAAATCGAGTTGGCCGGGCAGGTCGGCGTGGATACCGGCAATCATGGCCTGGTACTGTTCGGGCGTAAAAGCCGCGTTGTAAGCCTGGCGGAGGGAGGAAATCATACGACAAACAGGGAGAACACGTTCGACAAAGCGCGTTTTATCTCTTTAAATTCAGAGGCTGTCAATGTACCAATTTGTCGAATAAACCGGCTTTGCGACAGTGACCGTATTTGAAAGCAGTCTGCCGCCGATTCTTTCTGAAGGCCGTTCGATGGGTTCGGCAACATCCTAACCATCCAGGGCGTGTTGTCGTATTGCATTTTCCAGTCCGTGACAGGAACTACTATTTTTAAAGCCAGCACGCCCACCGAATCATCATTGACAATGATACAGGGTCGAATTTTACGAATCTCAGCACCGATTGTGGGATCCAGATTAACCAGCCAAATTTCAGTTTGCTTCATATTCGTAAAAGTCCTCGCCATCGAGTGCGGTAAAGGCCGTCAGTTCTTTATCGGTTTCGTAATCATGTTTCAGGCGTTCAGCGGCTTCACGCATCCGCATTCGTATCTCCTCAATACGCACCGCGTGAAGCGTTTTCTCTGCCACCATTAATTGGTCGCTCATCGGCAACCGCTTGATTTCCGTTAAAATATCTATTGCGCTCATCAGAATAGTCGTTTAGTTCAAGAACTCATCATTCGCGCTCAACTAATTCATTGTCAGATTGATAAGCCGCAATGGCCTGGCGCAAAAACGTGGGCAAAATCACGGATTCGGTCAGTTCAATCGTGCCGGGGTCTTGCAGCATCGCCACCATCTCGTTGTATTTGGCCTCGCCGTGCTGACTCACCACCTGCGCCCGTTTGTCGGGCTGCTGAAAATACCGCAACATTCCGTCGCCATCGGCTTCGGGGTGAAACTGCGTCCCGACGATTTCGGGCGAGAACCGCACGGCCATCACCGCCCGGTCGAGGTTGACGTGGGGGCGGATTTTTTCCATGCACAGAATCGTGGCACCAACGGTTTCCATCCGGTCGAGTTCGGGCAGCGTTACCTGATAATCACGCGAGTCAACGGCGAAGAACGGACTGGGCAGTTTGCCAAAAATCGAATCGGATTCGCCATCGTCGGTTTTGTGAATCGGGAAAATACCGAACGAGGTTGATTTCCGGCGGCTCACGTCGCCCAATTGCCAGTGACCCATCGCCAACTGAAACGAGTGACAAATCAGAAACACGAATTTTTTCTGTTCCTGCGTCTGATTCCACTCCCGAAGCTGATCGAGAAGGGCAAAAAACGGCAGTTCCCAGCCTTCGCCAAGCGGCATGGGAATGCCCGGCCCGCCCGTCGAGATATAGACATCGTAACGCAAATCGGGCAGATGATTTTCGGCCCGGACGTTAAAAATCTCGAACGTCAGGTTGGTATTGTTCTGTCCGGCAACGAGCCGGATTAGCTGTTGGATACACCGCATCCCTTCGTTGGGGCGGTTGTCATACATATCCAGAATGGCAATCTTCATAGTCAAAGCCCTGCGGCTGTTTCGGTAATGATATAGTCAACAACCTGTTTGAGGTCTTCGGTTTCCTGATAAACGGCCAGTTGGCGGTCGGCCCCGGTGCCGGTTTCTAAGATTTTCAGGGCGTATTCACATTCGGTGCGGCTGCCGAGTTCGTCCATCACATCGTCCACAAAATCAAGCAGTTCGTGAATGAGCGTGTGGGTCGAAACCTCTTCCTGCTTGCCAAAATCAATGAGTTTCCCGGAGATGCCGTAGCGGGCGGCCCGCCACTTGTTTTCGTTGAGCAGGTTTTTGTGGTAAATCCTGAACGTCAGGTTGCTCGACATGAGTTTGTAAATCTTTACCACAAGTGCCTGCAACAAGGCAGCCAGACAGATGGTTTCCTCGGCCCGCATCGGCACATCGCACACCCGAAACTCGATGGTGTCGAAGAACGGATGCACCCGAATATCGTAGTAGATTTTCTTACCGTTATCAATGCAGCCGGTTTTGATGAGCAGTTCCACGTAGTCGTCGTATTCGTGGATGCTGCTGAAAAAATCGGGGATGCCCGTGCGCGGAAACTTGTCGAACACCTTTGAGCGGTACGACTTGAAGCCCGTATTACGGCCCTGCCAAAACGGGGAGTTGGTGCTGAGGGCGTAGAT
This sequence comes from Cytophagales bacterium, assembly GCA_038230415.1. Classification (GTDB taxonomy): domain Bacteria; phylum Bacteroidota; class Bacteroidia; order Cytophagales; family Spirosomataceae; genus JBBRNH01. The sequence goes on along the minus strand of JBBRNH010000026.1, from coordinate 20,729 downwards.
GTGGGGCAAAAAATACCGCATCGTGTTCATGATGTGCAGGCCCATGCTCCGGTTTTCCATGCCAACGTGAACGTGCATCCCGAAGATGAGGTTAGAGCGGGCCACGTCGCGCATTTCTTCGATAATTTGATCGTAGCGCGGGTGCGAAGTGATGGGTTGGTCTTCCCAGCGCGAAAACGGGTGCGTACCGGCGGCTGCGACTTTCAGGTTTACGCGGTCAGCGAGTTCGATTACGAGTTTGCGGAGGTTGGTTACTTCCTCGCGGGCTTCGTGAATATCGCGGCAGATAGCGGTGCCAACTTCCACCACCGACTGGTGCATTTCGGCCTTCACCTGCTCGTGGAGTTGGGTTTTTCCCCCTTCCACGATTTTTGACATATGCGAGCGCAGGTCTCGCGTGATGGGGTCGATGGTCTGAAATTCTTCTTCGATTCCGAGCGTAAATGCGGGCATTGAGCGGTTGAGTTTGTGTCGGCTGGCGACGTAACAGATAGGCAAAGAAAGTCTTTTTTCGGTTGGAGCAGGCAGTACAGGGCAAATTTTCTTGCGCTAAATCACCGATAGGCCAAATAAAATATAGCAGAAGGGGACAAGCTATCTTTTCAAGGTGAGCAGAATTGCTGCGGTCACTGTTTACCAAAACATCACCGAGGAACCAAATTTCGCTTCTTTGTTAAGACCAGATTTTACGGCATATTTGACGAACGCTTACTTGACCTTACCCTGTGCAGGACTACAATACCTCTGAAATTGTTACGACAGAAACCATAACGCCAAAACTACGGGGCGGCTATTACACGCCCGCACCGATTGCCCGATTTTTGGCAGAATGGGTTGTCAGGGCCAAGACTGACCGGGTTCTGGAGCCAAGTTGTGGAGATGGAATTGTATTAGAATCGGCAGCCCGGCAGTTACTGACTTTAGGAGCCACAACCTGCGAATGTTCTAAACAGCTAAAAGCCACTGAGTTATTCCATTCAGAAGCAACCGTAGCCAGAGGTCGGTTAGCGCAACTTGGGTTAGATAGTCAGGCGATTGTTTCGACGGGCGATTTTTTTACGGCGTTGGGTTCTGACTCAGAATTAGCGTTTTCTACTCAGGAAATGCCACTGTATGGGCAGCGTTTTGATGCCGTTATCGGCAATCCGCCATTCCTGCGGTTTCATACCTTTCCCGAAGATCAACGGCAGCGGGCTTTCGCTGAAATGCAACGAGCAGGGTTGCACCCCAGCCGGTTGACAAATGCCTGGGTTCCTTTTCTGATCGCGTCGGCTCAACGCCTGACCGAAACCGGCAGATTAGCGATGGTTATTCCTGCTGAACTACTCCAGGTTGGGTACGCGGGCGAAACCCGTGCCTACTTAGCCAGGTACTTTGCATCTATTACCATTGTTTCTTTCCGCAAGCTCGTTTTTGATGGGATTCAGCAAGAGGTAGTTCTCTTGCTGGCCGAACGGGGGTCAACAGCGGCCCACACAATAGACATCGTGGAACTTACCGATATGACCGACTTGCCCACGTTAGCTTCTAAACTGACAATTAGCAACGCTCACAAACCCCTGATTCAGGCGCGTGATAAATGGACACTTTACTTTTTAGAACCGGCTGAAATCGAATTGATTCAACTATTATCAAGGCGGGTCGATATACCCCGATTGGCCGATTTTGCGCGGGTCGAGGTTGGTGTAGTAACGGGCAATAATTCTTTTTTTGTTCAGCGCGAAACGGACGTTATTGACCGCAAGCTGCACGGGTTTGTGCATCCGCTCGTGGGCCGCACCGCCCAACTACCAGGCTTGGTATATGCCGATACAGACCACGAGAGCCAACGACTTTCCGGGGCGGGTTGCTGGTTATTGGATGTGCCAAAATCAGCCGTGCTATCTGATTCACTAAAGAAATACATAGACGAGGGTGAACAACTTGGCGTACAGACGGGGTATAAATGCCGGATTCGCCCAGTCTGGTATTCTGTGCCAAGCATCTGGACACCTGATGCGTTTATGTTCCGTCAGATATACCGCTTTCCTAAATTGGTGGCAAACTGTACCAAAGCTACGTCAACGGATACCGTGCATCGAATGCGCCTGTTGCGGCCTTTAGATGCTACACAACTCGCCGGTTCTTTCTATAATGTGCTTACGTTCGCGTTTGCCGAAATAGTTGGCCGTTCCTACGGCGGGGGTGTTCTGGAGATTGAACCAGGCGAGGCCGGTCATTTGCCAGTTCCTTTCTTTGATGATGTAAGACTCGATATTGATGAATTAGACAAACTGGAACGGAATGGTAAAGGGTCTGACATTCTGGCAATTACGAATCAGCTACTGCATGATAAACTTGGCCTTGATGCAACGGACTGCCTGCGACTGAAAACCATCTGGACGAAACTTTCGGAGCGACGCACTAACCGAAAATATGTCTCCCACAAACCAAACGATAACTGATGGGTCTGTTACGAGATATGCCAACGCTGACGATTAAGCCCGGCGATTTGCTGCCATTTGGACAAGCGTGGTACGATAATGACGGGAGCCTAAGCCGCTCCCCACCCTATTCATCAAGCGGACTGTGCGAAATCTTTGACAAAGAAGTTGGCCGTGCGTTATCCATTATGTTAGGTAATGTACCAATCATAGTCCCCAATCGAAACGCTCTTACGCCCAGTCAGCCAGATTGTGTTGAAATAGGCCCGGTTCGGGTAATTGGTGGCGTTCGACCGCAGAACTTTGATGTAGGGTATCGGCCCGATGGCATACGATTCGCTTTCGATTCAAAATCGTTGAATGACGCAAAAAGTGTTGGCAAAAACTGGCAGAATATGATCAATGATTTAGCCACCGAAGCCACCACTGTACACAGTCGTTTTCCGCACGCAGTAGTGGCGTTTATAGTAGTCATTCCTGAACCGTGCATCAGCGAACCACGCTTATCAGCAATTATTCAAACGCTTGAGCGCCTGTCAAAACGCATCCGCTCCGACGACGCAGCGCACCGGGCTGAGGCAATCTCACTTGCCCTCTGGAACCCGGAAACAGGGGAGATTAATGCCACTGTGCCAAGTCAGGATTCCCCATTGCGGATCGAGGATTTTTCTAATCAGGTGCAAGCCACATACGTCAATCGGTACAAAGGTCTGCCCCCTCACGCCAGCGAATAGGCTCCGCTCTTTGGCTACTATTGCCCGGCCCGAAAAGCCATCTTCGAGGAATCAAGCCAGCGGGATAAATCATGCAAACCGAAACTTTCTTAACTTGGCTTGCACAATTATTGCTGGTATTCTTGATATGCGTGTTCAACAGGTTTTAGCGGGAGCGATTTTAGTCTGGTTCGGTGTGTTTTTATCCACGCCGGGCCGGGCGCAGGTGGTGCAGTGGGCCAGCCGGGTGGTGGGTTTCTCATCGGAAGGGCGCATCACAACCGACCGGGGCGAAGGCCGCCAACTGCGGGCGGTGCAGGCCCTCGGCCCGCCCTCCAAACTGCCCCAATTAGGCGAATCCCCCTGCGCGTGGTCACCGATGTACCCCGACGGGGGCGACGAATGGCTGCACGTGGCCTTTGCCAAACCGATGCCCGCGCGGCAGGTAGTGATTGCCGAAAACGTGAACCCCGGAGCCATTACGCGGGTGGTGATTCTGGACGAGAAGGGTCGCGAATACCCCGTTTATGAAAACAAAACGCCCGGCCCGCGTTCAGAAGGGCTGCTGCGGATTTTTCCACAAGACAGCACCATCATCGGTAGCGAGGTTAAAATTTATTTGAACACTACCGCCTTGCGCGGCCCCAACCAGATTGATGCCGTTGGGATGTCAGACGGAGTCGCACCAGTTCAGGCGGTGGTCAATGTATCGAAAGACACGCCGAAGGAAATCCAGAAAGAAAATCTCGGTAAGCTCGTCAACACCGCCGGGCAGGAGGTGGCCCCCGTGATTGCACCCGATGGCCGGACGCTGTACTTTACCCGTAATTTCAACAAGGCCAACATCGGCGGGGCCAACAAGCAGGATGTCTGGTATTCGAGCCTCGAAACAGCCGGGCCGGGCCAGCCTACCCGCTGGGGCGAAGCCATAAACATCGGTTCGCCGATCAACAACGGGGGCGACAACGCCATCAGCGGCATGGCTCCCGATGGCCGCACAATCTACCTCATCAACGTTTATAAACCCGACGGCGGGCTGTCGTTCGGGATTTCTAAGGCCACCAAAAGTAAAACCGGCTGGGGCCAACCCGTTGAGTGCATCATAAAAAATAACTACAACACCCACGTTGACAATCAGTTAGAGTTTTCGGTCTCGCCCGATGGCAAGACGATGGTGCTGGCCGTGCAGCGCAAAGACACCGAAGGCAACCGCGATCTCTACGTCAGCTTCCGGCAGCCCGACCAAACCTGGAGCGAACCCAAAACCCTCGGCCCGGTGCTGAACACGGCAGATTTCGAGAGTTCACCATTCATTGCCGCCGATAGCCGGACGCTGTATTTCACGTCGGGCGGGCATCCCGGATTCGGCAACGGCGATATTTTTGTGACCCGCCGACAAGATGATTCCTGGACGAAATGGAGCGAACCCGAAAACCTCGGCCCGGCCATCAACACGGCAGAATGGGACGGGTATTTCACGATCCCGGCCTCCGGCGATTTCGCGTATCTCTCGTCTCGCGCCAACACGCTGGGCGAAGACGATATTTTCCGGCTTAAACTCTATGCCGCCATCAAGCCCGATCCGGTGGCAATCGTATCGGGCAAAGTGCTGGATGCGGTGAGCAAAAAACCCGTGTCGTCGTCGGTGGCATCCGAGTTGTTTCAGGAGAACAAAGAACAGCAACAGGTTGAGTATGACCCCGAAACGGGCGAGTACAAAATGATTCTGCCGACCCAGAAAACCTATACCCTCTCGGCCAACAAAGAAGGGTATTTTCCGGCCACCGAAACGCTCGACCTGAGCAAAGACAAACGATTCCGCGACATTAAACGCAACCTGTACGTGATTCCGATTGTGGCCGGGGCCAAAATTGTGATGCGTGAGGTGCTGTTTGAGCAGGGCAAATTCGACCTCGTGACCGGAGCCAATACCGAACTCGACCGCGTGTTTGACATGATGGGCAAATACCCGCAGATGGAACTCCTGATTGAAGGCCACACCGACAATCAGGGTGAATGGGAGCCAAACATGAAACTCTCGGAAGACCGCGTTCGGGTGGTAAAAGACTACCTGACCGGCAAAGGCATCGTGGCCGAACGGATTCAGACCAAAGCCTGGGGGCCAAGCAAGCCCATTGCCAACAACGAAAGCGAAGAAAAACGCAAACTCAACCGGCGCGTCGAGTTTACGATTGTGAAGTTGTGAGCAACGGCAGGAACGTGAAAAATCAGTAACTTTATCCAGCAAACGCAGATAGCAAATGGAAAGCCCGGCAGTTGAAAATGTGTTACGTGCGGTGGAAGCGATGACCCCCGAAGAACGAACCGAGTTATTTCGGCAATTCCGCCGATACACCACCGCAACCCCGGAAACCGTGCTGTATCGGGGCGATGTGATTACGATAGACTTGCCACCCAATGTGCTGAAAGACAGTAAATTGTGGCAATTAGAAGCCATTGTCGGCACCGAAAAAGTAGCTGCTACCCTGCACCACACGGGACGGCTCGACGAAGCGGTTTTAGCTACGTTACTGGCTCATTCTCCGGTTTTATTCATGGCCCATGCCAACAGCAAGTCCTATCTGATTGACCAAAAGAATGAATTTACAAAAGCTGAATTTACTGATTTCACCCCCATTAGTACGTTGGATGCCGTTTACCAGTTCGGTCTGGCAAAAGTTGAAGAAGTTCGGGAAAAGACACTTGCCCGAATTTCATGAAACTTTCCGATTACTGGGTTGCGCGGCTTGGCCCGGCAATTGTTCCGTTTCAGCGTCGCGCTTTTTCCCGTGAAATCTTGGAAGGTGAAGCAATCGTTTTTGCAAACGACATTTTTGACCTTATTTCTGGTCAATTCCCCAAAAACTGTATCCTGACCAATCCAGAAATCATTCGGGGCAACACGCCCCATCAGAGCCGATACTTATGGGTAATTGATGAAGACGGAGTACGGCTAATTCGTGAAGAAACCCCCAACACGGCTGCCGTCCGGGGAATTATGTGTCATACAAACATTACGGGTGGCAAGCCCGCTTTTCAGGGAAATGAATTATGGTTTGGCAGTGATAATACGCTGTATATCAATTTTTTATCGGGTCGTTATGGCTCCAATGATCCGGTGCATCAGTCAGCGGTACTGGATTATTTCCGAAGTCTCGGCTTCGATGTTACTGAGGTGTAGGCCCGGTTTACGATTGTGAAGTTGTAATTTTACCCGCGATGGGTCAACTCGCCAACCGCAACACACGCCTGATCGTAGGCAGCATTTTACTCCTTGCCTTCGCACTACGGTTCTACAACGCCGACCGCTACGGGCTTTTCTTCGACGAGAAATCAACGCTTCTCATCAGTCAGGGCGTTTGTTTAGAAGGTGCTAATCAACAGGCCGTTTTCTCGAAACCGATTTTTACGCCCGCCGAATTCTGGCAGCCCAAGACCTTCGCCGACTTTGTGGAAGCCAATATCCGGGGCGACATTGGCAACAGCCCGGCTTACTACGGCGTGTTGTGGTGCTGGATTAAGGTGTTCGGTATGAGCGACTTATCCATCCGGTTTCCCTCCTTGATTTTTAGTACGCTGACGGTTTTATTGCTCTTTATTTTTGTCCGAACGCATTTTCGCAACGAACGTTTAGCGTTGCTGGCGGCTGGCGTTGCCGCTGTCGAGCCGTTTTTTGTGGCCTACGCGCAGGTTGCCCGAAACTACTCGATGACGTTTTTTCTGACGCTTTTAGCCACGCACGTATTTTTGCTGCTGATGCGTCAACGGTCAGCGGGGTTACTCGTGGCTTACGGCCTGATTTTCGTTACGTCGGTTCTGTCGCATTACTTAGCCGTGACGGTGTTTCTTTGTCATGGACTCTATGCTGCGCTGTATTTGCGAAACGGAAGAACCTGGCTGTCCTTGGCCGCAACGGGGGCCATTGGGCTGGGTTTGGTATCGCTCTGGTTTGTATTTGGTGGCGGCAAATACACGTTCTTCACGCTTAATTATCAGGCGCAGTTTTACCGCAACATTGCCCTCACCAACCCCACCGGCTCGCCGTTTGGCCTGATTCTTCCGGCCACCATCCCGAATATTGCCGTTCGCGCCGTGCCGATTTTTGCCGACCTGTTTGTGTTTACCAACGGTCTCGGCGCGGCCCTGACCGGACTGAAAAACGCGGCCCTGTCCCTGACGCTCGGCGGCATCAGTACGGCTCTGATTTACCGCTATCAACACAACAAAAATCCGGCTATCTGGCTAAAAATCAGTGTATTGACCGTACTGATTGTTGGCTTACCAATTTATTCAGTGGTGCCATTGCGGTTTTTGGTGCTGTCTGTCGCGCCGGTTTTTGTGTATCTCATCGGCAGCTATATTGCTGCTCACATCCGCGCTGAGAAGCAATCACAATCCGTTGATAATCAGACAGGAAGAACCGATAAGATTGACCCAATTCCGTTCTTTCGGCTGACGGTGTTGCTGGTACTGCTGGCGTTTGTACCGACGTTATTTTTGCTGTTCATGGCCTGGCGAAGCGGGCATACGTTTGGCATCACCCAACGGTATTCGGGGTTTTCATTTCCATACATCTGTATTCTGGTGGCAATGGGCCTGCAGCAATTGGCCGGGTTACGGTGGTGGTTTGCTGCGCCAATCGGGGCGGGGCTGGCGGTGCAGGCCGTATTTGTGGCGCAGGTTTTAGGCAGTATTTATGCCGGGCAAAACGGCAAATACACCCAGTTTGAGAAGCCAAGACTGAAAAACCCGTACTGGACTTCGGCGCAGACCATCAACGAGCGATACGCCCCCGGCGACACAATCGTGTATCCGAATATGAACCGGGTCATCTATTCCGAAAAAATAGATAAGACCACATTCCCGTATGCCATTTTAGACGCACAATTGGTGAATGTGTATCTGCCAAAAACCGCGCAGTACATCCAACGTATTGATGCCAACGAACATGACAACATTGTGCTGATAAAGGCCAAAACCGGCCAGAAACAGCCTATTTTTGGTTTAAAAGAAAACAGATACTGAGTGGGTTTGTAGTTTATGGTTTGTGGTTAGCTGCCGCAAACGTACTTCTGCGGCAGCTAACCACAAACCATAAACGGCACAGGCCGCCCTGCACAAACTACGAACCACTATGACAACACATTCAGCCCTCGCCGGGCAACTTCGGCTTACGATTCTGGGCCTGTATAACGCGGCCAACGCCGGGCATATCGGGGCTTCGCTGAGTTGCATTGACCTGATGATTGCCACGCTTATCCTCCGCAAACGCGAACAGGACACGTTTTTGCTCTCGAAAGGCCATGCGGCTGCCGCGCTTTACGCCTGCCTGAACCACCTCGGCGATATTTCGGACGACGAACTGGCAACGTTTTATACAGACGGCACCACGCTGCCCGCCCACCCCGCACCCAACAAACACCGGGGCATTCCGTTTGCTACCGGCTCGCTCGGTCACGGTTTGCCGATTGGCACGGGCATTGCCCACGCCGGAAAGTTGCAGGGCGACGACTCGTTGGTGTATGTGCTGATGTCAGACGGCGAAACCAACGAAGGCACCACCTGGGAGGCTGCCCATTACGCCGTTGCCAAAGGTCTCGATAACCTTGTGGTGCTGGTTGACCGAAACGGGTTGCAGGGCTTCGGCAGCACTGCCGACATTCTGGGTGACTCTGCCGACCCGCGCAAATGGGAAGCAATGGGTTTCGACACCGTTGAAGCCGACGGCCACGACATTAACGCGCTCCTAACCACAATTGACGCGCTGAACTTGTCTCGCAGTGGTAAGCCCAAAGCCATCATTGCCCGCACCGTGAAAGGCAAAGGCGTTTCTTACATGGAAAACAAAATGGAATGGCACTACCTGCCGATGAACGCCGATTTGTATGAACAGGCGAAATCTGACGTGACCACAGATTACATTGATTCTAAAAGTTGATTTCGCTGATTTATTCGTGAGTCAGTGTAATCATTGTCGAAATCAAGGCAATCAGCGGTCTTTTGCACAATTCTTACAGGAAGTATTGCTTTGAAATTGTATAATTCTATTTTTTCAACGTATTAGAAAAATACAAGACAGCCGATATTCAGAGGAATCTTTTGCACGTTTCCATGTTTCAGGCTATTAAAATAATACAATGTTGCACGAAAGCAAGAACTTTGGCTAATCTACTGACCGTCAGCGAAAAACTATTGCATTACCGCATTGGCCGAGTTCACCTTTGCATCGGGAAAACACAAACCCAAAGCAAACACCAATGAAACAAGTCCGTATCTCAATTGCCACGCTGATGCTGGCGATGACGAGTTTGGCCGGCATCTCAACTGCCAACGCCGACGACAAGCCGGAGTTGACCACGCGGATGGCCGCCCCGGTGAGAGTACTGAAGTCCGAGAACAAAAAGTTTGAATTGTATATCCCGGCAAACCTGCCGCTGGGAAGCAGCCGCGTTATCGTATCGGTGACAGATGCCGATGGTAACGTGCTGTATAACGGGCCGGTAAAGCAGCGTAACGGCCAAAACCTGGCAAAACCGGCAGTCCTGTTCAACTTCAACAGCCTGCCCGACGGTGATTACAAACTTACTGCCGAAGCCGATGCCTGGTATTATAGCCAGAATATAGCCGTGAATGGCAACGCGTTAACCATCAACGAGCAATCGGCCTGCCAGTTGAGCCTGCCAACCGTAACTACTTATGCACCCAACAAAATTGAGGTGGTGATGTCGTCACAAAACGTAAAAAACCTGAATATCTGGCTCTACAACGCCGATAACGAACTGGTTTATAACAACGTACTGATCGCGGGCCGGGGCCGTTTCGACCTCAACAGCCTGCCGGTTGGTAATTACAACCTGGCGGTTGGTTCAACAGATAAGCAGTTTAACAAACTCGTCAGCATCGTAAAGTAACGCAATTACACGCTTGCACGTCGGCCACTCGGACGGCTCTGTGTGCAACGTAGTAACGCAAACGCCCGGCATACCACCAATGCCGGGCGTTTTTGTGGATTATAGCCAGCCCCGTCGTCTGAAATAAACAATCATCCCCGCTGTCACCACCACCATCAAGCCCAGCACCATGAAGTAGCCGTAGTGCCATTTTAGCTCCGGCATATTCTCGAAATTCATGCCATAAACGCCCACAATGAACGTCAGCGGCATAAAAATAGCCGAGAAGATAGTCAGCGTTTTCATCACTGAATTCATTCGGTTGCTCACCGTCGAGAGATAAACGTCCATCAGGCTGTGAATGATCTCGCGGTACGAATCTGCCGTTTCAATAAGTTGCGTTACGTGGTCGTGCAGATCGCGCAGGAAAGGCAGAGTGTGGGGTTTCACCAGTACCGATTCGTCGCGCAGGAGTGTGGCAATCATCTCACGCAGGGGCCAGATATACTGCCGGGTCAGGGCGAGTTCGCGTTTAAGCTCGTAGAGGGTCGAGAGTGTTGTTTGTTCGGCGCGGTTGCGGATAATCAGGTCTTCCTGCTCGTCGAGGCTACCACCGATAGCTTCCAGGGCCAGAAAATAATTATCAACCACCACATCCATCAGCGAATACAGCAGATAATCGGCCCCGGCCCGGCGCGTTTTACCGGCCCCGGCTTCTATGCGGGCCATCACCGGCTCAAAAATATCGGCGGTGCGCTCTTCCTGAAACGAAATCAGAAAATTATGCCCCAACACCAAACTGATATGCTCGGCATCAACGTCCATCGTTTGCTGATCGCAATAGAGCATTTTCATCGTCACGAACAAAATCGTGTCATTATACTGCTCTAATTTGGGCTTTTGTTCGGTGTTGGCAACGTCTTCGAGGAGCAACGGATGGAGGTGAAACTGCTGCCCAATCCGCTCGATCACAGCCGGTTCGTGAATCCCGTCCACATCAATCCAGGTAATGTGCGGGGCTTTGGTATGGGGCAGTGTACAAAGGCTGATTTTACCCGAATCGTCAACGTGATAATCCGCTTCGTTGTATTCGATACGGGTAACGCTTGTGGCGTGTTCGATCTCCTGCCCAACGTAGGTGACGGTTCCGGGCGAAGTTCCAAGTGTCTTTTGGTACGTTTGATACCGGCGTTTTTTGCTCATTTCAACCAATTTTGTGCAAATTACGGCGATATGAATCTTGAAACCGCACTCGCTCACCTCGGCCAAGACCCCGTTCTGGCCGCCATCATTGCCGAAACGCCCGCACCCAAAACCGCCGACAGCGACTGGCGCGACGATCTGTACCTCGCCCTGCTCGAAAGCATTGTCTCGCAACAGATTTCGGTGAAGGCCGCCGATTCTATTTTTCGCAAGTTCAGGCTGCTGTTTTCCGATGGCTACCCCGCCCCGGCCCTGTTGCTCCTGAAAACAGAGACCGAACTACGCAGCGCGGGGCTATCATTCCAGAAAGTTGGTTATCTGCAAAACGTGGCTGCGTTTGCCCAGGCCAACCCAATGGATTTGGAGACGATGCTGGCAAAAACCGACGACGAGATTATTCAGTACCTCACCCCAATCAAAGGCGTTGGCCGCTGGACGGTGGAGATGCTGTTGATGTTTGTGCTGGACCGGCCCGACGTGTTTCCGGTTGACGATCTGGTGATCCGGCAGAAAATGATTCGCGCCTACCCCGAACGAACAGCGGGATTGACAGGCCGCGCCCTCGTCAAAAAGTTGCACGAAATCGCCGAACCCTGGCAACCGTACAGAACGGTGGCGTGTCGGTATTTGTGGCGGTGGCTGTCAGTGAAGAATTAAGCAACTACTCAGGCAGCCCAAAAACCCTGCCCTTTTTATGGAGTTGGGGTAAAAAACGGAAACAGCAACTCGCAACACACTATGCCCATAACCCGCTCCGCCTTCCAGCGGTATCGCCTGATCGATGAGATTATCAGCCGGTATCCGCGCCAGTTTTCCAAGCAAAAACTGTTTGAGTTATGCCAGGATAAATGCGGTATCCGGTCTATTTCATCGCTCGAAAAAGACATTCAGCGGCTCCGCGAAGACCACGACGCGCCCATTGCCTACTGCAAACGGCGCAACGGTTATTACTACACCGACCCGCAGTTTCGGCTGCTCCGGCTTATGCTCTCGCCCGATGATATGGAAGCCATGGACTACGCCCGCGAGGTGCTGGCCGGTACGCAGGGTAGTTCTATTGCCGGTGAACTCAGCAACGCCCTCCAGAAAGTGCGGCAGAGTCTGGATATTATCCGGGAGGTGAAAACCGAGCCGGGAGCCGACACCGGCCCGGTGCGCCGGGTGGTGTATGTGGAAGAGAAAGTTCTGGGGGGTAATCGCCAGTACGTGCCGGTGCTGATTCGGGCCATCAACCAAAACCGGCAAATTGCGTTTCGCTACAAAAAACATGAAGAAACCGGGCCGGTCAACGGCGTTGGCACACCCGCCGAACCGCCCAAACTCCGCACCCTGCACCCGATTTTGCTGCGCGAAGTGCAGGACAGTTGGTACGTGATTGGCTACGACGAAAAAACGGGCCGCGAGCGTACCTTCGCCCTTGACCGCATGAACGACCTCCGTATTACGAGTGACCCCTGCGCCGTGCCGCCCGCCGTGCTAACCAGCGTCAGTGAGTTGTTTAACCACATCTACGGCATTACCGACAGCAGCGGCCCGGTCGAAGAAATTGTGTTGTCGTTTTCGCCGTTGTTTGGCCGGTATGTTAAGGCAAAACCCATTCACCAGTCGCAGGAGGTGATTCAGGACGATGACGCGGCTTGCGTGGTGCGGCTCCGGCTGGCCCCCAACCGTGATTTGCTCATGCACCTCCGCAGCTACGGCGACCACCTCCGGGTGTTGCAACCGGCAAGTTTGGTGCAGGAATTAACGGAATCGTTGCGGGCCGCGCTGAACCGCTATTAGCCAATTAATCACACTGTAAGAAGATGCTTTCTTTCACGGCACTCATCCAGAAATTCGGAACTAATGATGAATATGCAGACCGGAGTATCTTCGGCTGGGCCTATATCGAAATACCAACCGACGTGACCGACGCGTTGCGGCCCGGCCAGAAAACGTCGTTTCGGGTGAAGGGAACCCTTGATAACCATACCATTAAGCAGGTTGCGCTGATACCGATGGGCGTGGCTGCCGAAACTCCCGGCGCGTTTATGATTCCGATTAATGCCCAAATGCGCCGGGGAACGGGCAAAGATGCCGGGGCCACATTACGGGTCACGCTGGCGTTTGATGATTCGTCCCTGCCGCAATCTGCCGAATTTATGCTCTGCCTCGACGATGACCCGGCAGCTTTGGCCTATTTTAAGACGCTGCCCAAAGGCCACCAAAACTACTTTTCTAAGTGGATAGAACAAGCCAAAACCGTTGAAACCAAAACCAAACGGATAACGCAGGCCGTTACCGCGCTGGGGATGGGCTTGGGTTATGGCGAAATGATTCGGTATTTTAAGAAGTGATAAGTGGTAAGTAGCAAGTGTTAAGTGGTAAGTGGCTTCGCTTGCCGGGTATTTTCCGGTAGGACTTACCACTTGCCACCAATCACTTACCACTACACCTCCTCGGCCACCTCTACCTGCTGCCGAACCTGCTCGCCGATGGGCGTGTATTCAACCTCGCAGGGATACCCAAACAGGCAATTGTCTTTGATTTGTTTCACCACACTGGCCGGCACCATCGTCTCCCAGCCCGGTTCGCCGAGCTGAATCTGCTCGATTACCCAGTCGGTAGAAATGTGCAGATTCTCTTCGTTGACATCGGTGATGGCTTCAATTTTGTCGTTGGCCGTCAAAAACTCAAACAACGGTTGCAGGTGCGGGGCGAGTTTGAAATCCTGGCAGGAATACACCGAGCCATCGCGCCGAAGCGTGGGATACACAAACAGCTTCACCTTGCGGCTAAAGAGCGTGGCAAACGACTCCAGGATACCGCCCGCCAGAAACTCATAGTGGCTCTCCTCAAAAATGTATTCGAGGTTAGGAATGCCGACGATCAGCCCGATTTTGAGTTTGGTTAGCTGCGACAGATACGCCACGAGCCGGAAATACTCGTGGTAGTTGGAGATCATCACCGTTTGGCCGAGCGAACAGAGAATATCAACCCGGTCTAAAAAATCCTTCTCGTCAAACCCCGTACTGCTCGATTGCAGGTTGTGCAGCGTCAGTTCCGAGAGCATCACCACCTTGCTGTTGTCAACGTCGGGTTCTTCTTTAAACTGCTTCAACCCGTTGTCAATCATATCGATATGCACGTTGGTGACGGGCCGGAGCCGCCCGCGCATGACCAGAATGTTTTTCTTGTACAGAGCCTCTGACGGTTGCAGCATCCGCCCGTCGGGGCCAAAGAGTGCGGCATCGGTAAACCCGTTTCTGACCAAATGCAGGCTCATCAGGCGGTTGTCAACGTCGGTAAAGTCCGGCCCGTCAAACCGAATCATGTCAATTTCTATCCGTTCCGGCGTGAGGTCATCCAAGAGCGAGAGCAGCAGTGTCTGGGGCGATTGCTGGTAATAAAAACAGCCGTAAATCAGGTTGGTGCCAATCACGCCGAGGGCCTGCTGTTGCAGTACATTTTCGTTGTCGCGCATTCTGACGTGGATAATCACATCGTTGTAGCCCCCCAACGGATTTATCTGAAACCGGCAGCCCAACCACCCGTGACTTTCGTTGGTTTTCTGGTAGTTGAGGGCCACAACGGTATTGGCAAACGCAAAAAACGTGCTGTCGGCCCCGCGTTTTTCGGCCAGCCGCACGTTCATCAGATTATACTCGCGGTTCAGCATTTTCAGCAGCCTCGATTCGCAAACGTACCGTCCGCTGGTTTCGGGGCCGTAAATTGCGTCGCTGAAGGTCATATCGTAGGCCGAGATCGTTTTGGCGATGGTTCCCGATGCGCCCCCGGCCTTAAAAAACACGGCGGCTGTTTCTTGCCCCGCGCCGATTTCGGCGAAGGAGCCGTAAATCCGGCGATCCAGATTAATACGGAGTGCTTTTTGCTTGGTTCCGATATTTTTCTCGTACATAGCGGGCAAAATTTGCGGTGATGGTGCTAAAGTTACGAAACAAAACTACTTAACCCGATGTCAACTTCTGCCGAAACCCGTGTAACGGATTTGTTATTTGTTTACGGAACCCTCATGCAGGGCTTCCAGAACGGCTTTGCCCGGCATCTTCACGCCAATGCCACGCTGGTTGGCCCGGCCAGTTTTCAGGGATACCTGTACCGAATCAGTTATTTTCCGGGAGCCATTTTCGATGCCGATGCACCGGGCCGGGTTCACGGCGAAATCTGGCAACTGCACAATCCCGGTGATATTCTCGACAAATTAGACCACTATGAGGGTGTGCTGGCCGATGGGTCGGGGCTGTATGTCCGGCGCGAAATACCGGCTCAACTCGCCGATGGCTCCCCGACAGCCGTGCAAACGTTTTTGTATAACCGGCCTTTAGACGCGGCTAAATTAGTGGAGTCGGGCCGATTTAATGAATAATTGATACGACAATCAGCACCAAAGAAGAAATTCACCCGCAATCGTGAAAAGCATAAAAATCAGCGGCATAATGTTGCTTAATTTTGCCCCATTATGACTGTAAAAACAAAACGATACGCATTAGACTCGAAAACCTACATCAACCTGGCATTGCGGCAGTGGTTTCGGGATAACTGGAAATGGGCCGTTGTGCCGCTTGCTCTCATCCTGCTCAACGCCGTTCTGAGCCTGACGGGGGTTTACCCGAACTACTGGATATACGTGTTTATCGTTATCCTGACCATTTTATACGTGCTGTTCTGGGCTGTGCAGATCACCGGCATCTCGCAAATGGAACAGAGCAAACCCTTGTTCGAGAAATACATTTATGAGATTGATAGTCGGCACATTCTCATGCGCGTCAATGCCAAAGAGGGGGGCATGATTAAATGGGAACAGATCAAGACGGTTCAGAAAGAGAAAAACGCATACATCCTGTATCTGAACACCGACGAAACGCTGCGCCAAAACCCCAACGCCAACTGGTTTGTGAAATTTGTGACACGCGGCCTGGCAAAAGCGCAGTTTCTGTATTTGCCGTTCAGCATTTTTACCAGCGAGCAGGACATGAAATTTACCGAAACCGTGCTGCGCCGGAAGGGGCTACTGACGGCCTGAGACTTACGATTTCCGCAGGTGCAGCGTGTTCACCACGTAGCCGCCCGGTTGCCGTGCCGATTGCTGCATCAGCACATAAACCGAAAACGTCTGACCGTTGCTTTGGTAAGTACCCGTTGAGTAGCGCATCCGGGCCGTTGACCCCTGATAAACGTACTGAAAATTACGGGGCGGGTATTTCTTGAAGAACGTTTTCAGGATTTGCTCGGCCTGTTCGGCCCGCACAACCGGAAAATCAACCGTTTCGGCATCAATAACGAGTTCAATCTGCCGGTCGAAACAAAGGGCCAGCTCGTGCGCCTGACCACCCCGTAACGACATTCGGATGGTCTCGGTGATTTCCGGGGCGTTGGCCCTGCCGACAGATACCGTGCAGAGAGTGAGGATTAGAAAAAGAGTGAGTACCGTTTTCATGAGAGAGGCTGTTGGTTTTACTTTACTGAATGGCGAAAATTGTGCCAAAATATGCAACTCATTCTCACTGCCGACCAGATTCGCCAGAAAATCAGGCGAATGGCGTTCCAGATATACGAAAACAATTTCGATGAGCCATCACTGGTGCTGGCGGGCATTTCGGGCGAAGGCTTCATCGTTGCCCAGCGTCTTGCCGATGAACTGCGGGCCATTGCACCATTCGCTATCGAGTTGATATTGATTCGGTTAGACAAAAAACAGCCTGCCCAACCCACCATCAGCTTAGTCATGCCCGATGCTGATTCTGTAATTGGTTTGGGTGATAAAGTAGTGATTGTGGCAGACGATGTGCTGAATACCGGGCGAACACTGGCCTTCAGTTTGCAACCTTTTCTGACTGTGGCAGTAAAAAAACTCCAGGTAGCTGTGCTGATTGACCGCAACCATCCGCGCTACCCCGTTGCTGCCGATTACCGGGGTTACGCCCTCAGCACTACCCTGGCCGAACACGTAGATGTGATCCTGAGTGATGCTAATCAGGAAGGCGTTTATCTGCGTTGAGTCCCCAAAAAATCTGATTTTTGATGCGCGTTTCTCCCCGTTGCGTCATAAATTTGTAATAAAAATAGTATGCAAGCATACTATTTTTCAGGCCATGACAAACCGAAACAAAATCGCGGATACAAACAAAAATGCCCGGCTATCGCGCGATAACCGGGCATCTGAAACGAGGGTGGTGGCGAACGGAATCGAACCGCCGACACAAGGATTTTCAGTCCTTTGCTCTACCAACTGAGCTACGCCACCCTCAGGCATCGAACAGGCAACTGTTAAATGTGGGTGCAAAAGTAGGGTTTATCGGGCAGGATACAAACGGTGGCCCGGAATATTTTTAACAATCAGGTAACACACCGGCTTTAAACCGACAAAACCGCAATCTTAATCAGGAGCTAATTATGGCCTATATTCAGCAAATTCTGTTTGTCATGGCCGTTGCCATCACAGGCTTTTACGTCACAAAACGGGTGAAACGCATTGCCCGTGCCATCCAACTCGGCAGGCCCGAAGACCGTTCGGCCAACCCCGGCGAGCGGCTGAAAATCATGCTGTTAGTTGCATTCGGGCAGAAGAAAATGTTTAGCAACCTGCTCGTTGGGGCGATGCACTTTGTGATTTATGCCGGGTTTATAATCATCAACCTCGAAATCTTAGAGATTATTTTAGACGGCGTTCTGGGTACGCACCGGCTCTTTGCGCCGTATATAACGCCGGTTTATCCGTACTTGATCAACTTTTTTGAGGTCTTGGCCTTTGGTGTGCTGGCTGTATGCGTGGTGTTTTTGTGCCGCCGGTACATTGGCGGGGTGCAACGGCTCCAACCCGACCGCAACCGCGAACTGCGCGGCTGGCCCAAATTCGATGCCACCACCATTCTCGTGGCCGAGATTGTGCTGATGATTGCGTTTCTGACCTGGAACGCTGCTGACACCGTGCTGCGCGACCGGGGAATCGGGCATTACGGTGAGCTGAAAGGCCTGATTCCTGACTTCCTGATTAGCCAGACCTTAAAACCGCTGTTTGCCGGTTTCAGCGATTCGGGCCTTGAACTTTATGAACGCAGCGCGTGGTGGCTGCACATCCTGGGTATTCTGGCCTTTGCCGTATATGTGACTTACTCCAAGCACCTGCACATTGCGCTGGGGTTCTCTAACGTCTATTTTTCCGATCTGAAACCCAAAGGCGAGATTGCCAATATGCCTGCTGTTACTAAAGAGGTGCAGCTTATGCTGGGGTTGCCAACCACCGAGGCCACCGCCAGCTATGACGAAAACGGACAGCAGCCGGATAACGCTTCGCCTGAAACCATCGGACGGTTCGGGGCAAAAGACGTTGAGGACCTAAGCTGGATCAATCTCATGAACGCCTATTCCTGCACCGAGTGCGGGCGTTGCACAGCGGCTTGCCCGGCTAACATTACCGGCAAAAAACTGTCTCCCCGCAAAATTATGATGGACACCCGCGACCGGCTCGAAGACATCGAGCGCGGCTGGGCCAAAAACGGCAACAACTACAAAGACGATAAATCACTACTCGGCGATTATATCTCCGTCGAAGAAATCAACGCCTGTACCACCTGTCAGGCGTGCGTGGAGGCTTGCCCCATCAACATTAACCCGTTAGATATTATCGTGCAATTGCGCCGGTACAAAGTCATGGAAGAATCGCAGGCTCCCGGCTCCTGGAACGCCATGTTCTCGAACATAGAAAACAACATGGCTCCCTGGAAATTCTCGCCCAGCGACCGCTTCAACTGGGCCGGGGAAGTGAATAAATAGTCGTTTAAGGTATAACGTCTAACGCACTGCTGTTAAGCACGTTAGACCTTAAACTTTAAACTCTGAACGAATAAACATGACTGCTGAAAAAACATACACCGTTCCCACAATGGCCGACATGATGGCTGCCGGTGAGGAACCCGAAATTCTGTTCTGGGTCGGTTGCGCTGGTTCGTTCGACGACCGCTACAAGCGCGTGACCATTGCCTTTGTGAAAATTCTCAACCACGTTGGCATCAAATTCGCCGTTTTAGGAACCGAAGAAAGCTGCACCGGCGACCCGGCCCGGCGTGCCGGTAACGAGTTCCTGTTTCAGATGCAGGCCGTATCCAATATTCAAGTGCTGAACGGCTACAACGTCAAAAAAATAGTGACGGCCTGTCCGCACTGCTTCAACACGCTCAAGAATGAATATCCCGACCTCGGCGGCAACTACGAAGTCATTCACCATTCTACGTTTTTACAGCAGCTCATCAACGAGGGCCGGGTGAAACCGCAGGATGGTCAGGCGTTTAAGGGCCGGAAAATCACCTATCACGATTCGTGTTACTTAGGCCGGGCCAACAAGATTTATGAAGCCCCGCGTGGGGTATTGGCCGCCCTCGATGCTGATTTTGTGGAGATGAAGCGCGTGAAAGCCAACGGCCTGTGCTGCGGGGCGGGCGGAGCGCAGTATTTTAAGGATGCCGAGCCGGGCAACAAAGAAGTGAATATCGAGCGGGTGCAGGAAGCCCTCGCCACCGGAGCCGACACCATTGCCGTGGCCTGTCCGTTTTGCATGACGATGATGAGCGACGGCGTGAAAAACCAAAACCGCGAACATAACGTCCGCGTCTATGACCTGTCGGAACTCGTGGCCGGGGGACAGGGGTTAGCGTAGTGGTCAGTGATTAGGGGCAAGTGACCAGTTTTGCTTGCTCCTAATCACTGACCACTAACCACTAAGAATATGTTCATCCATTTTTCCCGCATCAGCCCCGCAGCCCGCGTGTGGGTTTATCAGGCCAATCGCGTACTGACCGGCCCGGAAGTGCAGACCATTGAAGCCGCCCTCGAACCGGCTCTTGACACTTGGGCCGCGCACGGAAGCCCGCTGTTAGCATCGGCACAGGTCGCCGAGAATCGGTTTGTGATTATTGCTGTTGATGAAGACCACACCCTGCCCAGCGGTTGCTCGATTGATGCCTCGACGCATTTTTTGCAGGCCGTTGGCCGACAACTCAACGCTGACTTTTTCGACCGTTCTCCCGCCTTCCTCAACGCCGATGGCGCGTTGGAAACCGTGCCAATGACGGGCATTAAAACGGCGGTACTGACCGGGAAAATTACCCAAGAAACAACCGTTTTTAACACACTTGCCAGCACCAAAGCCGAGTTTCTGACCGACTGGAAACGGCAGGCGGGTGATACCTGGCTGAAACGGTATTTTGTGAAGCAGTTGGTGTAGAGAGAAGATTTAAACACAGCGTCAGGGAGGTTTCATAAAGGTCACAGAGTTTTTCTCCGTGTTCTTTGTGAAACCTCCCTGACACTGTGTTTAAACCTCTTTCACCTTTGTTTTCAGAAAACTCACCACCACCTCCAGCCCTTTCCGGTAATGAGTATTGTTGGGAATCACAATATCGGCTTCGTCTTTATAGGGTTTTACAAACTCACGGTAAGCGGGCTGCACGTGATTTTTCCAGCGATACAGCACGTCGGTCCGGTCATAGCCGCGTTCGATGGCA
>JBBRNH010000025.1:0-60936 GCA_038230415.1 Cytophagales bacterium | reverse complement strand
TTTATCCATGTCGAACAGAGCCGTTAAGCCCCTGGTCGCCGATGGTACTGCCGGACGATGGCGGGAGAGTAGGTTACTGCCACCCCTTAGTTATTGCAAAAGTCCCCTCACCGAGAAATCCGTGAGGGGACTTTTTTGTGTTCAACATAAACGGTATGAAAAACAAGAAAGCCCGACATCGCCGGGCTTTCTTGTTGCAGAAAAAATTGTGCAGGCTACGCCGTAACCGATAAAGCCGCTTGTAATTTGCCTTCCAGTACGTTCTTTGGCACAGCACCGATTACTTTATCAATCATCTGACCATTCTTGAAAATCATCAACGTCGGGATGCTGCGGATACCAAACTTCATCGGTACGTTCGATTGAGCATCTACGTCCATTTTGGCAACAATGGCCCGGCCTGCATACTCACCAGCCAACTGCTCAACAACGGGGCCAATCATTTTACAGGGGCCACACCATTCGGCCCAAAAATCTACTAAAACGGGTTTGTCGGAGTTGATTAACTCGTTGAAATTCGCGTCGGTTGCTTCGATAGCGTGCGTTCCGTCGGCCATGATTAAAACGTGTTTAAGTGCTTGTATTTTGTTCGAGGGTATAAACCCGGCCCCTTTCTTTAAGTTCCCGGCAGGGGGTGTGGCGGGTTGGTGCTTACTTTGCAGCCGAATACAAACTCGAACGATGGCTATTACCGCTTTTCTTTTTGACCTTGATGGGGTGCTTGTTGACACCGCCCGTTTTCATTATCAAGCCTGGCGACGGCTCGCCAACGAGCTCGGCTTCGATATATCCGAGTCATTTAACGAAACCCTCAAAGGCATCAGCCGGATGGAATCGTTAGACCTGATTTTGGCGCAGGGTAATCTGATCCTGCCTGACGACCGGAAACTGCAATTGGCTGCTCAGAAAAACGAGTGGTATCTCGAATTGGTCAACCGGATGACACCCGGCGATATTCTGCCCGGTGTTCCCGAATTTTTTGCTCAGGTACGGCAGGCTGGTTTGAAAACCGCACTCGGTTCGGTATCGAAAAACGCGGGCCTGATTCTGGAACGTGTCGGTATGACCGATGTTTTCGACGCGCTTATTGATGGCAACAAAATCACCCGCAGCAAGCCCGACCCCGAAGTGTTTCTGACCGGAGCCGCTGAACTGAACGTGCAACCGGCTGATTGTGTGGTGTTTGAAGATGCCGTTGCGGGTGTCGAAGCGGCTAAACGGGCCGGGATGCGGGCCGTTGGCATCGGCTCGCCTGAACTTCTGACCCGTGCCGATTTGGTGGTGCCGGGTTTTGCCGACCTCACCGTAGCGCAGGTGCTGGCAATGCCATAGCACGCACCATAGCGTTTCATAACACTAAGAACTGACTCAGGTAATTCCGGGCGGTCAGGATGGCGGTTTGCACGTCGGCGGGACTGCCTTCGTAGGCTTTGTCTTCAACCTCAATGCAGACCGGGCCGCGATACCGGACATCGGTCAGGGCCGCGAAAAACGCGCCCCACCGCACATCACCTAAGCCGGGCAACTTAGGCGAATGATATTCAAGCGGGTTTGCCATGATGCCAACACGGTTCAGTTTGTCGCGGTATAATTTGGCATCTTTCAGGTGAATGTGGTGCAATCGGTCGGCGTAGTCATAAATGGGCCTGATTTCGTCCATCATCTGCCAAATCAGGTGCGACGGGTCGTAGTTCAGGCCCAATGCTCTTGACGGGATAATCTCGAACAGTTTATCCCAGATGGCGGGCGTGGTGGCGAGGTTGTTGCCGCCCGGCCATTCATCGCCCGAAAACCACATCGGGCAGTTCTCGATGCCGATTTTGACGTTGTTTTCTTCGGCCACGCGCATCAATTCGGGCCAATGTCGGGCATAAAGTTTGAGGTTGTCGGCAATGTTGAGCGACGGATTTCGGCCAATAAACGTGTTCACAACCGGCACACTGAGCTTGGCAGCCGCCCGGATAACCGTTTTCAAATGCTCACGATAAAACTCGGCTTTAGTGCGGTCGGGGTCAAGCGGATTGGGATAATAACCGAGACCGGAAACCGAAACCCCGTATTGCTTGGTTAATGTCTTGATGTGGTTTACATCGAAATTATGAACGTCGAGGTGGCTTACACCGGCATACCGCCGAGAGTCAGCATTATCAGCGGGCCAGCACATAAGTTCGACGCAACTAAACCGATGCTCCGACGCAAATTTCAGGACGCTGTTCAGGTCATAATCAGGCAGGATGGCCGAAACGAAGCCGAGATTTAACATAACAAATTGATTAACAAGGTATAAGCAGTATGCGAATTCACGTAAGAACGCTCCAGAAAGACGATTATCCAGACCTCAAAGAATCTATGATTGAGGCATACAGTGGCATTGGCGGGCAGTATTGGCGTAAAGATAAAATTGATCGGCTACTCAATCTGTTTCCCGAAGGGCAACTTTGCGTTGAGGTTGATGATAAAGTGGTGGCCTGCGCGTTGGCGATTGTGATTAATTACGCTGATTTTGGCGACGACCACGATTATTACCAGATCACGGGTGGCTACACCTTCAACACCCATAGTCCCAAAGGTGATTATCTGTACGGTATCGAGGTGTTTGTTCACCCCGAATTCCGGTCGCTGCGGTTGGGTAGGCGGTTATACGATGCCCGTAAGGAACTCTGCGAACAATTGAACCTGAAAGGCATTCTGGCCGGCGGACGCATCCCGAAATACAACGAATACTCGGCCACGATGTCGCCCCGCGACTACATCAACAAGGTCAAGCAAAAGGAGATTTATGACCCGACGCTGACGTTTCAGCTCTCGAATGATTTCCACGTCAAGAAAGTCCTGCGGGGCTACCTGCCCGGCGATACCGAGTCGAAGGAGTTTGCCACGCTGCTCGAATGGAACAACATTTATTACGTCAACGAAAAAGATAAAAAGCCACACACCGATTCCATTATCAGGATTGGGGTGGTGCAGTGGCAGATGCGGCATTTTAAGGACATCAAGGCGTTTTATGACCAGATCGAGTTTTTTGTGGATGCCGTTTCTGATTACAAGGCCGACTTTCTGCTCCTGCCGGAGTTTTTTAACACGCCGTTGATGGCCGAATTCAACGATATGCCTGAACCGCAGGCGATTCGCAAACTCGCTGATTATACGGATGTTGTGCGCCAGAAGATGTGCGAATTTGCGATTTCGTACAACGTGAATATCATTGGTGGCAGTATGCCGTTGGTCGAGGAAGGTAAACTGTATAACGTGGCCTATTTGTGTCGGCGCGACGGCTCATTTGAGGAGTTTCGCAAGATTCATATCACGCCCAATGAAGTCCGGCATTACGGCATGATTGGCGGCCACGAGATTCGGGCGTTTGATACCGATTGCGGCAAAATCGGGATGCTGATTTGCTATGATGTCGAGTTCCCCGAACTGAGCCGGTTGTTAGCCGCCGACGGGATGAAGATTCTGTTTGTCCCGTTCCTGACCGACACCCAGAACGGATACACCCGCGTTCGGCACTGCGCCCAGGCCCGCGCCATCGAAAACGAGTGCTACGTGGCAATTTCGGGCTGCGTGGGCAACCTGCCCAACGTGCCGAATATGGACATTCACTACGCGCAGTCGGCGGTCTTTACGCCCTCTGATTTTCAGTTTCCGACCAATGCCGTGAAAGCCGAAGCCACGCCCAACACCGAAATGATGCTGATTACGGACGTGGATTTGAGCCTGCTGAAAGAACTCCACGAGTTTGGTTCAGTGCAAACCATCAAAGACCGCCGGACTGATTTGTATGATGTGGTGACGAAAAAAGCCGCTAAGAAAAGCCCAAAAAAAGCGGTGATTATTGACGAAGAGGAAGAATTGCCGGTTGTGGTCTTAGCCTAACGACGCAATGATGTCGGCAACCTGTTCGGGCGTGAAGTCGCGTCCATAAATGCGGGTAAACATCCCGATTTTCATTTCGTGTTCCGACCAATCGGGGTGCTGTTGGCGGAGGGCGGTTTCGACCATCCGGCGACCGTCTTCCATCATCTCTATCCCGATTAAAAAGCGTTCGGCTTCGGTTTTGCGTTGGAAAAACTCATGATAAAGCCGTTGAACGTGTTCGGGTGTATCGTTCACGGTTTAAGAAGGTTGTAGGTGTTCAACGTCAGCCGATTTACCCAATCTCTGATGTACTGCCGGTCAAGACCAGAATGGTCCTGAATCAGGTTTTGAATATCACGCGCCTGTTGCTGGCTGAACAGTTCCTGAATCCAGATGAGTTTAGCCAAAATCAGGTCTTCCGGCGAAATAACCCAACAGTCAACCACGTCAAGAATCGTTTTTCGCTGTTTCCGGCTAAACTCCGCTTCGTGAAACGGCACGTTTTTTTTGGTAATAAAGTCAATTTTATAGCCTGATTTCCAGTCAATTACGTTAAACATCCCTCCCCGCAGTATTTCTTGTTCGGCACTTTCACGGTGGAAATAACAATCCAGATTGACGAAAATCTCTGAGAAGGCCGCGAAATTATCCGTTCGCAGATCAATCACAACATCAATGTCGCGGGTAAACCGGGGAACGGTATAGCTATTCAAGGCTATACTTCCCGAAAGCAAGTAAGCAATTTCTCGTTTTTCGAGTTCGGCAAAAACATACTGCAGCAATTCAATCATTTCATTGTGATTTACGCTACACCGCTCAAAACCCCAGCTTCTCCCGTACCCGCCCGATTGTCTGGCCCGCCACAAAGCGGGCCTTTTCTTCGCCCGTCCGAAGCTCGCGCTCGAGTTCGTCGTTGTGGGTCATGTAGAAATCGAACCGTTCTCGCTCGGTGGCAAACGTGCTGATAATCAGTTCATACAGTTCTTTTTTAGCGTGACCGTAACCGTAGTTTCCGGCTTCGTAACGCTGGCGAAGGTCGGCAATTTGTTCCGGTGTAGCCAGCAATGAGTACAGTTTAAACGTGATGTCAGTATCCGGGTTTTTGGGATCTTCGAGCGGGGTCGAATCCGACAAAACCTTTTTGATGACCTTGTATAACTCGTTGGCGGGCAGGAAAATGTCAATATAGTTGTTGTAGGACTTGCTCATTTTGCGCCCGTCAATGCCGGGAATCACCATCAGGGCTTCGTCAATGCGGGCTTCGGGCAGCGTCAGAATATCGGCACCAACGGCCCGGTTCACGGCTCCGGCAATGTCGCGGGTCATCTCGATGTGTTGCCGCTGGTCTTTGCCGACCGGAATCAGTTCGGCATCATACAGCAGAATATCAGCCGCCTGCAACACCGGATAGGTAAATAGCCCGGCGTTGACCGCATTGGCCGATCCGCTTTCGGTCAGGTTCTCCGATTTGTCTTTGAATGAGGTGGCATTTTGCAGCATCGGTATCGGCGTGAAGCAGTTCAGATACCAGTTCAGTTCCGTATGCTCCGGTACGCGGGATTGCCGCCAGAAGGTGGTTTTAGCCGTGTCAAGCCCAAACGCGAGCCACGTGCTGGCAATGGCCCGGACGTATTCCCGGCGTAGCGTAGCATCGCGCAGGCTGACCAAGCTGTGCAGGTCGGCGATGAACAGAAACGAGTCGTTGCCGGGCTGGGCGGCTAACGCGATGGCGGGTTTGATAGCTCCCAAAATGTTGCCGAGATGGGGCCGCCCGCTGGATTGGATTCCGGTTAAGATTCTCATTTCCCTTGTGCTTCTACGACTGCTATGGCAACCATGTTCACGATTTCGCGCTCTGATGAGCCAAGCTGCAAGACGTGAACGGGCTTGTTGAGGCCCAGCAAAATCGGGCCAATCGCGTCAAGGTCAGCTACTTGCGTCAGTAAGTTGTATGCCGTGTTCGAGGCCGACAGGTTGGGGAAGATCAGCACGTTGGCTCCTTCGTCCACGAGTTTGCTGAACGGGTGATTTTGCCGGAGCAAGTCTGTGTCGAATGGCAGGTGGGCCTGTAACTCGCCGTCCACAATCAGGTCGGGGTATTTTTTCTGGAGAATACCAACGGCCCGGCTCATCTTTTCGGGGTCGTCGCCGTTGGCACTGCCGAAGTTAGAATACGTTACGAGGGCGATGCGCGGTTTGATGTTGAACCGTTCCACGGCCCGCGCCGTGAGTTCGGTAATCTCGACCAATTCGTCCGCCGTTGGGTTCACGTTTACGGTGGTATCGGAGAGAAAAATCGGGCCGCGTTTGGTGAGCAGAATATACATCCCGGCTACTTTTTTTACACCCGGCTCGGTGCCGATAATTTGCAGCGCGGGCCGAATCGTGTCGGGGTAATTGCGGGTCAGGCCCGAAATTAGCGCGTCGGCCTCGCCCGTTTCGACCATCATGGCCCCGAAATAATTGCGGTAGTTGACCAACTTCCGGGCTTCGCGGGCGTTCACGCCTTTGCGTTTGCGCTTCTCGAAATAGAGTTCACCAAACCGGGTCAGCAGGGCTTCCTGCTCCGGTGAGCGCGGGTCAACGATGGGCATATCGCCCAGATCAATGTTGTTGTGCAAGGCCATCTCCCGAATCATCAGGGCTTCGCCGAGCAGAATCGGCTTTGCAATGCCTTCATCCCGAACCTGTTGCGCGGCTTTGAGTACTTTCAGGTTTTCGGCATCGGCAAACACCACCCGCTTCGGATTGCTCTTGGCTTTGCTGGTGATGACCCGCGTGATGCGGTTATCCTGCCCGATGCGCCGGGCTAAGTGCAGCAGATAACCGTCCCAGTCGGCAATGGGCCGCCGGGCCACGCCCGATTCCATGGCCGCCCGCGCCACCGCCGGGGCCACCGTTGTCAGGAGCCGGGGGTCAACGGGTTTGGGCAGGATATAATCGCGGCCAAACAAAAAATTGTCTTCGCCGTAGGCCATGTTCACCATGTCTGGTACGGGTTTTTTGGCGAGGTCGGCTAAAGCGTAGGTAGCCGCGAGCTTCATGGCTTCGTTGATTTCGGTGGCCCGCACGTCGAGCGCACCCCGAAAGATGAAGGGAAAACCCAGCACATTGTTGACCTGATTGGGGAAATCAGACCGGCCCGTTGCCACAATCACGTCGGGCCGGGCGTTGATGGCTTCTTCATAACTGATTTCGGGCGTGGGGTTCGCCATCGCAAACACAACCGGGTTGTCGGCCATGCTTCTGACCATATCGGGCGTAACGAGATTACCCTTCGAGAGACCGACGAAGACATCGGCACCGGCGAGAGCCTCGGTCAGGTTTCGCAGGTCGCGGGTGGTGGCAAACGGCTGCGTGATGTCGTTGAGGTCGGTGCGGTCAGTACGGAGAACGCCGTTGATGTCGAGCATCACAATATGTTCTGGCTTCACGCCGAGGCCCACGTAATGCCGGGCGCAGGAGATGGCCGCTGCCCCGGCCCCGCTAAAGACGACCTGCACGGTGGCAATGTCTTTTTCGACGAGTTCAAGGGCATTGAGCAATGCCGCGCCCGACACGATGGCCGTGCCGTGCTGATCGTCGTGCATGACGGGGATGTTCATCTCGCGTTTCAGCCGCTCTTCGATGGCGAAACACTCCGGGGCTTTGATGTCTTCGAGGTTGATGCCGCCGAAGGTCGGTTCGAGAATCTTGACCGTCTGCACAAACTGGTCAATGTCTTTGGTGTTCAGTTCGAGGTCGAACACGTCAATATCGGCGTAGATTTTAAAGAGCAACGCTTTGCCTTCCATCACGGGTTTGCTGGCTGCGGGGCCAATATCGCCGAGGCCCAACACGGCGGTTCCGTTGGTGATTACGGCCACGAGATTGCCTTTGGCGGTGTATTTAAAGACATCGTCGGGGTTGGCGGCAATGGCAAGGCAGGGTTCGGCCACGCCCGGCGAATAGGCAAGCGTCAGGTCGCGCTGGGTGCTGGTGGCTTTGGTGGGGATGACTTCTATTTTGCCGGGGCGACCGTTGGCGTGGTAGTCGAGGGCATCTTCCCGGCGAATGGTATGCTGCATTTGGGGGCGGGTTTGTCTGTAAGAGGCATTGTTGTACGGGCGCAAAAGTACAGAAAACCCGCTAAAGCGGGCCGACGAATGGCTGCGCGTTACAGAGCAGGCGATAAGTTGCTTGTTACAGTAGATTAATTTTGGTTCAGAAGCAGCTAACAAAAAGAGTTTTTACAAAAAAAAGAGTAACATTACGGGCGATAATTTCTCACTTTATTGCACAAACAGCCTCAGTAATGTTTTATTCTCTCTCATCCGCTGCCTTCAGCGGTGCCTGTTGCCTGTTATGGGCAACGGCTGTTACCGGGCAAACACTGCCTGCTGACTCCATTCGGCTCAATGAACCCCTTCGCCGAACCGATCTGCCTACCGGCCCGATTCCGGTGGCCCCGCCCAACAAGGCTACTTTGTGCAACCGGGCAGCCATCATCGCCGACTATACCACCAACTTTCTTGGTTCGGCAGTAACAACAACCGAGTTAGGCTGGACGGGTTCGGTAGCGGGCTGCGTATCGGGGTCCATCTCGGCACTGGCACAGAGCCGAACCCTGCAACGGATCAATTATTACCGCCGGTTGGCAGGCGTGACCGATAACACCACGTTTGACCCCTCGCGCAACACCGCCACGCAGGATGCCGCCCTGATGATGAAAGCCAACAACGCGCTCAGTCACACGCCACCCAACACCTGGCTGTGCTACACGGCTGCGGGCTACAGCGGAGCCGACAACTCAAACATTGCTTCCGGGTCTCATTCGGCCCAATCGGTGAAGCAATTTATGGACGATGCCGGTTCTGGAAACACGGCAGTGGGCCACCGTCGCTGGCTGCTATACACCCGGCAGGGCAGTTTTGGGCATGGCAGTACCGATATTACCGACATCATTTGGGTATTTAATCCGTTTGTCTCGCCCCCGTCGGTGCCGCCGTTTGTGGCCTTTCCGCCCGCCGGTTACGTGCCACGCGACCTGATTCCGGCGCGGTGGTCGCTGAGTATTCCCAACGCCGATTTCACGGGTTGCACCGTTACGGTGAATAACGAAGCCGGTGCCACACTCCCCCAAACGCAACAACCCCTTGCCAACGGATACGGTGATAATACCGTTGTCTGGGATTTTATGAACCCCGGCACTGATTTAGCCTGGACCAGCACCACCGACAAAGCCTTCGATGTGCGGGTGGCCGGGGTGAAGATTGGCACCGTAACCCAACCCGATTACGTGTATCGCGTGGTGGCGATTGACCCGACAACGCCCGGCCTGACGCTGACCTCGGTAAACCCAACCTGTGGCCCGGCACTCAACAACGGCAGCATCACGGCCAATTTTGACCGGGGAGCCAACAGTTATGGCTGGAACACAGGAGCCACAACGCAGACGGTCAGCAACCTCGGCCCCGGCTCTTATACCGTTACCGTTACCGATAAAAACAACTGCCCATACAGCCAAGCCGCCATCCTGACCAATACAACGGCTAACATACCCGTCATAACCAGTTCATCAACAGCGGTTTGCGCCGGAGATGTCGTCTCGCTCACGGCCAGTAACTGCACGGGTACGCTTACCTGGTCTGACGGCTTGGGAACCGGCACCACAAAATCGGCGATGCCCGCCATAACCACTGCATACAGCGTTACCTGCGCCGAAACCGCCTGCATCTCGTCAACGGCAGCGGTAACGGTAGCCGTGAGCGGCCCGCAACCCGCGCTGTGCACTGTGGTGGCCCCGAATGGGTTGGGTAACTACTTTGGCGTGGAGCGATTTGTGTTCAACACCATTGATGCGGCATCGTCGTCGTCGTTTAACGACGGAGCCAACTACATCAATCGGGCCTGCGTCTTTAGCACAACCGTTACGGCGGGCAGCAGCTACACCGCGCTCGTGAAAGGGAATTACACCAATTCGCACCGATGCCGGGTTTATATTGATTTCAACAACGATGGTATGTTTGATAGTCTGACCGAAACCGTCTTGACCGGCACCGGAAACTCGGTTACGGCCACCGTGCCAATTCCCACAACTGCCGTGCAGAGTGTGCCGTTGCGGGTGCGCGTCGTGGCCGATCCCTCGGCCAGCGTGTCGCCATGTTTGTTGCCGGGCAGTGGTGGGTATGGCTCCGGGCAGGCCGAAGATTATGCGCTGACGATTTTGTCGAACACGCCCCCCGCGCCCGTAACGCTCACGGTTCCGGTGCTGACGGCTTCGGCCACGTCGGTTTGTGGGGGGAGTGTGGTTTCGCTCACGGCTACGAATTGCAACGGCACGCTGACCTGGTCGGGCGGGTTGGCCGGGAGCGGCACGAGTCAGTCGGTGATGCCGTTGCTAACGACCACATACAGCGTGAGTTGTGAACAAGCGGGAGCCGTCAGCACCACCGCTTCAGTGTCGGTAATGGTGCGGCCCGGCCCGATTCTGGCCGTATGCAGCGTATCGGCAACCAATGGCCTGAGCAGCAGTTACGGCGTGGAGCGGTTTGTGTTCAATACGATTGATGCCAGGTCGTCAACATCGTCGGATGATGGCAGTAACTACATTAATCTGGCCTGTGATATCAGCACAACCGTAACCGCCGGACTAAGTTACAGCGCGTTGGTGAAGGGCGTTGGCATAATTGGTTATCAGGCCCGGATTTATATTGACTATAATAACAACGGTGTGCTGACAGACCCCGGCGAAACCGCGCTGATTGGCGCGGGTAATACCGTAACGGCCACCGTGCCGATTCCCGTAACGGCCACCACCAACACCCTGTTGCGGGTGCGCGTTGTGGCCGATGCCTTGCTGAGCAGTGGCGTTGGCCCGTGTTTGTTGCCGGGGGCATCGGGGCAGGGGTCGGGGCAGGCCGAAGATTATAGCCTGCTGATTTTGCCCGCCCCGCCTTGCCTCAGTATGGTCACGGTCAAAGCCGGTAGCTGGACCGATGCAACGGTGTGGTCGTGCAACCGGATACCGACCGTTACCGACGATATTCTGATCAATCACGCGCTGACGCTACCTGTTGGGACGCAGGGTAACGCCCGGCGCATGACGGTTGGCAGTGCGGGACGGTTGATTTATGGTACCAATGCCCGCACGACGCTGAATCCGTGATGAACCGGCTTTCTCAGGGTTTTAGAACGGTGGTACTTTCGGCCACTGTCTGGATTTTCTCCCGCGAGAAATACAGCGGAAAATACCCGTTGCGGCCCCAGATGGCAAACAGGTCGCGGTAGTGCGGGCTGGCCGGATCGCCGGATTGGCCGGGGTTGTTGATGCTGAGGGTTTTGTCCCAATCTTCGGTATCAACCAAAATCCTGAACGATGCGCCGTGTGTCTGGTTCAGCTCGTTTCCCGTGGCGTTCACGGTTTCGCCGTAGCCGCCCCGTGCAATCGGGCCGAGGTTCATCTGCTGGCGCGTCGGCGCGTCGGCGAGTGCGCTCAGGGGATGGGTGATGGTGATGTGCTTGTTTTTAGCCTGTCCATATCCCCATTCATCCGGGTCTGGGCCGATGCGGGCGGTGAGGTCGGCCACGGCGCGGGTCAGGCAGGTCAGCAGCAGGCTGTCGCGGCTGTCGGTGGGCGCGGTCAGGTGGTCAATCACCCGTTTCAGGGGCAGCGTTTTCAGGTAGGGCCGGGCCTTCTCCGGGATGAGCATTGCGGCAACGGTCTGGCGCAACTGCGTTTCCCAGGCCACGTATATACTGGCTGCCACGGAGTTGGGCGCGAGCTGAAAATCCCACTTGCGGAGGTAGGTGAGGGCGTTTTCGGTTTGGTTATCGGGCGAGGACAGGTCAGCCAACAGCGGCACGAGTGTCCGGGCGGGCAGCGAGAGATAGTCCGTTTGCAGGGCCATCATATCGGTCATGGTTTTGCGTTGCCCGTTGCCTAAGACCTCCTCAATGCGGTGCGCCCGGCTCGGCCCCGCCCATACCCAGCCGATGGCGTTGCGATGGGGGAAGTCCGGTGCTGTCAGGTTGTTGTTGGCCGTGGCGATAAAGCCTTCGGCGGGGTTCAGCTTGTTGGGCAGTTGCTGAATGGGTAAATAACCCGCCCACTCGTAGCGACCATCGCCCGGCACCGGCACCAAACCCGTCCAGTTCCTGCGAATCGGAGCCAGCCCCACCGCCTGCCAGCCAATGTTGCCCCGGCGGTCTGCGGAGGGCCGCCCCGCCCAGATCATGTTTTCGCCCGGAATCCGGCTGGCGGTGCAGGCCGCCCGAAACTCGGCCCAGCTTTTAGCCTGATTCATCCGCAGACTGGCGAGATAGGGCGAGCAACCCGGTTCGAGCCAACCCGCCCGCACGGCGTAGGCTTTGTGGTTTTTAGCATCCTCGAATACGACCGGGCCGTGCCGCGTGTATTTCAGCGTGGCCGTAATCGAAGCCGCGTTTTTAACCGGGATGGTTTCGGTGCGGGTGGTCATGTTCGCCCAGGTATTCTTGTAGCGGTACTGATTCGGGTTTTTTGGGTTGATGTCGTAAACGTACAAATCCTCGTTATCGGTGTCGAAAATCGTCAGGCCCCACGCGCCGTAATCGTTGTGGCCGATGGAGATTCCGGGCAGCGTCGGTTCGCCCGCGCCAACCACGTTCCATCCCGGCGCGTGCAGATGCACCATATACCGCAGCGACGGCACCGATACGGCCCGGTGCGGGTCGTTGGCGAGCATGGGGTAGCCGCTGTTGGTTTTCGCGCCCGACACCACCCAGTTGTTCGAGCCGACGTACTGTTTTTCGGTCTCAAACCAGTTGGCAGCTTCTTCTTCATCGGTGGCGCTTACGGCAGCTTTGGCATTTTCGGCGAACTTAATCGGCAACCGAAACGCTTCGTACAGTTCCAGAATGGGCTGCATGAGTTGCTCACCGTTGACGTGCAGGGTTAAATCCGGTTCAGCTTTGGTAGTTGATGGGTTCAGTGCCGAAGCAGTGGAGAGCGGATGAAACCATTGTAATTCACGCAGTTTATCGGGACCGATCAGGTGCGACAATCGCCCGAAGTTCAGTTCATCGCGGATATTGCTCAACAGCCCCTGATGGCGGCTAATCACGATGTCGGGAGTCCAGAAACCGGGTTTGGTATTGAGCAGCCGAAATTCGACGGGCAGTTTTTCGGGTGTTTTCAGCACCTCAGCTATGTATGCATTGATACCGGCCACAAACGCGCCCACAATCTGCGGGCCGTGCGGGTGGTAGCGCAGCAACTCCTGGTTGATGTTGCCTTTGAAGGTGAATAGTCTTGTGCCGATGTCGCGCTTAACTTCTTGTGGGCCAAGCAGTTCGGCAACGGTGCCGGTGGCCTGCCTGCGCCAGATTTCGAGCTGAAACAGCCGATCCTGAGCCGCCGAGTAGCCCTGCGCCCAAAACAGGTCATGCTCATTCTGGGCGTAGATGTGGTTTACGCCCCACTTGTCGCGGATAATCTCGACGGGCTTTTGTAGCCGCTGGGCCGGGGCAGAACAAGTAGTAAGTAACAGAAACAGGAGCAGGCATTGGCGCATCGTTTTTTCTGCAATATAACCACGTATATATTATATGTACAGACGCATCCTTGCGTCTCACCGCCGAATGGTATCACGCCGAATGGTATTTGCCCTTATACTGCTAACCTAAATACCATCCGGCGCAATACCTGCCGGTGTATAGCATTCGGCGGTGAGACGTGAAGACACGTCTCTACCCATCATCCGGCGTGTATCTTTACATCCGAAAAAAAATGATGCCTGATGAATCCCGCCGACCTGCTTGCCAAAATCAATGCCCTGCCCGATTTCTCTGACGACGAACGCGCCTACCTCCGTCAGCACCTGACCGCCCAAAAGCAATATGGCCTCGTTTGGGAAAATAAACCCGAAGCCGTTGAAGATGACCTCCGCCACCAACTTCCCCTGTTGGTTGAACGTGCCGAACGGTTTGTAGAGACGCATACTTGCGTCTCACCGCCGGATGGTATCACCCCGGACGGCAGGCCGATACCAATCCCGTTTGATGAACCATCCGGGGACGAGGGTTCAAATCCCTGCGTCTCTGCCCAAACTACCCTGCCGTTCGGTTCTGAAAAATCGGCTTCGTTAGTGGATTATCATCAATCCACTAACGAAGCCGATTTTTCAGAAAGTGTGTACGCCCCAATATCCCCCCAAAACCACACGCTCATCGAAGGCGATAACCTCCACGCCCTCACCACCTTGAACTATACCCACGCCGGGCGCATAGACGTGATTTATATTGACCCGCCCTACAACACCGGCAACCGCGATTTTAAATACAACGACCATTTCGTTGACCGCGAAGACAGCTACCGGCACTCGAAATGGCTGAGTTTTATGGCAAAACGCCTGCGCCTTGCCAAAACCCTGCTGAAAGACACGGGCGTGATCTTTATCTCGATTGACGACAACGAACAGGCCCAACTCAAACTCCTCTGCGATGAAATCTTTGGTGAAGAGAATTTTGTGGCAAATGTGATTTGGCAGAAAAATTTTGCTCCAAGAAGTTCGGCTAAATATTTTTCACCTAATCATGAATATATCAAATGCTATTCTAAAAATATCAGTCTTTTAGGTATCAATCTTCTCTCTCGTTCAAGTACGCAAGATGATAGATATAAGAATCCAGATAACGATTCTCGCGGTGTATGGACATCAGATAATTTAACAGCAAGAAATTACTATAGTCTTGGTACATACCCAGTTACCAATCCCGCAGGTAGAACAATTGATGGTCCTCCAAAGGGGTCTTATTGGAGAGTTTCCAAGGCCAAGCTTGAGGATTTAATTGCTGATAAAAGAATTTGGTTTGGAGCAAACGGAGCAGGTGTGCCCAGGTTGAAGCGTTTTTTATCTGAAGTCCAAGATGGGGTTATTCCACAAACTATTTGGCTGCATACTGAAGCAGGAAATACCCAAGAGGCTAAGAAGGAAGTTCTTGAAATCTTTGGTGATGATGAAGGGTTCTTTGCTACCCCTAAGCCTGTGAAATTACTCAAACGCATTCTCCAAATTGGCGGATCAAAAAACGCTCTCGTCCTTGATTTCTTTGCCGGTTCCGGCACCACGCTGCACGCCGTGATGGCCCTCAACGCCGAGGATGGCGGCTCGCGGCAGTGTATTCTCGTTACCAACAACGAAAACAACATTGCCGAAGAAGTCTGCTACGAACGCAACCGGCGCGTGATTATGGGCTACCAAAACGCCAAAGGGCAGTCTGTGCCGGGGTTGCCCGGCAACGCCCTCCGCTATTACCAAACCGCGTTTGTGGGCCGCGAGCGCACCCTTGCCAACAAACGCGCCCTGATGCAGCAGGCCACCGCCTTGCTGTGTTTAAAAGAAGGCTGTTATGACGAAATTGCCATACCTGTCGGCGCGATACCATCCGGCGGTGAACCGTCCGGGTTCGTACCATCCGGCGGTGAGACGCGAGGTATCGCGTCTCTACAATTATCGGAAAATCCGTCCGGCGGTGATCATGTAGAGACGCGATACCTCGCGTCTCCTCGCCCGGATGGTACGAACCCGGATGGTACGAACCCGGACGGTACGAACCCGGATGGTACGAACCCGGACGGTACGAACCCGGATGGTACGAACCCGGATGGTACGCCGGTTCATAGCCTATCCCCGAACGGCAGACCTGTACCACACCCGGCCATCCGGCACTTTGGCGGGCCGGGCGGTGAGCGGCTGCTGATTGTGTATGACGAAGACGCAATAGACGATGCCGTTGCCCTCATAGCGTCGTGGCCCGATAACGAGCCGGGCAACCCGCCCATCAAAGTCTATGTGTTTGCGCCCTCGGCCTACCCCTATACCGACGATTTTGCTGATGTCATGACCGGCCCCACCGCCGGGCGCATCACCCTCTGCGCGTTGCCCGAAGCCATTTACCAAACCTACCAACGGCTGTTGCCCGTTGCCGCTACTCCCTCCTCCAGCGATGATCGTTCTTAAAGACTACCAGGCCAAAGCCGTGTCGGCCCTGCTCGAACACGCCTTCGACATCTTGCTCATGGCCGGCCAACGGCGGCAAAAAATTGTGTTTAAGGCTCCCACCGGGGCGGGAAAAACCGTGATCATGGCTGATCTCATGCGCCGGGTAGCCGCCCAAATGCCGGAGCGGGCGGCTGGTTATCCGCGCCCCAATGTGGCCTATATCTGGCTGGCTCCCAACAAGTTGCATCAGCAGAGTCTGGCGGCATTCCGGGCGTTTTTTGCCGAAACCCGCGATTTGCGCCCGGTTGAATTTCAGGACATTGACCAGCACCTGACCCCCGGCGATGTGCTGTTTCTGAACTGGCAGTCGGTCAATAAAGACAGCAACGTGTTTATGCGCGACAACGAGCAGGCCCGCACCCTGAAACGCTACCTGATGCAGACCCTCGGCGCGGGCATTGAGCTGGTGGCCGTGCTTGACGAAGCCCACCTGTTTGCCAGCAAGGGCCAGAAAGCGCAGGAGTTTCTGGACTTGATGCAGGCCAAGATAGAGATAGACGTGTCGGCCACGCCCTTGTTTAAGTCTGATTATCAGGTGGTTATTCAGCGTCAAAAAGTAGTGGATGCCCATATGATAAAGGAGCAGATACTGCTCAACCCCGGCCTGAGTGCCGACGATCAGGACGCGCTCGGCGGGGTTTCGCTCGACGAAGTGCTGCTTACCAAAGCCCTGGCCCGGCGCGTGGCCCTGCGCGAAGCGTATCTGGCCGAGGGCGAACGCATTAATCCGTTGTTGTTGATTCAGTTACCCAACGATTCGGCCACCATAGACAGTGCCGACGTACAGGTGCGCGACGAAGTGCTGACCTGGCTCGACGCGCAGCACGGCATTAACGTTCAGAACGGGCGGCTCGCCATCTGGCTCTCCGACGGTAAAGACAAGGTAAATCTCGACGGTATCACCGCGTCTGACAACGCGGTAGAAGTGCTGCTCTTTAAGCAGGCTATTGCCTTAGGCTGGGACTGCCCCCGCGCCGGGGTGCTGCTGATCTACCGCAAGCTGAACGCCTTAGCCTTTACCATTCAGACCGTTGGCCGCATTTTGCGGATGCCGCAGCAACGCTACTACGCCAACAAACTCCTCAACACCGGCTACGTTTACACCGACCTCAGCCGCGATCAGATCAGCGTCGTGGCCGACAGTCAGGATTACCTCGTGCTGAACCGCGCCGTTCGCAGCACCGACTATGCCGCCCTCAACCTGCCCTCGGACTACATCGAAATCCGCACCGACCGCAACCGGCTGGGCAGCAAGTTCCGGCGCAGTGCCGAAGCCACCGCCGAAACCTGGTTTGGCTGGGACACCGGCAAGGGCCGGGCTGCCGAAGACTGGTATGCCGACAACCGCGCCCGGCTTGGTGAGTCAATGGTGCAAACCAGCGTGGACGACATCGAGATTCCGGTGCCGACGGATGTGGTGTTATCGGGCGAGATCGAAACCGTAGTGGTGAGCCACGTGGAGCGATTTGCCAAAACGTCGGGCGAATTACGGACGTTGTTCCGGGCCTTTTGTCGACAGAACGTGGGTGGTTATGGCCCGGCAGAATCGGTGCCGGTGCTGGAGGGCGCGTTGCTGCATCTGTTTGAGAAATACCTCGGCTACTCGGCGGGCAGTGGCGAGGTTCGCGCGATGAAGACGATGTTGTACGAACCGAACCGTCCGCATTTCGCCGATTTGTGCGAACAGGCGCGGGCGCACTACGGGCAGGTGATGGCCGAAGAAGCGGCCAAAAAAGACCGGCAGGTCGAATGTTATGCCTGGGACGTGCCGCCCGAACGGGCCTACAACGAGCGGTACGTGGCACGAGTGGCCCCAGCCCATGCGTTACAACCGTTTTTTCAGGAAGAAACCGCATCGAACCCGGAGGTTTGGTTCCGTGATTTTCTGAACGCCGAGGCCGAACACATTGCCTGGTGGTATAAAAACGGCGAGCGCACCAAAGCCGATTTCGCCCTGACTTACGAGAACACCGACGGGCGGCTGGCCCTGTTTTATGTTGATTACGTGATCTGGCTCAAGTCGGGTACGTTGTGTTTGTTCGATACCAAAACGCCCGGTTCCGAGCGTGAATTTGTGGCGAAGCACAACGCATTGGTTGGTTATCTGGAAACCTTGCGGCAGGACCGGGACAAGTCCTGCATAGGGGGTGTTCTGGTGCCGGACACCACGGGCGGCACCCGTCGCTGGAAATACGCTGACTGCCGGATTGATTCGTCAAGGGACACCCGCGGCTGGGTGTCGTTTTATCCGGGAAGTGTGTAGTTTTTATTTTTGGCTATTTGCGATTACTATTAACGCATGAAAAAAGGTATAGACGCAACCTTCGTCCATTACGGCATCCGAAAAGACGACCTGCCCCTGATCGAGACCGTATGCGCGGCCCACAATCTGGATTTCGACTGGCTCAAAGACGACATCCTGAAACGATACCACGAAGACCGGATTCAGCAGGGCGACGAATTTGGGGCCAAACAGGTTGAGAAAATTATTGAAAAAGCGGTGGGAAAAATCCGATGAGTGAGGAGAAATTTCAGGGCCGTTACCGTATTCCTTCGGCGCGGCTGGCCGGTTATGATTACGGTTCGAGCGGTATGTATTTCATCACGATCTGTACCCAGAACCGACAGCATTTTTTCGGCGCTATCCCCACCGTAGAGACGCGACACTTCGCGTCTCATCTCCCGGTAGGTACGCCGATACAAATCCCTCCAGTCCAATCACCATCCGGGTCTGTACCATCCGGGTTTGTACCATCCGGGTTTGTACCATCCGGCGGTGAACCATCCGGGTTTGTACCATCCGGCGGTGAGACGCGAGGTATCGCGTCTCTACGGGTGACCGAAATTGGGAAACGGGCCGTCGACTGCTGGTCTATGATTCCGACTTTCTTTCCGTTTGTGCATCTCGACGCATTTCAACTGATGCCAAATCATTTACATGGTATAATCTGGATTGATAAACCGGATTATATTGACTGGAAACCCGGCACCTTTGGGCCACAAAGCCAGAACATGGCATCTATAATTCGGGGATTTAAATCGGCCGTAAAAGCATATGCCACCACTACCCGTATCGAGTTTAGTTGGCAACCTCGTTATTACGACCGCGTTATTCGGAACGACGATGAATTAAACCGTATTCGGCAATACATCGAAAATAATCCTATCAATTGGCATAATGACCTACACAACGAGCAGGGAATATATATGTAGAGACGCGATACCTCGCGTCTCATCCCCCGGCAGGAACACCCCCGGCGGCAACACCCCCGGCAGGTGTGCCGATACAAATACTCTCCGGCGGTGAGACGCGAAGTATCGCGTCTCTACAC
This sequence comes from Cytophagales bacterium, assembly GCA_038230415.1. Classification (GTDB taxonomy): domain Bacteria; phylum Bacteroidota; class Bacteroidia; order Cytophagales; family Spirosomataceae; genus JBBRNH01. The sequence goes on along the minus strand of JBBRNH010000025.1, from coordinate 41,723 downwards.
ACAGAAAACACAAAACAGAAAACCGATGCTCATCAAACGCATCCGCGCCCAGCACTTCAAAACCTACCGCACGCTCGACCTTGACCTGAGCGTGGCCGACCCGACCCGGCCCATCATCCTGATTGGCGGGGCCAACGGGGGCGGCAAAACCACTTTGTTCGAGGCTATTTACGGTGCTTTATATGGCTTGGTGATTCCGTCGGCGGGGCGGTTTCGCGAACTCCTCAACGCGGGCATCACCGAGGTTGGCAATCAGAAAATAACGCTCGAAATCCAGTTTTCGGGGCAAGTCCTGAGCCAGACCCAGCAGTACGTATTGACCCGGACGTATGCCCTCAACAGCGAACAGAAACCCGTTGAGTCGGTGAAACTGAATATGGACGGCAGCATTTTTCAGTATGGCACGGCCACGCCCGTCTCGCAGCGGGCCGAGCAGCAGCGGCAGGTCGATAAAATTATCAAGGCCAACCTGCCCCGCGAACTGAGCCGGTATTTTTTGTTTGATGCGATGGAAGCGGGCAAACTGCTCAAAGAAGACGCAACGGGCGGGCTGAACCGGGTGATCCGCGAAAACATCGAAAACGTGATGGGGTTCGACAAGTACCTGCGCCTGGCGCGGGCCGCCGAAACCGTAACCCAGGACTGGACCGCCCAGCGGTTGAAGGTAGAGAAAGAAAAACAGGAATACCTCGCGCTGGTCGAGCAAAAACGCGGTTTTGACGCTGAACTCACCCGCCTGACCGACGAGCGCACCGAAGCCCTGACCTACGCCGTGCAAAACCGCGACCTCTACAACAGCCTGAAAGCGGGGCTGAATCAGGAAACAGCTCTTAAAACCCGCATTGATGAACTCAACCGCCAGACCCAGGCCACTGCCGACCGCGAAGCCGCCTACCTGACCCAGACCGACGGCTTCATCAAAAACCTGGAAGCCCACGTAGGCCTGCCCCGCCTGGCCGACGCGTTCCGGGCTGAGGTATCGCTGCTGCTCGCGGCCCAAACCGATGCTCAAAACACGCCCGCCAGCCTGCGCCCCGAACAGGTTGAGCGCGTGACGTGGCTGTTGGTGAACCAGTTGCAAAAAAGCGGCTCGCTCACCGGCCCGGTTGACGTGCCGACACTGGCCGGGGCGGTGCTGGCCGCGCTGCCCGCTACCGAACCCGCCCGGCCCGACGCGCTCCTCCTCGACGTGGCCGAACTCCGGGCGTTGGAAACCCTGGTCCAGACTGCCTACACCAATCCGTTTGCGGGTTTAGCCGCCCAGCAAGCCGATATTTCGCTGGTTATCAGTCAGTTGCCAAAATTGCACGGGCAGATCGAAGAACTAAAAGCCCGTACTGTGGGCAAAGACTATACGCTGCTGCGGGCCTACGAGGCCAACGAAACCGAAACCCGGCGCATCGAAACCGAGATGGCCCGGCTGGAGCAGGAGCGGCAGACCGTCGAGCGGAAAATTGTGCAGTTCGATATTCAGATGCAGGACGAACCCGACCCGCGTTTCGAGACCCTGAAACGCTTGAAACCGTTTTTTGAACAAACCGCCAACGAACTCCTCCGGGCCAAAAAACAGGACATCGAAACCCGCATGAAGACTGACCTCAACAAGAACCTCGTGGCCTACCGCGACGTAATCGAACGGGTCGAACTCTCGGAAGACCTGCGCGACCTGACCTTCCGGCTGTATCACGTGGCCGGTAACGAGATTTACCTCAGCCAGTTAAACACGGCCTCCAAGCAGGTTGTGATTCAGGTGCTGCTCAAAGCCCTGCACGATGCCGGTGACTACGACCCGCCCGTGATGATTGACACGGTGATGGGCGTGTTTAGCTCCGAAACGCGCGAAGCCATTGTCGAGAATTATTTCCCCGACCTGTCGAGCCAGACCATTTTATTGAGTTCGGATGAAGAAATCCGGCTCAACAAGGAGTACAAAGCCCTTGAATCGTTCATCAGCCGAACCTACACGCTGGTCCGGGATCGGTTTAGCCAGCAAACGAAGGTCGAGACCGGCTATTTCGGTCAGTCATTAACCGCCACCACCTCCATCTGACCATGATTTATCTGTCCAGCATCCGTACTGCCGAAGCCCTCGGCGAGCGCGTGGCCCAACTCAAAGAACGGCTCGAAGAAGCCCTGAACCTACCCCAACAAACTGGCAACGCCCGGCCCGTAACTGTTTCCAACAACCTCGTGCAGCGATTGGTGTTGCTGACGGGCCTGAGCCTGACCGACGAGCGGCACTTGCCCGGCATTGAAAACCTGCGGCTGATTTCGGGAGGTAATCACATTCACGACACCACCTTCAGCCGCAACAACCTCCAGGCATTGTGGTCGGCACTGCTCCACCTGCGCTATCAGCACCTGCCGGTAGACTGGGACAACGTAGCCCTGAAAAGTAAAATCATCAATTTCGAGATGCTGCGCGGCTGCGACTACCTGCTCACCGCCGACCACCTCACCGATTATTTACGCCACAATCCGGGTGCGGGCAAAGGCGGAGCCACGGGTGGCATTCCCCGGCTTGACGTGTTGCTCGGTGTGTATGAAGACGATATCCCGGCCCGGCTCGACCTTAACGGGCGCGACATTGCCAACACCCAGATGCTCATTGCCGGCACCACCGGGCAGGGCAAATCAAACCTGCTGGCGGTGCTGATTCAGGAACTCCGGCAGGCATCGGTGGAGAGCGCACACCCGGTTAATTTCCTGTTTTTCGATTACAAAGGCGAGTTTTCTGATCCGGCCAACCGCGCCTGGCTCGGCCTGTTTGAGGTTACGGGCGCGGCCCTGCTCAACCCATTGGAGCGGCCCTTGCCGTTTTCGCCTTTCAAAGACTTCCGCAACCGCAGCCAGAACGAGATCAACAACTACGCCACCGAACTCGCCACCGCCCTCTGCGCCATTGACCGAACCAACATCTCGGCCCGAATGAGCGAACGGCTAACTACCGCCGTGATTGAAGCCTACGGACAGACGCAGAGCAAACCCATTGATTTTGAGCGTATTCTGCACGCATACGCAGCCCAAAATCCCGGCAAAGAAGACAGCGTTACGGCGGTTTTGAAACAACTCATCCGGGCCAACTTATTCGCCAAAAATGATACCGTTGACCTCATCGGCGAGAGTTATTTTATCAACCTGGCGGGCTTCCCCAAAGACGGGCCAATTGCCAAAGCGATTGTGTATTTCGTGATCTCGAAACTAAATACCCTCTACGAACGCTTGCCGAAACAGGCTGTTTCGGACGACTGTGTCGAACTCCGGCATTTCACCATTATTGATGAAGCCCACTATATGCTCGATTTCGACAACCGCCCGTTGCGAGACTTGATCGCCGTTGGGCGTAACAAAGGCCTGAGCATTATCTTAGCCACGCAGAGCATGAACAGCTACAAAAGTGACCACTTCGATTTTCTGGCGAATGCCCAGTACCCGCTACTGATGAAACAGCAGACACTGAACGACAGTGTGTTACGCGATTTGTTCGGGGTCAGTGGGCGTGAATTTCAGGAGTTGAAAGAGGTTATCGGCAATCTCAAAAAAGGGCAGGTGCTACTAAAAAACCCAACGGCTGTGGCGTTGGGTTTGGGTAAGCGATACAAAATTGTGCAGGTTCGGAAACTGATTTAATCGTCGTCTTTTTCCGGTATCCGCAGCCACGCACCCCGCTTGGGTGCGGGCATTTTTGCGTTCTCGCCTTTCACCGCCATCCAGATCACCTCGTTGAAATCATCGTCGTTGATGGTATCGGCGTAACGCAGGTCAAATTCGGCAGACTTGCGGGCCGGGCCGTTCCAGGCGGTATTTTTGGCCTCCATGTCCACCGCCGGGATGCGCTTGTGAATGTAGGGCGTGTTGTTGGGCGTGTTGGTAAAACAGGCAAACATCGGCGTGGCGGCTGCGTCGTACTGGCTCATCGGCGGCAGACCCAGAATCAGTTCCATCGTGCGGAGCATCCCGGAGGTTGAGTACATCGTGTGTTCAACGTGGTTGCGCCTGGTGTAGGGGCTAATCACGAGCGCGGGCGAACGGTGCGCGTCCACGTGGTCGGGGCCGTTCTGGGCATCGTCTTCCAGGACAAACACCGCTGATTCGGCCCAGATGGGGCTGTGCGAGAGATAATCCACGAATTTGCCAACGGCCAAATCATTATCGGCAACGTGGGCAAAGGGCGTGGGCGCACCAAGTCTGGCCCCGCTGGTGTGGTTGTTGCCGAGCCTGACGGTGTTGAAACGCGGCACGGCGTTAATGGCAACGAGTGAGTCCAGTTCTTTTTTCCAGATTTCGACGCGCAATGTATCCCGAACGCGCAGGTCATAATCGGGGTAGTTTGTAGCGAAATGACCGGCCAACGCTGAGTTCTTTTTGTAAGAATAAGCCTCAAACTCGCCGTAGCTGCGGTAGCTGACCCCGGCCCGTTTGCACTGATCCCAGATGAATCCTTTTTTGGGATAAGCCGCCGGACGGCTGCCTTCAAAATCGTAGGTGCCACCCCGACCGCCGTAGCTCATGGGCCAGATTTTCTCGACATAATCCGTTGCGTAAGCGGCCATGCTCCAGTTGTGGCCGTCGGCACTGACTTCGGCATCCACGTAAAAATTATCAAGCAGTACATAATCGCGGGCTAAAGCGTGCTGGTTGGGCGTAATTTTTTCGGGAAACAAACACAGCGTTGTGTCGCCGTTACCACCCTTCATATCGCCAAAAACCTGATCGTAGGTGCGGTTTTCTTTGATGATGTAAAACACGTAGTTGATCGGGCTTTTATCGCCAACTTTTCTTGGGATGGGTGATGCGGCATTCCAATTATTAGCGTCACCGATGGCGTTTAGTTCGCGGGCTTTGGTATAGGGCGTGTTTCGGTAAACCATTGGTGTGTAAGCCGTTAACTGTGCCGCCGTTGGCAGTTCCATCATAGACAACGTGCCTTTAAACATTCCGCCACTGTACTGGTCGGGGTTGCCCCGTCCTTTCAACGGGTTGGGGCCGCCGGGGTTGGCCCGCGAACTCATGCCTTTGCCGTTGGTCACGAACAACTTCTTACCCACCACCTTCACCGATGTCGGATACCAGCCCGTTGGCACAAATCCTAACGACCGGCTGCGGCCCGGCTTGCTCACGTCGAACACGGCCAGACAGTTATTGTCGGCGTTGGCGATATAAAGCGTTTTTTCGTCGGGCGAGAGCGCGAGGCCGTTGGGTGTGCTGCCCGCCGGGGCATCCGGGAAGAGGGCCGTGTTGAGGGTCTCCAATACCCGCCGTTGGGTGGCATCAATCACGGTCACGGTGTTGTCGTTGGCATTGGCCGAAAACAGATAATGCCCGTCTTTCGAGAACAGCAGGTCGTTGGGGTGGCTGCCCGTCGGGATACTGCCAATAAGCTGCCCCTGCTCCGGGTCATAAATAGCGATCTGCTCACCGCCCCAGATACTGATATAGAGGTTGTTATCTGCCGGAGACCGCAACACAGTGTACGGGTCGGCGGGGAGTTTAACGCGCTTCTGCACCTCGCCCGTTGCCACATTCACCACGTGCAGGGTGCTGTCGTCTTTGGTAACGGCAAAAAGCGTTTGTCCCGTTTTGTCGAGTTCGATACCCGCTACCCACATCCGGTTGGGGAGCGGTTTGCCGAGCGAAATCGTATCAACGGCGGTGAGTTTATCGCCCTCGGTGCTGTAAACCAGGATGTTATTGTTGTTACTGCCCGACGCATACACCCGTTTTCCCGGTCCGTCGCCACGGTCGGGGCTGAACTTGATACCGACCCAGGCTTTGGCGATGGTGATGGTGCTGAGGAGTTTCTCGCTCTGCACGTCCACGAGTTGAATACTCTGGGTGCTTTGGCCGTTGTTGGTGATGGCAATGCGTCGGCCATCGGGCGACACGGCCATATTCAGGGGCAAATCGTTCAGATTCAGCGAGCGGCCAGCGGGGGTCAGGCTCCAGCCGTTGGGCAGCATCACCCGGCTGGCTTCGAGTGCGGCCATTGGGTTGGCGCGGTTGGCAGCGCGGGCGGCTGCGGGCCGGGGCGATTGCGCCAATGTGACGATGCTACACAGGCAAAGCGTGAGAAGGAGAACAGTACGAGACATAACACGGAGTCGGTTTGGTTATCGTACAAATGTAGAGACCTACTCTGTTACGTCTTTACGCCGAATGTTACGGTTTTATGAAGAACACGCGCATTACGCAGCAAACTCGTACACCAGCGTTTCGATAACCCGACCCGGAGACGAACGGGCCAATAAGGTTTGCTGGATACGTTCGACGGTTTTCGGCGCGAAAAACTGCTCACCCGTTTCGGTATTGACTCGTGCCGGTACGTTCTCGATAACGAACAGTTTTCCGTCTGCATCCAACACATACCGGACGAGTTGTTCGACTAATCGTTCATTGTTCATGTCAGGCGTATTTTAAAGTCAAACCACTGAGTCTCATTTGGCTGGTACAACGCTATTGTTTTCAAAATAGGTCGGCTTGGGTGGCTGCATTGAATGTGCAAAGGCCGTCCTTCTTTGGTAAATTTGCACAAAAACCAACGCAAATGGAACCCATCGTTAGCCTATCCCAACTTGACCTTACCAACGGTCTGTATTCTTACGCCGATTACCTGACGTGGCAGTTCGACCAAACCGTTGAACTCATCAAGGGGCGTATTTTCCCGATGGCAGCCCCCAGTCGGCGGCATCAGGGAATGTCAAGGGAACTGAACGGACTGTTCTTTAATCATTTCCAAAACCACACCTGCAATTTCTACGCGGCTCCGTTTGATGTCCGGCTGTATGACAAACGTAAATCCGTAAAAGCCAACCGCGAGGTGTATTCAGTGGTTCAGCCCGACATCTGCATCATCTGCGACGAAGCTAAGCTAGACGATCAGGGCTGCTTCGGTGCGCCCGATTTGGTGATCGAGATTCTGTCACCCGGCAATTCGACTAAGGAAATGAAGACCAAGAAACTGCTGTACGAAGAAAACGGCGTTCGGGAATACTGGATTCTTGACCCTGAACACGAAAACGCGTTTCAGTTTCACCTCACCGAAGCCGAGGTTTATAGCCCCGCCACTATTTATGTGAGCGACGAAATACTGGCCTGTGTCATCTTCCCGAATTTGGCCGTGCCGTTGCAGGCCGTGTTTGCTGCCCGGTAAACCCGGCAGGAATGGCTAAATTTGCCCCATCATGCTAACATCGCAGGAAATCAAGTACCGCTGGATGAGCGTTTCGTTTGGCCTGAGCATCATCTTGTTGCTGCTCAAACTGCTGGCGTATTACCTCACCAATTCAACCGCTATCCTGACCGACGCGCTCGAATCCATCGTGAATGTGGTAGCGAGCGGCTTTGCGCTTTACAGCATCTACCTGTCGGGCCTGCCGCCCGACGAAAACCACCCCTACGGTCACGGCAAAATCGAATTTCTGTCGTCGGGCTTCGAGGGCGCGTTGATTCTGTCGGCGGGGTTGTTTATTCTGGTGCAGGCCGCATACAGTTTCTTTGAACCCAAAGCCCTCGAAAACCTCGGCTGGGGGTTGGCCTTAATCGCTTTCACCACCGTTGTCAACGCCCTGACGGGGTTCGCGCTGGTCGAGAACGGAAAAAAAACGGATTCTGCCGCTCTCACCGCCGACGGTCAACACCTGCTTACCGACAGTTTGAGCAGTTTGATTGTGCTGATTGGTGTGGCCGTTGTCTGGCTCACCCGCATCGTCTGGCTCGATTCGGTGCTGTCGCTCGGCCTGGCCGGTCTGATTATGTTCAACGGGGTCAAAATGGTGCGGCAATCGGTGGCCCGGCTCATGGATGAAACCGACGCGCCAACCCTCGACCGCGTGGTGGACACCCTGAACGGCCACAAAAGCCGCAACTGGATCGATGTGCATAACCTGCGGGTGCAGAAATACGGGGCCGATCTGCACGTTGACTGCCACCTGACGTTGCCGTATTATTGGGAACTGAACCGGGTGCATGACGAGGTGCATCAGTTTGAAGAAACCATCAAGGCCGGATTCAGGAGCGAGGTCGAAATCTTTGTGCATACCGACCCGTGCCTGAGTGACTGCTGCCACTACTGCCGGGTCGAGAACTGCCCCGTTCGGGCCGAAGCGTTTCAGCAGGATATTCTCTGGACAAGCCCGCTGCTGATCACAAACCAGAAGCATTTCGAGCGAAGCGTTTCCTGAGTTTCCCCCACGCAATCAGATACGCATCTTTGTCGAACAGCCGCGAGTCGTAGCGGGCCTGCCGCATGAGGTAGAGACCGAGCGGAAACAGCACGCCGTTGGCGAGCCACGCCCCCACCACCACCGGCAGAACGCCCTCTTTTGCGTATTTGTCGCCGGTCAGCGTCAGCACATACAGAAAAATAAAGCAGATAATCGAAATCAGCACCGGCAGCCCGAAGCCGCCTTTTTTGATGATTGCGCCGAGCGGTGCGCCAATCAAAAACATCACAAACACGGCGATTGATTGCGTAAACTTATGGTGGCCTTCGAGCTGATACCGCCACAGATACTCCTGTTTGCCGTGCAGGTAGGTCACGTTTGAGGTGGCGTAAGACAGCAGATTCTGCGCCTGCACCAGGGCATTTTGCCGCACTTCGAGGGGCCGGAACGTAGCCTTTCGCAGCACCGTATCAATCCAGTTGCCGGGTTTCACGGTCACAGAAATGGGCCGGATGTCGTTCTTGAACTGATAATTGTAATACTGCCGGGCGGTGCTGGCAATGTTCAGGCTCGAATTGGTGAAGTCTTTACGGAGCGAATCAGTAGTTTTACGGAGCGACCCCACATCTTTCATAAACTCGTGGTACTGAAACTGCTGCTCGTCGGTGCGCTTCATCCCGAATGACTCAAGGCTGATAATCAGCTTGTAGTGTTGAAAACCGTTCCGCAGAAACTGCGCCCCCTGCCCCGGTGAGGCCGTGCTGGCATAGTTCATCCCCGACTGCCCCGACTGTTCCTGGTAATTGTTGCCGTTGAAAAGCTCAAACGTCAGGTAGGTTTGGTCGGGGTCGGTGTACATCCGTCCCGAATCGGCCAGAATCACCTCGCGGTTGCCGGTCTCGACTCCGGTGTTGGGGTGTTTGTAGATCACCATGCCGCGTAGCCCCACGCCATCGAGCGATTTTTTGTCCACCTTGATGCTGTATCCGGGCAGGTCATTATAAAAAATGCCTTCTTTCAGGTTCAGCGTGGCCTTGGTGGTTTTAATATCGTAAAGCAGACTGTATCCTTTCAGATTGGCCCAGGGCGATACTTTATTGTTAAACCAAAACGAGAACAGGCTCAGGCCAACGGCAATGATGAGCAGGGGCCGAAGGGCGCGGGTCAGTGAAATGCCGGCACTTTTAAGGGCGGTGAGTTCAAAAAATTCTCCGAGGTTGCCAAACGTCATCAGCGACGACAGCAGTACGGCAAGGGGAAGCGCGGTGGGTACGGTTAGTAATGAAAAGTAGCCGAGCAGCGTGGCAAAGGTGGTTAAGCTGATGTCTTTCGAGACAAACTCCTCGATATAGACCATAATCAGCCGCATCAGGAAGATAAAAATAACGACGGTCAGCGTCAGAAAAAACGGTCCCCAGAACGATATCAGGACGAGCTTATCAATCTTTTTCATGCAGCAACAAACGGACAGAACACCCTGTGCAGGAAGATAACCATCGGCAACCCGTGATTGGTGCGTTTAACGCCGATCATTAACCATTTTTAACTGCCGACAATCTCCTTGAGTTTGTGCAGCAGGCCGTCCCAAATATCCTGGAGTTCGTCTTCATCGGTGATGGCCGAATAGTCGGTGATTCGCAGAAATGTGGCCTGGGTGAGTTCGCTCTGGTCAACCCTGAAATCAACGTAGTTGTTATCGTGGCCGTTTTCTCCGGTGTTCAAAAACTCGAACCGGGCGTTTTTGTTCTGCCGGAGAACGGTTTGCCGGGCGAGGTGGCTCTCGTTATCCCACTGAAAATCAAACTGATGGTCGGGTAGGTTGTTGACTTTGGCGGCAAACCATTGGGCCAGCCCCGATGCCGTACTGACGTAGGGAAAGAGCATTCTGGGTGATGCCCGGAGTTCGTACTCGGCAACGAATTTATATTTTTCCATGCTAACCGGGAGAATAGCGTTATGAGCAAAGGAAACGAAATTCTGAGCCAAAGCCAAACCCTGTGTTGGTTGCGTCATAAAATTCCGTATTTTTGCAGCTATGAATACGGCGGGGTAGCTCAGATGGTTAGAGCGTAGGATTCATAACCCTAAGGTCGGCAGTTCGATCCTGCTCCCCGCTACATTACAAACGCCTAATAATCTAATTATCAGATTGTTAGGCGTTTTGCTTTTACGTCGGCGTACGGAATTGATGTAAAATCCTGATTGGTATTGTTAAGAGTTGTTAAAACCAAGTTCTGAATGTATCACGACCCTGCCGAAATCTATACCACCGGAGCCTGGCTTATTCCCTGGAAACTGATTGATGAAACGGGCCGAACCTGTTTGGGGCTGGGTGGTTGACCGTTTCGACGAGGAGTGTTTCATTGACGGTGAATCGTGCGACCCCCGCGCAACGGCCACCACAAAAGCAGGCTTGGCGGGCGACGATGACGAGGAACTGGCCGAGGGGTTAAGAGGAGAATAATCCATTATCACCAGCCCCGCAGCTTGTTGGCAGATATGACATAATCAACATTTGGACGATCACTTACGGCGGGTGGAAGGTGAAGAATTGGCCGCAGGTTTTTAAGAAACCCGTCAAGACCGCCATCAAAGCCTATTTTTTTGAGGGCGAGTAGCTTAGGCTGATTGGTTATTACCTGATACTTTTCATTGAACGTAATAAGTCCGGCATCATAAGCCCGGTGATGCAAGGCTGATAGTGCTATACCATTGCAGGTTTCGTCGGTAGATGTATCTTCGCTAACAGGGACAATATGAGCGGCATCAACCAATTTAAGCTGGATACCGCTCACAGCACAACGGTTTCCGTAGGCGGTTAGTACCCGTTGTTTGAAACGATTGTCTCGTAATCGTTTCAGTGTCGTTTGTAAAATTACTTTTCGCTTTTGGGCGAGTTGATTAAGCGATTGGTCGTTAAGCTGAATTTCACCGGCAGCGACCTTATCAACCAAACTAACCTCATTGGCTGATTGGCCGATACTGTGCAAATCGTTCAGATTCAGCACATAATCCACAAAAAAATCAGGCTGAAAAGCAATTGCAATTTCTTTGTTACCCCGGTCGCAGGGCGAAAAATCGTACAGAGCCGCCCGTCGTAAATTCTCTTCCCTGATTTGAATGGATGGAGAAAAGCCGAGCTGTCCGGCGTGTTTGCGAACATCAAATCCGGCGAACACACCCACTTCGGCCCACCAACCGAGGATGAGTGTCTTCACGTGATCATTTTGCTCAAACTGCCGGGTTCCGGTGATCTGAATTCTGTACTCATTAGCCGGACGCTTTGCCCCACCACCGTGCGAAAGGTTCCAGATATACAGCCGTATAGTCTGGCTCTGCTCGCCATTATAAAGTCGCAGTAAAAACGGGTGGTAGTTGATGTCAGAAAGATATATAACATTCCAGCCGCATTGATTGACAGCATTTACAACAGCGTCAAGCAGACCAAATTTTTTATGCTTTGCCATCTACGAACCGAAGTGAGTTGAACAAATCCGGCTTCGTCTCGAATCGAATTTTACTGCCTTCCAAGTATGATTCGTTCAGTTCTATTGCCATCCACCGGCGGTTAAGCAGTTCAGCAGCATACCCGGTTGTGTTACTCCCCGCAAAGGGGTCAAGCACGAAGTCTCCTTCATCAGTGGCGAACTTAATAAAAAAGTCTGCAAAATCTTTCGGAAAACGGGCGGGATGTGGCTTGATATTCAGTTCTTTACATCGTCTCATGTAGTGACTATTACTTTCCGTGTTCGCCAACTCCAGCACGTTCGGCGGTATGGCTCCGCCGTTGTCAGTGCCAAACTTCTCAGAAATATCATGACCGCTGGGGCGGAGTTGTGCTTTGTAACCGTTTTTCAACAGAGCCTTCATGCTATCGCTGTATGGTTTGAGAACTTTCTTATTGTCGGACTTTGGGTATTCCGTTTTTGACAGCCACCAAACCACGTTTACACTATCTTTCACTCGTATCCGACGTACCGTTACCCATTCGGCAGGGGTTGGTAAACGGGCTGGATTATAGTGAAAAAACTCCTGAGCGAGAAAGAAGTGTTGCTCCCGGCACAGACGTACCAATAATTCATATTGATAAATACTACGCACCGGATAACCGGGCAGATAAGCCCCGCCCAAATCAATCACCAATGAGCCTGATGGGGTAAGCAATCGGTGAAACTCTGCCGAAAATTGCAGAAACCAGTCTATGTAGTCCTGTTCCTGTTTGTTGCCGTACTCTTTCTGACGGGTTAAAGCGAAAGGGGGAGACGTAACTATCAGATTAATACATTCGTTGGGAAGCAATCTCATCTGCTCTAAACTATCGCCAAGATGTGCCGTTCCTAAATCAGTTTTGTAATAAACTGATTCAAAAGATACTGTGTCTATTATCATAATCGGTTGAAAGTACTTCCGGCAAGATACTTAACAATGGTTGATTTAGGCTTGACAATGTTGCAGGAGTCTCTACTTTTGGAGTTTAATCGTCATTTATTTAACTAATGGGTAGCACGTGTACATCGAATGTCTGAACGAAAAATAAGCCTCCCGCCGTTGTTCCTGATATGAATTTCCTGTTTCCTGCCTTTCTGTTCGGTTTAGCGGCTCTTGCCGTGCCGGTTGCCATTCACCTGTTTAATTTTCGGCGGACGCGCCGGGTGTTCTTCACCAACGTGGCCCTGCTCCGCACCGTGCAGACCGAAACCAAGTCGTTTCGGCGGCTCAAACACCTGCTTATTTTGGTGGCCCGGTGTTTAGCCTTAGCCTGTCTGGTGCTGGCCTTCGCGCAGCCGTTTCTGGCGAGTAAAAACGCAATGGGCCTCTCGCGGCAGGGCTTCACGAGTCTGTACCTCGACAATTCGTACAGTATGCAGAACGAGCGGAGCGAAAAACGCTACCTCGACATTGGCATCAGTAAGTTAGACGAATTGCTGGCCTTGTTTCGCAACGCCACCGGACTGCAACTGATTACCAACGACTTTGCCGCCACCGAGCAACGCCCCGGCACGGCAGATGCCATCCGCGACCGCGTGGCTTCGGTGCGGTTCGCTCACACCTCGCGCTCCCTCGAAACCGTGTACCGGCGGCAGCGCAACCTGCTGGCAACCCTGAACCCCGGCGGGCGCAATCAGCTTTTTTGGGTGTCTGACTTTCAGAAAAGCACGGCGGGTGATTTATCCCGGCTCAAAATAGACACCACCGACCGGCTCTTTGTGGTGCCGCTCGACGCGCAGCCGACCAAGAACGTGTATGTTGATTCGGTGTGGCTCAACACGCCGTTTGTGCGCGAGATGCAGAACAACAGCCTGCGCGTGAAGCTCAACAACGCGGGCCGCGAGTTGGTCAAAAACCTGCCCGTGCGCCTGTATCTCGATGATACCCAGACCTCAACGGCATCGGCGGTGCTGCAACCCAACGGCACGGCAACGGTCTCGCTCAATTTCAACGTCACCAAAAAAGGCTACCACCGGGGCCGGATTGTGTTCGAGGATTTCCCGATAACATTCGATAACGAGTACTTTTTCGTGATCGAAGCCTCACCGTCTATCCGGGTGCTGCACCTGTTTGGGCAACCGCCCGCTCCAAACTACGTTCAATCCGTTTTCAGTAATGACAGCCTGTTTGTGCGGCAAAGCGCGAACGCCCAAAACTTCGACGTGGGCCTGTTGAAAGGCACTGATTTGGTGGTGCTGGAGGGCGTTCAGCCCCTCGGCGGCACGCTCAAAACCGACCTCGACCGATTTGTGCGGCAGGGTGGTTCGCTCGCTATTATCCCGCCCGCCAACCCCGACGCGGCTACCTACGGCCCGTTTTTGAATGGGTTGGGCATTGGTGGTTTGCAGGTCGCGCCCCCGCTTTCAGACGTGGCCGGGGGCAGGCTTCCGTTGGCGAATCCTGACCGGAACAGCCCGTTTTTTGGTGATGTGTTCCAGAAAAGTTTTCAGTCGGAAGCCCTGAATCTGCCCACCGAAAGCCCGGTCTGGCGGTGGAGTGGGGGAGAGCGGTTGCTGAATCTGCGCGACGGTCAGCCGTTTCTGACGCAAACGCGGGTGGGAGCCGGGCTGGTGTATGTGCTGGCATCGCCATTGGCAACCCAATACGGCAACCTCGCCGAACATGCGCTGTTTGTGCCGGTGATGTACAAAATAGCCGCACTGAGTGCCAAATCGCCCCGAACGGCCTATTCATTCGACGAAGGGATGGTTACGCTGCCGGTGAGCAATGCGTCCGAAAAAACGGTTTATAAACTCAAACGGGGCAAGCTCGACATCATTCCGGTACAGCGCGTGGTGGGTAACCAACTGCAAATAGAACTCCCCAAAAGCAACCAATTAGCTGACGGGCAGGATGTTGAATCGGGCTATTATGAGCTGCAACGGCAAACCGACGGTGGCCCGGCCAAAACAGAACGGCTACTGGCCTTTAATCACGGCAACCGCGAGTCGGCGATGGATTTTTACGGGGCCGCTGACCTCCGCAAAGCCTTTGCCGGGCAGAAAAACGTGGAGGTCTTCGACAGCATTCAGGATGGCGATTTTGTGCAGGTGCTGGAACAGCAAAACGGCGAAACCAACCTCTGGCGGTACTTTTTGCTGGCCGCGCTGGCGTTTCTGCTGATCGAGGTGGGGCTGGTGCGGTTTATGAAGGGGTAGTGCCAAACCCGGTTTAGCACTACCCCCGCCAAGTTGCAGCGTTCCTCAAAACCGATACGACAAGGCCACGCCAAACGCCCGAACGCCGTAGTAAGGCCCGGTCAGGGTGGCGGTAATTACCGGCAGTGCCAGCTTGGATTGCACCGAATACAGTGGCAGTTGGGTGTCGTCAATGTCGGCTTTCAGCTTCACAATGTCGGCGGGTTTCAGGCTGGGCCACAGGGGGTCTTCGCCCGTGAAAACCGCGTTTACGTTGGTGCCATAGAACGGCCCAAGCAGCCATAAATCCAGCCCGACGCGCTTGCCCAACATCCACTGATAACCGAGCAATACACCCGCCCCACCCGCGTTGAAACTGGCTTTCAGGTCGGCGCGGTGCAGAATCCCGTCGCTGGGCGTGTAGGTGTAGTCCTGGTTGATGTCCATGCTGATATACCGCACAAACGGCGCAATATACCAGCCCGTTGGCGCGTGACCAGCCACATAAAAGCGGTATTCGAGGGTGCCGATGCGCTTGGTAAACAAGGTGCTGTTGATGGCTTTCTGGGCATCGAGATTACTGCCGTATTGATTGAGTAACGCCTGTTTAAACGGCAACGGCGCGTTGGGCGAATAACTGGCCGAGAGGGTAATGGAACTGTGCCGGTTCATAATTCGCTCATACTGAGCCGCATAACTCTGGATAACCACCCCCGACAGGTTGAACTTCACAACGGTGCGATTTGGGATTATCTGCGCCCGTACCGAACTAAACACTAAGCTGATAGCGCAGCAAGTCAGTAAAGAAAGAAATTGATTTTTCATGGATTTGACGGTTTCAGCGTTGTACCCTATCCGGTCGTTGCTGACTAAACGGGGGCGGTTTCCCGACAAAAGTCCGCTATCCCAATGTGCCACACCATCGTTAGTGCTAACCATTTTCGGCAACGGTAGTCAGTGGCTTGCCGGTTGATAAATCGTTGGGTTATGCAGCCGCGAATAGTTAGAAGTAGGTATTGAGACTGACCCGAAACCGGCTGACTTTTACGGTCATAAACGCCCGGTTGGGTGGTGCCAAACCAAACCCTCTGCTCATGAAATCGTTATCTGCATGGCTGATTGCCAGCCTGTTGCTGTTGTGTTGGGCGTGTGGCCCGCAGAAAAAAACCGCCGAAGAAGTGGTTGCCTTAGCCGACTCGTCGGTGGTGGAAGTGCATAGTTACCGGGCCGACGGCGGTGCATTGGGTACCGGATTTGTTATTGATGCTACCGGGCTGATTGTTACCAACTACCACGTGATTCGCCACGCCCAACGCGCCGAGGTAACGCTGGCAAATGGTAAAACCTACCCCGTGCTGGGCGTTGTTGATTACGACTTCGGCGGGACCGGGTTTCCCGACTATGCCATTCTCAAAATAGACGCGCCCGACGGCTTGCCCGTGTTACTACTCGGCAATGACGCAACGCTGAAATCGGCAGAAACCGTAATCACCATCGGTAATCCGAACGGCTACGCTCACTCGTCATCCATCGGCAATTTTGCCGCCTATCGGCAACTCGACAGCATCGCCTATCTGCAAATCACCGCGCCTATTTCGCACGGCAACAGTGGCGGGCCGCTGCTCAATCTCTACGGCGAGGTAATCGGGGTCAATACACGCGGGGATGACGAAAACCAGGCGCAAAACCTCAATTTCGCGCTTTCGATTCAGTACATCAAAGACGCGCTTGCCAAAAATGGCCGGGCCATTCGCTACACCTTCGAGCAGATGCTGGCCTGGCAACAAACGCACGATGCCAAACTACAGGCTCAACAACAGCAACAGGAAACGGCCTACCTCGCGCAGTATTTTGGGTCGTATCAGCATCCGCAAAAACTGTTTTCGATGTATTGCCCCAAAACCTGGCGGGTGGCCGAAGAAAGTGGCTGGCGCAACAGCACCGATCTGGATTCTAACTACGTCTATGGCAGCGTGTTTGCCCCCGCCGATGGCTATAATGCTGATCAGGGCTATCTCAAAGAAGGGATTCGGGTAACGTTTCACCTGCCCCGCCACCGCTGGACGGAGGTGGATAACTGGCCGGGCGCGTTCAAAAAGCGGATTCTGACCAACAACAGCGATTTTAGATTTGGCGAAAAAACGGTTTTTGATTTAGGAAACCGCCCCGGCTGGCTCTACGAAGCGACTGGCCTGAACACAAACATCAGTGAAATGGAGCAGGACTGGTTTGTGCTGTCTGCCGAACCGAACTACCTGCTCTCGGTTGAATTTACCTGCCCCAGAAGCAAAAAAGACGAGTACGAGAAACTATTCAGGGTCATTCAACGCTCGTTTCAGTTCCAAATTGACCGGGGTTCGTCAGAGTAAACGGGCATTACGGTCATGTTGTCACACTAATCCCTGCTCACGGGCAAAATTGACCAGACCCACCGGCGTATCGATATTGAGTTTGCGGGCAATGTTGCGCCGGTGGGCATTTACGGTGAACTCGCTCAGAAACAGCCGTTCGCTGATGTGCCGGGTGGTCAGCCCGTCGGCAATGAGCCGGATAATCTCGATTTCGCGCTTCGTAAGCTGAAACTTCTGCATAAACGCATCGTCGGTCGGGGTGTCTGTCTGGCCGGGCAGCGTAGCCGATGCCACCGACCCGTTGCCCGGCTGTATGATTGGGAAGTACGGCTGACCAGCCCACACCTGCTGCACGGCCATTTTGAGCGTTGGGGCATCGGTGGTTTTAAGCAGGTAGCCCATCGCGCCCAACGCCCGTACATCCCGGACACGCTGCGGCTGATTGTAGCTGGTGAATACAATGACTTTTATGCCCGGAAAATCCCGCCGAATCTGTTTGAGGGCAGTCAGCCCATCCGTTTTGGGCATATTCAGGTCTAATAATACCATATCAACCGGGTGTTGGTGCAGATAATCGAGCAACTGATGGCCGTTGGTAACGGGCGGCAGCAGTTCTATACCGGGCAGGTCGGCCAGCACACTGCGGAGTCCGTCGAGCAGCACCGGGTGATCGTCGGCGAGAAGTAGCGTCATGGCGCAGGTGGGTTAGCGTTTGCCGGGCGGGGGCGATGTTACGGCCACCGTAAAGAGCGGGGTGCGGAATCGGCCATTGGTGATACTGACGCGGCTACTGTTCTGATTAAAAACGGTTTCGCCCGAAAACGTACCCTCAATCACATTAGCCGTTTCGTCGAGCCGGATAATGGTTATGGTGCCGCTGCCGCCCTTAGCCGGGTCAGCCGAGTACCCGTCGGTCTGCGAAATCGAGTAAGCCAATGCTGTGCTCTGCGCCGGGTTGATGGCTACGGTCTGATTTACGGTAACACTCTTCGGGAATACCAGCCCTACCGCCGTAACGGTATTGTCGGTATTCTGTGATCCGAGAACCACCACTAAATTTCGACTGATAATAGCCGCTACGGTCGTATTTTGGCTATTGTTCAGGTTGGCAACCCAGTTTTTGCCATCAATGGTTGCCGACAGATAGAACTCCGGTTCCGGGGCGGTTTTGCTACAGCCTGTTATCAGTACTAAGGCGAGAAAGAGAAAGGCTATTTTCATGGGTTTCTGTTGGTTTATGTTACCCAAAGTTCTCCATCTGTTTAGCCTTCCGAAATAGTTAGCCCTAACTAATTGACCAACCGGGCCGCTCCAACCGCAAAAGCGGGCAGTTCGAGGTGGTCAATCACGATTAATGTGCCGCCATCGGGGTTGCGCTGCACGTCCATCTGCCCGTGCCGCAGAGCCACTTTTGCCCGGATCGTTTGCAGGCCCTGCCCATCGCCGGGCGTGTCGGTAGCGATGCCGATACCGTTGTCTTCGACTAAGATCGTGATGTGCCGGTCGTGTTCAATAACCTCAACGGTGGCTTCGGTGGCCTCGGCGTGCCGAATGATGTTATGCACCAATTCCTGCACAATCCGGTATAAGTCGCTCAAAAATGAAATGGGCAGCGCGTCCTCAAAGCCAATGACAATGGCCCGGATATTGACTTTTTCGGACAAGTTAATACTCTCGGCCAGTTCGTTAATAGCCCGCTTAAAGCCTTGCTGCTCAATAAGTTGGGGGGTTAGCCGGTGGCTGATGCCGCGCACGGTGCTGGTAACGGAAGCCAGCACGTCCTGCGCTTTGCGGAGTTTAGGGCCGGTCGGCGTGTTGATCGGAACGGTTTCTAAGGCCGATGATACGTTGAGCAGCACAACGGCCAGCATCGGGCTCACTTCGTTATGCAGTTGGTCGGCAATGGTCATGCGTTCGCTGGCTTCGGCTTCCATCACGCCCGCCATGAGGTCAATTTGCTGTTGTTTTTCGAGTTGCTCTACGTGGCTCTCTTGCAGGGCTTCGCGCTGGCGGGCGCGGGTCTGGCGGTTTCGGAGATAGATAATCAGGAGGGCAATGGTCAGCCCGGCCAAGGCCAGAATAACGCCGTAGAACCAGCGTTCGCGCCGGAGTTGGGTAGCGCGGGCTGCGTTTTCGGCGTTCAGGCGGTCAATTTGCTGTTCTTTGTCACGCATACGAACGCGGGCCATAATCTGTTGCACGGCCCGATACTGGTTCAGGTTGGTGAGCGAATCGCGGATGGTGTGGTAACTGTCGAGAGCCTGACCATAGCCGGCAATGTTGCCCCGCGCCTTGCGGAGATTCGCCAGCGTTTCGTAATAATACAGCCCAACGGCGGTGAACCGATTGGCGGCAACGTCTTTATCGAACAAGGCCAGCAATGGCGGTACCTGGCTGTATTGCCCCAGCCGAACCAAACTACGGGCGTAGAACAGTTCGGGCGGGAAACGCGAAAACGCCCCCGCCGTTACACCCTTAGTGAGCGATTGGCGGTAATAATCAGCCGCTTTGCTGAACTGTCCGTCGTGTTCGGCCAGCAGCCCGGCGGCCAGAAAATAGCTGATGTGTGGAATCTGGTCTTCGGCCACGCCAAACTGCCGTCTGCTCGTATCCAAGAAAGCACGGGCATTGGCAAACTGCCCCTGATAGCTCCGCACGAACGACATTTCGGCGTTGAGATACGGAGCCACCGGCCCGTTGGGATTGGGTTTCACGATAGCATCATACACCAGATCGGCAAATTTACCGGCGTTGTCATAATCGGTCATCAGCAGGTTTAGCTGCACCAAGTTGTAGAGAATCGTGGGGCGGGGGTTGCGGAAATACACCGTCGTTCGCTCATAAAACCGGGGTTTTCGGGTCAGCGTGCTATCGTCGGTGAGGGTGAGCAAACTGTCGTAAGCCGCAATCTGGTCTGCCGGATTGGGGAAGCATTTATTGGTGCGAATAAACCGGGCCATAAACAGCGCGTTTTTGTCGGGCAGGCCGGTGGCGAGCCGGATAGCCTGGTCAAAATCGTGTCGGATGGCGGGTAATTGTCCCTGTCGTTGCCGCGACAATGCCCGGTAGATGTGCATGAAAGCCATCGTTTCGCGGTCGTTGGCCCGGCTCGCAACCTGCTCACCCAAAGCCAGATAATGGGCTAACGAATCGGGTTTATCCCAATCGGTGTAGAGTTGTACGGTGTAGGTAAGGGCTTGCCCGTAGAGCAGGGGCAGTGTGCGGACGTTGGTGCGGGACAGCCGAAAGATAGAATCGGCCTCGGCAAAATGGTTGAGCGATTCGTAGCCCTTGCCCCAGTTCACGAGCAGGATGTGCGTCCAGCGTCGGTTGCCGGTTTTTTGCACGGTCGTCACGTAGTGGGCCAGCAGGTCGTAGGCCAGAGTGAGATTTGTCTGGCCGATGTCCTGAATCAGATCACACGCTTTTCTAAACGTGGTTTCAGTAAGCGGCTGGCGTTGGAGCGTAGCCCAGGCCGCCCGGTATTGGGTCTCAGTTTTGGCCCCGGCCTGAGCGCGGGCGGGAATCGGAACAGCCAGCCAACCGAAGCCGATGGCAAGCAGAAAACAGCAGCGAAGTAACCGATACACGGGGAGGAAGTTTTTGGTTGCCAGAAAGTTAGCCGTTTTCTATCCTGAATAAGGAGCAATTGAGCAAACGGTTCACCAACGGGGTCGTTGGGTAGTACTCAATTAAATGCCGTAGCTGACGGGTGGGACTATACGAATCAGTAGATTGCTAAAAAATTAGATAGCTGATGCCTGTGGCTTTGTCCCAACCTGAACTGCCCGCCAACCGGCTGATGTCGCTGGATGCGTATCGGGGCTTTGTGATGCTGCTGATGGCGGCAGAACTGCTGCAGTTTGAGCGGCTGCACAGTGCTTTTCCCGATAACCCGGTTTGGGCGTTTCTGGCCTGGCATCAGAGCCACGTGGCGTGGGCGGGCTGCTCGCTGCATGACCTGATTCAGCCGTCGTTTTCGTTCTTGGTGGGCGTGGCGTTGCCCTATTCAATGGCAAGCCGGGTGGCGCAGGGGCAGTCGGCAGGGGTGCGGTGGTGGCATACGGGCCGGCGGTCGCTGGTGCTGGTGTTGCTGGGTATTTTTCTCCGCTCGATTCACAGCAGCCAGACCAATTTCACCTTTGAAGACACCCTGACGCAGATTGGCTTGGGCTATCCAATCCTGTTTTAGCTCGGTACCACATCCGCCCGCGTTCAGTGGCTGGCGTTGGCCGCTATTTTGGTTGGCTATTGGCTGGCGTTTGTGCTATATCCGGCTCCGGGCGTTGGGTTTGCTTTTTCGGCGGTGGGCGTACCGGCTAACTGGCCCGAACATTACGCCGGGCTGGCGGCTCATTTCAATAAAAACAGCAACCTCGCCTGGGCGTTTGATGGCTGGTTCTTGAATTTATTTCCGCGCCTAACGCCGTTTCTGTTCAACGGGGGCGGATATGCCACGCTCAGTTTTATCCCGACGCTCGGCACCATGATTTTAGGGTTACAGGCCGGACAATGGCTGCGGGCAAACGAATCAGGCCCGGCCTCTCGTGGCCCGGCCCTGATTCGTCAGTTTTTGCTGGTTGGTGCTGCCTGTGTTGCGCTGGGTTTGCTGCTACACGTTACCGGCGTTTGCCCCATCGTGAAACGCATCTGGACACCGGCCTGGGTGTTGTTCAGTGGCGGTTGCTGTTTCGGGTTACTTGTCCTGTTCTACGGCGTTATTGACGTAGCCGGTCGGCGAAGTTGGGCGTTTTTCCTGACCGTTATCGGCATGAACTCCATCGCCATTTATTGCTTGGTTCACCTCATAGACGGCTTCATCATCAACTCGTTTTATATCCATTTCGGTCACGGCCCGTTTCTGGTATTTGGGCCGGACTACGAGCCGTTGCTGGTTGGGGCAGCCACGTTAGGCGTGTTTTACGCGATTCTGCTCTGGATGTACCGGAAAACGCTGTTTATCCGGGTTTAACAGGCAAACAGCCTTATAATCAACCGATTGTTGTTTCTGGTGGGTACTGATTTTACCAGTGCAACACAATCATACCGGCCCGGCCATCGCCACCAGAACTGTATCCGGCTCCGCCACCCCCGCCCGGCCCGGAGCCACCTTGTGTGGCATAATTGTCTGTTTTATAAAGCAGTGACGCTGAATTGAGCGACGTAAACTGCGCCCCAAAGCCGCCGGGCTGTGCGCCGTATGCCGTGCCGCCATCTCCGCATTTAACCAACAGAACATACTCAGACGTGCTTTTCTGGCCGTATGAAACACTGACTTCCGAGCCATTTCCCCCATCACACCGGAAGCCTAAAACACCGGTACCGGAGGATGTTGCGTATCCGCCGAAGCCGTTGAACGTTCCTCCCGTAGCGGTTATATAGTCTGTGCCGTTGCTGATTTTCGAGTCTTTGCCGTCTGTTGGATAGAGGTTGGTTGCACTTTTTCCTGCGTTCCCAAATCGCCCGATGGTCAGGGTCAGGTTGGTACCGGGTGTTACGGTCATGTAACCACGCCCATACCCACCGGCTCCTCCACCATTGGCTGATATTGCTCCTGCGTTATACACATAAAAAGAGCCGCCCGCGCCACCGCCCCATACTTCGGCCAAAACCCGGGTTACACCGGCTGGCACTGTCCAGGTTAGGGGGCTTTCAATCCAGTTAAAAAAGCCAAGTTCGTTTTTAAACTGGCTGGCTTCGGCGGGGGCTAAGTACTGCCAACTGCTGCCGTTATGCACGGCTACTTGTTTTTGGTCGGTGTTGTAGACCACGTTACCGGCCTGTTGCGGGGGCAGGGTAGTTTGGTCGGCGGTGGTGAGCCGGGGCAGCGTGATGGCGTTGGCACGGAGGGCGTATGTTTTCTGGGTTTTGTAAATCGCTTCTTCATCGCGGGTCATGCCGCCGAGGGTGATGGTAAACGATTTGGACGTGGTGTTGATGAACGACCCGGTGTTGCAATAGGCGTTGCAGACCAGCACCCCGGCGTTATAAATCACCGTTCCGCCCATCGCCGTACTCGTGGACGACTGCGGCAAGGTTCCGGTCAACGTCGGCGTGGGGCTGCTGGCTGAGGGCCAGGGAAACACCGCACCGATGGCATACTGCACACTGGCCGGGTCGAGCAGCGGCACATCGGCGATTTTGGTCATCACCGACAGGGCCGCACTGGTATTGGCCGGGCAGGTGACGGTGTAGGAGCCGGGCGCGTCGTCCCGGTAAAACGTACTGGCCGACAGCGTAATAACGGGTTGCTGGGCAAAAAGCGGGCTGCTTACGCTCATGGCAACGTACAGCAGGATGAGGTGTAACGGGTTGGTTTTCATTGGTCGGATTAAAACAGCTTGCGACGTTGCCAGCCGGGTAAGCGTGATTATCCGGGTTTTACCAATTTGCCTGACCCAGATTTGGCACTTTCTGAAGTTCAGTACTTACCACCGGATAATGACTAACCCCGGCGCACCGTCTGCCGAACTGTTCGTTGTTGTTCCTGAATCAGAATACGTGTATCCACAGCCGCCACCGCCACCCGGAAAACTACCCGTTGTGCTGAGTGTACCACCGTTGATTTTGTAGAACGACTGGTCGCCGTTGAATGAGTTGGTGAAAGCACTGCTAAAAGCCACCGTTATCCCCACGCCGGCCCGTTCGGCGGGCGTGCCGTAGCCCACGCCCCCATTGCTGCACTGAACGGTTTTGATGAACTCGGTGCTGGAACGCTGGCTGTATGTAACGGCCATTGGGCCGGGTGCGCCCCCGTTTACCAACAAGGCCGGTGGCCCCGACAGGGCATCTGTACCCGATTGCGCGGCAGACACAAGTCCCCCGCCAGCCCGCAGCGTTTGGCCGTTGTAGATGACGTAACTATCTCCGCCTTCCGACGATCCGAGATACTGGGTCATGGCTGTTCCGGCAACTTTCTGATTATCTCTGCCGTAAGGACCGGCTACAACGGAGACTACCGATGCACCCGCCACAACAGAGACTGTTTTTCGGGCATAGCCCCCCGCATACCCCCCGCCCAGACAGCCATAGTTATTGCCCGCATCACCTACTGAAAAATAACCCCCGCCAGCCCCACCGCCCCATAGCTCAACCTCGAAGCGCGTCACCCCCGCCGGAACTGTCCAGGTCTGAACCGGGTTGGCCGGGGTTGCTGTCAGTGCGTAGGCCGGGGCAACCGTAGTGACGTACTTATTGCCCGATGCCGTTGAAAAATAAGCCGCGTTTTGGTAGCCACCCGTATTGCTGCCAATGTATTGCCAGTCGGTATCAGTGCGGAGGGCCAATTTTTGTTGGTCAGTGTTGTACACGAGGTTGCCGGGTTGTTGGGCGGGCAGCGTGTTTTGTTCGGTGGTGCCGAGCTGGGGGAGCTTTATGCTGTACGCTTTCAGCGCGTAGGTCAGCCGGGCCTGCACCTGCGGGGCTTCTGCACTGGTAGTGCCGTTGAGGGTAAGAGTAAACGCCGTTGTGGTGGTTTGGGTAGGAACGGCGTTGTTGCAGTAGGCTGTTCCGGCCAACACCCCGGCGTTGTAGATGGTTTTTCCGCCCATCACCGTACTCGTGTACGACTGCGGCAGGGTTCCGGTCAGCGTTGGTGCGGGGCTGCTGGCCGGGGGCCAGGGAAACACCAACCCAACGCCATACTGAACACTGGCCGGGTCGAGCAGGGGAACAGTCGCGGTTTTGGTCAGGCCCGACACGCCCGCGCTCGTCCCTGCCGGGCAGGAGATGGTGTAGGAGCCGGGCGCGTCGCCCCGATAAAACGTGCTGGCCGACAGCGTCACAACGGGTTGCTGGGCAACAAGCGGGCTGATTAGGGTTGTGGTGAGCAGCAGCAGGGTCAGGGCGAAAAAGTTTCTCATGGTTTGGGTTCGGTTGTTTATTACCAGTGAATCACGATCATACCACGTGCACCGTCTCCGCCATAATTATAGCCACAGCCCCCACCGCCACCGGGAATACTGCCCTGCTGAGCATTCGTATTATCGCCAGATTGATATAATAATACGCTGGAATTGAGCGAGGCTATCTGCGTACCAAAGCCGCCCCGTGATGCGCCGTAGGCAGTGCCGCCATTACCGCACTGGATGAGCAAAATGTATTCCGACATGCTTTTTTGCCCGTAGGAGACTGTTCCATTAGTACCCACACCACCATCGGCTGCAAACCCCAGGTCTGTGCCACTGGCATAACCTCCTGCTCCCCCGTAATAATAAGCACCCGTAACATAAAGGCCATCTCCGTTTGCATTTCGCAAAATATATGAATTATTACCGCTGGTTTGGTAAACGCTTGGCGAACGAAAGGCTCCTGTACCGCCTATCCCAACTACCAATGTAAGAGAACTACCCGGCGTAACAGGCATAAATCCACGCGCATACCCGCCTGCTCCCCCGCCATTGGCAATCAATGTAGTATTGCCACTACCCCCATAGTCATAAATTGGCCCACCAGCCCCACCGCCCCAAACCTCGGCCATAATCCGGGTTACGCCAGCCGGCACAACCCAGGTGGTAGAGTACTTGAATAATTTCTCGTTCTGAAACTGGCTGGCTTCGGGCGCGGTGCTGACATACTGCCAGTTTGTGCCGTTATGCACGGCCATTTTCTGCTGGTCGGTGTTGTACACCACATTGCCCGCCTGTTGCGGGGCCGAGGTGCTTTGCTGGGCTGTGGTGAGCTGGGGCAGCGTAACGGCGTAGGGTTTCAAGGCCCAGGTTTGCTGGGCAAGAACCGGGCGGCTCATGCACAGGGTGAGCAGCAGCAGGATTAGGGTAGTTTTCATTGGGGTCGCGTCTGATTTCCTGAAATTAGTTTTAGCGACAAACCTACACGAAAGCTGACCTTCGGCCAAACAGCATTGAGCGAAGCCCGGTGATTTTTGCGTGAGCATACTGGTTTATTGAGCCGTCTGTTGGCTTGAGCCAACGGAATACGGTGATTTCTGCCAGGGTTGCGCCTTCCGATACGTCAAACTCCGCCAGAGCCACTCAACGGGGCCGAACCGGAACCGCGCCAGCCACCAGTTAGACAAGGGGATTTGCAGCGCGAAAAACGCCAGCCCCAGCCCCACCGAAGCGGCCATACCCAGATGCCCCAACTGCCCCAAACCATAGCCCAAAAACAGCAACACCCCAAACACGGTATCGGTGAGGTAGGTGGTGAGACCCATGCGCCCAACGGCCACCAACCGATGCAACAGCCAGGCCCGCGTTTGCCAGAACAACAGCGTGACACCGGCCACATAAAACGTTGATAAGGTAGCCTGGTGAACATCGAACGCCGTTGGCCCCGACACGCCTAACCAGCCCGACGGCGGTGGCCCCATCACTAAGGCCATACCGCCGTTCATGATCCAGAAGGTGGTGGTGAGCAGGGCCGGTATGCCCGACCAGATCAGTAATTGCCGAAAGAAACGCCGGTGTTCCGGCGTGTCGGTGAAGATGCGCTGCCGCCCCGCCCACAGCCCCAGCAAAAATAGCCCCAGCGTGATGAACAGCCGCCCGGTGATAAGCTGAAAAATCAACGTGCCGACTAAGTTGCCGGTTGCGTTCATCGTCACGACTTCGGCTAAGGTGCCGCGCTGTTTGATCCTGAATTCATCTTCGGCCATTTTCACGAAACCGGCTCCCTGGGCCTTGCCCGCTTCGATTTGGGCGGCTGTGGGCGGGGGCGAAAACTGCCCCGCAACCCGACCGATGAACAACGGCACGTTAAGCACCAAAAGCAGCCCCACAATTAGCAAAACACGGTTGTTCAGGTTTCGCATCAGTATCAGCACAAGGCCCAGAATGGCGTAAATCCGCAGAATATCGCCCGAATAAAACAAGCTGTGAATGAAGCCGATGGCAAACAAAATCGCCAGTCGCCAAACGGTTTGGCCCACAAAGGGCCGGTTGTTTCTGGCGGCATTGGTCATCTGAATGGCGAAACTCAGGCCGAACAAAAACGAGAAAATGGTGAAGAACTTACCGAAGGCCAGATACGCGGCCCAGTCGCCAACCACCACATCGAGGGGCGAAAACAGGTTCAGCGTACCAGCCGACGGGGGCGTTGGCCCGGCTAAATACTGATTGCTGCAATGGGCCACGATAATCCCGACTAACGAAAAGCCGCGCAGGGCATCAATCACGGCGATCCGGTCGGGGTTATCAATGATTGGCACAGGGGCCGTTTGTGAAACTTGATTTTCAGGAATCATACGTCATCTCGTTTAGCTGAATGGATGGTTATACCCGGCCCGGTAAGGCCGTTTCAGCAGGGCCGACACGTGGGCATCGGCACTGTCTATCTCGCGTTTTGCCAGCACACCCGCGCCCGTCCGGTAGGCCATATCGGCCATAATCATGGCCGTATTGGTCAGGATGGCATCATCGAGCGGGGCCGAAACCCGGCTGTTCGATTTGGTGATGATGCCGTCGTAGAGTTCGACAAACTGCCTGCGGATACCGTCGTTCATCTTCGTGCCAAACTCAGGAGTCCAGGGCTTAAAACCGATTTCGCCGTGATTGATTTTGGGTTTCCCGCCCGCCGGATACACCTCCCAGCCAAACTCGCCACTGAAAACGGTGGCTTTGTCGCCCATATACCACACGCCGATGTTGGTGTCGGGGTTGGGCGATTGGTAGCCCCAGGCGCGTTGGCTATATTGCACAGGCAGGCCGTTGTAGTCGAAAACAACCTCCATCCAGTCGGGCTGTTCTGGTTTGGTGGCCGTTCCGGCGTTTTGCCGGTTGCCGCCCGTTGCCCGCACCGAATCGGGAAGGCTAAGGTTCATCACCTGCCGGGCATTGTGCAGGTAGTGCGCGCCCCAGTCAACCATTGTTCCCCGGCCAAAGGCATAGTTGGTCCGCCAGTTGGGTTTGTCGTTGCCGGCATCGCAGAGCAGTTTTTGCAGTGGGGCCGGGCCACAGAACGCATCGAAATCGAGCGTGGCCGGGATGGGTTTCTCCACTGCTATACCCTCCGGGCTGTGCAGATTAACCAGTACCTGCCCGATGTTGCCCGCTTCGCCACTGGCAATGAACGCTTTCACCGGCTCGTTGACACCGAACTGCACCCGTTCAAAATTCACCACTACCACGTTGTTGGCTTTCTGGTGAGCCGCCATCATCGCCCTTGATTCGGCGATGTCGTAGCTGACGGGTTTTTCCAGAAAAACGGACAGCCCTTTCTGGCAGGCAGCCACAAATTGCAGCGCGTGCCAGTGGGTTGGGGTGGCAATCACAACGGCTTCTAAGCCCGGCATCTCGTACATCTTTTTGTAGTCGCTGAACACCATTGGGCGGGGTTGCCCGGCTTTTGCCAGTGCATCGAGCGTTGCCTGAAACGCATTTTGGTTCACGTCGCACAGGGCCACGACGTTAAAACGCTCGCTTGCTAATGCCGCCGTGAGCAGCACATCACCCCCAAACCAGCCCGTGCCGAGGATGGCGAGGTTAATTTTTCGGTCGTCGGCCCCGAAGCCCGTTTGGGGCAGGGCCATTGCCAGCGAAACCGCGCCGGTGTGTTGGATAAATTGTCGTCGGTTCATGACTGTTTTTTGTATCTTTGATTAATCAGTTCAAGCTAATTCTGACAATCGCTATGATCGCCCACGCACCCACCGACCTTGTTTTGCCCACCCACCTGACCACCGTTGATGAGTTTGAGCAGTGGCAGCAGCAGCCCGGTAACGACGGTTCTTTCGAGTTTGTCCGGGGCCAGATTATTCCTAAATCCATGAAACAGAACGAATTAGACATTGCCGCTTTTTTGCAGAGCCAGTTTTTAACGACGGCTGTGGCCCGTGAAAAACATTTACTGATGCCCGAATTTGATTCCTATGTGGATGGTGTCCGTAAGCGCATTCCCGACTTAACCTATTTTACCGCCGAGCAACGGCAGGCTATCCGGTTAGGCAAACGGGTCAGCACGTTGTTTGCCATCGAAATTCTGTCTGATTCTGAAACCCACGAAGACGTATTGGAAAAGCTCATTGACTATTTCGACGGGGGCGCACAGTTGGTCTGGTACATCGTGCCGAAACTTCAGAAAATCTACGCCTACACCTCGCCCGACGAGTCAACCGTGTTTAAGGGGCAGCAGACGATCTCTGCCGCCCCCGTAGTTGCTGATTTTCAGTTTATTGTGACCGATTTGTTTGTCTGACAAAACCATCCGGTTGCTGAGACGCGACGTATCGCATCTCTACATTTTCGGGCCGTATTTCGCTACGTGTTCGGGCATCTGTTCATAAAATACCTCGTGGTTATAGCGGGCATCCAACGCCTTGAACCGGGCGATGCTTTCGGGTGCAAACGGGTTGCCGCCTTCGGCATGAATAGCCCCGCCGAGGTCGGCGAGTTCTTCCAGAAAGCGCACGAAATCCTGACTGCTGGGGTACATATCAATAAATTTCGCCGGGACATCGTGGGCATTCCAGAAGGTATGCACCGTACCGCGCGGTCGAAAATGCCAGCCCCCCGCCGACACTTCGCGGGTTTGGTTGCCTTCCAGCAGGGTTACGGTTCCTTCCAGGACGTACATGATCTCATCGAGTTCGTAATGCACATGGGGTGGTGGCCCCATCTGCCGGGGAGCAATGTGCTGTTCCATGCACGAAAACTGACCGCCGGTCTGGGCGTGGGTGAGTTTTATGCCCGTTGGCATTCCCAACACATTGAGTATGGGGGCATTGTTGGCGTTTTGGCCGGGCGCGGTATAGGCCACAGCTAATTGGGGGCGGTTTTCCGTTGCGATAGTTGTCATTGGGGTTTGGCTTATTGGGGGATTTCGTGTTTCAATCAGATTGCACCCGTCTGAATTTGGTGAATTGGTTAGCAACAAACCTAAACAAAAGCCGGTCTTCGCTCAACGGAGGTTGAGCGAAGACCGGCAAGTTTTGAGTGGGCAGCCGTTTTATTGAGCCGTTGAGTGAACGGTAGTGTCTGAATTGAGAGAATCAGGAGCGAGACAAGGTCAGACGAAAGTAGAATCGTTCTTTACCGGCAATCCCAAACAGAACAGCAGAAGCCCGAATAGAAGTAAATTGATGCGCGTCACAATTTCCGAACTGTTGAGTTTTTGGGTAAAAATACAGCCAAAATGTCCGATAAAACAGCCCGGCATTATTAGTGAAGAATGAAGAGTGATGAGGGAAGAGTACTCCAGAGAAAATTATTCTTCATTCATCACTCTTCATTCTTCACTCAAAATATGAACCTTCAGAATTACACCATAAAAGCGCAGGAGGTGGTGCAGCAGGCGGCCCAGATCGCCCAGGGCAATCAGCAGCAAACCGTTGAAACCGGCCACGTGCTGAAAGCCATCCTCGACGAAGACCCTAACACCGTCGGCTACCTGACCAAACGGATGGGCGTGACCATCAGCCGCCTGACCCTCGCCCTGACCGCCATCGTAACCGGCTACCCCAACGTGGTGGTATCGGGGCAACCCGCCGGGCAGAGCATCTACCTCGGCAACGACCTGAACGCGGCCCTGCAACGCGCGCAAACCCAAATGACCGGCTTCGGCGACGAGTACGTGAGCGTCGAGATGTTATTGTTGGGACTCGTGGGCGGGCGCGATGCCGTTGCCACGTTATTGAAAGACATTGGATTTTCTGAAAAAGCACTTAAAGAAGCCATCCGCGACCTGCGGGGCAAAAACAACCCTGTGAAAGACCCCAACGCCGAAGCTACCTACCAATCGCTGGAACGGTACGGCAAAAATCTGAATGAACTGGCCCGCGCCGGAAAAATTGACCCCGTAATCGGGCGCGACGAGGAAATCCGGCGCGTGCTGCAAATCCTCAGCCGCCGGACAAAAAATAATCCCATGCTCATCGGTGAGCCGGGCGTGGGCAAAACCGCCATCGTCGAAGGACTCGCCCAGCGCATTGTGCAGGGCGACGTGCCGGAGAACCTCAAATCGAAAATCGTGATGGCCCTCGACCTCGGTTTGCTCGTGGCCGGGGCCAAATACAAGGGCGAATTTGAAGAACGGCTCAAAGCCGTTATCAAAGAAGTGATTGATTCGGAGGGTGAAATCGTGCTGTTTATTGACGAAATTCATACCCTTGTCGGGGCGGGCGGGGGCGGTGAGGGTGCCATGGACGCGGCCAACCTGCTCAAACCGGCCCTGGCGCGGGGTGAACTCCACGCCATCGGAGCCACCACGCTCAAAGAATACCAACGCTACATCGAGAAAGACAAAGCCCTCGAACGACGGTTTCAGACCGTGCTTGTTGACGAACCCGACGTGGCCGATGCCATCAGCATCCTGCGCGGTATCAAAGAACGCTACGAGTTGCATCACGGCGTGCGGATCAAAGACGATGCCGTAATTGCCGCCGTTGAACTCTCGAACCGCTACATATCTGACCGCTTTTTGCCCGATAAAGCCATTGACCTCATGGACGAGGCAGCCGCTAAACTGCGCTTGGAAATTGACTCCGTGCCGGAAGAATTGGACGAACTCAACCGGCGCATCATGCAGTTGGAAATCGAGCGCGAAGCCATCCGGCGCGAAAACGACAAAGACAAAGAAGTGGCCCTGAGCCGCGAAATCGCTGATTTGAGCGAAACCCGCAACGAACTCCGCGCCCGCTGGGAAACCGAAAAACAATCCGTCAACGAAGGCCGGACGCTGAAAGCCGAGGTGGACACGCTGCGGCTGGAAGCTGAACAGGCCGAACGCGCCGGCGACTACGGGAAGGTGGCCGAAATTCGCTACGGACGGATTCCTGAACTGGAAAATCAACTTAATACCCTCAGCAACAGCCAGAAAGCCGATGGATCGGGCGACCGATTGTTGCAGGAAGAAGTTACCGCCGACGATATTACGGAAGTGGTGGCAAAATGGACGGGAATACCCCTGAGCCGGATGCTGCAATCGGAGCGTGACAAACTCCTGAATCTGGAAGCCGAACTCGGCAAGCGCGTGGCCGGGCAGGAAGAAGCCATTGAAGTTGTGGCCGATGCCGTGCGCCGGAGCCGCGCCGGGATGCAGGACCCCCGCCGACCCATTGGCTCGTTTATTTTTCTCGGCACCACCGGCGTGGGCAAAACCGAACTCGCCAAAGCCTTAGCCGATTTTCTCTTTAACGACGAAAACGCGCTCGTCCGAATTGACATGAGCGAATACCAGGAACGCCACGCCGTGAGCCGGTTGATTGGCGCACCGCCGGGCTACGTGGGCTACGACGAAGGCGGGCAGCTCACCGAAGCCGTGCGCCGGAAACCGTACAGCGTGATTTTGCTGGACGAGATCGAGAAGGCGCACCCCGACGTGTTCAATATCCTGTTGCAGGTCTTGGACGATGGCCGGTTGACCGACAGCAAGGGCCGGGTTGCCAACTTCAAAAACACGATTATCGTGATGACCTCCAACATCGGCTCGCCGATTATCCGGGAACGGTTTGCCACGATTGACAAGTACAACCGCGACAGCGTGATCGAGGAGACCAAAGCCGAGGTGTTTGAGTTGCTGAAACAAAGCCTGCGCCCCGAATTTTTGAACCGCATTGACGAGGTGGTGATGTTTCAGCCGCTCACCAAGCGCGAGCTACGGAAAATCATGGACATCCAGTTCCGGCAGATTCAGGCGCGGCTATCTGAGCAGGGCATCACCCTCGAAAGCGAGCCGGAGGTGCTGGATTTCATCGCCCGCGAAGGTTATGATGTTGAGTTTGGTGCCCGTCCGTTAAAGCGGGTCATGCAACGGCGCATTCTGAACGCCCTCTCCAAAGAAATCCTGTCGGGCCGAATCCAGAAAAACGCCACCGTCGGCATGATGATGAACGAGGACGAAACCGGCAAAGAAGACATCATTTTTTATAATCTGGATAAGGTGCTGCCGGTGCTGGAGTAAGTAAAAAAATCCCCCAGGGCAATAACGTGAATTATATATAGTCCCGTAGGGATGGCTGATGTTGTAGCCGCCGATTTCAATCGGCGAAATAGAACGTAAATAGTCGATGATTAGTCCCGCGGGGACGACCGATGTTATTTTATATCGGTCGTCCCCGCGGGA
Source organism: Cytophagales bacterium (assembly GCA_038230415.1). Classification (GTDB taxonomy): domain Bacteria; phylum Bacteroidota; class Bacteroidia; order Cytophagales; family Spirosomataceae; genus JBBRNH01. Next base: position 8,570 of record JBBRNH010000025.1, on the reverse strand, counting down.
CTTTATTGGGCGTTGGCATCTTTAAACCGCCGACTGAAATCGGCGGCTATTAAATCGTTTATTCCTACGGAATTTTGCTGATAGCCAGATGGTTACGAGGGGATTACCTATAAATCACAGTAAACTTGCTCTATGAAAACCCTCGTCTGCACCGCGCCGGGGCATCTGACCTACGGCGAGGCCCCCGAACCGGAGCCGATGCCCGGCACGGCCATCATCAACATCCGGCGCATCGGTATTTGTGGCACCGACCTGCACGCTTTCGAGGGGAGGCAGCCGTATTTTACCTACCCCCGGATTCTGGGTCACGAACTGGCCGGTGATCTGATGTCTGTTGACGGAGCCGACGACTTTGTGCCGGGCGAGGCCGTAACAATCATTCCGTATTACCACTGCGGGCTGTGCGTGGCGTGCCGGGCGGACAAACCGAACTGCTGCGTGCAGATGCAGGTTTGTGGCGTTCACGTTGATGGCGGCATGGTCGAACGGTTATCGGTGCCGTCGGCGGCATTGGTGCGGGGCGCGGGCCTGAGTCACGACGCGCTGGCGTTGGTAGAACCCCTGGCGATTGGCGCACACGGTGTGGGCCGGGCCGGGGTGCTGCCGGGCGAGGTGGTGCTGGTGGTGGGCGCGGGGCCAATCGGATTGGGGGTGATGGTCTTCGCCCGATTAGCCGGGGCCACGGTAATCGCGCTCGATATCAACGACAACCGGCTGGCGTTCTGCCAGCAACACATCGGCGTTTGGCACACCATCAATGCGCTGACCGACAACGTATTAGCCCGGCTACAGGACCTGACCGGGGGTGATATGCCAACGGTGGTGATTGATGCAACGGGCAGTCTGCGGGCCATCAACACCGCTTTTGCGTACCTCGCGCACGGCGGACGTTATGGGCTGGTTGGTTTGCAGAAAGGCGATATTCGTTTCAGCCATCCCGAATTTCACAAGCGCGAAGCCACGCTGATGAGTAGCCGCAACGCCACCCGCACTGATTTTGAGCGGGTAATCCACTGCCTGCAAACCGGCCTGATTGACCCTACCACCTACATCACGCACCGGGTTGGTTTCGATGCGGTGGGCCGCGAGTTTGCTACCTGGCTCGACCCGGCCAACGGCGTTATCAAGGCGATGGTTACGATTGGTGGCTAAAAAGCAGTTTGCGTTAATTTTTTAGCCCCATACGGGGCTTAACAGCGAAGCGTTGGTAGAAAAAATGGGGTTATCTACCAGCCAGCGTGCCGTAGGTACGCCCCCGATGGCGTACCTACGGCACGCTGGAAATACATTGGGGTCGAATCGGGCTACCGACGCTTCGCTGTCAAGCCCCTCACGGGGCAGATTTGACTAACTCAACCAGCTTCTGAGCAATTAGCAATAATAAAGCCCACTCGATAGAAAATGCTTAATTAACGTTAAATTTAGTTATAGGTGAGGTTGTCATAATGCCGAAACCGTTTACATTTACGGATACCAAGTTCATCGTCCTTTCCGCCAATGAAAACGCTTTCTCTACTCCTTCTTTTGGGGCTGTTTTGCCTGAACGCGCACGCCCAAACCCCCGCCCGAATCTCGATTCTGGGCCGCGTTACCGACACCCTCAACGCACCCCTGCCCGGCTCAACGGTGCTGCTGATGAGTCCCAAAGATTCGTCGCTCGTGTCGTTCACCCGGTCGGGTGATACCGGGAATTTCTCGCTGAAAAATATTAAACGGGGGTCTTATATCCTGAAAATCAGCTATGTGGGCAGTATGCCGTTGAACAAACTGATTACGCCCGCCGAGCAGGAAGCGGCTGTGAACGTGGGCGACATCAAGCTGAAACCCATTGCCAAAGAACTCTTTGAGGTGGTCATTAAAACGGCCCGCGCCCCGCTCACCATCCGGGGCGACACGGTGGAGTATAACGCGAGTTCGTTTAAGGTGCCGCCCGGCAGCACCGTCGAGGATTTGCTGCGGAAACTGCCCGGCGTATTGGTAGATCAGGACGGCAACGTGCGGGCGCAGGGGCAGGAGGTGAAAAAGATGCTCGTGGATGGCAAGAAGTTTTTTGGCTCTGACCCCAAATTAGCCACCAAAAACCTCCAGGCCGAGGCCATCTCTAAAGTGCAGGTCTTCAACGACAAAACCGAGCAGAGCAAACTAACCGGCGTGGATGATGGCAAAAAGGAAAAAACCATAAACCTCGAACTCAAAGAGGAATTCAAAAAAGGTGGATTCGGCAAGGTAACGGCGGGCGGTGGCAGCGATATTGTGCCGGGCAGTGCCGATCAGGCCCGCACCGAAATCAAAGGCAACTACAACAAATTCGACAAAGAAACTCAGTTTTCGGTCATCGGTTTGGGCAATAACACCAACCAAACCGGCCTGTCGTTCAATGATTATCAGGACTTTAGGGGAAGTAACTCCTTCAACTGGAACGACGACGGTGATTTTGGCTTCAGCACGGGCGGGCGGTTTCTGTCGTTCAGCAACGACGATGATGACGACGGCAGTAACCTCAGCATCCCGATTGGGGGTGGGGCCGGGCGCGGGTTCTCCAACAATGCCGCCGGGGGTGCCAACTACAACTACGACACCAAGAAAACCAAAATCAGCAGCAGCTATTATTACAGCCAAACCCGGCTCACGCTCGATGCGGTGCGAAACCGGCAGAATTTTTTAGAAACCGGCTCGTTCCGCAACGCCGAATCGAGCAGTCAGAATACCTTCAACAGCAGCCACCGGGTGAGTTTCCGGCTCGAAAAACAACTCGATTCGCTCAACACGCTGGTGTTTATCAACAACACCCGGCTCAACAAAGGCAATGCCGCCCTCAGCAGTTTGCAGCAGGTCTTTAACCAGAGCAACGCCCTGAACACCAAGACCACCATCGCCAATGGCAACCTGAACAACACCTTCGGCACGGCTAACTCGCTGATTTATAGGTTAAAGTTCAAGAAGAAAGGTCGGAGTTTTGCCGCCAGCGCGTCGTATCAACTCAACACCGGCGATGGCAACGGCAACCAGAATTCGCAGAGCGAGTTTGCCCAGACGACCTCGGCTAACGATTTTTATCGCAACATCCGGCAGCGCGTACTCACCAACAGCAACCGCAGTCAATACAAAGCCAGCCTGATTTTTGTGGAGCCGTTCGCCAAAAAGTACTTCTGGGAGACGTTCTACAATTTCAACCTCCGCTACGACGAAGTGGACCGCGACAGCTACGACCGACCCACCGACACTGCCGAACGGCGCAACGACACCCTGAGCCGGTATTACAAAAATAATTACCTCTTCAACCGTATCGGCAGCAGCTTTCGGTACGCATTCAAGGGGCTGAATATCTCGGTGGGCGGGGCGGTGCAGAGTTTCAAAATCAACGGTCGTTATGCCCCCGACCAGGCTTCGGCGCGGTTTAACACCATTGACCGCACGTTTACGACCGTGATTCCGAATGCATCGTTCAGCTATGACCTGAAAAACAATCGTTACGTGTATGCCAATGCGGGCGTGGATGTGCAGGTACCGTCGTCGCGGGAATTGCAGCCGGTGATTGACATCAGCAATCCGTTGGTTATCTCGGAAGGCAACCCCGATTTGCTGCCCGCCCTGCGCCGGAATCTGAGCATGAGTTATAATTACTTTAACCCCGGCAGTTTCACCAATTTCTACATCAGTTTGGATTACGGTTATAATCTCAACCAGATCGTGTATGGGCAAACCGTTGATCCGCAGACGCTTATTACCCGGATAAAACCCGTTAATATCTCTGGTGGGCAGAGTGTTGGCAGCTACGCCGGGTTTGGCTTTCCGTTGAAGAAAACAAAAGCCACCCTGAATCTGAACACCAATACCAACATCACGCGGGGTTTTGCGCCCGTCAACGCCGTGCTGAATCAGACGAATTCAACCAATTACAACATCGGCGGGCGGCTCGATTTGACCCCGGTGGATTGGTTTACGTTCTACGGCAACGCTAATTTTGGCTTTACCGACACGCGCTATTCGGTCAGTTCGTCGCAGAATCAGAACATCCGAAATTTCAGCTATTCGGGCGATGCCAACCTGAAACTGCCGCACGATATTTACCTCACGACGAGCCTGAATTACCGGATTTACAAAAACGAGCGGTTCGGGTTCAATCAGAGTGTACCGATCTGGAATGCGTCGGCCTATAAAATTATGGGGAAATCGAAGCGGGCCGAAATCCGGCTGTCGGCGTTTGACTTGCTGAACCGCAACCTCGGCGTAACGCAGTTTGCGGGTCAGAACTACGTGTCTGAAGAGCGGGTAAGTACGCTATCACGGTATTTTTTGCTGAGTTTTACGTACAATATGCGCGGGGTGCAGGCCAAAATGCGCCGGGAAGGCTGGTATTGATTCATGGACTGATAGAACGCAGATGACGCAGATTTAAAAGGATTTACGCAGACTTTTAATGTTCGTCGAAAAACAAAATCTGTGTAAATCTTAAAAATCTGCGTCATCCGCGTTCCATTATTCTATCATTTTCAACAACATGAAACACACAACCCTATTACTCCTCATTCTTATTTCCCTCACCGCCCGCGCCCAGCAAACCGAGGGCGTGGTGAGCTACGAACGCGTGTCATACTGGTCGAAAGTATATGCCCGGCTGAGTTATTTGAGTCAGGAAGAGAAAGACCGGATTCAGAATACCTGGAAAAACGACGATAGCAACAAGCAGAAAATGAAACTGACCTTCACCGCCGATCAAAGCCAATACACATACGGCGAAGAGCAGGGCCAAAGCGAAAACGGCGACTACTCATGGCGGCAGGACGACTACATTATTAACCGTGATTTTGCCAAAGAACACACCACCGACATTATCGAAATGCTGGGCAAAACCTACATCGTGGATGATTCGCTGCGGGTGCCGGTCTGGAAAATCGGGGATCAGATTAAAGACGTGGCCGGTCACGTTTGTATGAAAGCCACTACCTACGATTCTGTTCGCAGTCAGCAGATTATGGCCTGGTTTGCTCAGGATATTCCGGTTTCTGCCGGGCCGGAACGCTACACGGGGCTGCCGGGCCTGATTCTCGAACTCGACATCAACAACGGCGATGTAGTGATCGAAGCGAAAAAGGTGGAGTTCAAGGCCGTTGCCGTCGAGCTAAAACTGCCGAAAGTAAAGGGGAAACGCATCAAAGAAAGTGATTACACCACCCTGATTACCACGCACATAGCCCAGAGCATCAAGGCACACCGCAACCCGTTCTGGTCAATCCGGTATTAGGCTGCCTACTGCGTTACTTCTTCGACTTTGCCTTCTGACACGCGCAGCACCCGATTGGGAAATTTGCGGAGCAGGTCGTAGTTGTGGGTTGCCATCAGCACGGCGGTTCCGGCGGTGCTGATGGTCTGAAAAACCTGCATAATCTGCTCGGCCACCGCCGGGTCGAGGTTGCCGGTGGGTTCGTCGGCAATCAAAATCTGGGGTTCGTTGAGCATGGCGCGGGCAATCACCACGCGCTGCTGCTCACCGCCCGACAGTTGATGCGGCATTTTTTTGAGCGACGTTCCCAGCCCCACCTGCATCAGCACGTCCGCAATCCGGTCGTTGATTTTCTTTTTGTCGCGCCAGCCGGTTGCCCGCAGCACAAAGCGCAGGTTGTCTTCGATAGAGCGGTCGGTAAACAACTGAAAATCCTGAAAGACGATGCCGACTTTCCGGCGCAGAAACGGTATGTCTTTGTGTTTGAGTTTTTCTAAGGCAAACCCCGCCACGCTGCCCTGCCCGTGTTGCAGCCACAAGTCGGCATAGAGCGTTTTGAGGAGCGATGTTTTGCCGCTGCCCGTCCGCCCGATGAGATAGACAAATTCGCCTTTATGAACAGCAAACGACACCTCGCCCAGCACCAATTTCTGGCTCTGGTAAATGTCGGCGTTGGCAAGCGTGAGAACGGGTTCGGAGGAAAACAAGGTTGGTTTACGGTTTACGGTTTACGGTTTACGGGGTTGCTTTCGCGTCAGCACCGTAAACCGTAAACCGAATACTGACTACTATTTCAATCCTGCCTTCGCGTGATCGGCTAAGAATTTGGCTAACCCGCTATCGGTCAGGGGGTGATTCAGCAACGCTTTGATAACCGAAAGCGGTGTGGTAACGACATCAGCCCCGATTTCGGCGCACTGCACAATGTGCAGCGGATGCCGGACCGATGCGGCCAGTACTTCGGTATCGAAGCCGTAGTTGGTATAAATCGTCACAATCTGCTCGATGAGGTCCATGCCATCGAACGAAATATCGTCTAACCGACCCACAAACGGCGATACATAACTGGCACCGGCTTTAGCGGCCAGCAAGGCCTGCCCCGCCGAGAAAACCAGCGTGCAGTTGGTACGGATGCCCTTGTCAGAAAAGTACTTGATGGCTTTCACACCGTCGCGGATCATTGGAATTTTAACCACTATGTTCTCATTGAGGTCGGCCAATTCTTCGCCCTCGCGTACCATTTCGTCAAACGTGGTGCCGATCACTTCCGCGCTCACGTCGCCATCGCCCACAATGTCGCAGATGGCCTGGTAGTGGCGCATCACGTTGTCTTTGCCGGTGATGCCCTCTTTTGCCATCAGTGAGGGGTTGGTGGTCACACCGTCGAGGATACCCATGTCCATTGCTTCGCGGATGTCGGCGAGGTTGGCCGTGTCAATGAAAAACTTCATAAGTCAGTTGGTTATTTTTGCAAAAGTAAGTAACGCCGAGTTGGTATGCGTCCCATCTTCGGCGGTGCAGACATAAATCAACGGGTCTTTATCGGTTTGGCGGGCATATTGGGCCGAGACGGTGCGCTCAAACTGGGCGAGGTGTTCTTCGGCCACGAGGTTAATGGTACAACCGCCAAAGCCGCCCCCCATCATCCGCGCTCCCAGAACGCCGGGCAGGGGCCGGGCAATGTCAATGAGCAAGTCTAATTCGGGGCAACTGACCTGATAATCACGGCTCAGGCCGTCGTGCGAACCGTACATCCGTTGCCCAAACGCGGCCAGATTACCGGCTTGCAGCTCATCGAAACCAGCCAGGAGCCGGTCGTTTTCCTGCACCACATAGCCGCAACGCCGATACAGAAGCGGTTCGGTTTGTCTGAGGTGTTCGTCAAGCATCGGCATCGTTACGTCGCGCAGGGTTTTGATGTCGGGGTAAAACTGGTGTAGCACCGCAACCCCGGCAGCACATTCGGCCCGGCGGGTGTTGTATTCCGACGACGCTAAGGCGTGTTTTACCCGCGTGTCGCACAGCACGATTTTTACGCCGTTTAAGTTTAGCGGGGCGTATTCGTAAGCCAATGAGCGGCAATCGAGCCGAATGGCGTGGCCTTTTTTGCCCATCATACTGGCAAACATATCCATGATGCCGCATTGCAGCCCGACAAACTCGTTTTCGGCCCGTTTGGAAATGTTCACCAAATCGAGTTTCGAGAAAGCACCCGAAAACAACTCGTTGAGGGCGAAGCCTACACCGTTTTCTATCGCTGCCGACGACGACAACCCACCGCCTACCGGAATCGTGCCGCCGAAAACCACGTTGAAACCAGTCACGGCATGACCCGCTAACTGGAACTGCGTCACCACACCCAGCAGATAATCGGCCCAGGAATTGGTTGGACTAATATCGGTTACTGAACCCGTGTAGGTTTGAGCCAGATCATAAGCGTAAAAATGGAGGTTATTGTCGGTGCGCGGGCCAACGGCGAGGTAAATGGCTTTGTCAATGGCGGCTGGCAGCACGAAGCCTTCGTTATAATCGGTGTGTTCGCCGATGAGGTTGACGCGGCCCGGCGAAACAACGTGCAGGGCGGGGTCTTCGCCAAAAAGCTGCCGGAATTGCGGGTCGAGTTGGTCAAAAAGCGACATAAACGGGCATAAAAAATGGCAAACCGAATGTCTCACCGCTCAACCACTTACCCTTGCTTCGGTCAAGACCTGGGGGATTCAGCAGGAGCTGGTAGCACCGATTTGCCGATACAAAATTACGCAAATGTTATGACTTTGCAAGCTACTTTTGCCCATCTGCCTACTAACCCCGGCTCACAATGCGCTCATCACCGTTGTTTTCAGTTTGTTGTTTACTCGTCACTTTTCACTGTTCACTCGTCACTCTTTCCGCCTGTTCTTCCGCCACTGAACACCTCACAGTGGGCCGGGCGTTGCTGCGGGCTGGCAAACCCCGCGAAGCCCTCGCCGAACTGAACCGCGCCATCGAAGCCGATGCCAACAGTGCCGAAGCGTTTACGGTGCGGGGCGTGGCTTATTTTGAGGTGAAAGAATACGCCAACGCCCAACTCGACTATGAGCAAGCCATCAAACTCGCGCCCGATTCATACCGTCCCTACTACAACCGCGCCCTGCTCCGAACGGCCCAAAATGATCTCGTTGGAGCCGTAAAAGATTATTCGGATGCCATTCGGCTGGCCCCCGACACGGCGGACAGCTACCTGAACCGGGGGCAGTTGTTTGTGCAACAGGGCCAAACCGCCCCCGCCCTGAATGATTTCAGTCAGGCCATCAAACTCAACCCGAAGAATGCACTGGCGTATTATGACCGGGGAAACATCCGGTAT
>JBBRNH010000024.1:0-61095 GCA_038230415.1 Cytophagales bacterium | reverse complement strand
GCCGTGCGGGATGAGATCAATTTTCTCCGCCGGAACTTCATAAATATTCACTAAAAAATCGCGCCCTTTTTCGGACATACACACCACCCGCGACGATAAATCAATAATACTTTTCAGGACAATGAGTTGCTCTTCGTTCGGGTTTTTCAGGATTGTGTGCAGCGTCGTCACAACGGGCATGGTCAGGTTGCGGAGTAGCGTCAGAATGTAATCGCCAGACGGCCCGCCGAAGATGCCGTACTCGTGTTGCAGACAGACCACATCCACATTTTTGGCATTCAGAAATTCGGCAACCTTCCGATACGAGTCAAGGTCGTGCTGGTCAAAATCGAGCCGCACCTCATTGGGGTAATCATAGCCATCGGGCGTATCGTTGACCGACACCACAAATGGTCTCGATTCAGGAATAAACGTATTGTAGGATTGAAAGAGATCGGCGGTGAATGTTGCGATTCCGCACTGCCGGGGCAGATAATCACCAACAAAGGCTACGTGCCGGGGCTGGTGATTGCGGGGCGCGAGGGTGTTGAGTTGCATTGTCATCGTTGTTGTTGAGCAGGTGAGCCAGAGCCTGCCTGTGGCTACGCTACGGGCAGGCTGGTCAGTATAGAAGCGTAACCCCACTGAGTTTGTTCGCTTATGAGTATGCACAACCGGCAATCTTAGGCAACGGGCCAAACCGATGGAGTACCAAATAAATCATGGTTTACCATGATGCAAAATCATGGTAAACCATGAGGTGCGCTTCCGAAAACACCCACCACCTTTGAGCCGTGATTATGAACCTGATTTTGCTCAATAGCAATGACCCTAACCGCCCGTCAGCAACAGATTTTAACGCTGATTGCCACCGAGTTCACCACCGCCGAAATAGCCGAACAGTTGGGAATTTCGACAGCAACGGTTGAGACCCACCGGCGCAACCTGCTTCGTAAAGCCGGGGTGCGGAGCGTGGCGGGGTTGGTTATCGAAGCCATGCGGGAAGGCTTGATTCAGTGAAGATTACAGAACCAGTTTATAGTTCCTCAAACCAAACACGCCGTCTGCCTCTATGAAACCCGTTTATCTCACCACCCTAACGCCATTGCGGGGCATTGCCGCCCTACTGATGGTTTTGTTTCACTTCAACCTGATGGTGATGCCGCTCATTGACCCGGCCATCACCCAACTGCACCGACGCTGGTATCTGTTGGTTGATTTCTTTTTCATCCTGAGCGGCTTCATCATGGTTTATGTTTATGGCAGCGGCTTTGCCGAACGGGTGTCGGGAGTTTGGTTCCGGCAATACATTTCGGCTCGGTTTGCCCGCGTGTACCCACTGCACCTGCTCACGCTGTTGTGGGTGGTGGGGATTTATGGCTGGGTCGTTGGGCTGAATGGCGTAAAATTAGATACCCTAACGCAGTCGGTCTTCAATCCGGCAGTCATTCCGCTCCATGTCTTTATGTTGCACGGATTCAACACGGCCTGGACTGCTACCTGGAACACCCCCGCCTGGTCTGTTGGCAGTGAATGGTTCATGTACCTGCTGTTTCCGTTTCTGATGCCTGTTCTTCGGCGGATACCGATGGCGGGCAAAGTGGTTGTGGTGGTATTGATAGCGGGTCTCTATGCTTACCTCACCCGACCGCTCGCTGCCGGCCCTTTTCTCAAACCCTGGTTGCCCCATATTCCCTACATGATTGACAATATCATGTTTCCCAACAGTTTCTTTCGCTGTCTGGCGGGTTTCCTGCTCGGTATGATTACCCACGATCTGTATCAGCAGCAATGGGGCAAAAGTTGGCTGAAGCACGGCCTTGTGTTTGTTGGGCTGGGGTTGGGGCTGGCCGTTGCCTGGCATTTTCTGCTGCCCGACCTGCTCACGATCTGGGTGTTTCCGCTGCTGATGCTGGGTGCCGCCTACAATACGGGCCGGGTAGCAAGGCTGCTGAACACGAACCTGTTTCAACGGCTCGGCGACTGGTCGTATTCGATTTACATGGTTCACATCCCGATCCTGTTCACGTTTCTGGTCGTTCAACTGCTGAACCCACCGGCGCCCACCCCCAAAAACACGCCAGACCCGGTTGTTTATGGTTTGCAAGGCCCCATCACCGGCCTGATTTATGTACTGTTAGTGCTGGCAGTCTCGGCCCTGACCTACCGTTTTGTTGAGGTGCCAGCCCGTCGCTGGCTGAATGCACGGCTTGTCGCAAAAACTAATCGCCAGCTTGTTTCGGCTTTGTAAATCAGGTAGTTACGAGAAACTAATTTGACATTTAACGCTGTAACAAGAATTTATTCAATAACTAATGCACCTAAATACCGGTATAGATTTAGTCTTATCTCTTGCTGTATATCAATTACCTAAACCCAATTATCTGATTATGAGCCGTTCCCTTTTTTTACTACTCGCCGGTGTCTATGGCATCCTGCTGTTCGTGGCGATGTTGTTCGCTACCGAATCCGCGCTCCAGAGCTACGGAGTTGCTACCGCTGACCTGAACCACGTGTCAATCATGCAGTTTCTGGGGCTGAGTACGGGGGCGTTGTCTGTGCCACTGCTATTGAACCGCAACGCTCCCAATTCCCACACCCTCCGAACGCTGCTGCTGGCGCAGGGCGGCTACATTCTGGGCGGGGTGGTGCTGGGGTTCTACCATGTTTATGTTCTGCACGTACCCAGCAGTTCATTCTTTTTGGCCGACACGTTGTTTCGGCTGGTTTTGGGGCTTGGGTTTATCTATTTCCACACCCGCGAAAGTGAGCTGGCCCGGTCAGAGTCGTCGGTGCTGGTGTAGGGATGTGCGGCTGCTATCCACACCATTTTTTCTGAATCAGTTTTGCCTGAAATCCCCGTGAAAACCAACTTCTTTAGCCTGGTCCTGCTGCTGATAAGCGCGGGCGCGTTTGCCCAGACAACCGCCGACGTTTCGGCGGTTCGTAATACCATTGAAACCGAGACCCGCGCCTACCACGAGGCCAACACCGAACTGCTACGGGCGCAATGGTCAACCAAACCATACGCAGAGCGGCAACACGCCAATTTGGAACCTGCCCTCGGTGTGCCCTACGTGAAGGGCGATAAGCTCACCTCGTTTGCCGATGCGTACATGAAAACCCTGAAACCATCGGGTCAAACTACCCGCATGAGCGACTACGATGTGCATATTTCAGGCGCAACTGCCTGGGCCACTTACACGCAGGAAAAGCTGGACAAAGCCGGGGTAGTAGTAGCCAAACAGCGTGAGATCAGGGTGCTGGAGCGCGAGACGGCGGGGTGGAAGATTGTGTTTGTCGGTTTTCAGGAAATGAAGTAGGTTTGTTACCCTACCTGCTTGTTAGTCCGACTAATACGCCGAACCTACACGCTATGCCCGATGCTACCTGCCCGAATCCTGCTCGTTGATGATCACGAGGTTGTTTTAGATAGCCTGAGCCTGATGCTTGGCGGGCTGCCCGGCCTGACCATTGCCGGTACCTGCACCGATGCCCCGGCGGGGCTGGCGTTTCTGAAACAACACGCCGTTGATGTATTGATTACCGACCTGCAAATGCCCGAACAAACGGGCTTGTGGCTGGCCCGGCAAGCCCTGAAGCGTTGGCCCGAACTGAAAATTCTGCTGTTGACCATGGCCGATGACGCGCAAAGCATCTGCGGGGCCGTGCGGACGGGGGTGCATGGCTACGTGCTGAAACGGGCCAAATCGGACGAACTCGAACGGGCCATTCAGATCGTGATGGCGGGCAATACCTATTACAGCCCCGATATTATCCATCTCCTGGCGGCCACCAACACCGATACGGCCAACCATCTGACCTGCCTCAGCGACCGGGAACTTGACGTGCTTAAACTGATTGCCGCCGAACAATCGAGCCAGCAGATTGCCAGTCAGTTGTTTGTGAGTGTGCCAACGGTAGAAACCCACCGGCGGCATTTGTTCCAGAAACTGAATGTGAAGAGCGTAGTTGGACTGGTCAAATTTGCGTTTCGGCACGGGCTAACGTCCTGACCGGCACCGTAATCTGATGGCTTACGCCCTTCCCCGGCTCCGACGTAATGTGCCACGTACCGCCTAAGCCATCGGCCCGCGCCCGGATGTTTTGCAGGCCGCGCCCCTCATCCCGTTCGTTGGGCAACCCCACACCGTTATCAATCACCGTCAGGCTCAGTTGATTCTGGTTGATCAGCAGGGTAATCCGGGCCTCGGTGGCGTGGGCGTGCTTAAGAATATTGGTGCAGAGTTCCAAGCAGATACTGTACAATTCAAACTCGATACGGGCATCAAAGCGCGGCAGGCCGGGTGGCAGGGTTAGCGTGAACTGTACGCCATTATTGTGGTTAAGTTGCTCCACAAAGGTTTGCAAGGCACCCCCCAAACCCGTTTTGGCGAGTTGAATCGGCATGAGGTTGTGGGCCAGCAGCCGCACATCGTTATACGCCTGATCGAGCCGTTGGGTAAGGGTCTGATATAGGTCTCGTTCGGGGGGGGTAAGGTTGCGTTTGTCCAATGCCGAAAGCGTCCATTGCAGCGAGGTGAGGGTGGTGCCAAGGTTATCGTGCAGGTCGGCGGCCACGCGGTGGCGTTCCAGCGTTTGGCCTTTTAACTGTGCCGCTGAGATAGCCCGGTTTTTCTGCCGGAGCCGATGGTTACTGAAAACCACAAAACCCATCAACAGCGCCAAACCCAACAGACCACCGGCGAGTAGTTGGCTTTGTATCCGCTGGTTTTCGATGGTTAGCCGGGCCAGTTTTTCCTGTTGCAGCTTGGTATCGTAGCGGAGTTGTAATTCGGCCAGTTGCACGGTTGATCGTTGCTGTCGGGTGCTGTCTTCCAATTGCTTGATGGCTTCCAGTTCGCCGAGTGCAGCCGCCGGGCGGTTCAGTTGTTTATAGGCATCAAACAGAATGCGATGCGCCTGTAATGTCTTCGATGGTGACTGAATTAACCGGGCATACCGCAGCGACTGCCTGCCATCGGCCAGCATCAGGGCATACTGTTTCCGGTAGCGGTGCATATCCGCACTGTACCAATAATAGGTGTAGGATTGGCCCACATTCAGGTAGGGCAAAAAAGTCTGACACTGCTCCCAAACGGGTTGGCGATGGGCTTCGTCGTTGAGGTGCGTATAGCAAACGGCAAGGTGCAGACAGTTTGCAAAAAGCATCTCTTTTTGCCCGTTGCGCTGGCTTTCATGCCACGATTCATTCAGATAATACAGGCCCTGGGTATAGTCCTGAAGCTGCATATAGGCCCGGCCCAAGCGGAAGGTCAGTGCTGAATAAGACCCCCGGCCGGGTTGCTTCACCGAAATTGCGATGGCTTCCCGCAAATACCGGGTAACGTTGTGAATACCAGTGGTATCGGTCCAGTCCCGGTCAATTTCGCTTACGCCCATCTGCACGTATGCCAGCAGCATGGTATGGGTGTTTGATAGCTGTTTTAACCGGGGTATGGCCTGCAAAAAATACGTCTTGGCTTTGGTAGCGTTGCCCATCACCGTTTCATAATGCCCTTTCCGGTACAGAAGCTGGGCCTCGCCATACGGCCAGTCGTACCGTTGGCTGATGGCTTCAAACCGGCGCAGGGGTTCAACGGCTCTGACTGGCTGGCCGGTCATAATCCAGTGCCGGGCGCAGCTATCCAGCACAATAGCCAGGGCCGTATCGCGGTTGCGGCTGGCGGGTTGCCGCTCCAGTTTCTGTATGTGCCGGATGAGCGAATCTATGGGGTGATCTGACGGGTCTGGCTGGTACGTTGTTTTCTGCGCCCATGCCATTGTGGTGAGCAACATAATGAGTATCAGGGTAGAAAATAGTCGCATGGGTTGACCGATAAGGGGTGCAAGTTCTGTTTTTTTCGGAAAATCATGGTTTACCATGACGCAGAATCATGGTAAACCATGACTGATACCCACCAACCGCCCCGCCACCTTTGCGCTGTTGCCGGTTGGCCCAACAAACCCATCCGATTACGCCAATCGGCAACGCTCCGGTGCCGTCATTTTCACCCGTTTAAACACCAAAATTCATGCAAAAAACCCCTTACCTCCTGCTGCTGCTGTTCAGTTGCGCCCTGCTCCTGACCCACCCCCTGCACGCCCAGCTGGGTATGGGTGGCAAACCCCACCCTTCGGCGGCCTTAGATGTGCAGTCTACCAATAAAGCGTTTTACCCGCCCCGGCTTACTACCACCCAGCGCAACGCCATTGCCGACCCGCAGCCCGGCGCGTTGGTTTTCGACACCGACAAAGGCGGGCTGTATCTCTACGACGGCACGACCTGGATGGTGATAGCCTTTACCGCACCCGAAAATCAGTTTTCTAATCAGGTCAATGCCGGAGACGGAGTTTCTGGCGATAAGTTTGGCTACAGTGTTGCCATTTCCGGCGACTATGCCATCATTGGGGCTGTTGGTGATGCTACTGACCAGGGTTCTGCCTATATTTTTAAACGATCTGATACGGGCTGGGCGCAGCAGAGCAAATTAACCGCCAGCGATGGTTCGGCCAGCGATTTCTTTGGATGCAGTGTTGCTATTGACGGTATTCATGTGGTTGTGGGTGCTTATGGCGACGATATGGGGGCAAATAATAATAATCAAGGCTCGGCCTATTTTTTTTATCGGAATGGCACCAACTGGACTCAGCAAGAGAAAGTAACGGCCAGCGACGCGAATGACGACGACAAATTTGGGTTTAGTGTTTTTCTGTCCGGTGACTACGCCATCATCGGCGCACCCGGTAATGACATTAATCTAAAAACGGATCAGGGGGCAGCCTACATTTTCATTTGGAGTGGAATAGACATTGATCCCTTCGCTGGTTATGTTAACTGGACAGAGCAGGAGCGGCTTCTTGCCGGTGACGGATTAGCCGGTGACGAATTTGGCAGAAGCGTGGCGATTGCCGGTAATCATGCAATTATTGGTGCGCCTTACAGTGATAACGGCGTAGCAAATTCGGACCGGGGTTCGGCATATATCTTTTACACGCCTACGGGCTCAACCTGGACTCAGCAAGGCCCCAGATTCACGAATGGAACCCTCGGTGGTAGTTTCGGGCATAGCGTGGGAATTTCCGGTGTTTTGAGTAGTTCTTCTGGCTATGCGGTTGTTGGTGCGCCAAATGCTGACATACTTTCTAACTCGATCCTGTTTCAGGATGCGGGAACTGCCTACGTGTATAATCGCACCAATTCAACGTGGACGTTGCAGGCCACACTTGCCCCCATTAGTGCAGGGGCAAGTGACTATTTCGGTATCAGCGTTGGGATTACAGCGAATGGTGGTGATCGGATTATTGTGGGAGCAAATGGCGACAACGTTGGCTCAAACACTAATCAAGGCGCAGCTTATCTGTACGAACGCGCTGGTTCATCCTGGCCGCTCGTCCGTAAACTGGCCGGTGTTTCCGGGACAAACGCAGGTAACGGGCGAAGTGTTGATATCTCCGGCTCCCGGTTCATTATTGGCGCACCGGGCTTCTTAAACAGCACCGGCAAGGCCACCTTTGGCAGTGTTGATAACTAACCCATTGCTATCCGGCCAACACCATGACCATATCCTACACCACCCTACTCTCGTCGGCAACGGCGTTGCTGCTGCCCTTTCGGGGATGCCGCCGGTGGGTGGCCTTCAGCCAGATTGTCCGGCTCGAAGGCATCGGTAACTACACCACCTGCGTCTTTGCCGACGGCTCGCGGCTGCTGGTAGCCCTCACCATCAAACGCCTGCACGACCGGATGCCGCCCGGCGCGTTTCTGCGGCTGCACCGCAAGCACCTCGTCAACCGGGTCTATGTGGCTGTCAGTCAGCCCGATGAATACTGGCTCAGGCTCACCAACGGCGACCGGGTGGCCGTTGCCCGTCGGCGGGCTGAAATGGTATCGCGGTCGCGGTCGGTAGGGGAATAGTAGGAGTAGCGTTGTCTGTCACAGCCGCCAGGCTTTAGTTGGGTGTGACAGACAACGCTAAATTTCCGCCCTCGTTATACTGTAATTCGCCACTGTCGAGCATCTGACGCACGGCGTTGGCGAGCGCGTCGGCATTGGTGCGGGCAAAGGCATCGGCCAATTGCCGGGGCGAAACCCCGGAGCCATTCGCCTGCATGAGGTAGGCCCGGAGTTGGCCGTGCAATACGTCGGCGGGGTGGGGGCGGGGTTTGTTTTTCAGGCAGGTGTCGCAAATCCCGCAGGCATCGCCGGGAGCCTCGCCGAAATAGCCCTGAATAATCCGGGTGCGGCACTGGGCGGTATTTTGCACATAATCGGCAATGGCCCGGAGGTTGGCTTTGGCCCGTTCACGGCGTTGGTTCAGGGCCATAACGTCAACCGTCAGCGTGGGCGCATCGAGCCGGGGCGTGAGCAGCGTTAATTGCGGCTTGTCTTTTTGCGGTTCGTAGGTCAGGATATTCCGCTCGTGGAGTTGCGTCAACAGGGCCACCACCTCGGCCTGACTTACCAGAAACGCCTTGGCAATTTGCGACTCTGAAATCGCCAGGAAATCGGTGAACAATTCGCCCCCGTAAATCCGCAACACCATTTTCAGGAAGGAGTCATAGCGGGAGTTCATCACCTGAAATTCATAAAGTTGCCGGTGGTCAACGGCCATTTTCAGCCGCGAGGGTCGAAAATACCCTTCGCTCAGTTCCAGAAATCCCTGATGTTGCAGTTCTTTCAGCGCGAAATGCGTCTCCTGCGGGGGCAGGTTGAAGGTGCTGATAAGGGTTTGCAGGTCAAAATCGTAACTCACAAACTGCCCGTTTCCGACCGGCACCGCTAAGTAATTCGCCACCGCCTGATACACCTGCCGCAGCAACGCCACTGACGGAAATTGCTGGGCCTGTTTAAACGCCATCGTATCTAAATCACCGGCAGTGCCGAGCAGCACGGCGTAGGCGCGTTCGCCATCGCGCCCGGCGCGGCCCGCTTCCTGATAATAGGCTTCGAGACTTTCTGGCACGTCGAGATGAACAACGGCCCGTACCCCCGGCTTGTCAATACCCATCCCGAAGGCATTGGTTGCCACGATGATGCGGGTTTTGTCGGTTAGCCAGGCATCCTGCCGGTCGGCGCGTTGTTGGGTCGAGAGACCGGCGTGGTAAAAATTGGCCGCAATGCCCTGCCGCGTCAGCCAGGCCGCTATCTGCTCGGTTTGCCGCCGACTCCGCACATACACAATGCCGCAACCCGGCACGTTGGTCAGCACCCGCAGCAGCCGGGCTTCTTTGTTATCGTCCCGAAAAACGGAATAAGACAAATTGGGCCGGGCAAAACTCTGCCGAAACACAACGGGCTGTTTGTTGGGGCCGGGCCGGAGTTGCAGCCGCTCGATGATGTCGGTCTGGACAGTAGGCGTGGCTGAAGCCGTGAGCGCGATAACGGGCGTGGACGCGGGCAGAAACGACCGAAATTCGGCGATTTGCAGATATGGCGGGCGAAAATCGTAGCCCCAGGCCGAGATGCAGTGGGCTTCGTCAACGGCCAATAGACAGACGTTCATCTGTTTGGCCCGCTCGATCATGATTTCGGTCTGGAGTCGTTCCGGCGAGACGTACAAAAACTTGGTGTTGCCGTAGATGCAATTGTCAAGGGTGGTGTCAATTTCGCGCCAGTGCATCCCCGAAAACACCGCCGAGGCCGGAATCCCGCGCCGACGCAGGGCTTCGACCTGATCTTTCATGAGCGCGATGAGGGGCGTAACCACAATGCAGATACCAGCCTGAGCCAGGGTCGGCACCTGAAAACACAGCGATTTGCCGCCCCCGGTTGGCATCAGTACCAGCGCGTCCTGCCCCGACAGCACGGCCTGCACTACGTCTTCCTGCATGGGTCGGAAGGAATCGTAACCCCAGTAGTGCTGTAAAATTTCGGTTGGCGACATCATGGAACAGGTCAAATTTACAGACAAAACCGGGCTTTCGCCTTTGTCTGGCTCACAAAACCCCCTGTTTAGGGGCAGTCCGATGAGTCGGTTGGGGGTTAGGATTTTTTTAATAAACACTTAATCTGATACGAGCCATCGTTTTTGAGCGTTTTTGCGTAACAGATAGTATCTTACCCAACTATTTTGACATAACGAATACCGAACCAAATGAAAAACTTTACCCGCGTTGGTTGGCTCTGGCTAACCGCATTGCTGCTCACAGGCGGCACCAGTATCGGTCAGGATGTGTCGGCGTATCTCCGGCGTGCCGGGCGCGTGCCGACTGCCCCGAAATCAGTACAGACGAAGCAACCGGCCACGTCGTATCAGAAATTTGTGCAGGGACTGCGGACGGTGCCGGGCGAGATGCCCGTTTGTGTCTTTAGCAAGGAGAATATGTTTACCCGCGTTGGTGCGCCCGACGGATTTGTTCAGCCGGGGAGCCAATTGCCCAACGCCCGGATAGCGGCCCCAACAACGGCCACGTTTGTGGTGACCTACAACGGGTTTACGCCCGAAGCGCAGAAAGCGTTTCAGTATGCCGTTGACATCTGGAGTACGCAGATTTCGTCGCCGGTGCCAATTCGGGTAAAAGCCAGTTGGTTTGCCTTGCCATCGGGTGTGTTGGGCCGGGCGTTCAGTCAGTTTGCGGTATTTAGCCCCGAAGGTGCCCAGAAAGCAACCAGCTATTATGCGATGGCACTGGCTGAACGAATTGCCCGACGCGCCATTAACCACCCCGATAGTTCTGATATTGTAGCCGAATTTGCCAGCAATAACCCCAATTGGTATTACGGCACCGATGGCAAACCAGCCGCCAATCAGACCGACTTAGCCACCGTTGTGCTGCACGAACTGGGGCATGGCTTAGGATTCAGCAGCCGCTTTGCCGTTAATGCTGCCACCAGCGAAGGTGGTATTAATGTAGCCCCGGCGGTGTATGACAACTTTATCGAGAACGCCCAAAGCCAACGGCTCCTCGACCAGACGGTTTTTGCTACTGCAGCCGCACTTTACCGGCCATTGGTCGGCAGAAACCTGTTTTTCAATGGCCCGGCAGCCGTTAAACTGGCCGGCATCAAACCTAAACTGTATGCCCCGGCCACGTATAGTTCAGGCTCCAGCATTTCGCACTTAGACGAAGCGACTTATCCGGCAGGCAACGCAAACTCGCTGATGAGTCCGATTATTGGCAATGCCGAGGTGGTTCACAATCCGGGACCGGCCATGCTGGGTATATTTCAGGATATGGAATGGAAAACGACATCGGTGCTGCACACACCGTTCATTGATACAGAAACCGTTAAACCGTTATCGTTCACGACAACCGTTATCAGCGATACGCTTTTCGATGCCGCTTCGGTAAAATTATACCTCTACAAAGGAGCCATCGGAGCCGCTGCCCCCAGGAGTCTCACAGCACTTCAATCGGTTCCGCTCACTCGCGCTGGCACCAGCAGTATCTATAGTTACTCGCTGCCCGCCAGCCAGGCATCGGGCGAGTTCACTTACTACTTTGAAGCCAAAGATGCTGCCGGAAGGGTCTATACCAACCCCGGCAAGAATACATCGGGCGGACAGATTGTGCATAATTTTGTGGTTGGTCCCGATAATATAGCACCAACCATTACCCAGCACGTGGCTCAGCCGTACCTTATCCAGTCGGGGGCCGATACGCTATTGCTAACGGCGTTGGTGTCTGACGACCGATTCAACAATTTAGACACGGCCTACGTTGAACTGAAACTCAACGGTGTTGCCCGGCCCGGCGCACGATTGGTAGATGGTGCCAACGCGCTTGGCGTGTCCGATGCCCGGTTTAGCTTCATAATCTTTCCGAAAGGCACACTGAAAGGCGGAGACCAGATCACCTACCGGCTTGTCACCCGCGATAAAGCCGTTGCCAAAAATACCACCACGCTCCCGGCCCAGGGTTTTTATACCATTAACGTGGTGGCTCCGCAGGCAACCGTCCGCAACACATACAGTAGTTCGCTAAGTAGTGCAGCCGCCGTCGCTACTGATTTTGTGATGGATAGTTTCTCCATCACTCAACCGGCCAGCTTTACCGATGGAGCTATCCATTCGGCGCACCCGTACAGCGATGGTGGTGATATTTTCTTCCAAAGCGATTACATGGTAAACCTGCTGGCCCCGATCAAGATTAAGGCCAACCCCGACAGTGCCACGATTCGATTCGATGAAATCGCTCTGGTTGAACCCGGCGATGGCACCGACTATACCCAGAGCGATTTTTATGATTATGTGATTGTGGAAGGCTCAAAAGACAACGGCAAAAACTGGCTCCCCTTTTTAGATGGTTATGACTGCCGCGACCAGTCTGATTGGCTTGCCGCCTGGAACAGCAAAATTGCCACGTTTACTGTCTTGTCGGGGAACACGACTACAACGGAAGATAACTCAACCGCGCCAGGAACGCCCAGCCTGTTCAAAAAACGGTCGTTCTCGATGCTCGACAACGGCAAGTTCAAGGCGGGTGACGTAGTGCTGATCCGGTTCCGGCTGTTTGCCGACCAACTGGCGCGGGGATGGGGCTGGGCCATTGACAATCTGGCGATTCAGGCACCGGCAGCCCCCAAAGTGTTAGCTGCTGAGCCACTATCCCGCGACGCGCAGTTCCGGGTCTATCCGAACCCAACGGCTGGCGGACTGGTGCGGGTTGAAGCCGAACTGACCACCCCGGCCACCGAAGCCGCCCTGAGCATCAGCGGCCCCACCGGGCAGACCCTGCGGCAACAATCGGTATCGGTCAAAAACGGAACCACCGTCAGCGAATCGCTGGATTTGAGCCAGTTACCCAACGGGCTTTATTTCCTGCGGTTGCAGGCCGGTGATTCGTCGCAAACCCGGAAATTGGTGATTGCCAAGTAGTGTAGGGCGGGTGGAAACCCCGCCTTTTTATTTTTCATTGTCTGGATGTGGTCTAATGTAGGGCGGGTGGAAACCCGCCTTTTTTGTTTCTCATTGTCTGCGGGTTTCCACCCGCGTTACAATTCTATACACCGGATAACTCACCGCCATAAATGCAACGGCGTAGGCACTGCTCCAGGGGTCGGTGATGACCACGCCCGCCAGAAATGCCAGTGATATGATAAGTAGTGTCCAGGTCGAAAACGGGTAGCCCCAGGCCCGAAACGGTCGGCGGAGGTCAGGCTCGGTTTTGCGGAGTTGAATGAGCGACGCAAAGCCCGACGCATAGCAGAGTACAAAAAAGAACGTGGCAACATCAGAGAGTTTGGCGTAGGTGTTGGTCAGAATCAGGGCAACAGACCCGGCTGCGGTGAGCAGCATTGCCACGCCCGGTGTGCCGCCCGCGTTGATACTGGCCCCGGCCTTAAAAAACAGCCCGTCGCGCGACATGGCAAACAGCACACGGGGGCTAAACATGATCTGGGCGTTGAGAATCCCCATAATCGAAATCATCAGCAAAAACGTCACGATTTTGGCACTGGCCGGGCCGTAAATCAACTGAACCGCATCGGCAGCGGGCAGTTTCGAGGTGGCTAACTGGCTCATGGGCAGCACGTAGAGCAGGGCCAGATTCACCAAAATATAGATTCCGATAATGAGCAGCACGCCCGTCACCATCGAACGGGGCAGGTTTTTGTCGGGGTTTACGTCTTCTTCGGTAAAATAAGCCGCCGTGTGCCAGCCGTCGTAAGTATAAAACACCGACTGCAACGCCACCAGCACACCCAGCCAAATGCCGCCTTCGGCAACGGGTTTCAGCGTTTCGGGCGATAGCGCGGCTGTTGACCCGGCGGGTTTGTAAAGAAAGCAAAGTGCCACAAACAGCAGCAGGCCAACGGCTTTCACAAAGCTCATCACCTCCTGCGCCCGGCTCGCCGACCGAACCCCAATCCAGTGAAACCCGGCAAAGGCCACCAAAATCCCGATGGCAACGAGTTGCAACGATCCCGCCAAACCCGGCACGAGCAGCCCGATGTACTCGCTCATCACCGAGGCACCGAAGGCCATAGCCGCCACCGTGCCAAGCCAACTCGAAATACCAACCACAAACCCGGCATAATTGCCAAACGCCCGCCGAGAATACACATACCACGCCCCGGCCTTCGGGAACATCGTACCCAACTCAATCACCGACAATGACCCGACGAGGGCATAAACACCAACCGCTAACCAAACGGCAATAATCAGCACGGGGTCAAGAAGTTGCTGGGCAATGGGGCCGGGCTTGCGGAGAATACCCGTGCCGATGGTGCCGCCGATGGTAACGGCAATGCCGAAGCCCACGCCGAGGAGTTTGATGAGTTGGGTTCGTTGTGGCATGTAAGTAATGAGGAAACGCAGATGATGCAGATTGGTCGGATTTACGCAGATTTTGGTCAACGTTTCGGTCTGGTCGGCAGTCTTTGCTGGCTTTGAAAAAGGTAGGCTTGCAAACTACGAAACCAACCTCATTTCTCCGTAGGTTTGGCGATATGAACGCATTTTTTACGAATTCATTTACGCTCGTGTTTGTCGGCGGGGGCATTGGCAGCGTGGTTCGCTACGGGCTTGGGCGATTGATGCTGGCGCAGTTGGCGGGCGCGGCTTTTCCGGTCAGCATTTTAGTTGTGAATGTCGTGGCGAGTTTTGTGCTGGGCGGTATGGTTGGTTTTGGCCTGGCCCGAACTGGTAACGACATGGTACGGTTGCTGGTGGGCGTGGGTTTTTGTGGCGGTCTCAGCACGTTTTCGAGTTTTAGTCAGGATACGCTGATACTGTTGCAAACGGGCCGAATCGGAGCCGCCCTGCTGAATATTGGCCTCAACGTAGTGTTCTGTTTGCTGGCCTCGGCGGGCGGGCTGGGGCTGGGGCAACGATTCTGATGAGTCAGGACACCCTGAAATCCCGTACTTTTGGCAAAATCCGGTTTACTACAAACTTCATGAAAGCCACCCCGTTCTGGCTGATTCTTGCCCTGATGATTCCTTCGCTTACTTCCGCGCAGACCGACGTAGCCCTTGCCCATCGGCTGCACGATGCCCATGATGCCTACAAAGAAAAAGCCCTGATGTTGCGCCGGTTCAAACACCGAGACATGGTTCCGTTGCTGAATAAATTAACTGATCCACTGTCAGTTACGACGATTGGCGAATCGGTTGAGAAACGCGCTATTTATCAGGTTCAGGCCGGGAATGGCTCGGCAAAGGTGTTGTTTTGGTCGCAGATGCACGGCGACGAAGCCACCGCCACGATGGCGTTGTTCGACATCTTTAACTTCCTGCAAGCCAAAAATGACAGTTTCGATGATCTCCGGCAGCGCATCCTGACCAACACCACGCTGTATTTTGTGCCGATGCTGAACCCCGACGGGGCCGAACGCTGGCAACGCCGAACGGCGATGGATATTGACATGAACCGCGACGCGCTCCGGCTGCAATCGCCCGAATCAGTACTGCTCAAAAGCCTGCAACAGAGCCTGAAACCGTTGGTCGGGTTTAATCTGCACGACCAAAACCCGCGCTATGGCGTTGGCAAGACTGGCAAGCAAGCTACGCTGTCGTTTCTGGCAACCGCTTTTGATGAAAAACGGTCGTTAAATCCGGTCAGGAAACGCTCGATGCAACTTATTGCGGGCATGAACCGGGTGTTGCAACCGTTTATTCCGGGTCAGATTGGCCGGTATGACGATGAGTTTGAACCCCGTGCCTTTGGCGATAATATCCAGAAATGGGGAACGACGCTGATTCTGATCGAATCGGGCGGCTATGCCAACGACCCCGAAAAACAGTACATCCGCAAGCTAAACTTTGTGGCGATGCTGACCGCGTTGGATGCCATTGCCACCGGGAGCTATGAGCAGGAAAGCACGGCTGACTATACCGCCATCCCCGAAAATGGCCGCGCCCTGTTCGATGTGCTGATTCGGAACGTGCAAACTGTGCAAAACGGCAAACCCGTAACGCTTGACCTCGGTATCAATCGCTATGAAGTGAACACATCCGGCGCAACTGATTTTTATTACCGCAGTCAGCTTGACGACCTCGGCGATTTGTCAACGTTTCATGGTTTGCAGGAGATTGATGCCACCGGCCTGACACTGACCCCGGCCAACCTTCATGCTGATACATTGAACACGGTTGCCGACCTGCAAAAACTTGACCTTGCCGCGCTTCGGCAGCAGGGCGTGGTGGCGTTTCGGGTGCGGCAGGGCAGGCGCGGGCCGGTGCTAAATGCGCCCGTTCACTTGCTGCGCGATGGGATTTTGCCCGCCAATCCGCTCCGGTTGGGGCAGGTGCCGACGTTTTTACTCCGGCGTGGCACGGCTATCGGGCAAACGTGGGTCAATGGGTTTTTGGTAACCGGGCCAGCACAAACGGGCTTAGTTGATTAGAAACATAACAATTCCATCAGAAAAGCCGGGAGCCTTGCCCCCGGCTTTTCCTTTAGCCCGGCGGTAAATACCCTTATTGTACCGGCGTTCCCTTTTCCGGGCGTGGCTTTGGATACGGCAGCGTTGCGTACTTTTTGTTGATCTGTTCCAGCCTTGCTAACCGGATCGGTAATTCGGTTTTATTGGCCTTAAACGCCAGAAATGCCTGACTTTCAATCACGGGCGGGTGTTCGGGGGTGCCGGTCGTGCTGCGTTGCAGGGCGCGGTATAGCGTATCTGCTGCCAAAAAATAGTTTGCTTCGGCAATGCACTGCTTCGTGAGGTCGGGGCAGCGTTTGTTAAAATCGTACTCCCTGATTTCGGCAACCCGTTTGTTAATGAAATAATACTGAATAATCTGCATCCGGGTGGCATCGGTCAAAATCTCTTCGCGCAGTTTGAGCAAGCGCGTAGTATCGCCAAACTCAAACCACTTCTGGATCGTCACCAACACGCCTTTGCGGGGTTCATACACTTTTCGCTTCATCTTTATATCCAAGCGCGGTTCATAAGCGGCAATAACGGCCTCAACAGAGTCGGTTAATGATAATCGGGTAATTTTGATGGCAGTCGTATCTGACTTTGTTGACTCGTTTTGGGCTGTTTTCTTGCCCGAACAACTCGCCAAAGAGATGATTATCACTGCCAAAAATGCACTAAATCGGTATGTCATAGCAAAGAGTGGTTATAACAAAGCCTGAACCGATGGCTCAGGCTTTGTTGTCAATAAAATCAGGAATGCCTACTGGTAAACGGCAGCCTGTGGGTTGAAGTTCACCCACTTCTCGGTCGTGAAATTTTTCGCCGTTGATACGGCACCGATAAAGTCCGGGGTCTTGTCGAAGAAAGCACCGCTTACTTTAGCGTTTGTATATTGCGAAGGAACCAAGGCTGGCGAACCTGTTGCCGGCACGGGGTTTGGAGCGGGTACTGCAAACGGAGCCGTCAACAAAAACTCGTCTGTTGTCCGTAACCGGCGGTTGCCGTTCCTGGCAAAATACGTGATTGGGCCAACTGCCGCAGCCCAGGCCGTTGAATCAGGACCGAGGGTGGTGGTTGGCGTTAAGCTACCGGCACCAACCGATGGCAAATAGATGTAATCACGGCTTGCGTTACCCACCCCGTTAATTGTACCCGTCAGGTTGCCTCCAATGAGGTTGTTTGAGAAAACCGACCGTCCAGCCGCAATATTTCCCGCTGTTAGTGGGCCATCAACAAACACACCAGCAGGCCAGCCCAACACCACCGAATTAAACATACTCAGGGCTGAGTTCCGGCGCGTGTGAACACCCGACACGAAGTTTGCACTCGGAGCCGAAGCACTTGGGTTGGCTGGTGTTGCCAATACAACCAAAGCGGTTCTGGCTGCATTATTGCTAACCGCCGTTGGGCCGGTTAGGGTCATGTTGCTAAATACACAAGATGTTTGTGGCTGGTTATTCGTACTGCCACCATCGTTGTCTGATTCAAATCCTTTCGATCCTGACTGATCCGCGATGGTCAAATCACGAACGCCCAAACCGAACTGAACGCTGCCTGAGAAACCGTTATCGGTATCGAAGTCATCGTCAATGCCCCGGTAAGCAATCAGGTATTTCATGTTTACGGCACCGCCAAACCACTCGATTGAATCGTCATTGGCGAATGAAACCTGAACGTGGTCAATTTTGGTGCCTGAACCAACCGCATACAACGACAAACCGTTGATCTCGTTGTTTGGCGACAGGGCAACACCGGCATACTCGATCCGAACGTAGCTCAACACCCCTGAGTTATCAGCCGGAACCCGCTTGCCATCAACTTCTGATACGTTGGTTGTTGGGCCGCCTTCTACAACAGGCAGTTTGGTAGGGTCTGTAACACCCGTTGCGCCGTTGTGATCGCCTTTGCCCGTAAGTACCAAGCCACCCCAGTCGCCGAGGTTACGGAAACCCGGATCTAAGTTTGACGTGAAGATGATTGGGTTGTCAGCCGTGCCTTGCGCGTTGATTTTAGAACCGGGTTCAAAAATCAACGTGCCTTTCGAGAGTTTGTCGCCTTTGATAACCGTACCGGGGGCAATCGTTACCGTTGTACCACTGCGAACATACACGAAGCCATCCAACAGATAAATTTTGTCGGCTGCCCAGCTTACATCAGCCTTAATCTCATTAGTTACCCTTACAACTTGCTTGGTAATAATGGTCGTAACCGTAAACTGCGTTGTTGCCGTAGCCGTTGTAGCCTTAGCGGTGTTGGCAACCGAAATAGCCTGAGCACCCGTAATGCCAGCCGGAACCTGCACGACCAACGTGGTTGGTGTTGCGGCCAACAACGTAGCGGTTGTGGTGCCAAATTTTACCACGTTGTTTGACGATGTTGTGCCATCGAAACCCGTACCCGTGATCGTTACCACGTCACCGGCTTTACCTGTGCCGGGCGCGAAGCCCGTAACGGCCAGAATTGGGTCGGGTGTGGGTTCGTCCTTTTTGCAGGACGTGAAGAACAAGCCACCGGCCAGCAGGCAGGTCAGTACCAGCATAAACCGGCGCACGAAAAGGTTGTTACTTTTCATTGTATATTGGATTAGTTAAATGTCTTGATTTTGACCGCGCAAATTTCCGCAAACTCCCCCTTTTAACCTTGTTTGGCTTATTAACAAATAGTGAGCAACGCGATGTTGTCTTAACATTCAGATAACAAAGCAGGGCAACCCAAATCGGGTTGCCCTGCTTTTGTGCGTTAATTTATGGCCTGCTGACTCAGAAAAAGCTGTATCGCAATCCCAATGTGACGTATTGGCCGGGCCTATAGTCCATGAATGCCGGGTCGTCGCTGTTGCGGGTAAACTTGTTGTCCCGACGGTCGGGGTTATCCTGCAACATCAGCACCCGTTGGTTGAGCAAGTTAGACACGCCTGCGTTGACCGAGAATTTTCTGGTGATGATGCGCGTAATGGTCAAATCAACCGTATGCCGGGGCATCTCCACGACCTCCGAATAAGGCGGGTTGTTGCTGCCGATATAGACAATGCGCGGCCCAAACACGTTATACAGCCCCGAAACCTGCCAGTTTTTGCTTTGGTAATACAAACCCATGTTAAACACATACGGCGATTGGCCCTGCAACGCCCGGTTGGGTGTCCAGGAGCCTTGGTCACCCACATTCACCTGACTCTTAATCAGCGAACCGTTGAAGAGCACCGTGAGCTTATCGAAAAACTTGGATGTCCCCACAAAGTCCAACCGTTTCCGAATGTCTAACTCAACACCCAGCGCGTAAGCACTCGGCGCGTTGATATACGTGAAGGCAAGGTTAGACGGGTTGTTGGCAATACTCGATTCAATCGGGTTCGTGAAGTTTTTGTAGAACGCCCCGAAGTGAACGTTCTCACCGTCAGACGGATAGTACTCATACCGCAAATCGAAATTGTCAATATCGGCTACTTTCAGCAGCGTTCCCGGTGTACCGTTTCCACCCGATGGCAAGTACAGCGAACCATAATTAAGGGCGTTGATGTCAAAATCATAATAAACGAACGGGGCCCATTCCCGAAATTCGGGGCGGTTCAGGGTTCTGCCGTAGGCCGCCCGCAGCAACGTTTTTTCGGTGATGTTATAACTGATATTTACCGAGGGCAGCAGTTTATCGGTCGTAACGGGGCGGTCAATTTTAGCCCCGTTCAAACCCGCCAGAATAGACTGCACATTATGCTCGAAACGCGCACCGGCGGCAATTTTGAGTTTATTGAGTGTGAAATTTCCCGCCAGATAACCAGCCGCCAACTTGTTTGACGCGCTGTAACTGTAGTTGGCTTTCACGCCCGGCACCTGAGCAATGCTATTGCCATCTTCTTCAAAGCCAAATCCTGTTCCCGGTTCTACATTGGTTGTATTAAAGATATCATTGATTGGCCTGGCAATCAGCGCGTTGTAGTTGGGGTTGGTAAACGAAAGCGAGTAACCGAACTGCCGGGCATCAAATGTCCGGTCTTTGTTTTCGATGTAAGTACCGAGGCTGATTTCTACATTTTCGTTTACTTTCTGTTTCAGGCCGAGGTTGAGGCTATAAATATTTTCGCGCAAATCCTGGTACAACCGTGAACCGGAGAAAAGGTCAACCCCGCTTTGGGGCAGAATAGCCTGTTTACTCGTTGCGTTGTACTGCACCCGGCGGTAGTCCGGTTCTTTTTTGTTGGAGTTGGCGTAACCCAGTACCCAGTCAATTTCTAACCCATCTCGGAGGTTGATTTTGTGCGATCCCGCCAACTGACCGTTATATACCTGCCGACTTTGATAGCCCATTGAGTAGCTGTATTTGGTCTGGTTCACGCCCTGCTCGTCAAAGCTGTTCCGGGACGTGACTTGGTTGCGCGACAACTGGTTGTACATATTCCGAAACTCTAATTTGCTGCCGTTGCCGAACGAATAAATGAAGTTTTGCAAACCCCCAAACCGGACGTTATTCGACGACTGCTCGTCGCGGTTGAGCACGTTTTCGCGGAAAACATCCAAGCGGCTGATATTAAAATTGGTGAACGTGTTCGAGTAGTTGATGGCCGACAAACTTCCAAACGACTGATTGCCAATCTTGAACCCCGTCAGATAACTGGCATTGAAACGTTGGTCGGGAATCGCGGCTTTGGTGCTGAGGGGATAGCTATTGGCAAATGACTTGGCCTGCGCCGTTGGAATAATACCACCACTATTGGGCGTAGCCGTTGGCAGTTTGCGGTCGCTGGCACCGAAGCCAAGCCAATCTAAATTACCCTTCACGTCGCTCGTGAACTTATTAAACGTTGTGCCGACCCGGACACCCTCGGTCAGGCTTACCGTCAGCGAACGCTCGTTATAACTCGGCTGGCGGGTATAAACCTTCACCATACCACCCGCAAAATCGCCGGGCAGTTCGGGCGAAGCGGTCTTGAAAATCAGCACCCGGTCGAGCAGGTTGGCCGGAATAATATCGAACGAAAACGCCTTTCGGTCGGTCTCCGAACTGGGTGCAACGGCATCGTTGAGCCAAACGGTATTGTAGCGGTCGTTCAGGCCCCGGATATTGATAAATCGGTTATCAACAATGGTTACGCCCGGAATCCGGCGAACGACTTCGGCAGCGTCGCGGTCTTGCGATTTCAGGATTTGTTCGGCAGAGATACCACTCACCACCATTTTGGCCTCGCGGATTTGCGAAATCACGGCTACTTCGGTGTTGGTGTTGCGCGTGGCCCGCACCACAACCTCCTGCAACTGTTGCTGATCGCTGCCAATACTGGTATTGACCAACGTAATCTTGTCGGCTTCGACGGTGATATTAGGGATTTCGGTGGTTTTGTAGCCTATTGATGATATGACGAGTGTGTACGTGCCGACTGGAACTTTGTTGATAACGAAATTCCCCTCGACATCCGTAGCCCCACCGAGTGCGGTACCTTTGACTAATACGCCAGCCCCAATCAGGGTTTCCTTATTAACCACGTCGGTGATTTGGCCTTTGATGATACCCGTTGTTTGAGCAAAAAGACTGTTTGAGAACAGGAGAACGAGAAATGCCGGGATAATTTTCAGGAGAAGGGTACTTCGCATAATTTGTACTTTAAGGTGACACATATACGTGAAAAATCGCTAAATCGCTGATTATGCACGGACTATGCGGCAAGCGAAATTGCACAGCAAAAGTACAGCTACGAACGTAGCCGTATGTTAAGCCAATGTTATCAGATAGAAAGCGGCTAAAAAAAGAAAATTGCGGTGGTTGCCGGTTGCCAGACAGTCGAGTTCGTTAATTTGGTTTGTTATGCAAAAAGACCACCCCTGCGAAGAGTAGCCTTTTTGCATAAAAATGATTGCTTTATCCCCGAACTCAGTTCTGCGAACTCAGTTCCCCGAATCTAATTCCGCAACGGCTTGCCGCCCTGCAACAGACTCTGAATCCGTTCGAGGGTTTTCTTCTCACCCGATAACGACAAAAACGCTTCGCGCTCCAAATCGAGCAGATACTGCTCCGTTACGGTTTGGGGGCTGCTGAGGTCGCCCCCGCAGATGACGTAGGCGAGTTTGTCGGCGATTTTCAGGTCATGGGCCGAAATGTATTTGCCCATCCGCATAGCCGCGATGCCCGCCTTGAAGAGTGCAATGCCCGTTTTGCCCTGTACTTTAATGTCCGTCCGTTGCTTGGGTTGCACGTAGCCATTGTCGGCGAGTTCGATAGCGCGTTGCTTGGCTTCGGCAATCAACCGGCTGCGGTTCAGCACAATCTGCGCCGATGGTAGCAAATAATTCATCTCGCGGGCTTCCTGCGCCGAGGTCGAAACCTTCGCCGTTGCGATATTCATGTAGGCCGATTGCAGGATGTTCAGTTCAGGGTCGCCGGACTGGTATAGGTCAGAACAACGGGCGGCCATTTCTTTGGTGCCGCCCCCCGCCGGAATCACACCCACACCCACTTCAACCAAGCCCATGTAGGTCTCGCCGTGCGCTACCACCGCGTCAGCGTGGAGGTTAATCTCACAACCGCCACCGAGGGCCAGCGAATGAACCGCCGTCACCACCGGAATTGACGAATACCGCACCCGCATGATGGTCTGCTGAAACTGGGCAATCATCATGTTCACCTCGTCGAACTCCTGCTCGATGGCAAACATAAACAGCGTGGCAAGGTTGGCCCCGGCAGAAAACGCTTCCGTCGAATCGTTGCCGATTACCAACCCCTGGAAATCTTTCTCGGCCAATGCGATGGCTTTCTGCACACCCTCAATCACTTCGGCCCCAAAGGTGTTCATCTTCGAGCGAAATTCGAGGTTCAGAATCCCGTCGCCGAGGTCATAGATTCGTGCGCCCGCGTTTTTCCAGACCACGTTTTCGCTTTTGTTTTCAAGAATAATAAACGACTCCGTGCCGGGAATAACACGGTACGATTTTGTCGGGATGTCGTAATAGAGTTGCTTACCGTTCTCGTTTTTATAGAACGATGCCGCTCCTGAACTGCGCATTTCGTAAACCCATGCAGCCGGTTTATTGCCCTGACTCTCAATGAGTTCGATACCCGCCTGCAAGCCAATTGCATCCCAGGTTTCAAACAGGCCGATTTCCCAGCCGAAGCCCGCTTTGATGGCCTGGTCAATTTTGTAGAGTTCGTCGGCCACTTCGGGAATCCGGTTGGTGGCATAGCGAAACCCATCAGCAAAGGTCTTGCGGTAAAACTCGCCCGCTTTGTCGGTCCCTGCCAATAGCACCGAAAACCGTTTCGGCAGACTTTCGATGGCTTTGGTGGCATCGAGCGTCTGAAATTTAACCTTCTGAGACGGTTTATACTCGAACGTGTTCAGGTCAAGGGCGAGAATCTGGGTTTGGCCGGTTTCGTCTTTGGTCTTTTTGTAATAGCCCTGTCCGGTTTTGTCGCCGAGCCATTTATTGTCATACAGTTTCTGCATGGATGCGGGCAGTTCAAAACTCGCCCGCGACTCGTCATGCTCCATCTTTACGAGGTTGTTTGCCACGTTCACCGTTGTGTCTAACCCCACCACGTCTGACAGCCGGAACGTGCCGGATTTTGGTCGGCCCACCACCGGCCCCGTCAGCCGGTCAACTTCTTCAACGGTCAAACCTAATTCTTCGGCCACCCGAATGGTCTGAATCATGGCCTGAATACCGAGTCGGTTGGCAATAAAACCGGGCGTGTCTTTGGCAAGTACAGTGGTCTTGCCGAGTAGTAAATCGCCAAACTTCATCAGGTAATCAATCACTGTCGGGTCGGTGTCGGGGCCGGGGATAATCTCCAGCAACCGCAGGTAGCGGGGTGGGTTAAAAAAGTGAGTTCCGCAGAAATGCCGCCGAAAATCCTCACTTCGGCCTTCTGTCAGGAGGTGCATCGGAATCCCCGATGTATTGGATGTTATTAGTGTTCCGGGCTTGCGGACGTTCTCAACGCGCTCATACAGAGACCGTTTGATGTCGAGCCGTTCTACGATAACTTCGATAATCCAGTCGTACCCGGCCAACTCGTTCAGGTTATCGTCGAAGTTGCCGAGTTTCACGCGGTCGGCAAATTTGGGGCTATACAACGCGGCTGGCGACGCTTTGAGCGTATTTTGCCAGGCATCGTTCACCACACGGTTTCGTACTGCCGGGTGATCGAGGGTGAGTTTTTTGGCCGGGCCGCGTTCGGCTTCTTCGGCGGCATTGAGCGCGTTCGGCACCATGTCTAAAAGCAGCACATCAAGGCCAATGTTGGCGCAGTGAGCCGCAATGCGTGAACCCATGATGCCGGAGCCGAGAACGGCCACGCGCCGGATGCTGCGGTTGCGGGTTTGGGTTTGTTGCTGTGGTTTTGTGAGGGTTGCTTCCATGTCGGGAAGGGATTAGTTTTATGATTGTTGAATCTTTCTGAGTTCTTCTACGTCAGCTAAGTCTTTTAAGCGTTCGGTCGAAGAGAAGTGGGGTGTCTTTGAGGTATTCTGCCCCGGCAACGTCACTGTCTTGTAAAGCTGCAATGAGCCGGGTTTTGTTATCGTCGCCAATTTGAATCCACAAATCAAGGTCTTGCGTGGCTCGCACGTGTCCGTGTACAACACCGGCCATGCCGCCAACAAGCAAGTAGCGCACCTGATGACGGTTCAGATTTTGGGATAAATCCTGCACATCACCGCGTGAAATATCCATGCGTTTTGTCTTATTGGCCGGGTTGGCCTGGTAGAGAATGCCAACGACTTCCATTAATCGAACGAACTGGCTCAATCGGTCAGTTTCGGGCGAATCAATTAGTGGAATCACAGTCGGCATGGTGTTGTTCACAGGGTAAGCTCTTCAACATCAACGGTTTTGAGCCGGGCCGTTTCGTCGTCCACAAGCCGGTTGATGTCTTTGATGACCTCAAAAAACAAGACGAGTTTTTCCAGTGGTATATGCTCCCGAATCATGTTGTTGAACCGGATAACACCTTCGCGGGCTAACTCGCGTTTGGTGCGGCCTTCGTCGGTAAGGTAAATTCTGACGAATCGTTTGTCGGTCTCATCAACCTCGCGCCGAATCATGCCGCGCTCCTCCATACTTTTGAGCATCCTGACCAAACTGCGGGGTTCCATGCCCAACGCGGGACCTATTTTGGTGGCGGGGGTGCCGGTTTCGAGGTCAATATTGAGCAGCACATAGCCGGTTGCCATCGTCAGGCCATACTGAGCCGCGTAGGTGTTATACAGTTTGGAAATGGAATGCCAGCCCCATTTTACGTGAAAATCAATGGTTTTCTCCTTCTTCATGGTCGTGTGTTTTTATTGGTGCTGACTGGCAAATTTACGAACTTTCACCAGCAGTATGCACGCATAACAAATCAAAAAGACGGGCCGTTTAACGACGCTGCCTTTTTTACTATCTTTGCCAGATAACCCGGTTTCAAAACCTCGCCCCGTATGGAAAACCCCACCACGCCACTCGTTTACCGCTACAACCGCGAGAACGCCAAACGCCGGAGCGACGACGCTACACCCCTAAAAGATGCCATTAGCCAGTTATTGAAGGCGTATCAACTGCAGTCACGCTTTGACGAAACGTACCTCGAAACATTTTGGGGGCGAATGATGGGGCAAACTATTGCATCGAGAACAGGCAAAATATTTGTTCGCAATCGCAAACTGCACATCGAGATCACCTCCGCTCCGCTCCGCAACGAACTCGTGAATGCCAAACAGAAATTGATTCAGTTGGTGAACAACGATATGGGAACCGACGTGATTGATGATGTTGTGTTTATTTAATCATGGCTTTACCGGGGGCAGCGTTCCATCAAAAAATCGTCTGGATCACCGGCGCATCATCGGGTATCGGCGAGGCTCTTGCCCGTGAGCTTGCCCGGCAGGGCGCACGGTTGGTATTGTCGGCCCGGCGCGAAACCGAGTTGCAGCGCGTGGCTGATCTGGTTGCCCTCCCAAAGACCGACGTACTGGTATTGCCGTTGGATATGACCGACGAAACAAGTTTCTCGCCCGCCGTTGACCGGGTGATTGCTCGCTTCGGGCGTGTTGATTATGTGTTTCAGAACGCGGGCATTTCTCAGCGAAGCCCGGCAGCAGACACAACGATGGCGGTTTACCGGCACCTGATGGAGGTTGATTTCTTCGGCGTTGTTGGTCTCACAAAAGCCATTTTGCCCGCGATGCTCAAACAAGGCAACGGGCATTTTGTGGTAACGAGCAGCGTTGCCGGAAAAATCGGGGTGAAACAACGGTCGGGATATTGCGCCAGCAAACACGCGCTGCACGGCTTTTTTGACGCATTGCGGGCCGAGGTTTCAGCCCTGGGCCTGCGGGTAACAATGGTCTGCCCCGGATACATAAACACACCCTTGCCGTTTAGCGCACTCAGTGCCGACGGGCAGCCGCACAACCAAATGGACAAACAACAGGCCAACGGAATGCCTGCCGATGATTGTGCAAGACGTATTCTGAGGGCTGTGGCGGGCAACAAACGGGAGTTTTATGTGGGTGGCCGTGAAGTGCTGGCTATTTACTTAGCCCGATTTTGGCCCGCCCGTCTGTTTGACCTGATGGCAAAACGAAAAGGCGACGGGGTGATGTAGGATTGCACAGCGGCCCTTCTCATAAACAAGCCGCAATTATGCGGCTCTACCGGCTCTTGAATACCTTCACCATATACACAAACGGCTCCATACGTTTCACCTGTTGCTTGCGCGAAAGGGTCGCCATGTTCGATTTACGAATCAGTTTCAATCCGGCTCCCGTTAGCGAGTCAGCCGGAATAGCGGCTAACACCCGGTTTAGATACCGGGCTTTGATGGCAAATGACGCGCCTTCAGACGAGGTTTGCTTGCCCGAAATAATCCCGATTATGTTGCCGCGCTCGTCTAAGAGCGGCCCGCCTGAGTTACCGGGGTTCACCGACACGGCAATCTGGTAGGTGGTTGAATCATTCCGGTAGCCGGTGCCACTGCTGAGGTAGCCTTCGCCATACACAATCTCGTCGCGGGGGTAGCCGAGCGTAAACACCCGTTCGCCGAGGTCAGCCGGGTTCGGGTCGAAACCGTATGGGAGTGCTGCTTTGGGGTGAAACGCGCTGTCGTCCCGGATTTGCAACACCGCCACATCATAAAGCGCGTTGGTATGAACAACTCTGGCTTTGTACGCTTCACCTTGATTGTCAACTACATAAACAGAATCCGCATCCTGCACAATATGATTGCTGGTCACTAAAAAGCCATCCGGCGAGATCAAAAATCCTGAACCAGCTACCTGCCCCGGATTGGCTACCAATGCACGCCGACGCGCACCGAGACCGTTCAAAATCTGGGTTTGTGATTTTTTGATCGTTTGTAACTCCCGCCGTAACAAACTGTATTGTTGTTCCTGCTGATGACTACTGCGATAAGAGCGTAGCAGAAACAAACTACCAAACGTTGAGACAACGGCTACCACAGCCGCCATTGCCAGCATCGGGCGGTTGATATTCCAAAACCGGCGCACAGTGGCAGTGGTTGGTTTGGCGGTGCGACTTGATTGCGACCCATTCACTACCAGTTCGCGAAGCGGGCTGGTAGCTTGTTTTTTGTAGGCTTCCTCCCGTGCCGCATTCATGTCCAGCTCGTTGTGTGTGCGGGCAAGGCGGTGCCGGAATGACTGCCGCTGCCCGTAGGCTTGCAGCACCCGTTCAATGTCTGGATTGTTGTTGGCTTCCATCGCTTTCTTATTGGCTCATTGTTCTTTGTAAACAGCAAAAAACAGTTTCTTCAATCGCATAAGGCACTTGTACTTCTGGGTCTTGGCGTTGTCGGTATTGGTGTAGCCGAATTTTTCGGTAATGTCCTGCATGGTCAGGTGCCGGATATAAAAATCTTCGAGCAGTGTCCGGCAGGGTTCGCCAAGCCGGTCAAGCGAGTCACTCATCAGGTCGAACTGTGCCTCGCGGGCTTCGTGTTCGGCCAGGTCGGTCTCGACCGATTCGGCCCATTCGCCGAGCATATAATCACCACCACCAAAACCGTTGCGCCCCCGCCCGGCCAACTGTTTGAGCCACAACCGCCGACTGACCGAGTACAGGTATGTTTTCAGTTGGCAATTCAAGTCAAGCGCCCCGGCAACTACCTTTTCATACAGTACCACCATTGCCTCCTGAAATACATCTTTCGCATCATCTTCGGTGCCGCTGTTGGTCACAACCAAATGCAGCACAGTCGGAAAATAGCGTTTGTACAGTTGCGTCAGGGCAGCATCTGAACCGGCGGCTAACCCGGTCAGCAGTTCGTCGTCTGTTAAAGTAGCCCGTTGGCTGCGCGTCGTTGCCGATTGTTCATCGGTTTGGCTCATCAGTGTCGTCGGTTGTTAATACAAGTTTGGGGCAATAGTAACCCAAAAAAAAGTTTTAAAAATAAACCAGAATCATGGGTTACCTCTGCTGTTTTCCGGTATTAAGGGCGGTCTTATTGTTAAACGTTTTAAATACCCCAAATCATGAAAAGCATCGCAAAATCAGCACTCTTCTTCATGGCGATGATCGCCCTTGCCACGTCTTGCCAGTCGAAGAAGACAGAAACCACAACTACCACCACTGATTCATCGGCTACGATGATGGGTGATTCAGCTACAATGATGGGCGATTCTGCTTCATCTATGATGAGCACGACTATGGTAGAGTCAACGACGAAGTAATTCGCTAAGGCACAATTGCCGGTTTGTTACCGCCGTCGCGCAAATGTATTGTAGCCCTGCTGAGAAGCAGGGCTTTTTTTGTTACCTCACCAGCCGTTCCATCATCTCTAAACAGGCCCGGCTGTTGTGGTAGGGACATTTCCACATCGAAATCTTATCCTGCCCCAGCACACGGTGGTTTTCGTTCACGCCCGAAAACCATTCGCCGTTTTTGGTATCGAGCAGGTATCTTTTGATAAACTCCCAACTCGTTTCGGCCTTCGTCAGAAACTGTTTCTCGTTGGTAAGCTGATAGGCGTTCGCGAAGCCGACCATTGCTTCGGCCATCACCCACCACGAACGTTCCCGGTTTAGGTGGCCGGTTTTGGGGTCAAGTTCATAGTTCATACCGCCATCGGTGGGGTCTAAGCCCGACGCTGCGGCCTTCGCCATCTGAACCCCCACCACCCGCATCGTTTTCTGCACGGGCTTATCGCCCAGCACGTCGGCGGCTTCGCAGAGCAGCCACGAGGCTTCAATGTCGTGGCCGTAGCTGATGGCCGTCTGACGGATGTTCCAGGCATC
Organism: Cytophagales bacterium; assembly: GCA_038230415.1. GTDB lineage: Bacteria > Bacteroidota > Bacteroidia > Cytophagales > Spirosomataceae > JBBRNH01. The sequence continues at coordinate 31,589 of JBBRNH010000024.1, read as the reverse complement.
GTCCATGAATAAGTTCATGCGGTAGGTTTTCGGGTCAATAATGTGGTTCAGAAACACGGTAAGTAAACTGCGCACCTGCTTTTTCACGGTTTCGTCGGGCCAAACGCGGAGCAAACTCGTGAAGGCTTCCAAAATATGCAGGTGCGTGTTCATGGTTTTGCTTTCCTGATTGGCCCGTTTGCTGATAATATAATCGTCGGTGGCCGACCAATCCCGTGCGAAAGCCTCCTGAAAGCCACCCTGCTGCGGGTCGTATCCGTGTTTGACCATCGTGCTAAACTGATTCTTTGCCAAGGTTAAGGCCGTTTTATTCCCCGTTGCGCGGGCGTATTCGCTGAGACCATACAATGCAAACGCCTGCCCATACAGTGACTTGGTGGTGTTTTGCGGCTGCCCCGTTGCCGACACTGACCAGTAATACCCGCCGTGTTCAGAGTCCAGAAAATGGGCTTGCAGGTACGCAGAAGCACGGTCGGCGGTGGGGCGGTATTCTTCGTGGTGCGTGTGGCGGAGGGCGGCTGAGAATGTCCAGAGAATCCGGGCGTTCAGCACAATGCCTTTTTCGGCAGTGGTATCGGGTTGGTTGTCGTAGCCTACGCGCCCGTAGAAACCGTCATTTTGTGGGTCAGGGGCATGGCGTTGCCAGTAAGCCAGAATGTCTTTGTATTCCTGGCGGAGTTCGGCGAGAAAATTGGGATTCATAGAGCTGGCGATGGGGTTTAAGGCTTGTTTAGGGCGAGTCTGTCAAAAAAACAGGGAGATTTCAAAAAAGTAGGTACGTGTATGCAACGGGCTGTCGGTCTGTTTGCCAACTTGCCGGTCGGTATTCAGTGCCGATTCAGTTCCTAAACCTAACGAATTAACCCTTTATGGCAGCATTACTCGGTGTATTTTTTCATGCCCTCGGCGGCTTTGCGTCCGGCAGTTTTTACATTCCCTTTCGGCGCGTGAAGGGGTGGGCCTGGGAAAGCGCGTGGATTGTGGGGGGCGCGGCCTCCTGGATTTTTGTTCCCTGGCTCATGGGCTGGCTCACCGTTACCCACCCCGTTACGGCCATTACCGGCACCGACTGGGAAAGCCTGGGCTGGACGTATTTTTTCGGGGTACTCTGGGGCATTGGCGGACTGACGTTCGGCCTGGCGATGCGGTACTTGGGTATTTCGCTCGGTATGGCCGTTGCGCTGGGGTACTGCTCGGCCTTCGGTACGCTGATTCCCCCCATTTGGGAAGGTCGTTTCAATGAATTGATCGGCACCCGGTCGGGGCAGTTTACGCTGGCGGGCGTGGCCGTTTGCCTGCTCGGTATCACCGTTTGCGGGCGGGCGGGTTTCCTGAAAGAAGCTGAACTCAGCACCGAGGAGCAGAAAGCCACCGTTGCCGAATTTGATCTTCGGAAAGGGATCGGGGTGGCTACGGTATCGGGCATTTTGAGTGCCTGCTTTGCCTTTGGCCTCACGGCGGGCAAACCCATTGCGCTGCTGGCGGTGCAGCAAGGCACTAATCCGCTGTTTCAGAATAACGCCATTTATCCGGTGCTGTTGCTGGGCGGTTTTACCACTAATTTTATCTGGTGCATGATTATGAACCGGCGCAACCGCAGCTTTGGCGATTATACGGCTGCTACCAAACCCCTCGCTAACAATTATCTATGGGCGGTTTTAGCCGGAACAACCTGGTATTTTCAGTTTTTTTTCTACGGCATGGGCGATGCCTACCTCGGCGATTCGTTTCGGTTTGCGGGCTGGACACTGCATATGGCCTTCATTATCACCTTCAGTACGCTTTGGGGGCTTGCCCTGAACGAGTGGAAAGGAGCCAGCCCGGCCACGTTGCGGGTGGTGTATGCAGGCTTAGGGCTGATTATTCTGTCAACATTATTGATTGGGCTGGGTAGTCAGGTGTGAGGGCCATTGGATAGTTGCCCATAAACACTAATGGATAAGTCGGGTTAAGAACTGTACCGAAAATCGGGAGATTCTTACGCACGAAAACACAAGTACAACAACGTTATGGCAACCAAAACAGCCACTGATCTCATTAGCGAAACCCTCGAAATTTTAGACGCAGGGATTGACGATGCCCAGCCGAAAGACGGCGCACAGATTATCAAAAGTTGGATTACGCAGGTAAAAGAGCAGGAATCACTCAGCGACATTGCCGACAACCTCCAGGAGTTACACGACTGCCTCGGCGAAAAAGAAATTGATGGCAAGAAAATCAGCGCGTTGCTGAAAAAGTTAGGCACCGAAACGGCCAAAGCCGCCAAAATGGCGGAGGACGACGAACAGAAAAATTCGCTCAAAGACCTGGCCGAGTCGTTAACCGAATTCAGCAAAGAACTCAACTAAAATCATGGCACATCAACACTCACAAAGCGGTGGCTCGTCGGCCACAACGCTGATTGACGCTACGGTAGAGGCTCTGTTTCAGGGGCAGACTGCTTCTCCGCAAGAAGGCTTATCACTGATTACGGACTGGTTTTCGTCGGTCAAGAACAACAAACAGGCCGGTGGCGTTATGCAACCCCTGACAGAATTACAGGAGGAATTGCAAAGCCCTACCCCAAGCAATGCCCGGTTAGGTGATTTGCTGACGCAGTTAGCCGACACAACCGAAGACGCGGCTGAGACTGCCGACGGTGATTTTCCGTCGCGGTTGCAGACGTTGGCAACGGCTTTACGAAACTTTGCGGGACAGTTGTCAACGGTTGTCTAAGCAAAGTTCCACGCATTGAATAGCTGATTATTAATAGGTTTAGTTTTTAATAAAACTTGTTGATAATCAGCTATTTAACGTAATTATTTAGGTAGCTTGTCCGGCACCGCCCCTCGGCTGTGCCATTTCAGGCGGGGAAGTCCGTCCATGCGCGTATGCCCATAGCTTGGGGGCGGTGGGAGACGGGCCAGATATTACCCAAAATGCACATACCTAAACAGCTACTATTTATCAACAGATAACCATGAGCTCAAACATTTTGGAGGAGCGGATGCTCGAAGATACGCTGGAAACATTCAGCGGGCATGATTATTCAGCGGTCTCCCCGGCTCAGGGCGTAATGCTGGTTGATGGCTGGTTGCAGGCATTGGCTGGTGATCCCAACTTAGTTGCTATCAAAGGCGGTTTGACCGAGTTACATGAGGAATTGAATAACCCGCACATAAACCCGGCGCGTGTTCAGAACCTGCTGTTAAGTTTGGCCGACCATACCGAAGCCGTTGCCACCGGCCCGAATGCAGAAGGCACCTGGACGGGGAAATTAGAAAGTGTCAGCAAATTGTTACGAAAACTAAGTACTGATCTTCACAAGTAAAAAGCATGATAACATTCGAACAGGCACGGCTGCGGGGGTGTTGCTCAATCAATAATTTTCGGGTTTATTCAGGCTTATTCTCTCACCCAACTGCATCACGCGGTTGGGTGTATTGTGTTTATGACAGGCCTCCACAAAGTCGGTGGGGTCGGCGGTATTGAACGCAAATAAGTCATAATGATGTGGGATGGTCAGTTTCGCGCCAATTTCGTATCCCAGCCGGGCGGCTTCGTCAGGGTTGAGGTTACCCGCCACGCGCCGTTCGGGGCGGTTGCCGTTGATGGGCAGAAAAGCGATATCAATAGTAAAAGGGCGCAGTGTTTCCACAATGCCATCATACCAGAGCGTATCGCCGGAATGATAGAGCGTAAATGGCCCAATCTCAATCACGTAGCCCATAAACCGGCACTGCCCCAACTCGTCGCGTTCGATGGTGTTGTGCGCTGCCGGAACGCCATAAAACCGAACGTCGGCTACTTTCCTGGCATCTCCAGCGTTCAGGCCAACGGGCCATTCGCGGCCCGGCCATTCAGGGGCAGTTTTCAGCCGGTCATGAACAAACATTCGGTTTGCTTCGGGAATCACAAACTGCGCCGTTGGGTTGCTGGCAAAAAGGGGCAGGAGTGTTTCGGCATCGAGGTGGTCGGTATGATTGTGGCTTGACGTAATCACGTCAATGCCCGTTAGCCGGGCCGGGTCAATCACGAGTTCAGAAATACGGGTGTGGGGTTTATCGGTTTCGGCATATTTACGGGTCAGCGAGTCAGACAGATAGGGGTCAAACAGCACGGTTTTGTCGGCGTATTGCACCAGAAAACCGCTCTGACCCAGCCACCAGATGTGCAGTTTATTGGTTTCTTGCCGGGCTGTTTTTATGTCGTTCAGGAGTGTTTCGGCCTGTTGAAGCGGTTTGAGAAGTGTCATGCAGCGTGATGAAGTGTCTTGAACGCAAAAAATCCACGCCCGAAGATGTGGATTTTTACAAAGACCGATCAAAAAACGAGTTATCTAATTCAGGAATGTAACGCGCAGGTCGTTGAGTTGGCTGCGGACCGAGGCATCAATCTGGCGATCACCTAATTTCAGGACATATCCACCGATCAGTTTTGCATCGGTTTTCTCCTCTAATTCAACTAACTGACTCCCGGTTGTATTGGCAACAATGGCCTTAAACCGAGCCCGGAGTGCATCAGTGAGTGGCATTGTGGTGATAACCGTGGCGCGTTCGATACCCTGTTGTTGATCATACAGGCGGACAAACTCACTGGCAATAGAGTCCAGAATACCATCGCGGTTTTTTCTGGCTACAATGTCAATAAAGTTCATCGTTAATGTGTTTACCCACTCGCCAAAAACGGCACGGAGTACGGCTGCTTTTTTGTCGTTGCGAACAATAGGACTTCTCAACATCAGGGCAAGCGGGCGGCTTGCACTGATCGTCTGCCCAACCAATTGCATGTCTGAATAAAGCGTTTCGGTCAGGTTTTTCTCCTGTGCCAGGTCAAACAGAGACTTGGCGTACCGAAATGCTACTGTTGATATAGCCATTTCTAAAGTTGATGATAATCGGTTTAGTCAGTACTTAGTAGGTATATACCATTGACTTACTGGATACCTACGAAACTTAGACTAATTCAGACGTGCGTTGGTCACTAAATCTTGTACGAGTTGTTCCTGAGCGGGCTTATCGGCGAGTTCTCTGCGGAGTATTTTTTCGGCAATGTCGAGCGAAATCATTACCATTTCTTTTTTCATCGAGGCCACTAATGCCGTTCGTTCGTTTTGCATGGCTTCACGTGCCTGCTCAATCATGCGCTGACCTTCTGTCTGCGCCTTATGCTGTGCGTCGGCCACCATCTTATCGGCGATTTCTTTGGCTCCGCGCAAAATAGATTCGCGTTCGCTACGGGCTTCGGCGAGTATTTTTTCGTTACCGGCTTTTAACGCCAGCATATCAATCCGGGTTTTTTCGGCCAGGTCAAGGGCCGACTGAATATTGTCTTCCCGTTCTTTCAGGCTCTTCGTAATTGGGCCCCATGCAAAACGAGACAGCACGAAAAAGAGAAAGCCAAACACAATGATTTGCCAGAACAGCAGGCCAATATCAGGGGTAAGTAAATCCATTTTCTTAGTTGATTAACGGCCAGCGGCCATAGCGGTGATTGAGACTGATTTCTTTTGTTTCAGATACCATTTCCGGCCAACGGCAACCCCAATTGGCCGGAAACGCTTACTTATTCTGACCGCTTTTGCCAGTCCCTATCGAACCGGCGCGGCCACGTTGGTGAGACCGACTTAGGCCAGGGCTACCAACAAACAGATTACGGCTGCAAACAGGGCAACGGCCTCGATCAGGGCGGCAATGATCAACATCGCCGTTTGGATACGACCGGCGGCTTCGGGCTGACGGGCAATACCTTCCATAGCGCTGCCACCAATCCGACCAATACCCAAACCAGCACCAATAGCGGCCAAACCGGCACCGATGGCGGCACCCATTACAGCAACGCTACCGCTTGCTTCCAGCAACAAAGAGATTAACATGGCGATCATGTTCGTAAATAAAATTTATAAGTGAAACAAAAGAAATTCGTTACAATGACCAATTATCAGTGACCAATTATCAATTACCAATACCCATTGATTACTGGTAATTGATAACTGTTTATTGATTAATGGGCCTCTTCGTGGTGATGCTCTTCAACCGCGCTGCCGATATACATGGCCGTGAGCAACGTAAAGATGAACGCCTGCAAAAACGCCACCAGCAACTCAATGGCATTCATAAAAATGGTAAACACGGCCACCACCGGGCTAACAGCCACCCCGGTCATCATACCACCCATACTGTTGGCGGTGAAAATCAGGCCCAGCAAACTCAGGATGATGATGTGACCCGCCGTGATGTTGGCAAATAACCGTACCATCAGCGAAAACGGCTTCATAAACACGCCCACAATCTCAACCGGAATCATGATCGGCAGCAGGGCCAACGGCACACCCGGTGGCTTTACCAGGTGCATCCAGTAGCCTTTGTTACCGCTGAACTGTACAATTATAAAGGTGATGATTGCCAGCGTAAACGTCACGGCAATATTACCCGTGAGGTTGGCCCCACCGGGTAGCAAACCAAGCAGGTTGTTGACTAAGATAAAGAAGAATAGCGTCAGCAAATACGGCATATACTTCTCGTATTTGGGGCCGATGCTCGGTTTGGCAACTTCATCGCGGACGAACAGTACAATCGGCTCCAGAAACGACTGCAACCCTTTTGGAGCTTTGCCCCGGTTGGTGGCGTAACTCTTGCTGACCGAAAAGAAGACGAATAACAAAATAACGGCACTCAACAGCAGCGAAGCCACGTTTTTGGTAATCGAGATGTCGTAAATCTTTACGGACTCATCGGCCCCGCCGTTGGCCCCGACCCGGTAAATCTTGCCCGTTTTGTGGCTTACTTTATAGCCCAGATGCTCGTGTTCGTGGTCAAGTTCTGCCGATGAAAAGGTTTCTAAACCCCGGTCGCTGCTGTACAGAATCACAGGCAATGGCAATTTTACGCCGTGAGCAAATTCCCAGCCGTGTTCGTCACGAATGTGGTGCATAATCATCTGCCCCACGTCGAAGCCTTCCTTTTTCTGGCCGTGTTCAACAACGGTAGTCTCACCTTCGTGGTGTTCGTCATCCTGAGCAAAAACACTCAACGGACTGATAATGAGTGTGAAAAGAAAGAAAAATCTATAAATGAATGAGCGAATCATGACCGAACAAAAAGGTGTCTCTACGAATTTCGGCGCAAGTTACGCGTAAGCCCGTAGATTTCAAATGCCGTGTAACAAATGAATAATCCTAAAAAGGCTCCGATGAAGGCCCGCCGATTGGGGACGCGCTGCCAGATGAAAAATCCGACAAAGGCTACGCTCAGGATTAAACGCAACACCGTAAAGGCTAAGTAAAACAGCACAAAACCGTCGGCACCGCGCTCAGTACCAAGGCTTAACAGCCGGTGCTGCAAAAATGACAAACTCGCAAAAAATAGCAAGAGTAGCGGCCAATAGGGGTGGAGCCAGGCTGGATGCAGTCCGTAACCAACTAAGAAAAATACAAAAGCAAGGGTAACTGTAAAGACCGAAGAGCGCACCATACAGTTTATTCTTTGGGCAACTGCCGGATGAACAGATACAACGACGCAAAGATGGCCGTTAACGACAGACCGATGGTCCAGCCGGGTGTCTTGTTGCCTTGCCAGGCATCGAGTTGCATACCGGCCCACACGCCGAGGCCGATAGTGCCGAGCATCTGAAAGCCGATACCACTGTATTGCACGAATGTAGAATACCGTTTTTTGGGGTCGTTAGGGGTGTTGTTCGGTTCCATGTTGTGTTATTTCTGTTGGCATTGTTGGGTAGCGGGCAGCGCAAAAGTGGCGGTTTCATCTGAAATTCGCTTATTTCGCCGGATAATCTATATGGCAAGATTCGCGCCCTGCGTTTAAGCTAATGATGCAGATACAATTCCATAACCAGTTCCGTTTTCTGTTGCCTGTGCTGATTGTGCTGACGGGTTGGCTGGCTGGCTGTTCGCAATACAGCGAGGGGCGGGTCAGTAAAGGGTATCACAACCTCACGGCTCATTTTAACGCTTACGTGATTGCCCGCGACGAGATGAATGTGGTGGAGCAGGCTCTGTTCAAGAACCGCGACGATAACTACAATCAGCCGATACCCGTGCTGCTGCCCGCCGATTCGGTGAAGGCGCAACCCGTGATGGCCTACCTCAACGACATTATCAAGATGGGGTCTATCGTGGCCGAACGGCATCAGAACAGCAAATGGATTGACGATAGTTATCTGCTACTGGGCAAAGCGCGGCTTTATAAACAGGATTTTGTCAACGCTATTGAGGTGTTCAAATATGTGAATACCAAAGGCACCGACGAAAACGCAAAACACGCGGCACTCGTGCAGTTGATGCGGGTATATGCCGAACAAAACGACTTTCCCAATGGTCTCAACGTGGCCGAGTACCTGCGGGTGCAACCCTTGAACGAAGACAATACCCGCGATTTTTACCTCACAAAAGCCTATCTCCACCAGCGTAAAGACGAACCGCTGATTGCGGCAGCGATCCTGGATGCGGTGTTCCCGCTCCTCAAAAAGGGCGAAGCTACCGCCCGGCTGCACCTCATTGCCGGTCAGCAGTATGACCTTGCCAATCAGCCCGCCAAAGCCGCCGAACACTACGGAAAGGTGCTGCAAAACCGCCCCAGTTACGATCAGTCTTTTTATGCCAGCCTGTTTTTGATTCAGAGTGCCGACCCTAAAATCGTGGCGAAATCGGGGGTGTCGTTCGAGCGGATGCTAAACGACCGGAAAAATAACGACCTCAAAGACAAGATTTATTTCACGATGGGACGGCTCGAAGCCCGGCGCGGACGGATTGACCCCGCCCTCGCGCTGTATCGCGAATCAATAACGGCGACGACCAAAAACACCGAACAGGTGCCGTACACGTACCTCGAAATGGCGAAACTGTACTTCGAGAAAAAACAAAACTACGAAGCCGCCAAAGCCTATTACGATTCGGCACTGGCGTTGCTGCCGCAGAAGTCAGCCGATTTTACGGCCATCTCGACCCGTAAGAAAACCCTGGATGAGTTTGTGCAGCACCTGACCACCATTCACACCGAAGACAGTTTGCAACGCTTAGCTAAACTCTCGCCCGATGACTTAGACAAGGTGCTGGATAAAGAGTTGGTTCGGCGCGAAAAAGAAGATGCCAAGCAAGCCGAAATCGCCCGGCAGGTGATCGAGAAGGCCACCGGAACGCCCACCACCGCTGGCCTGACGATGCCCGGTGCCACCAATTCTGATCTGAACCCGGCAGAACGCTGGATTTTATACAACGTGGTTCAGCTAACGCAGAGCAAACAGGAGTTTCAGCAACGGTGGGGAAACCGACCACTTGAAGACGACTGGCGACGAAGCACCAAAGAAGCCGCTTTGCCGCAAGGCAGTGCAATAACGGTTGCGCCCAACCTGGCAACACCTTCACCGGGCGCACTGCCCGGCGTGGGTACAGTTGGGGGTAATGCGCCTGCTGGCGGCACACTCGTTAGCCCAAAGGCACCCACTAAACAGGATCAGAAAGCGGCCATAGTTGCCAAGTTGCCGACCAAACCGGAAGCGTTGCTGGTCTCTAACCAACGGCTCGAAGAAGCGTATTACCGGCTCGGCAAGTTGTATAAGTTTCAGCTTAACCAGCCCAAAGATGCCGTTGAAACGTTTGAAACGCTGCTGACGCGATTCCCGAATACGGTGCAGAAACCGGAAGTGTACTACCTGCTCCACGTTACAAATGAGCAGTTGGGGCGGTCGTCGGGGTATAAAGACAAACTGCTCACCGAGTTTCCCAATACCAGTTATGCCCGGTTGGCAAACCGGGCGGCAGCCGCCGGTAATGAAACATCGGCGGGCCGCGAATCGTTGGCGTTGAAAGCCTATACCGACCTGTACACGCTGTATCAGTCAGGCAATTACACCGAAGCCTTAGCCCGCGCCGAAACCACATTAGGCACCTATACCGGTACCCAAATCGAAGATAAATTAGCCCTGATGCGGGTTATGCTGGTGGGGCGGGTGCAGGGCGGAGCGGCCTACCGGCAGGCTCTGACTGAGTTTGTGCGGGACTATCCGGCCAGTCCGTTGTTAGGGTATGTGAAAGAACTCCAGACAGCCGCCGAACAGCCCACCGCAAAGAGTAAATAAACGTAGTTCATGGTTCGCGGTTTGTAGTTTGTAGTTGGCTACCGCGTCCTTATCTTCTGCGGTAGCCAACTACAAACCACGAACTACAAACCCAGCCAATGTTTGAATTAACTCCCGGCCCCTACCGAAATCTGATTCGTCGCCTGTGGCGCAGCACTTTTTTTGCGCTTGCTGCGCTGGCGTTGTATCTGTTGGCCGTAAATTTCAACTTTCTGTGGCTGTTTGGCGGGATGCCCAGCCTGAAAACGCTCGAAAATCCACAGAGTCAGGAGGCCTCCGAAGTCTATTCGGAAGATGGCGTGTTGCTGGGCAAATACTACGTCGAGAACCGCACCCCGGTCGAGATCACGCAGGTGTCGCCCAACGTGATTTCGGCGTTGCTGGCTACCGAGGATGCCCGGTTCACGCGGCACTCCGGCATTGATGCCCGCTCGATGTTTCGGGCCGCGTTTGGGTTTCTGACCCTCAACACCGGCAAAGGCGGGGGCAGCACCATTACGCAGCAAACCGCCAAAAACCTGTTTGTCACCCGCGTCTATGTAGATTACACGGGACTGTTGGGCCGTATTCCACTCGTTAAAACGGTGATTTCCAAGACTAAAGAATGGATTTTGTCGGTCCGGCTCGAACGCAACTACACCAAGCAGGAGATCATGATGATGTACCTCAACACGGTGTCGTTCGGCAACAATACCTACGGCATAAAAACAGCGGCCCGCACGTATTTCAACAAAGAACCGTATCAGCTCAACGTCGAAGAAGGCGCGTTGCTGGTCGGGATGCTGCAAAATCCGTCGCTCTGGAACCCCCGGACGCATGAGGAACGCGCCGTTGTTCGCCGAAATGTGGTGCTGGGGCAGATGATGAAATACGGTTTTCTGAGTGCCGGTCAGTTTGTTCGTTACAAAGACAAACCGATCAAACTCGATTTTAGTATTGAAAACCAGAATACCGGAGCCGCGCCCTATTTCCGGTCGGTGATTAAGGATGAGCTTAGAAAGTGGCTGGCGGGCTACAATGATCAACACGACACCGATTTTGATCTGTACACGAGTGGCCTGAAAATATACACCACCGTTGACTCGCGGATGCAGGCCTACGCCGAGGCCGCCGTGATGGAGCATATGCGCGACCAGCAACGCAAGTTTTATGAACACTGGCGGGGCCGGAACCCCTGGGTGCAGCGCAACGCCAAAACGGGCAAATTCGTGGAGATTCCGGGCTTTATCGAGTCCGTAGTCAAGAAAACAGCGCGGTACGCTCAACTCAAAGAAGTCTATGGTGAGGATACCAAAGCGATTTGGGCCGACCTGAAAAAACCAATCAGGATGCGTGTTTTTGTGTATGGTGGCCGCAACAATGAGAAAGACACTACCATGAGTTCGCTCGATTCGGTGAAGTATTACCAGCGGCTGCTGAACGTGGGTTTTATGAGCATGAACCCCAACGACGGCCACGTGAAAGCCTGGGTGGGTGGTATAAACTTTAAACACATCAAGTTTGACCATGTTCGGCAGGGACGGCGGCAACCCGGATCCACGTTTAAGCCGTTCGTTTATTTAGCCGCTATCAACGAGAATCCGTCTGTGTTCTGTCAGCAGTTTACCGATCAGCCCACCACCTTTGCCCACAACGAAGACCATAACGGCGGGCCATCCTGGACTCCCAAAAACTCGTCGGGTAAATACAGCTACCGGAGTCTATCGCTGCGGCAGGCGTTGGGAATGTCGGTCAACACGGTCAGCGCACAGTTGATGAAACGGGCCAAATCTGACTCGGTGGTGGGTTTTGCCCGGCGGTTGGGGGTGCAGAGTCCGCTCACGGCCAACCCCACACTGTGCCTCGGCACGAGCGATGTAACGGTGTCAGAAATGGTGGGGGCGTACTGCGCGTTTGCCAACGGCGGCTTTCGGGTGAAGCCCATGACCATCACCCGCATTACCGACAAAAACGGCACCGAACTGGCCCGGTTTTATCCCGAAGCCCAACAGGAAATTTCGGCAGATTTGGCCTACCAGATGCTGCACCTCATGCGCGGAGCCGTTGAAGACCCCGACGGCACAGCCGCCCGGCTCAACGTGACCTACAAACTCACCGAAGGCGGCAACGAGATTGCGGCCAAAACCGGCACCACCTCTAACTACTCCGACGGTTGGTTTATGGGTATGACGCAACATTTAGTATCTGGTTTGTGGGTAGGGGGCGACAACCGCGCCGTTCACTTCCGCAACATCGAGTATGGGCAGGGCGCACGGGTAGCCATGCCCGCCTGGGCCGGGTATATGCAGCGTATCTACAAAGATAACACCCTCACCCGCTATCGCCCCGAAGCGTTCCGCAAGCCCGACAGGTTCAAGATTGATTGCGGTGGCTACTACATTGATTCGGCCTCGCGCTATGTGCCGCCCAGGATTGTGCCGGAAGAAGAAGGCGGAATTTTGCAGTAACGTAACGAACGGGGCAAATCAAACTTCTCCGATTTGTCCCGTTCGTCAGAAACGAGTGGTTCAATAATCAATCACGATTCGTTTCGAGACGTTGACCCCCGCCGACCGTACCCGAACCATGTACTGCCCCTCGGTGAGACCCGATAAATCCAGCGTTTTGCGGTCATCGAACAACGGTACGATGGTTTGGTAAATCAACTGACCATGTAGCGAATACACCGAAATATCGGCGTTAGCGAGATTGTCGCGGGCTTCGATGCTGATGATACCGTTACGCGACGGGTTCGGATAAATCACCACGCCCTCTGTTGACGATTGCTCGGCGTTGATGCTGTTTGAGAAGCCCGAATAACAGGTGAGCGGGCTGCTGTTGCTGTTTGCCAGCACAAACACCGCCTTCGACCGGGCCGTGAGCGGGCCGTTGCCCGTTATTTTGGCCGTTGCACCGTTGTAGGGCAGAAAACCTTCTGGTTGCCGCCAGTCAAACTGTTCGTTGAGGGTTGTGCTGGTGGGCAACGTGGCCTGCACTGAGTAGGGGCCAGACTGGGCAATGGTGGGCGTACTGAGCCGGGGCCGCACCGTTACCGTTACGCCCGCCGATTGTGCCGACCGGCAACCATAGACGTTGGTTGCCTGCACGCTGAATGTGCCGTCTGTGCTGACGCTCAACGTGCGGTTTGGCGTACTCGTACTCCATTGCAGACCGTAGCCGATGGGCGAGTTGCTTGCCAGCGTCAGCACCGAATCGGCACAAATCTGCTGTTGGGCGGTGGCGGTGGCGTTGTTCTGCCGGGGTAGCGTGATGATTGGCGTATCGGGCCGGACAGGCCCCGTAATCTGCACGGCGGGCGACAGAAACGTGTTGCCGAAGTTATCTTTCAGCACGGCCCGGTAGGTGTTGGCAGTAGTAGCGGTAATGGTACGCCCGGCCTGCCCTCCGCGCCAGTTGTACGACTTAAAACCGTCGGGTAACGACAGCGACAGTCCGCTGTTGGTGGTGCTGTTGCAGGTAACGGTCATCGTTGGCTGGGGCAGGGGCAACAACGGAATCGAGCGCGAGAAAAAGTCAACATTCATGCTTTCTGCCCAGGCCAACGCCAATAGTCGCAGGCCGTCTCCGCCAAAATGCACATCTTCGCCGGGGCGCGGAATCTGAATGTTATCCGTCATCGGCCCGGCATACACGTTGTTGTTGTAGGTATTAATCAGCGCGTTTTGAGCCGCAATGATGTTGGTACTAACGCGCCCGGTGTTGTACGACGACCGGGCCAGAATCCAGGCCGGGTAGCGGTTGGTGTCAAACCGGGTTTTATTGAATAGATATTGAATATTGTCGGCGTATTCGGCCCGGCTCACGTTCAGCGGGTAATTGTCGCTTTCGCCCTGTTGCCACAGCACCGCCCGCAACCCCTGCAACGAGCAGTAATATTGCAATGCAATTAGCAGATTGGCGTAGGGCATACCAGCAGGAAGAGCAATCGTGTTGTTGAAGAAGAAGCTCGTCGGTTTGCCGTCTGCACTCTCGCGCCAGTTTTTGCTGGTTGTGCCAGACCAGGCCGTGTTTACAAACAGCACCGGGCAGTTGTATCGTTTGGCAATTTGATCGCCGAGCATACCCCAGCACCAGGCACTTTGCCCACGCGGGCCGATGAGCGCACCCGAACTAAGCTGCTGAAATGTCGGGGCCGGTGGGTCGGCTAAGGAGTTGACCGTAAAATTGTCATACGCCACGCAGTTTACCCGGTCGTCGGTGGCTCCGGTGGCTCCCGCATCCTGAAACCCCTGTGCGTTTGACTGGCCGGTGATGACAAACACTTCGCCAATACCGACTTTACGAACCACATCGTTACCAACGACTTTTCCACCCGCAAACGCCTGTACCTGAAGCTGATACCACCCGGCCTGTCCGCGAATTGCTCCCTGAAACACGCCCCCCTGAATGCCGCGCTGAATGGTTGACCAGCCCGTGTTTTGCCCCTGACCGTCAACTTCGGCCAGCAACCGCGCCTGAACACTGTCTATGTGTTGGTAATAACTGCCTGATAAATAGATGGTACTGAAATTGTCGTTGGCCCGCTGGAACACGGCCCGGCTTTCGGGATAGGTGATCTTCAGCACGTTGGTTTGGGCGGTGGCTATCATTGTTACCAGCCCCAACAGCCACCCCGTTAGTACTACCGTTCTGCACAGTATCGCTTTCATACACGAATCAAAAAAATACAAGTAATTGCTCCTCAAAAATTGGCCCAAACCCGGTGAATAGTCCACAAAGTTCCAAAATTGCCGCGTCTTTTCATACCAAATTGCTAACCACCCCCAACCCCCTCCTAAAACAGGAGGGGGCCAAAACACAACGAAAGCGTAGCTTTTGAGAAGCACCCTCCTGTTTTAGGAGGGGATTGGGGGTGGTCGAACAGATGGTTCAGGTTGCCTGCGTTCCCCGGAGTTTCCGGTAGAAACCACCGGGTAGGTTCAGCAATTCGGTGTGATGCCCGCGCTCCACGATGCGGCCCTGCTGAATCACCAAAATTTCGTCGGCGTGTTGAATCGTGCTGAGCCGGTGGGCAATCACGAGGGTGGTGCGGTTTGTCATCAGCCGCGTTAGGGCTTCCTGCACCAACTGCTCCGACTCGGTATCGAGAGCCGACGTTGCCTCGTCGAGAATCAGAATGGGTGGGTTTTTCAGCACGGCGCGGGCAATGCTGATGCGTTGCCGTTGCCCGCCCGACAGCCGGCTGCCCCGGTCGCCGATGGTGGTTTGGTAGCCGTTGGGTTGCTGACTGATAAACTCGTGGGCATTAGCAATCCGGGCGGCCTGTATCACCTCGGCTTCGGTGGCGGTACTGCCAAACGCGATATTGTTAAAAATGGTGTCGTTAAACAAAATACTTTCCTGGGTCACGATGCCCATCTGCGCCCGTACCGATGCCGCCGTGCAGTCGCACAAGTCCAGGCCATCAATCAGGATGCTGCCAGTGGTAGGGTCATAAAAACGCGGAATCAGGTCGGCGATGGTTGATTTGCCCCCGCCCGACGCGCCGACGAGGGCGATGGTTTTGCCTTTTTGAATCGTAAATGAAACATCGCGCAAAACCGGCGTTCCCGGTTCGTAAGCAAACGATACAGCACGGATTTCGATTTTATCCTGAAAATCAGTGAGTTGAGTTGCGCCGGGTTTGTCGGGCAGAGCCGGGGGCGTGTCTAATAGTTCCAGAATCCGCTCGCCCGAAGCCAGCCCCCGTTGCGATGCACTAAAGGCGTTCGAGATTTCTTTGGCCGGGCGCGTCACCTGCGAAAACGTGGCTAAGTAGGCGATAAACGCCGATGCCGTGAGGTCTGACTGCCCCGACAACACCAGCGACCCGCCGTAGAGCAAAATCGCGGCAACAACCGCCACGCCCATCGCTTCAGAGAATGGCGAGGCCAACTCGCGCCGGTTTGCCAGCGACCGCACCGCCCGCCGGTAACCTTCGTTTTCGGTTCGGAATTTTGTCAGCACGAAGCCTTCGGCGTTAAAGCCTTTCACAACGCGCATACCGCCGAAGGTTTCGTCCAAAATACTCAGCAAACCCGCCAGCCGTTGCTGCCCGGCTTGTGCATCCTGCTTCATCCGGCGCACCAGAAAGGCAATAAAAATGCCCGAAACGGGCAGAACCAGCACAGAGAATAACGTGAGTTTTACGGAAATGCCGAACAGGACAACGATGTAGGCAACGAGCAAAAACAGTTCTTTGGTGGCCGCCGAGAGCGAGTTGGCAATCGAGTTTTCGACCTCCTGCACGTCGGTCATAATCCGGGCGATGAGGTTGCCTTTGCGCTCGTTCGAGAAAAAGCCGAGGTGCAGATTGATGGCCCGCGTAAAGACCGCTTCGCGCAGCCGAGCCACCATCCGGGCCTTGAAGCCTTCTAACTGCCGGATGGCGAAATATTTGAAGATATTGTTGAGCAACACCGACCCCACGATAATTCCGCAGACGAACTGCAACGCCCCTTGCTGCCCGAACTGCCTGAAAATCAGGGCAAACTGATAATTGAACAGCGTTGATAATGAGGTGTTTAGTGACAGAACCGGGGCGGGCTGATTCAGGACTTTCTCGATTTCGGCGGGGCCGACCTGCCCGAAGAGTACGTTCAGGAGCGGGATGAGGAGCGTAAAGTTCAGCACCCCAAACACACTCGCCAGCAGCGACAGCACCAGAAACGGCCCCAAAAACGAGCCGAGTGGCCGGGCGTAGGCGAGCAAGCGGAAATAAGTTTTCATTACAACAAAGGTACGTCTGAACCAGGATTACAGTTCAGATATACCTAAGACTTGTAGGTATGTCGAACTCGCGTATATTTGCCACCATGAATCCAACCAACAACGCCCAACTGCTGAAAGGCAGCCTGTCGGTCATCATTTTGAAGTTGCTCGAAGACCGCGACCGGATGTATGGCTACGAGATTACGCAGCAAGTGAAAGCCATCACCGAGGGCGATATGGCTATTACCGAAGGCGCACTATATCCGGCTCTGCACAAACTGGAAGCCGACGGCCTGCTCACCACCGAGACTGAAATAGTGGATGGCCGCGCCCGCAAATATTATTCGCTCACCAAAACCGGCCATAGTGCCGCTACCGACCGCGTAGCCGAACTCCGGGCGTTTATGAATACCCTGCAAACCATTCTGAATCAGTCAACTAACGCATTAATCCCGGCTTAGTATGAATCTCACCACCACCCAACTCGCGGCCATTGACCGCCATCTGCGCCAGGATAACTGGCTACTGAACCAAGCCCTAATTGCCGAACTGACAGATCATTATGCCGTTGCCGTTGCCGAAAAAATGTCCGCAGGTGCGACTTTCGACGTGGCCCTGTACGATGTGCATACTGGCTTTGGCGGGCGGAAAGGACTGTTACTGATGGAGGAAAATTACCAGACGCAAAATTACCGGGCATTACAGTTGCTGGAGTGGAAAGAGGTGCGGACGTTTATCGAAGGCTCCCGGTGGCCTATTACCATTCTGATTTTTGGGATCATATATGGTCTTAATCACTACGTGCAGGACGTACTAAACGTCGGCTTGATGGCCGGAATGGGATTCGTTAGTTGTGCTCTGCTGGCAAGTCTGGTACAAACTATTGTGTTCTTTTACCGAACACGCGGGGAGGTTGATGTTACCGTCGCCCGGCCTTCGTCACCCATTTTTAGCGTTGCCTATTTTCTGGCTCTGTTGCTGATTTCGCTCAACAAATACGTCTCTTTTGGCCTCCCTGCGGGCGGGGTGCTACTGCTCAACACAATTATCGAAACGTTATGCCTTGTTTATTATACGGCCCTCGCTATTTGCATCCGTCGCGCACTGCTGGCAAGTCGAAAGCCCATTCCTAAATCTGCCTAAACGCCATGCTCACGTCCCAACAACTCGCTGATGTTGATCGTCATTTGCGGCAAGATAACTGGCTGCTGAACGACGCGCTTGTGGCCGAACTGACCGATCATTATGCCAATGCCGTTGCCGAAAAAATGGGGCAGGGTAAAACCATAAACGATGCCGTTCATGAAGTTGATGCCGGTTTTGGCGGGCGGAGCGGGTTGTCGAAGTTGGAAAAGGAATACGTCCGGGCCAGTAACCAAACGGCGTGGCAGGCTTACCGGCAGATTTTGGTGAAATATGTGCTTCCGCCCCGGTTTCTGCCGTTTTTGGTGTCAGGATACGGACTCTATCAACTGATTAATGAGAATGGGCTTGATGCGTTTTTGTTACTTTGGTTTCCGGTTATAGCCCTGACGGTTTTGGTTGGTCTGCCATTTCGTAAACGGAATACGAGAGAATGGAGATGGGACTGGAATAATCGCCCGTTAGCTGGGTATTACCGGCGTAAGTATTCGGGAAACGAACGGGTTGCAAACTTCGTCATCGGGGTTGCCATAAATCTGCCAATTTATGCTTTTATGATATATCACCCGTTCACGTTTAAAAAGTCATTAGATGCTGAGTTTCCTATTCTCGCAACGGCAAGTATTGTGTTGGCTGTCTGGCTCTTAGCTACCGTTGCGGAGTTGACCTACCGCCAGAATCCACTATTCAGGCGGCTGAAACGGGCCTGACCTAAATCAACTGCATCTCTGCTACTTTGGGAGGTGCGACGCATCGCTCAATAATAGTTGTTCCAGGATTGATGTTGCCGGGTAAAATCAGTTCAGTTGTTGTACATCTAAGCAGTTTCTGCCGAAAAAACAGGCTTCTGATCACTCGATCCGAAAGGCATACGCCACGGATTTGGGCTGATTGTCGGGCATGGTCAGGGTTAGCGTTCGGTTGGTCAGGGTGTGTTTCACGGCTTTACCCGTCCCTACTTCCGTAACGGTTTTCGCAGTAGCCAATGGCAAGTCAGCGATGGTAACGGTTTTTTTGGTTGGCTCATCCAGCAGCATAAGATACACGTTCCCGGCTTTGGTGGTGAACCGAACACGCCCGCCATCGGTGGTTTTAGCCGCAGCCTGTGTCCAGGGGCGGGTGGCATAAATGGCTTCGCCGTTGCTTTTCAGCCACTTACCCAAGCCTTCGAGCCGTTCGCGTTGCCCCGCCGGAATGGTGCCATCGGCTTCGGGGCCAACGTTGAGCAGCAGGTTCCCGTTTTTGCTCACGATGTCAACAAATGAATCAACCAGCGCGTCCACCGATAAAAACGTAGCCGCATCTTCGGTTTGGTTATAGCCGAATGACAGGCCGATACCCCGGCAGGTTTCCCATTTTTTGGTCGCTATCGAGTCAAGCACCTGGTATTCGGGCGTGGTGAAATCAGCATGAACGGCGGGTTTGGCTTTGGGGGTGGCAAACTCGAATGTGTGGCGGTTATTGACCACGCCATCCGGGGTCTTGTTGTAGAACTCCGCAATCACCGGCACCGGGTTATACGCTTTGGGACTGCCAATATCGGCCCACAGTACTGCCGGGTTGTAACGGTCGGTGAGTTCGCGCCAGTGGTTGCCGAGATACGCCACGTATTCGGGTTGCTGGGGCGTGGCCTGAAACAAATCAGGGAAATTTTTGATGGTTTTAGGGTTAAACGTCCAGTCTAACCCGCTTGAATAATACAGGCCCATTTTTAGTCCCTGCCCAGTTACGGCTTTCGAAAGTTCGCCCACAATGTCGCGGCTGGCCTGGTAATTTGGCTTGTTGGGGTTGGGCTGGCGGCTGGGCCACATTAAAAAACCGTCGTGGTGTTTGGTGGTCAGCACCACATACTTCGCGCCGATGTCCTTAAAAAGTTTGGCCCATTCGTCAGGATTCCACTTCTTGATTTCGCGGTTAAAGACCGGCACAAAATCATCGTAACTAAACGTCTCGCCGTAGGTAGCCTTGTGATGTTGCTGCGTACTGCTGCCTTCGATTTTGAGCGAGTTCAGATACCACTCGGCGTATGGATTGTTGGCAAACCATTCTTCGCCGGGGGTAGTTGCCAGAATTTCCCGCAACGGTTTTTTGGTTCCTTTGGCCCAGCCCGGCACCGAATACAGCCCCCAATGGACGAAAATACCAAGCTTAGCATCGTTAAACCAGGCCGGTACGGGGTGTTTGTCAATGGATGCCTGCGTGGTGTCGTAGCGGGCAGTTGGGGTCTGCGCCCGGCCCGGCCCGGCAGCTAATAGCAAAAGGGCGAAGAAAAAAATGGATGATTTCATTTGGGTTTTGTTCGGTTAATACGTTGTAAATCAGCGATTGGGGCAACGTGCCGGTTGTCCGGCGTAATGGCGGTATTACGTTGCCGGGTTGGTTTGAGAACGATCAGACTGTCGGCGTTGGGCGCGGCCACAATCACCGGCTGCCCCCGGTTGCTGCGGAGTTGTGCCAGACTCCGGTGATCGCCCGACAAAAACAGGCCGCTGCGTTCGGGCGAAACAGGCCGGAAATTGCCCCGTTCGTCACCCGCCAGCAACACGCCCAGCGAGGCATCGGCCCAGCCATACAGCACTTCACCGGCGTGGTTGTTGCCGGTCAGGAGCAGGTCGGGCAGGCCGTCGCCAGTGAAATCGTCGGTTAAGATTCCGAACGTTGCCGAAAACTGAGCCTCCACCGGCAACGCCCTTCGCCGGAACCGTCCCCCGCCCATATTTTCGATAATCGAGGTCTCGAACGTGCAGGCTTTCAGGCGGTTAAGCTCGTCTGGTCTGGTGTTGGTCAGCAGTTGGGTCAGGGTAGTCTGTCCGTAGGTAGCATAATCCAGAAAGGTTTTTCGCAGACTGACCCACTGTTTCAGCAGGTCGTCGCGCCCGGCAAACGGCACCTGCTCGCGGTTGCCGTTGCCGGTCAGAATGTATTGAAACACAACGGGTTTGGTGCGTCCGTTGTGGTCAAAATCACCCGCCACGAGTTCTAATGGCTGACCGGGCTGGGGTGCGTAGTCTATATTGGTGCCGGCATTGCCCGCCACGTAATCCATATCGCCATCGCGGTCAATGTCAACGGGCAAAATGCTGTTCCACCAGCCCCGGCTTTCGCCCAAACCCGTTTTAGCGGTTGTGTTTACCAACCGCCCGCGCCGATTCTGAAAAAACGTAATCGGCATCCATTCGCCCACGCCAATCAGGTCAATCCAGCCATCGTTGTCAAAATCAGTCCAGACGGCTCCGCTCACCATGCCAATTCGCGTCAGTCCGGGGGCGATTTGCGCCGTTACATCCCGAAAAATACCGCCGTTGTTTTGCAGGAGGTAGCTGCGCGGAGATTTGGGATAGGCCCCCGGTTCGTAGCGGCCCCCGATAAACAGGTCAACGTCACCGTCGTGGTCATAATCGGCCCCGACCACGCAACTTTTGCTGGCTCGCATAACGGGCAGCGCGTTGGGAGACAGCGTGAATTTTCCGTTACCATGTTTGTCGGCGGCATCGTTCAGGTACAACCGATCCTGATAATCAGCCGATTCTGGTTTGAACTCGCTGCCACCACCGGCCACGTATAAATCAACGTCCCCGTCATTGTCAGCATCGAAAAACAACGCCCCGGCATCTTCACAGCGGGCTTCGGTTTGGTTAATGGCCGCACAAACGAAACTGCCGTTGGCCTGTTGCCGAAACAACATCCCCGGTTGCCCCGCCGAACCGCCCACAAAAAAATCATCGCCGTTTTTGCCGTCCACATCGCCAACGGCAAGGGCGGGGCCGCTGCGGTCGTATTGCCGGAGCAGGAGCGGGTTTTCGGCGAAGTCGTTATGCCGGTTTTCGAGGTGTTTGTAGTGAATACCGAGCGCGTCGTTGGCAACCACAAACAGCGGCTCATCCGGCGTTTTGGGGGCTATCTTCTCCGAACGGGAGTTCTGATAATCGAGCGTCAGGGTCTGATTTACCGGAACGTTTTTCACCACCTGCCGCCGACCGTCGGGCCAGACCACCACCACCGAATCAGCCCGGCTTGCCCGGCCCATCCCGATGTGCAGTGGTGTTTCAATGCTCGACAGATACCCCCGAACAGGCGAAACGTAGGCGGTTTGGTTGCGGGTTCCGTCATGCACGGTAACGGTACTGCCAATTCCCCGGCGATTCTGCGGGCTACCCAGCAGCTTGATAGCCAGAAAGTTAGCCGCATTGGGTTGTTTGTCAGCCCGGTTTTCGTGCAGGTAAGCCGGTTCATTGATGTTGCTCGTCACGAGGTCCAGATCACCATCGCTGTCTAAGTCGGCATACACGGCTCCGTTTGAGTACGACGGCTGGCTGATACCCCAATTTTCGGTTTCGTCGGTGAAGGTCAGGTGGCCGGTGTTGCGAAACACGTAGTTCGAGACTTTCACGCCGGTGAGCCGTTTGGTGAGTTCCTGCTGCCGGTCATTGCGGGCCTGTTGCGGGCCAAACATGGTTTCGGCGGCCTGATAATTGGCAAAATCCAGATCGGTGATGTTCTTGGCAAAGCCGTTGGTGATGTACACATCCCGGAACCCGTCATTGTCGAAATCGGCGAGCAGCGGCCCCCAACTCCAGTCCGTAGCGTGAATACCGGCCAATTGCCCGATGTCGGAAAACTGCACGCCCGTCGGTCCGTTGCCCCGGTTGAGTTGCAGCGTGTTCCGCATAAACTGCGGCACGTAGCCGGCCTGCGTTTCGAGCAAAAATTTCTCGTAGTTCATGCCCGCAATGGTGGTTTTGCGCCGGACGTTGGTCTGCGGCAGCATATCCACCACCATCACATCGGGCCGGGTGTCGTTGTTGATGTCGGCCACGTCAACGCCCATGCCGTTGTAGCTCTGATGCCGCTGACTCGCCCTGCATTGGTCGTTGAAACTGCCAGTCTGCTGATTGATATACAGGTGATCGTTGGTCATAAAATCATTGGCGACATACACATCGGGCCAGCCATCGGCGTTCAGGTCGGCAATGCTCAGGCCTAAGCCGTAGCCCTCGTGGGTGATCCCGGCGCGGGCCGACACGTCCACGTAAACCGGGTGCCTGAGCGAATCAGATACGCCCCGGTTTTCATACAGCCGGTCAGTTGTGGCACCCCGCGTCACGGCGTAATCGGGCGGGATAACCATGTTTTTATCCACGCCGTTGACCTGATTCGTCATCAGATACATATCCAGATCACCGTCGCGGTCGTAATCAAAAAACGCCGACTGCACGTTAAACGACCCATCGGCCAGGCCGTATTCGGCGGCTTTTTCGGTGAAGACCGGAACGCCTGTTTTATTCGCTCCGCCGTTGATAAACAGCCGGTTACGGCCCGGTTTTGCCCGCTGCGGCCCGGCCACGTTCAGATATACGTCGAGCCAGCCGTCGTTGTTGATGTCCACCACCGACACGCCCATAATCCAGTCGGTGGTGGTGAGCCGGGCCGGCCCGGTCACGTCGCGGAAGTGCAGGTTGCCATCGTTCAAATACAGCCGCGAGGAAACCATATTGCCGCCAAAAAACAGATCGGGCCGCCTGTCGTTGTTAAAATCGCCAACGGCCACGCCCCCGCCGTTGTAGCAGTAGTAATAACTCAGCACGTTCACCGAGTCGCTTTCGGTAATGGTATTGGCGTAGGTCAGCCCGGTACGCCCGGCATTGAGCGAGGCAAAGAGTGGGGCCTGTTTTGGCCCGGTCTGGCACGTGTTTAGCCCCAGCAACACCGCTCCACAAACGCATAACCGGGTTAGCCACAGATGTTTAGGCATTGTGGTCATAACTCGGCATGATGAGCGAAATCGTTTCATCGGCGGGGCAATAGACTTATTTTCGTTTGATTGTCAGCACACCAACTTAGTATGGGCGTAAACCCCACCCAACCCTCCCCCGTAGGGAGGGCCATTCTCAGCCTAAAAGCCCTCCCTACGGGGGAGGGTTGGGTGGGGTTGCGCCGAGCAATGGTATAACTCATTGAAAATCAAAGAAAAACAAGTCTAATCAATACCCCGGATTCTGTTTCATCTGGGGATTCGTATTGATGTCGTTCTGCGGGATGGGCAGGTACTCGTTTTTGTTGGCCTGAAACTGCCCGCCACTGTTTGAGCGCAACGCCCGGTTTTTGGTGAACACGTCGGCAACCGTACCCCAGCGCAGCAAATCCAGAAAGCGGTCGCCCTCGGCAGTCAGTTCCAGCACCCGCTCGGCCCGCACTGCTTCCCGAAACGCATCTTTGCTCAAACCCGGCGCGATATTGGGCATCGTGGCCCGCGCCCGCACCCGGTTGATGGCTGCGTAGGCGGCTGATGTGGGGCCGTTGGCTTCGTTTTCGGCTTCGGCATACATCAGCAGCACATCGCCCAACCGAATCAGCCGCCGGTCATTGGTGGCGTAGGCCCAGCTACCGGGCGTGAGCGAACTGGTGCGGTCGAAGTTGAGGTATTTACGCACCCAAACGTTGTTTTGGTCGGTGCCGTTAAACGCCTTCGTAAAATCGTCCTGATACACTTTCGCGCCGGGGTAGTTCCAGATCATCGTGGCAAACGCGCGGGGGTCAATGGCTCCGGTGGTGGTTTTTTCCTTCAGAAACAGGTCATACACCCAGCGATTGATGGTGGTGCCGGCCTGACTGGTGTAGCCTTTGGGCGCAATATCCGGCTCCCAGGCCTGCCCACGATATGGGTTCGGAGTGCCGCTTGGCCCCCAGTTGCCGGTGGTTGAGTTCTGGTATTGCAGTTCAAAAATAGATTCGGCGTTGTTATTGGTCGTGGCCGAAAAGTTATCCTGATAATTCGGCACGAGTTTATACGCGCTGCCCGCCACAATCTTGTTGAACTCGGCGGTTGCGGCTGCCCAGTCTTTGGTGTACAGATACGCCTTGCCGAGCAGGGCCGTGGCCGCGCCCGACGTGGCCCGGCCTACATCTTTGGGCTGAGCGGGCAGGTTGGTCTGCGCCAGTTTCAGGTCTGATTTAATACTGGCCCAGACCTCGGCGGGCGCGGCCTGCGGCACCAGAATGTCCTCCAGCGCATTCACGGGTTTGGTAATCAGCGGTACATTGCCCCACATATTGAGCAGGTAAAAGTGCGCCAACGCCCGCAAAAAATAGGCTTCTCCCAGAATCTGCTTCTTGCGGGTTTCGTCCATCTGAATGGCCGGTACGTTTGCCAGCACCTGATTGGCCCGCGCCACAATGGCGTTCAGTTCGCCCCAGCCCTCAGACACCCGCCCGTCGGTAGCGGCAACGGCAAACGTACCCACGTCATTCACTTCCTGCGCCGGATAGGGGTTCACGTCGTCGCCCCGGAGCGTGGTCAGGATGGCTCCCAGCATCCGGCCCCAGCCCTGAATGGTGGTCAGCGGGCCGTAGGTAGCCACCAAGCCTTTCTCGGCATCGCTGGCGGTGCGCCAGAATATGCTGGGGCTGAGCTGGTTGGGATTCGGCACGTCGAGTGCTTTCTCGCTGCAATCGGTCAGCACGGATGAGGTCAGCAACAGGGCCGACAGCAGGATTGCCCGGTAAGCAAGCCGGGTTGTTTTGGTTGGTTTTATCGAAATCATGATCGTATCGGTTGTTAAAAAGCGATGTCAATACCGGCAAAGAAACTCCGTGCCTGGGGGTAAATGCCCACGTCAACCCCGGCCCCAAACAGGCCCGCTGCCTGCGACGGACTGCCCCCGCGCCCAATCTCCGGGTCGTAGCCGGTGTAGCGGGTGGCCGTCAGCAGGTTTTGGCCCTGCACATACACCCGCGCCCCGGACAGTTGCATTTTTTTGACAAACGCAAGGGGCAGTGTATAGCCGAGCTGCATACTTTTCAGCCGCAGATACGAGCCGTTTTCCACGTAAAAAGACGAAGACCGCCGGTTGTTGGCCGGGTCAGAGAGCGTGGCGCGGGAGATATCGGTGTTGGTGTTGGTCGGTGTCCAGGCCCGCGTACCGGCAATCAGTTTATCCCCGCCAAAGTCCAGCAGGTGCTTGAATTTGTTGGCGTTCCAGATTTTGTTGCCCTGAACACCCTGCACAAACAAACTCAGGTCGAAACCACGATACGAGGCATTGAAAATAGCCCCGTACTCAAACTTAGGAATCGGACTGCCGAGGTAGGTGCGGTCGTCGTTGTTGAGTTTGCCGTCGCCGTTGAGGTCTTTATAGCGAAAGTCGCCGGGGCGCACGTTGGTACGTCCGTCGGCCTTAATCTGATCCTGCGTCTGATAAACACCGTCCACCACAAAGCCGTAAAAACTGCCCACCGCCTGACCCACATCGGTGCGGGTGGCCTGCAAACCCTCCTGCGTAAACCCTCCGCCGTTGATCGGGCTAACGCCTTCGCCGAGGGCCAACACGCGGTTACGGATACTGCTGAAATTTCCGGTGACGCTGTATTTCAGGCCGTTGCTGCCGGGGCGGTGGTTATACGTCCCGGCAAATTCAAACCCCTGATTGCGGATGGTCGCGGCATTTTTGACGATACTGGCCCCCACACCCCCAAACGTCGGGATGGGCAGGTTGGTCAGGATGCCCTCCGACCGGCGGTCGTAATAATCCATCACCACCGTAAATGCGCCGTTCAAAAAACTCAGGTCGGTGCCGATATCGGTGGTTTTGCTGGTTTCCCAGACCACGTTCGGGTTGGCGAAATTGGTCAGGGCCGTGCCGGGCTGCACGCCCCCGGCAAAAAAGTAGCTGGCGTTGATGTTCAGTACGCTGGTTGTGACGTAGTTACCGATGTTCTGCGACCCCAGCACGCCGTAGCTGCCGCGCAGTTTGGCATCGGTCAGGATACCGCCTTTCGGGAAAAACGCTTCTTCGCTGATGCGCCACCCCGCCGACACCGACGGAAACGTACCGAACCGATTTTGCGGGGCAAACCGCGACGAACCATCGCGCCGGATGGTGGCCGAGAGCAGGTACTTACCCGCGTAGTTGTAGTTGACGCGGCCCAGAATAGACTGCAACACGCTCCGCTGAATGTCGCCGGTGGCATTCACCCGCACCGTCGAGGCATCAATCACCCGCAGCGAGTTGGTCGGAAAATCGGCCCCGGTAGCCCCCAATGACCGAAATTCGTTGACCTGTTGGGTGTATCCGGCCAGCACATCGAATGAATGTTTGCCCACCGTTTTGCCGTAGTTCAGCGTATGTTCCACGAGCGTACCTAACCCCCGGATGTTCACTTCGTCGAGCCGCGAGATGTTGTTGAAGGCTTCCTGCGAGGTGCTGAAAAAGAAGGTTGGCAGGTAGCTGAAGGCGTTGCCAACGGTGTAGTCGAGGCCGAGGTTGAGTTTGTACCGCAGCCCGTCAATGATCTCGTATTCGGCTCCGATACTGCCCAGCATCTGATCGTTGGTCTGGCGGTTTTCGTTCAGAAACGACAGGCCGTACCAGTTGATACCGCGCGGCAAACCGTTGAAAACGGGGTCAACGCCGGCAAAACCACCGTCATTTTTGGGGTTATACACCGGAATCGTCGGGATTTCGCCCCGCTCGCGGCCCCACCACACGTTCGGCGTATTCACCGCCCGCGACAGCGACAAAGCCTCCGTGAGCCGGAACCGGCCTTTGGTGAACGTGGAGTTGGCGCGGAGGTTATACCGCTTGAAGCCGGAATTGACCACGACACCTTTCTGGTCGAAATACTGCCCGGAGATGTAAAACTTCGCGTTGTCGTTACCGCCGGAGAGGTTCAGGCTGTAATCCTGCACCGGGGCCGCGCTGCCGATGGAGAGTTTCTGCCAGTCGGTGTCCACGTTGGGGTCAAAGGCGGTGGTGTTGGCCGGGGCGCGGGGCTGACCGTCGTTGTCGGCTGCCTGATTAATGTAGTCGGCATATTGGCGGGCGTTCATGAATTTGAGCCGGTTGGTTGGCCCCTGAATCCCGACTTTTGTACTAAAATTAATCCGGGTAGCCCCCGTGCTGCCCTGCTTGGTTGTTACCAGCACCACGCCGTTGGCCGCCCGGTTGCCGTAGATAGCCGCTGCCGAGGCATCTTTCAGGATTTCGATACCGGCAATGTCGTTCGGATTCAGAAAATCCATCGAGGTCGTGATGTTGCCATCAATCACGTACAGCGGCTGATCGTTGCCGAAGGTGCCGGTGCCGCGCACAATCACGTTGACCCCGGCTCCGGGCGCACCGCCCGCGTTCTCGACCCGCACCCCGGCTATTTTTCCCTGAATCAGGGCCGAGGCATTGGCCGTTGTGATGTTGTTGATGTCGGCAGTTTTAATTGAGCCGATGGCTCCTGTTACGTTGGCCCGCCGTTGGGTTCCGTAGCCGACGACGACCACTTCTTCCAGAATTTTGTCGTTGGGCGCGAGGGTGATATTCACCGTTGACTGACTGCCCACCGATACCTCCTGCGAGAGATAGCCCACAAAACTAAACACGAGCATTGCGCCCGGCCCCGGCACCGAGAGGGTATATTTTCCCTGCGGGTCGGTTACGGTTCCCTGCGAGGTGCCTTTCACCAGCACCGTTACGCCCGGCAAGCCGCTGCCTTTTTCGTCCAGCACCGTGCCGGATACCGTGATGGCGCGGCTGGCGGGGTCGGTTAAAACGGGGTTGCCGGTTTCGGGCGCGGGTATCGCCGATGAACCCGTACCGGCCCGAATCAATACAATCTCCTGATCGGTAGCCTGATACGTGAGTGCGAACGGTTTCAGAAGTTGATCCAGCACCGCGCTTAACGGCTGATTGACAACCACGAGCGACACCGGACGGTCGGCCCGGATAATGGTTGAACTATACGTGAAGCGGGCGGTGGTGAGTCGGCTCAGTTGCGACAGCACCGTTTTTATGGGCTTGTTGGTCACGCTCAGGCTTACCCGCCGGGCGAGCAATTCCTGGGCGTTGGCCTTGCCGGGCCGCGCCAGTGCCGCGCTCATCAGCGCGATTGTCAGGACTACCTGAACGAGTGAGATGGTCATAACCCAGCGCAGTTGCCTGCGGGATGGCGTAAAACTTTTCATACTTTTGGGTCGGTTTTTGTGAATTCTGATTCAGGAAACAGCAAATAATCCCCACAGACGGGCAGTTAAACGGGCTTGTCTGTGGTGTTCAGGGCGGGCCGGTGATGCGGGAACATCACCGGCTTTGTCGTGTTTTTGGGGTAATGACATTGCGGTTCACAGCATAGCGTATCGGGTATAGGTTCGTGATTGGGTCAGGGTGTGCAGCCGGTACTGTGAATGATAATCTGCCCGTTTTCAACGGTGTAAGTCGCGCCAATTGCCTGGCAAATCAGGGTCAGGCGGTTGAACAGGTTTTCGGCGGTAAGCGTAGTCGTAACGGTGCAATCGGCCAGCACAGCCTTGTCATACCGGATTTCTAACCCGTAGATCGCTTCCAGCCGGGCCAGTACATCGGTCACGGGCCGCTCCTCGAAGGTCTCCTCGGCAAAGGGTGCGGGCGTTGGCAACGGAACCGGCACGGCCACCAAATCTTTGCGTAACTGGTTGGTAGCCACCTCAAAAACAGCGCGTTGGTTGGAAGTCAGCATGACCCCGGCCCACGATTCCTGCCGCACCTGATTGGGCGGGGTGGTGCCGATACGCGCCGATACCGACACCCGTCCGGTTCTGACATCAACGCTCACGGTAGGGTTATTGGCGAAAGCCCGCACCCGGAAACTCGTTCCCAGTACGCGGGTGACGGTTTGACCCGCATACACGATGAACGGCCTGCCCGGATTACGGACGACCGTAAAAAAGCCATCGCCCGATAATGACACAACGCGCTGACTATCTGCAAACTGACGCGGATAGTTCAGGATACTACCCGGTTGCAGCACCACCGTACTGCCATCGGCTAAGGTGATGATTTCGGGTTTGTTACGCCGGTTAATGTGGTTGATAAAGCCGGTTTTTGCGTTGGCAACCGTTACCTGATTCACGGATTGCGGGGGAGTCGTCCGGCCAATCAGCCACCAGCCAATACCCGCCACCAATATCACCGATGCCGCAGCCGCAGCCCACAGTTGCCGCCAGCGCGGAGATACGGGCAAACGCAATGGCATAATGCGCCCGCCGGTTTGCTCCCCGCCGATGCGTTGCCGGAGTTGCCGCCAAACGGCCTCTTCTTCGTCCTGCGTTACAGCCGGAGACAGGGCTTCGGTAGCTCCGGCCAATTGCCGAACCACTTGCCGGGCCTGCCGAACGGTTTCGGTCTGTTGCGGATACCGGGCCAAAAACTCCGCCCAGAATTGGGTCGAGCCATCCGTTGGCCGCAAAACCCACTCCCGAAAGGCCGAGTCTGCTGCTAACTGCACCCCGGTAAAATAGTGATAATCCATGACCAGCTTGTGTTCTGCCTACAAGAGACGAACCTAACTGGTTTTAACTCAATTTTTTCTGAAAATTTTCATTCTCCGAGCAATTGGCCCGTATCAAACCGCAAAAGAAGGAGCAACAGGCCCAAAACGCCGGTCATCAAGCCCCGGAGGGTGAGCAAAGCCCGGCTGATGTGGTTGGTGACCGACTGCGTATTGATGCTCATAATCAGGGCGATTTCGGAGTTGCTCAACTGATGATAAAACGCCAGCGTCAGGGCTTCGCGCTGACGCTGTGGCAGGCCCTCGATGGAGTGGCGCAACTGCTGCTGAACGCGCTCGGTGGTTTCCTGCTCGGTCAGCATAAAATCAACGGGCGGAATGCTGAACAGGTCAGTTTCATCGTCGATCAGTTCAGGATGCAGCAACGGGTTGGTGTGGTCGCTCATCTGTTTTACGAGCCGGTTTCGCAGCACCCGAAACAAATAAAACCGGATTGTACTCAGGTCACAAAGGGCAGCCCGGCGTTTCCAGATTTCGACAAATACGTCCTGAACTGCGTCCTGCACCTGATCGTGATCGGGGCAAAGTCGTTTTCCATACGACAGCAGGTGTCGGCTGTGCATCCGGTAAATCTGCTCAAACGCGGCTGTGTCGCCCGTTTTGAAGGCGTTCCACAGAGCGGTATCGGTCAGAAATTGAGTCGGACTTTCCATAATCACTCATCGGTTAACAACAGTTGATCACGCTTACTACTCTGATTATCAATCTATCAGCACATACACCGTCAATCCGCGTGCGCCGTGTGCGCCGATGACTAAACTCTGCTCGATGTCGGCGGTTTTAGACGGCCCGGCCACAAACGTACCGAAGCCGGTTTGGTTCACTCTGATTCGGTCGTAAGCATCGTGCATGGTTGCCACCAGCGTTGACTGCCGGATGACAATGGCGAGGTATTGCGTAATCATCGGCAAAGCCCGGTGGGGCAAATGGCGTTCGTCCACCCAGATAGCACCATTTTCGGCCACGCCCAATTCCCCCGCTATTATTGCCAGATTCAGCCCGGCCAGATCGTGCGGGTCGGTGATGGTAGTCAGGTCAATGTCGGTCACGTTTATCAGTTCAGGCAGGGTGGTGGCCCAATTGTCGGTTGCGCCGTAGTATGTCTGAACGTGAGCGGCAATGGCTTCGTAATCTGCTACGTTAATAACCTGCCCGCCAATTCCGGTCAGCGTTTCAGCGAATTTTTCCAACAAATCAGGGTAATCCACACCGAACCGAAACGTGTCGGGCAGGGGTAGCAAATCGGGCTGATTGGCCCGGATTGCGGTTAGCATTTGGTTTCGGGTTGTCATAATCAAGTACCAGTTATCAGTAAGCAATTATCAATGGGTCACCTCCGTTTCCTCGGTCTGTGTCCTCACAGACCGTTT
>JBBRNH010000023.1:0-68664 GCA_038230415.1 Cytophagales bacterium | reverse complement strand
GCCGTACCCGTTGCCGCCATGTTGTTGAGCGATGCCATCATCGGCTTTCATGGGTCGATGCCCGCCGTTTATGCCGCCTTTAGCCTGACGTGGTTGCTGGGATTATACGCCCTGCGCCAGCCGACTGCCGCCAAAATTGCCGGGGCTGCGCTGGCTTCGTCGGTGCTGTTTTTCCTGATTACCAACTTCGCCGTGTGGGTTGGCAGCACGTTTTATCCACAAACGCTGGCCGGATTGGTGGGTTGCTACGTGGCAGGTCTGGCGTTCTACAACGGCCAATCGTTTTTCCTGAACGGCGTAGCGGGCGATCTCTTTTTCAGTGGCCTGCTCTTCGGCGGTTACGCCCTGCTGCAACAGCGGTTTGCGGTGTTGCAGACGGAACGGGCGCAGGGTTAAGGTGCTTCCATATTTACAAACGGCTACCCGACAACCAGAAACATAAAATGCCTCGCAAGCATCATGGTTGGTTGGCCTGTTCATGAAGTACTTCCATTTCGGTGGTTTGGCCGACAGGCCAACCGCCCCGCATGGGCAGGTTAAGGGTTCCATCTCCGGTTTCCCGCAGACAATGCGAACGCCCGATTGAACAAGTATTGGGTTTGCATTTCGGGGCTTCGGGCGATATCGAGGAACAGGTGCAACTCAAATTGTCGCTCCCATGTCGTAGTTTCGGGTATGGATAATAACCCGCCCTTGATCTCCACTCAAGAAGACTACGTGGCCTTAGACCGCCCAAAATAAACGACCTCAAAGCCCTAAAAGAGAACATCACCTTCTGTGACTATGAGAAGTTGCTCGAGGAGATTTGGATGGGCTTGGAACGACAAGTTTTAGAGAAAAGTTTTAGCCAAGTCCCCGCCGACCGACGTAAAAAAAGCATGAAAACCCGCTTTGGTGATATACATATTGCCAACAGTCGAGCATTTAGCGACTACCCGAATGGGTTCTGTATTAGTCCATACCTTCAGGAAAAGCTGGTTTTTCTCCGACAGTTGGAAGTCCATAAGCAAGCATCTGAGTTGGCCCATACCCTGCTTGGCGTGTCGGTCTGTGCCAGTCAGATTGACCGCTTAACGGCTTATTATGGAGCCCCTATTGACCCGGATTTACGGCAGCCTGTTAAGCCAGCCGAGCCACCTCTCAACCCATTGTGGGTCGTTTACGCGCAGGCTGATGAAGCCATGCTCTTGACCGATGCGGGTCACAAAGAAGCCAAATTAAGCCGCCTTTTTGCGGCAATCGCTCTAAAAGCAAGTGTGGTTGAGGAGCGGGGCGGTCATATTGAATCGTCGGTTTTTGTCGGGCCTTTAGGTAGGAGCTTCGGCTGACTTTAGGGTAAAGTTAGAAGCCCAATTTGCCCCCTGTAAAAGTCGGGGTGAAGACTTGGTCTTTATTAGTGATGGCTCTGTTTGGTTTCGTCAAATAATGGAAAAATCCTACCCACAGGCTACTTTGGTTTTGGACATATATCATCGCACCGGCGCACCGGCCCTGGAACATATTGGGGCGGTAGGCAAGGCGGCTTTTAGGGTAGGCAAGGTCGCTTCAGAGTGGTTTAAGATTCAGCGTAAGCTATTGTTAGATAGTTGTTTAGACGAAGTCTTGGGCAATATAAGGCTGTTGAAAACAGACTCTACTTTATGCGATTCGGTGTGTGCTTATCTGGCATCGAACCGTGACCGGATGGACTACAAAACGTACCGTAAGCGGGGGTTATTGATCGGGTCTGGTGCCATTGAGTCAGCCCACCGAACGGTCATGCAACGACGGTTGAAGCGGTCTGGTCAACGCTGGAGTATCCGGGGCGCACAACGTGTTTTGAACCTGCGGGTATGCTTAATGAGTAACCGATGGGACTTGGTGCGCCAGCAAATAGAACCCATCAACTATGCGATGGGTGCGTAGCGACAATTTGAATTGCACCCGTTAACTTGTACCGCATGGGAGGCCCCGATTTGTTTTTCAATCAGCAGCAGTTCCGGGCAGACGTTTTTCAAATCTCATGCCCGCACAAAGCCCTTTTCGTTGGCAGTAATACAAAATAGTGATACATAACAAATTGAAATGTAATAAAAATGATAAAATATTCAACCTTCCTAATGCTGACACTTTTTACATCGTGTAGTATGAACAAAATGTTTTTACAGCCGACAAAAATACCTGCATTAGCTAAAAAAGTGACTTTAAAGACAGAAACTGATACCACGGTAATAAGTTTTACACCTGAAACACATCAGCCGACATTTCTAAACTTTAAAAATGATACGATAGACCTCGGTTACACGGTTGAAAGTGTAATCTTTAAAAGTGAAAATGGAAATAAACTCAATGGTTGGTTTATAAAACCTAAAAATGAAATTGCAAAAATCACATTACTACATTTTCACGGAAATGCGGGTGCTTTATTTAGTCAATATCAAGCAATTACACCATTAGTAAAAAAAGGATTTCAGATTTTCATGTTTGATTACAGTGGATTTGGGTTTTCCGAAGGGCAAGCCACAAGAGAGAACGTGCTAACTGATGGACTTTCAGCCCTTGATTATATCAAAAGCAGACAAGACGTGAAAGGAACAAAAATTATGCTTTATGGACAATCACTTGGCGGACATTTATCGGCTGTTATTGCTCAACAGCGAGAGAAAGACATTGATGGACTAGTTATTGAGGGTGGGTTTTCATCTTACAAAGATATTGCAAAAAATAAAGGTGGATTTTTAGGAAAATTGTTGGTGAAAGAACTGTATAGTGGCGAGACTTCTATTAAGAATTTCCATAAACCAGTCTTGATAGTTCATAGTAGTGAAGACAAAGTAGTGTCAATTGCTTTGGGAAAGAAATTGTTTGACAACGCAAACGAACCAAAAGAGTTTTATGAAATCAAGCATCCACATATTTACGGATTACAGTTCTATGCAGATACGATTTCACAGAAAATAAAAGATATGTTAGACAAGCCATAATCCAACGAAAAAAGCACTACCACCAACATAGTATTTATGAAAGAAGGGTGGACTGAATGAATTGAACAGCAGTAAATTAATCTGCATTTGTACCAGCAGACGGAATACTATAAAGCAATAGAAAGTGAATCAACTTTGGAAGAAATCTCCCTTGATTGAGAATTCAAATAGACTTACTTTTGCACTGAGTTGTCATTGACTCAGTAAATAATTCAAAGAAGAATCATTCAATCGTAAACGAATCAAATAATTATGGCAAACAGAAAATTTATGCCCAGTGCACCTAACCAAACACTCTGGGTCGTTGCCCTCATCGTCGGTTTTTTAGGCATTTTTGGGCATTATGTTCACATAGGTGTATTGTCGAAGTACAGCTATGAAATGTTGCTAATTGGCTTTATGTTACTCGTCATTGGCACGGTGTACCGAAGGGTATAGTACCAAAATCATTAATCACTCGGTAAGAGCCGAATGGTTTTGTGAGGTTAAATTTGATAAAAGATTTTTGCAGGAATAACCCAGGATGGCAGAAGCGGCAGAGACCAACATTATATTCATGAAAAAGGGGCGGACGGAAGTAACTTAACCCTTCTACTTTTCTAAGCATTGATGCAAAATTCAACTTTTGTGCTTTCTAACTCCACTTCTGCATAAATATCCGCCCGTTGGTCTCAAAATTTCTACTACTCTGTTTACCCCTGCTCCCGTGCCAACCCTTCTCGGTCTGACCTGTCCCGTCGGGTATGATTTTACACCCACTGACCGTACGTTCAGATTAATGGTTAGCGTTTGTGGAGAAAAATCATCAGCAAGAAGCAGAGACCGAAGCGGCTGCTAAACAGTCATATTTGGTATTTTTGTAGAAATCTAATCAGTTTTGACGATTGAAACCACTATCGATCCCAAAATCCCCCTCACGTTGGCCGAACGCACCGAGGCACCTGAGTTTTTGCGCGTTGAGTCTACATGGGAGGAATACGTTGACCTGCTTGACGAAATAAACTACCCAATTTTTTACCTCAACCAAACCATAATCTCCATCATGGGTCAGGCCAGTATTTCGCATGAAGTACTAGTCAGTACGTTGACTTACCTGTTCAATCGTCATTATTTCAGCTTGTCCGATTACTCCGTGATGGGTAGTAGCGTGCTGATTTACATCGAAGAAAGGTAGGAAGCGTTCAATGCCGACCTCTGCGTGGTACAGGGAGAATCCGACAGCAGCGATCTCCCCGGCAGTTATTCACCCAAAATCACGCTTAAAAATCCGGTACTAGTAGTCGAAGTGCTATCGCCGTCAACGGCCAAATTTGACCAGGACGAAAAACTCAACAGTTACCTTGCCATTCCGTCGTTGCGGCACATCTTATTTGTTGACCAGGGGCGGGTTTCGGTTCGGCCCTACTCGCGTACCGAAAAAGCCGGGCAGTGGGTAGATACCCGTTTCACCGCGCTCGATGATGTTGTTATGTTCGACGGGCTGACGCTCTCGGTACGCGAGATTTACCACAAAACCCTGTTTGCCCCGGCTCAATAATTCGGTAACTTTGTCACTGCCCGCTGGTGTTATATCGTAACAAACCTGGCGAGGCCCGTTACCTGATCATGAACATAGTTCGTATTAATTGCTCATTCACCGGCTCACTGCTGACCGCCTTCGCGCTGCTGATTCTGGCCGGTTGCCAGCCCTCGGCCACGCCCGCCGAATACAACGCCAAAGCCGCCAACCCCGAACGCTACAACGCGGCCCTGAACA
Organism: Cytophagales bacterium; assembly: GCA_038230415.1. Taxonomy (GTDB): domain Bacteria; phylum Bacteroidota; class Bacteroidia; order Cytophagales; family Spirosomataceae; genus JBBRNH01. The sequence continues at coordinate 63,945 of JBBRNH010000023.1, read as the reverse complement.
AGTTGACGCAAGTGGTGATTCACGATATTTTTTCGCCCCCGGTTGCCAGCCGAATTTATGCCTACGCAAATCTCGCTGGTTATGAAGCCCTTGTGCCGTTCGATACGCGGTACGAATCACTGGCGGGCAAAACCAAACGTTTCACGCCCGGCCCCCAACCCGAACCCGGCAAAGACTATTGTTTTCCGTTGGCGAGCGTCCGGGCGTTTATGACCGTTGCCCGCGCTTTAACGTTTTCGGTGGATTTTTACGATGAATTTGAGCCGCCATTTTATGAGCAGTTCAAGAAAGACGGGGTGCCAACGGAGGTCTATGACCGCTCTATGGCCTACGGAGAGGCCATTGCCAAGCACATTCTGGACGGAGCCTCGAAGGATAATTACAAACAAACACGGGGGTTCAAACACACCGTGACCAACGAAGACGGAACGTGGGTGCCAACCCCCCCGGCCTACATGGATGCCGCCGAGCCGCAGTGGAACAAAATCAGCCCCTGGGTTTTAGACACCTGCAATCAGTTTGTTCCCCCCCGTCCGTTTACGTTTTCGATGGTCGCGAGTAGCCCGTACCAGAAAGAAGTGAAAGAGGTATATGACTTAGGAAAATCGCTCACGCCCGAACAGCGCGACATTGCTTTCTTCTGGGACGACAACGCTTTTGTGATGAACGTGGCTGGTCACGTCTCGTACGCATCCAAGAAAATGACCCCCGGCGGGCATTGGCTGGCGATAACCCAAACCGTTGCCCGCAACCAAAAACTTGCGCTGATGCCCACCGTCGAAGCCTACGTGCTGACCTCACTGGCACTCGCCGATGGGTTTATTGCCTGCTGGGACGAGAAATACCGGAGCAAAACCGTTCGGCCCGAGACCGTCATTAACAAGGATTTAGACCCCAAATGGACACCGTTCTTGCAAACCCCTCCCTTCCCCGAATATCCAAGCGGCCACAGCACAATCACGGCGGCAGCGGCTGCCGTACTGACCCAACTCATGGGTGATAACATTGCCTTCACCGACTCGACCGAGTATCAGTATGGTCACGGGGTGCGGTCGTTTAAATCGTTTAAGGAAGCGGCCCGGCAGGCATCCATCAGCCGGTTGTATGGCGGTATTCACTACCGTTCGGCGATTAACAACGGTGCCGTCATGGGCGAAAAAGTGGGGCTGTGGGTGTTGCAAAAAGCCAAAACCCGCAAGAGCGCAGTGGCGGAGAGATGACAGGATATTGTTTCAAAAAATCCTATTTTAGACACTACCAGGCCTTCATAAGTAAAGGACTGATTCTCAATTACTAACGATGGGTTTATAGCAACAAACCCCAACTCTTGTAAAGTTGGGGTTTGAGAAGCAAATTAATCTTTACTAACTTGTGGTTTAGTTAGTTGTTACCAGCAATTAACTAAACCGTTGTCACGCGCGGAGAGCGTGTCACTACTGTTTAACTTAGACATATTATAGCTATGTCCAAATCCAACAAGAGCAAATTAGAACTACTAATTCTAAAATGGCTCGAAAAATACCAGCCCCTGATCAACACGATGGGTACGCTGGTACGGACTTTCTTCTCAATCCTGATGGATCAACATCAGGGCGGTAAGTAGTCCTCGCAATTCGCAAACGTTCTGTCAACTTGGCAGAACGTTTATCTTTCTACTTGCCACAAAAATAATGCAAATAATTTAGATTAGAAATTATATAAAACTATAGTGTCCCTTATAGACTGCAAATTTCAAACGTTTGCCCCCGTTAAGTTGGTACTGCTTCATTCCTGAATTACCCCGCTTCGTTCTGCATCAGCAACTCATTGGCAACGGTATCGCCTTTTTTGATGAAGGGCCTGATAATCAGCCGCGTTCCCCGGTCGTAGGTCACAAAACGGTACATCCAGTTGGCAAACACAATTAGCTTATTGCGGAACCCGACCAAGTAGGCGATGTGGATAAAGAGCCACGCAAACCACGCCAGCAACCCGCTGAGGTGAACATTACCCGGCAAATCGGCAACGGCGCGGCCCCGGCCCACGATTGCCAGCGAGCCTTTGTCGAAATACTCGAACGGCGCGAGGGCTTCGCTTTTCAGGATGTGCCGGATGTTTTTGGCGAGGTGGTCGCCTTGCTGAATGGCGGGCTGGGCCACGCCGGGGTGTCCTTTCGGCCATTTCTCTGATTTCATGGCCGCAATGTCGCCGATGGCAAAAAAGTCGGGGAAGCCCGGCACCTGATTAAACTCGTTCACCAAAATCCGGCCTTTTTCGATGGTCTCCGTCGGGATTCCGTCAATCATGGCCCCGGTTACGCCAGCGGCCCAGATCAGGGTTTGGGTTTTTATCTGTTCCCCGCTTTTGAAGGTCACGGTTTCGCCGTCGTAACTCTCGACCATCGTTTTGGTCTTCACAATCACGTTCAGGTCGTTCAGATACCCGTTGGCTTTTTCTCCGGCTTCGGGCGACATCGGCGGCAGCATCCGGTCGAGCCCTTCGACGAGATAGACGTTCATCTTCGAGAAATCTAAGCCCGGGTAATCATTTGGCAGCACGTGTTTTCGCATTTCGGCAATCGAACCCGCCGTTTCGACACCCGTTGGCCCACCGCCTACTATCACAAAATTGAGCAGCATCTGGCGGGCTTCCGGGTCTGAGGTAATACTGGCCTGCTCAAAGCACTGCAACAGTTGTGAGCGCAGGTTGAGCGCGTCGGGTATGGTTTTTAGCGGGAACGAGTTCTGCTGAATCTGCTGATTGCCGAAGTAGTTTGACTTGGTGCCGGTGGCAATCACCAGAAAATCGTAGTGCAGATCACCGATGAGGGTCGAGACGGTTTTTTGGGCTGGATCAATTTTGGTGACGCGCACGAGCCGGAAATGGAAATCATCGTAGCCATCGAATACTTTTCGGAATGGCTCGGCGATAGAATCAGATTCCAGCCCGGCGGTTGCCACCTGATAGAGTAGGGGCCAAAAGGCATTGTAGTTCTGTTTGTCGAACAAAACCACCTGCACACCGGCGTGTTTCAGGCTCTTGGCGAGGTTGATGCCGCCAAATCCCCCGCCGATAATCACGACACGGGGCTTGTTGGTATCGGGTATGTTGAGCGATAATTTATCGTATTGCAGCATAATATTGAGCGCGTTGAGTATATTGAATTACCAGACATTTGGGGGTTTTGTTCGTCATAGAGCCGCAATCCAAGCGAACGGTCCGAATGTCAAAAGCCTAAACGGACTGCGCCTATCACTGCGTTTTTATCTGAAACTGCCAACCCTGATAAACAGACCATCGGTACCGGATCGGCGAGAAATCGCCCCGGAGACCGGCGATACCGGCACCCGCCACTGCTGCCCCAATCACCGCCATTGGCGAAACCCGCCGGGCCACCACACCAGCCGACGACATGGTTTCCCCGCCAAATAACATCGGCCAGGCGGCCCGTCGGTTGCTCCGGCGCAGGGCAACTAAGTCAGCCAATTGGACCGAAGTCCATTGTTTCCGCTGGGTTTCGAGCAGAAAACTCCGGGTATCGAACAGTTTGAGCCGCCCGCGTATCACCGTTGGGGCCGCCACGCCATTAGCGATCACACACTCGATGAACTGCCGGGGGTGGATACGGCGCATTTGGGTCGAATCTTCGTTGATTACCAGCAACGCCTGTGCCTGCGTCGAAACAGATAATACCAATAGGCTGATTAATAGACGGGTTTTCATGGTTCAGAGCAGTGAGTGGTTTAGAACAGGTTGTTGGCCCCGAAGTACTGATTCGTAGCCGGGCGTTCGGCATAGAAACGTTTACCTTGCCGTTTGTGTGCGCTTTCCCTCAACGATTCTTTTCTTGTTCGTCTGCTCTTTATCGCTATTCGCCTGTTCTCCCGGCAATCACCAGATAATCAGCTACTTCGCTCCCACAAAGGCGAGTAAATCGCGGTAGATGATATTGCGTTTCCAGAACAACTGCGTCACCATCGGGATGTGTTTTTTGCCCGGCAACTCGCGGTATTGGCTCGTTACGCCCATTGCTTTCAGTTTTTCCTGAAACTTTTTCGTGCTGATGTCTATGCTGGGGTAGGTTTTCTCACCACTGTAAATCAGCATCGGCGGCACTGTTTTTGGGTTCTCAGCCTGTATTATCTTTTGCATCGGCGACACCGCCCGCCAGCCTTCGGGGTCTTTGCCGAACGAAACTAAGTATTGCTCGTCGTTCGGATACTCCATTTTCTGGAGGTAATCGTACATATCAACCCCGGCAGGGTCGTCTAATATGGCTCCTTTCACGGGGTTTTTAGGCAAGCCGAGTTTGGTAAACAGCGTATTGTCGGTGGTGAGCAGAGCCGCCAAACCGCCCCCCGCCGAGTGGCCCATCACAAAAATTCGGTTGGGGTCTCCGCCGTAGTCGCCGATGTGCTGCGTGGCCCACAGCACGGCGCGGGCGCAATCGTCGGCCATGGCTGGCACCTGCACCGATGGAGACAGCCGGTAGTTGATAACCACCGCCACCACGCCCTGCTTTGCCAATCGCCGACCAACAAACCAGTAGGTATTTTTGCTGCCGCTATTCCAGTTGCCGCCGTGAATAAACACGACCACCGGGCGCGGGGCAGCGGCTTTTCGGCGGGGCGCATATACATCGAGCCGGTGCCGTTCGGTATCAAAGCCTGGTGACTGTGGCGAGATATAGGCCATGTCTTTGGTGCGTTTGCTGGCTAAGGCGAACGCGCCCTCGTTCACAGAAAAAGATAGCAGCATTGTTGCGAAAATGGTGAGGAGCAATTTGCCGAAAAAGCGAAGAAGTATCATGTTGACTTGTTGAGAAGAACCAGTTTTGTGGCTTGTTTGTAGCTTTAACATACGGACAGCAGCCATGTTTAGTTTGACAAAATCTATTGTTCGGTTCATCCGCTTGTCTGAAAAACCCTTGTTCATCAACACCGACCGGGCCGTAATGAGCGTTATGAGATTATGTTTTCTCCGTGAATCTCTGTGTCATAAAGCTCTGACCGTATGCGCGTTGTACTTGTACTATTTTTTTGTGGTTTTTTCTGCGTGGCCTTCGCGCAATCTGGTAATCGTCAGACAATCAGCGGCTACGTGCGCGAAACGGGCAGCGAAGAAGCCCTGATTGGGGTGAATGTGCTGGTGCCGGGAACCCAACTCGGAGCCGTGACCAACACCTACGGTTTTTATTCCATTACCCTGCCAGCGCAGGATAGCATCCGGCTGTCGTTTTCGTTTGTGGGCTACGAAACCGTGTATCAAACGCTGAACCTCCGGCGCAATCAGACCGTGAATGTGAGTTTGGTGCCGGGCCGGTTGCTCTCCGAAGTGAACGTGCAGGCCAAAAGCATCCTGACCAAAGTGAGCGAAACGGCGCAGATGAGCCAGATTTCGATACCCGTTGAGCAAATCAAACGAATTCCCACGCTGCTCGGCGAGAAAGACGTGCTGAAGGTGCTGCAACTCATGCCCGGTGTGCAGAAAGGCTCCGAGGGGCAAACCGGCCTGTATGTGCGCGGGGGCGGCCCCGACCAAAACCTGATTATTCTCGACGATGCCGTTGTGTATAACGCCAGCCACCTGTTCGGCTTTTTCAGCACCTTTAACGGCGACGCGCTCAAAAGCGTGGAACTCACCAAAGGCGGGTTTCCGGCGCGGTTTGGCGGTCGGCTGTCCTCAGTAATCGAGTTAAACATGAAAGACGGCGACAAGCAGCAACTGCACGGCGAAGGCGGTATTGGCCTGATTGCCTCGCGGCTGACGCTCGAAGGGCCGATTAAATTCAACAAGCAAAAACCGGCCAGGTCGTCGTTTCTGGTATCGGCCCGGCGCACGTATCTGGATGTGCTGGCGGCTCCGCTCATCAGCAAACAGACCGACGGGCAGACATCGGCAGGCTACTACTTCTACGACCTCAACGCCAAACTCAACTATGACTTTGGCCCGAAAAACAAATTGTATCTGAGCGGCTACTTTGGCCGGGATCGGTTTTTTGCCGATGATAAAGAATCCGGCACCAAAGTCGGGCTTGGCTGGGGCAACCAAACCGCCACCCTGCGCTGGAATCACCTGTTCAATCAGAAACTGTTTGCCAATATGTCGGCCATTTATAGCCGCTATAATTTCAACATCTCGGCCACCGACGAAACCGAAGACCGCACCCGTTTTTCGCTCCAATATGATTCGGGCATCCGTGATTTTGGCCTGAAATATGACCTCGATTTTTACCCCGCCCCGGCCCACGCGCTGCGGTTTGGTGTGCAAACCACATACCACCGCTTCACGCCCAGTGCGGTGGTGCTGCAAAACAGTAATGCCCTCGGCCTGACGCAACGAGTAAACAACATAGACGTTTATGAATCAGGCGTTTATGCCGAAGACAACTGGCGACCCGGCGATAAATGGCGCATCAACGGCGGGCTGCGGCTGAGTGCATTCTCGGCACCGGGAGCCACCTATCTGCGGCCCGAACCCCGGCTGTCGGCGGCTTATATTCTCCGGCCCGATCTGTCGGTAAAAGCGTCATACTCCCGGATGAATCAGTACGTGCATCTGCTCTCGAACACCGGCATCGGGTTGCCTACTGACCTCTGGGTGCCGACTACCGACCGCGTGGCTCCCCAACAATCAGAGCAGGTGGCGGTGGGACTGGCGAAGGATTTTTCGGGAAAGAAAGCCGCCGGAAAAGGCTTGACGCTGACCGTTGAAGGCTACTACAAAACGATGAACAACATCATCAACTACCGCGAGGGAGCCAGTTTTCTGTTCATTGACGACCCGACCTCCGCCAAGCCCGTGCGCTGGGAAGACAACGTAACGGCGGGCAAGGGCTGGAGTTACGGGGCCGAAGTGCTGTTGCAGAAAAAAGCCGGGCGGTTCACGGGCTGGGTTGGCTATACGCTTTCCTGGACGCAGTGGCAGTTTGCCGAACTCAACGGGGGCCGACCGTTTTACCCGCGCTACGACCGGCGGCACGATGCGTCAATCGTGTTGCTGTACGACCTCACGCCAACCATCAATATTTCGGGAGTCTGGGTTTATGGCACCGGACAGGCGTTGACGGTGCCAACCTCGCGGTATTCGGCTTCGTTGCAGCGGCTTGCCGGGGGCGATGGCTCACCAACCAGCCCCTTGTTCAACGCCGTTAATGTGCGGGATTATGGGTCAGAGAAAAACAGTTTCCGGGCCGAGCCATACCATCGGTTTGATTTTGCGGTGCAGTTTCACAAGAAGAAACGCCACCACGAGCGCATCTGGGAGTTTAGTGTTTATAACGCCTACAACCGCCGAAACCCGTTTTTCTACAACATCGAGACCCGGAAAAACAGCGTTCCCGCCCAAACGGTGCTGTATCGGTATTCGGTGTTTCCGTTGGTACCGTCGTTCAGTTATAATTTCCGGTTTTGACCACCCCCAACCCCCTCCTAAAACAGGAGGGGGCTTGGCGTGAAACGCAGAAAAAGCTACGCTTCTGGTTCTTTAGCCCCCTCCTGTTTTAGGAGGGGGTTGGGGGTGGTTGAGATTTTAATCCTGATTCGGGTCAATGCCTTCCCCGGCCAGATACGCGCCGATGTTGAACATTTGCCCGTCGAGGAGTTCCAGGTCGCGGCTCCAATCCATCGTGAGCCAGGCATCGGCGGTGCGTTCGGCAACCATTACCTGCTGCGAATCGGTGAAAATCCAGATCACTTTCTCGGTACCAAAATCAAGCAGTTTGCGGGTTTTCAGGTTCACGTAGTTGCGGTCGGCTTCGTTCGACATATCAGCTTTCACATCAATTTCGACCGCTACCAGTGCTGGCACATTGGCATATTTTTTGTTGATTTTATCCACCGTCAGCACTGTACGGTCATAAACGGCTACGTCATGCGAGAGATTATTGCGGTGGTTGAGATGCACCCCGGCTTCGTTGGATGCAAAGCGATACTTTTTCCGGTCAAGCGTTAGAATCATCAATTCCATAAAATATGACGCTAATACCCATTGTAATGTACTCGATCCCCTGATTTCTTCGGTGGTTTTTCGGCCTGCCAACACCTCGCGGTAGCCTTTGTAATAAATGGGTCGGCCATCCATAATTTCGTAAATCAGTGATTTCGGAATCGTGGATGGGCGTTTTGCCAGCGTTGCAAACCGCGTCCGGCGTTTGGGGATGGTTGCTTCCATGTTCTGCTCTTGTGTGTTTGGTAGCTCTGTTCAAATATAGATAACTTTCCGGGCTATTACAATCCGCTTCTTACCCCAGCGTTTTACCCGTATGAAACCACGTCTTGCCATAGGATTGCTACTACTGATTGGGGGTTTACTGGCGGCCTGCGGGAGCCTGAAAAACGAGGTTAGCCCCAATCTGATTCAAAAACAGGGTCGGCAATACGTGGTCAATTGCTACATTTCTCCGCAGGATACGCTCATTTCGGCTGCCATTTCGCTCACCAATCCAGTGCTGACCTCAACCTCCGTCAGCACCACCACCGCCGAACCCCGTGCCACCGTTACCTTAGCCGACGGCGACCGTTTTGTGGTGCTGCCCTACGATAACCTCCGGGCGGTGTATAGTGCTGATGCCAAAGCGTTTCCCGTTCGGGAGGGACGCACCTACACGCTAACGGTGAAAACTGCCGATGGGCAAACCCTCACCAGCACCGCCACCGTGCCGAAGGCGATTCCAATCCAAATAATCACCCTCGATTCTGTTCAGAACGTCAATGGAACCACGCTCACCAAAGAATACACGGCTCAGATAATCTGGCGCGATGCTCCCGGACAGGCCGATTTTTACCGCGTTGCCGGACAGTTCGTCTTTACCACTCAGGCCCTGAACACCAGCAACGAACCGCAAACGGGCCAAAGCAACCTGTCGTTTCGGCGAAACCGCAATACCGGCGATTTTGTGAATGATGAATTGCTGGATGGCGACATACTGACTTCACTGCCGGGTTATCTCGGTATCAGTTTTAATTCGAGCCGCAACGCACCCAACCCGTCAGACGAATTAAGCAAACTCACGCTGGGCCGCACTTACGCCCTTGCCCGGATTGATATGGTGCTGTTTCACACCGACGAACCCTACTACCGCTATCACGAGGCCGTGCTGCGGCAACGCGAAGCCGGTAATAACCCCTTTGCCGAACCGATCCTGATCCCGAATAACATTACCGGCGGCTTAGGCTGTTTCGGGGCGTATAACCGGACATCGGCCACGCTGACGATTAAATGATTGCTGTTACGCTGACACACAACGACTTTATCACCACCTGGCGCAGTAACCAAACCGAGTTTGTGTTGCACACCTCCGGCTCAACCGGGCCGCCCAAACCCATTACGCTCACGCGGGCGCAGATGCAGGCCAGCGCAACGCTCACCGGCCAAACCTTCGGCCTCACTCCCGGCGACCGGGCGTTAGTCTGCCTGAACACGCAGTATGTGGCCGGCACGATGATGCTCGTTCGGGGCGAAGTGCTTGGTTTAGAGCTTGTTATTGTCGAACCCGTCGGCAATCCGTTGGCGGGTTTTTCGCCTGACACACACGTCGACTTTGCCGCTTTCGTGCCGTTGCAACTCCAGACCATTCTCGCCGATGTTGACCCCGCCACCGGCCTTCCCGCAAAGTTGCCCGTGTTGAACCGGATGAAAGCGATTTTGGTCGGCGGTGCGGCCACGAGTCCGGCTCTGGAACGGGCCTTGCAGGTGATTACGGCCCCGGTGTTTGCCACCTACGGCATGACCGAAACCGTCTCGCACATTGCCATCCGCCGGCTCAATGGCCCCGCCGTTACGGATTATTTTACGGCTCTGACCGGCGTAGAACTTGGGCAGGATGAGCGCGGTTGCCTGAACATCCGGGCGGCAGCCACCAACTTCGACCTCGTGCAGACCAATGACGTGGTTGACTTGCTGGACGCTCCAACCGACCCGCTATCCGGTGCATCGGCACCTGATGAATCACCAAAAAAATTCAGGCTGTTGGGCCGGGCCGACTCGGTGATCAACTCCGGGGGCGTAAAAATCCAGCCCGAAGCCGTTGAGCGCGTCGTTCTGCAAACACTTGCTGAACTGGGTGTTTTACCCCTGCCGCGTCTGTTTGTAGCTGGCCTGCCCGACGACCGGCTGGGGCAACGGGTTGTTCTTGTCAGTGAAGAGTTAAAAGTGAAGAGTGAAGAGTACTCAAGAGAAAACTATTCTTCACTCTTCACTCTTCACTCTTCACTGATAGCAGAAGCGATTCGGCGGGAATTGGGGCCATACTCTGTGCCGAAAGCCGTTATTTTTGTGCCAACATTCATCGAAACGCCCACCGGCAAAATCAACCGCAAGGCTACACTTGAATCAGTGAAGAATTATGAATGAAGAGTATTATTCTCTTGAACATTCCTCACTCTTCATTCATAATTCTTCACTCCCTCTTTATGTTTAATTCGCTCGAAATCCGGTTTCAGACCGCCCAATCGCTGCCCGCACCCTATTCGCATTTTTATACCTTCACGGCAAAAGCCAAACCGGGCGGCATAGCCATTGACCTTGCCATTACCTACCCCGACCGCGAAGCCATTGATAACGACGAACTCGAAGCCGAAGGATTCACCCGTGATGATGATTATGCCTGGACCGGCCAACTGCCCGCCAACTGGCAAACGGCCTTCGCTACGCTGCTCGCCGACACCGATTTGCAGTCCCTGCCCGGCGATGCCCTGCCCGACACCGACGATTTTTGGGCGATAACCGTCTCAGAACTAAACGAACAACCCGAATCTGGCTGCCCGCAAAACACCGACGACTGGCAGTATCTGATGCAGGAACTGATTCAGGCAACCTACGAGGCCGACAAGCGCGAACGTCCCTTTGAGTTGTGTTACTTGGACTTCCAACCGACTGGCGATATCGAGTTTTATCTGACGGCTTCGTTTGCCCGGCGCGACGTGACCGCCGAACTAATTCAGGAGCGACAGCCGACCCGGAAAACGCTGAAATGGACCGATTTGCAGCGACTTATGACCGCGATTTATGCCGTTGAGTTTGATCCCGAAGCTACCTTCAGCCACCCACCTAAACAAGACGGCCACTGGCTGAACCTCGGCACCGACGAGTGGTATGACCTGAACGAACACGATGAATTGCAAAAGTTATTCCGGCAAGTAGCGCAGTAACGCGCTCATAACCAATCCGTTCAGTTGTATCACTTTTGTCTGTTGACCAAACCCCGCATCGGTCAGCAGCCGTTGCCAGTCGGGCAGTTGGCGGGCCTCGATACCAGCCACGAGCCTGAAAAACCGGAACATCACCCACAGCAACGCCCGATGATACCAGACCGGGCTGTTCACAAAATCAGTCACAAGCCACTGCCCGCCGGAAGCCGTTGCCGCTCGGAGCCGGGGCAAGAATCGGGTTGTCAGGGTGTCTTCGGTGAATAAATCCAGTACAAACGGCAGCAGAATCAGGTCGAACCGCTCGCCGGGGCGCAGGGTGGTTTCGTCGCCTGTTCTGAATTCAACGGTGCCGGGAATGGTGTTCGGTGGCGGGTGGCGCAGCAGTCGGCGGGTGGTCTGTCGGTTCATCGCGCCCGATGCCTCAAGGTGCAGCACCCGGCATCCGGGAAAAATTTTCAGGACTTCAACGAGCAAAAAACCGGCTCCTCCCCCCACAATCAGAATAGATACGGCCCGGTTGCCGGGCAACGAAACCGATCCAAACCACGTGGTTTGAACGCGTTGCAATTCCCGACCAAAAACTAACCGCGCCATTGCATCATAAACGGGCGCAATCCAGTCAAATGTCATCGGGTTTGTCGTCGCCAAACTCCCCGCGCCACTGCCTGGCCGAGTTGGCAATTTGGGTAATCTCAACCGCCCAGCCGCGCTCAGTCATCTCCGCACCAACGTACCGCCCGGCGTTACGATGCAGGATTTTTTTGTCGGCACTGCTTAGGTGCAGCTCCTTAATCAGGTAGGAATCAATCAATAATGGTCTCAAAATCTTAAGCAGCTATCTATCAACTAATAAACAGAAATCAGGCAACTCGTTTCATCATCATATAGCCGTGTTTCGTCAACCAATTTTATAAACACAAACTGGATTTTTCTCCGACGGAGGATTCTTCGGTTCATTACCGAAAACCGCTCCGTTTTTGAGGGGTTAAGCCGTCAGTCAATGATGTTTGGCGGCAACGTGCTGCGGGGTTAAGGTTCCACGTATGTTTTGCCATCGTCGGCAAAAATCAGAAAATCAAAATAGGTGGCGCACTCCCGAATCATCTGCTCATGGTAGTTTGACCGGGTGTGGTTCTTGAAAAAGTCGGTAAACGTGGTGGCGTATTCTTTCCGGCGCAGGTCCGTCATGGCATTGTTAAAGTCGGCATCATCGTCGGCCACGTAACCACCCCGTTTGGCAACTTCGGCGGCCCGGCGCGTCAGAAACTGGTTTTCTTCGCACCGGGCCGCTAAATAAGCAGCCCGGTCAGCCAGGTCGGAGCTTTTGGCGGCTTTCATAGACTGCTCAAAAAATGCTTTGGCGGGCGATGTCGTGTAATACGGGTTTTGCTGGGCCGAGGCTGTCAGTTGGGTTTGTCGGCTTTCGGACAGGTTCATGTAGTGGGAGTAAACCGGCTCGCTGACGCTCCACGACCGTTTTATCAGCAACCACGCATTGCCGTGATAACTCAGGTTATAGGCTCCGCAACCGAGTTCGTAGTAGGCCTGGGCAGCGTCGTCGCCGTCGAGTTTGCGGGCTTTTTCCTGCAAGTCGCGCATCCGGCGGGCAAACGTCACGGGCGTGTATGGGTTGGGCTTAGGCCGCATCGCTTTGAGTGGCAGTTCAAACGGGTCTTTGGTAAAATACAGGGCCAGTACCGATTTCTCGGTCTCCGTTCCGTTGTCGTTATATTGAGTCTCGGTTCCCCACGCTTTGGCCGGGTTGCGGAGTTTGGCCCAGGCATCGGCTGCTTCGCCGTAGCGGTGTTCGGCCATGAGTCGGCGGCCCAAGAGTGTATAAAAATAATCGGTGGTCAGTCCGGTGAGTTTCAGCAGCCGCTTGTCAAAATCCGTAGCATCGAGCCGGATTATGAAATCAACGGCCCGTTGCGCGGTTTTGGCCGAGGTGGTGTCTTCGATGCTCAACTGATCGGTGGTGTTGGTAAAAAAGCCACCGCTCTTGTTGAGTTGGCCGCTTGTGAGCAACGTCAGCAGATACGCTTTTGCCGAAGCCACATCGGTAGCCGGGTCTGCTTTGGTACGGCTGCACCCCTGCAACCACCCGCCCGATTTGCCTTCCGGCGCACCACCCCGGTATAAATCAGCGAATTGCAGACACGTTTTAGCGAATGCATTGCCCATGCGCGGGTTTCGGCTGTTGCCAAACTGGTCGAGGTAGCCGATGAGTTTGGTTTCTACGTCGGGGGTGATTTTATCGGTTTGCACGGCCAGCAACAGCATCCGTTGCAGGGCGATTTGCTGGCGGAGGACGGTATTTTTGGGATTTTTGCGCTCGGCTTTGTCTAACTCACCGGATGCCGGGGCGTAGTCTTTCTGGAGATAATCGAGATACGAAGCCGCCGTGTACCAGAACCCGGCGTTGGGAATGGCCTTGTTTTGGGCCGATTCCAACGCAAAATCGCGGAGTTTCCCGGCGTAGGTTTTCGACTCGGTTTTGCGGATGTCAAACCGCACCGAATCGGCCTTGCTCGTTTTCTCGCTGTCATACATATAGGTCATAACCGGGTTGCGGTCGGCCAGCCAGAAATATTCGTTCCGGTTAATTTCCCGCGCCATCACCAACTCGGCCAACGGGTTTGTGGGGTCAATCTCAACCAATTGTTTCAGTTTGGGCAGCGCGTCCTGATACGGCTGAATGGCCGAAATCGCCAGTACAGCCGCCCGTTGTTGATCGGTTGAGGCAAATTTCAGGGCTGCTTCGTCGTAGCGCACGTGCCGGGATCGCAGGCTCATTTCGGCTTCGCGTCGGCGCGAGGGGCAATCGGCAAACACCTGGGCGAAATCATAAATAGCCCGCGCCGTGTCGCCGAGGGCCAGCATCGCGCCCGCTTTTCGGCTCAATGCCCAGTAGCTAATCACGGTTTTTTTCGGCAAAGGCTCAATGAGTTGGGCGTAGAGATCGGCGGCTTTCCGGTAATCGCCCTGCACCGATGCCAGCTTAATGGCCTGAAAACCATAGCGTTCTTTCAGAAACGGGTCGGTATTGGCGCGGCTTTCGGCAGCGGCTGCTTCGAGCGTATTGCCAATGATGGTGGCCGTTGCCGCGCTGTCGGTACGGGGCGCGTTGTCTTCGTCAGCTTGCCAGGCACTGCCTAAGTTCTCATTGTCCCAGGCAAATTGCAGGTACACTTCAGCGATCTGATTCCGGTTGTTTAGCACATCCAGCAACGTTCGGGCTTCGGCAGATTTGCGGTTAGCGAGGGCGGTCTGAATCGTTTTTTCGGGGACGCTCCCGTTCAGATACGCGCTCCATGCTTTCGTGTTTTGGTCGGCCACGAAGAGTTTCCCCGCGTCTTCCTGCCCTTCGTCCTGCATATCGGCCTCGTAGTTATACAGCCTCGGCGAGAAGTAATAAAATTGGTCGCGCTCGGTTGATGTCGCGCTTTCGGGCATGAAATAACTCAGAAACTCGTTTGGGTCGAGCGGCCCGTCGGCGCAGGCAACCGCAAACACGATGCCCACCGACAGGGCTATTTTACGGAACCGGGCGGTAAAGAGACTGGAGGGTTTCATAAGGATATTGGGCGAGGTTGGCACTGTCGAGGTGATACAACCCAAAGGTAATGGCCCGGTTCTGGATTCGGGACAAAATGGCCCGTTGCGCTTTCGTTAATTCGTCGGCGGTTACGGCCTCGGCCCGAAACACGTCGCCCCGGCGGATCATCAGGCCCATGGCTGCCGTGTCCTGCCGGGCCACAAACCGGGTGCTATCGGTCGGCACCGATTCGAGAAAGGCACTGGCTTTCAAAGATTTACCATCCACATTATTCAGGATTTTCAGGAAACGCCCGTTGCGGTACGCTATCGTCCACCGAAAAACGGGCAGCACCACATCGAGCGGCAGGGGGTATTTGTCCAGAAACGGCAGGTAACGGTCGGCAACGGTGGCATCCCAGATCGAGTTGCGGGTGTCGGGCCGTTTCCAGTCGGCCACGTTGTAGGCCATAAGCATCCCGCGCTCTACGGGCGGCACGCCGGTTTTGGCCGCAAACTTGACCTGATGCAGCCGGATTGTGGCCGAGAGCGGCACCCCCAACATGGCCCGCAAACTTCTGAGCAAGGCAAAATACCGCCCACCCGTTGTCTCCGACCAGTCACAATCGAACTGTACTTCCGCGAACGCAATCGCCTGTTTTTGAGCGATCTGTTTGATTTCGTTGGTGATATTCCGGGCCAGAATCGGGATGCCGGTCATGGATAGCCGTTGCAGCGTTTGGTTGGTGATAAACACCACCGGCACAAGGGTATAACCGGCGGTGGGTGCGGTAAAGCGCACGGTCGCTTTTGGCGTGGCCTCGTTGATTTGCGGGTTCCAGTCCACATCAAAAAACCGGACGTACAGTTTCTCAACACCCAGCCGACGCAAGTCCCGCTGCTCTGAATTGGTTGGGGCAAACGTGGTCTTCCAGTGATAAAACGCCGGGGTCAGGTCGTGGCTTGGGCCATTGTCGGTGGGCTGGCAGGCGGTCAGGAATGTGCTGATACAGAAAAGGATAAAGATTCTATTCATTTGAGCCTCACGTATTTCGACCACAATATTGATTATTTTAGATTAAATTGAAATTAAAAAATAATATTCTGTCTTTATCATAAACTCTAAAATAATATTCTGTTTATCGCTTGACACGACAGGGATTATTTGCTTGATTTCGGAAATATTAAAATTTTCTGTAAATACAACCCCTGTACTATGAATCAGTTCTCAACCACTTTATGCGCCCTGCTCTGGCTTTTAGCCATCAGCGTCGGGTTAGCCCAAACGCCCCGCCCGGTCACGGGCCGCGTTCTCTCAAAAACCGACGGAAAAGGGCTACCCGGAGCCAACGTCGTGATTAAAGGCACCACCAACGGAGCCACCACCAACGCCGATGGCACCTTCACGCTCTCGGCCAGCCCCGACGCTACGCTCGTGGTGTCGTATATCGGGTATGTCTCGCAGGACATTGCCCTCGGCAACCGCACCATGCTCGATATTGCGCTGGCCGAAGATGCCGGGCAACTCGGCGAAGTGGTTATCACGGCCCTCGGCATTGCCCGCGACAAAAAAGCCCTCGGCTACAATGTTCAGGAACTGAAAGGGTCTGAACTGACCCAGGCCCGGCCCACCAACCTGCTCAACGCACTGTCGGGCAAGATTGCCGGGGTGCAGGTCACCAACTCCAACGGGCAGCCGGGGTCGTCGTCGCGGATTATGATTCGCGGGGCCAACTCAATCGGCAACAACAACCAGCCGCTGTTTGTGGTGGACGGTATCCCGATTGACAACGGTTCTTACAACACCTCGCCGAGCAGCGCGGCCACCAATACCAACAACGTAACGGTGGACTACGGCAACGGCGCGGCAGCCATCAACCCCGATGATATCGAGACGATTACGGTGCTGAAAGGAGCCAACGCAGCCGCATTATACGGCTCGCGGGCGGCCAACGGGGTGATTTTGGTCACGACAAAATCGGGCAAAAACAGCAAAGGACTCGGCGTGTCGGTAAACTCGAACGTGACCACCGAACGGCCTTTCCGCCTGCCCGACTACCAGAATGAATACGGACAGGGGTCAAAAGGACTATTTTCTTACGTGGATGGCCGGGGCGGTGGTATTGCCGATGGCGTGGACGAAAGCTGGGGCCCAAAACTCGACGGACGGCTGCTGCCGCAGTATAATTCGCCGGTTGATGCCAACGGTGTCAGGACTCCAACACCCTGGGTGGCGAATCCCGACAACATAAAAAACTTTCACCAGACGGGCGTGACCTCATCGCAAAACGTGGCGATTACGGGCGGCAGCGACAAGGGCGATTTCCGGCTGTCATACACCAACCTGTACCAGAAGGGAATGTATCCCAACACCAACTACAAACGCTCGACGGTGGCGTTGAACGCGGGCTATACCCTCGCCAAAAACCTCACCGCACGGGCCTCGATCAACTACATCCGCGATGGCTCCGACAACCGCCAGAACCTGAACTTATACTGGACGTGGTTTGGCCGGCAAGTTGACCTTAACGACCTGAAACAGGACGTGGTGCCTGATACCGACCCCAGCCAATGGCCCGTAGCCCGCAACTGGAACAGCAACTACTGGAACAACCCCTATTATGTGCTGAACCGCCAGACCTACGCCAACGACAAAGACCGCGTGGTGGGCAACGCGCAACTGACATACAAACCGTTATCGTGGCTGACCATTATGGGGCGCACCGGCATGGACTACGGCCTGGATCGGCGGACAACCAAGCGGGCGCGGGGCGTGGGCTTGGTGAATGGCGAGTTTTTTAACGATAACGTGTTCACCCGCGAGATGAACACCGATTTTCTTATCACCGGCGATAAGCAGTTCGGCGACCTGCGCGTGACCGTCAACGCGGGCGGCAACCGGCGATTCACGTATTTTCAGCGCGACTACCTCGGCGCACCCGAACTCAAAATCCCGAACCTCTACAACATTGCCAACTCGGCGGTGCAGGTGAACGTTTATAACCGGATGACCAGCAAGATGGTCAACTCGCTGTATGGCTCGGCGGGGTTCTCCTACAAAGACTACCTGTTTTTAGACGTTACGGCCCGCAACGACTGGTCGAGTACGCTCCCGGCGGGCAACCGCAGCTACTTTTACCCGTCGGTATCGGCCTCGGCGGTGCTGACGGATATGCTTGGTTTTCAGAGTAGTACGCTGCCTTACCTGAAACTGCGGGCGGGCTGGGCGCAGGTTGGTAACGACACCGACCCGTATAGTTTGCAACAGGTGTTTACGGCAGAATCGCCCTGGGGAACCACGACGACGTTTTCGGAAAACAACCTGATTTTCAACAGCAACCTGAAACCCGAAATGACCCAGGCCACCGAGGTAGGTATCGAAACGCGGCTGTTTCAGAACCGCATCAACGCCGAGGTGACGTATTACGACAAAAAGACCTCGAACCAGATTTTGCGGGCCAACGTGCCGCAGAGTTCGGGCTATTTCAACAGCATCATCAACGCCGGGCAGATTCGTAATTCGGGCTGGGAGGTTGAGTTAAGCGGCTCACCCATAAAAACCGCCGGTTTCCGCTGGGATGTCACGGTCAACTACGCCCGCAACCGCTCGGAAGTGATTGACCTCGGCGGGCTGACCAACTACCAGATCAATACGGGTGCGCTGCTCCGCAACGTGATTCTGGAGGCCCGGCCCGGCTACGCATACGGCAATTTCTACGGCACGTACTACCGGCGAGACCCATCGGGAAGTCTGATTTTTGACCCGGCCACGGGCTACCCCGTCATGTCGTCAGACCGGAAGGTAATCGGGAATATCATGCCGAAATGGACGGGCGGTATTCAGAACTCATTCACCTATAAGGCGTTCACGTTCAGCACGTTATTCGATGTCAGGATGGGTGGTCAGTTGTTCGCGCACTCGGTCAACATCGGGCGATACACGGGTGTTTTAAAAGAAACGCTGCCCGGTCGGGAGGGGAATATTGTGGGGCAGGGCGTGGTGGAAACCAAAAACGCCGATGGCACTTTCAGCTACGCGCCGAACACCAAAGCGGTGGTGCAACCCGAAGATTACTACCACAATTTTTACAACCGCAATAACAACGAAGCCTATATGTTCGATGCCGACTACATCAAATGGCGCGAGGCCAAGCTGTCGGTGGCGTTGCCGGTGCGGTTGCTGTCGCGGATTGGGGTGAAGGGTGCGACGTTTGCTTTGGTGGGCCGCAACTTAGCCTTGTTACACAGCAAGGTGCCGCACATTGACCCCGAAACGAGCTACTACGGCGACGGCAACGTGCAGGGTTTCGAGAACGGCAACATTCCCTCGGCCCGCAGTATCGGGTTTAATCTGGGCTTTACTTTTTAATTCAACGACCTGACAACCATGAAAAAGACACTCCTTCTTGCCCTCTCGTTTTTCGCGCTCACGGCCTGCGAGAACAACTTCGATGCCATCAACGCCAACCCCAACGACCCCACCAGTTTGCCGCCCGAACTGCTCATGCCACATGGTATCAAACTGGCCGTGAACTCGGTGGTGGGCGGTTCGCTGGGGTTAGATGTGGGGCCGCTGTGGTCGCAGCACTTGGCCCGGATTCAGTACACCGAAATTGACCAGTATAACTTCACGACCGACACGCAGGACACGCCCTGGCAAAACCTGTATGTGGAGGCTAACGGTGATTTTCAGAAGATTATCGAACTCGGCAAGGCGGGCAACAACGAAAACTACCAGGCTATCGGGCTGATTATGCGGAGTTATGCCTTCGCGCAACTCACCGATGTCTATGGCGATATTCCGTATAAAGAAGCCCTGCTTGGCACCAAAGGCACGACTTACCCCAAGTATGACGCGCAGAAAGACGTATATGCCGGGCTGGTGGCCGACCTGAAAACGGCCAATGATCTCATCAATGCCAAGACCGTGAACAAAGACGGCGATATCCTGTTCGGCGGCAATATGACGCTCTGGAAAAAGTTTGCCAATTCGCTGAGTTTGCGGCTCCTGAACCGAATGCTCGACAAAGCCGACGCGCCCATCAACGCCAAAACCGAGATGGCCCGTATTCTGGGCGACCCGGCCAAATACCCCGTTTTAGCCAGCAACGCCGACAATGTGCAGCTGCTGTATCTGGCCGATGCACCCAACAACAACCCGGTGAATCAGAACCGCAAAACCCGCGACGACCACCGCGTGTCGAAATCACTGACCGACCGGCTCACGGCCCTTAACGACCCGCGACTGGCCGTTTTTGCCAATAAAGATGCCACAACGGGCAAGTATGTGGGCGTTGCCAACGGCCTGACCAACACCGAAGCGGGCAACCTGGGCCTGGCGAAAACCTCGAAAATCGGCGATTATTTCACCGCGGCCCGCGTACCGGGCGTGTTGATGAGTTTTGCCGAACTGAATTTTATCAAGGCTGAGGCCGCGCTGAAAGGCGTAACAGCCGCCGGAGACGCAGCAACGGCCTACGAAGCAGGTATTAAGGCTTCTATGACGCAGTTTGGCGCAACCCTCCCCGCCGATTACCTGAAAACTGCTGCGCTGCAAACGGGTACGGCGGGTCTGACGCAGGTGCTGGAGCAAAAATGGCTGGCTCTGTTTGGGCAGGACCTGGAAGCCTGGACGGAGGTTCGGCGGACGGGCATCCCGGTCCTGAAAGCCCCAACCGTCAGCTACAACGAAGGGCAGATTCCGCAGCGGCTCCCTTACCCCGCATCGGAGGAAAACCTAAATGGCGAGAATTTCAAAGCTGCACTCGCCCGCATGGGTGGCCCCAACACCATGAAACTGAAAATGTGGTGGAGTAAGTAGAGACACATCCTTGCGTCTTGCCGCCGGATGGTTTTACTCAGCATCCATCCAGCGGCAAGACGCAGGAGCCGCAAGGATGCATCTCTACTTTTTTCGCTATCTTTGCTACCAATCAAGCGGTTAGCTGGCCGGGTAGCACAAGGTCAGTATTTTTCATCTAACAACACTGTACCTTGACTTTCGACCAATTCGACCTCCACGACGACCTGCTGGCCGGCGTGGATGCCATGAACTACCAACAGGCCACGCCCATTCAGGAGCTGGCAATCCCCCTGATTCTCGACGGTAAAGACCTCATCGCCTGCGCCCAGACCGGCACCGGCAAAACGGCGGCCTACCTCATCCCCCTCCTCGACCGGATTTCGCACGGCGGTTTCACCCACACCAGCACCCTGATCTTAGTGCCAACCCGCGAACTCGCCAAGCAGATTGACGAGCAGGTCGAAGGGTTTGCTTACTTCGTGTCGGCCACGAGTTTGGCTCTTTACGGGGGCGGCAAGGGCGAAAACTGGGATCAGCAACGCACCGCCCTCACCACCGGAGCCGACATTATTGTTGCTACGCCGGGCCGACTCATGGCCCATATGCAACTCGGCTACGTGGATTTCAGCAAACTGAATTACCTCGTGCTGGATGAAGCCGATAAAATGCTCGACATGGGGTTTTCGGACGACATCCTGAAAATTGTGCGGCAGTTGCCCACGCCCCGCCAAACGCTGCTGTTTTCGGCCACGATGCCCAACCGCATCCGCGATTTCTCGAAACAGATTCTCAACGCGCCCGAAGAAATCAGGCTCGCTGTATCGAAACCTGCCGAGAAAATTGACCAGCGTTTTTACATGGCGAACGACCGACAGAAACTGCCCTTGCTCATGCACCTGATTCAGCAAACCAACGCCCAGAGCATGGTGCTGTTCACCTCGCGCAAGTCAGAGGTAAACGCTATTGTGCGCGAGATCAACAAGCTCGGCATTGTGGCGCATGGTATCTCGTCAGACATTGAGCAGGACGACCGCGAACGGGTGCTACGGGGCTTCAAAAACAAGCAGTTCCCGATTTTGGTGGCAACCGATGTACTCTCTCGCGGCATTGACATTGACAGCCTGAGCCACGTAGTGAATTATGACGTGCCGCGCGATGCCGAAGATTACGTTCACCGCATTGGCCGCACGGCCCGCGCCGGGGGCGATGGCATGGCGATTACGTTTGTGAACGAAAACGATCAGCAGCGCGTCGTCAAAATCGAGAAACTCTTAGAGCGAACGTTCGATAAACAGGCCCTTACCGAAGAACTTGGCTACGGCCCGCCCCCTGATTTTGACCCCAAACGGTTCCGCGAAATGGGCCGGGGCGACAGCCGCAGCGGTGGTGGTGGCCGTCCGGGTGGCAGCAGTGGCGGTGGTGGTCGCGGCAACAACGACCGGCGTAACGGCTCCGGTGGTGGTCGCGATGGCGGTGGCAGCGGCAACCGCGATAACCGACCCCGCTCCGACAACCGGGGCAGCAACGGTGGTGGCAATCGCGACCGAAGCCGCGACAACACGCCCCGCCCTCCGCGCCCGGCTCCGTCGCAGACCGTTGATACCACACCATCGGCTCCGGTTTCGCTGATTGCTCCACTTTTTGACGCTACGACTGGTTCACAACCGATGGCGGGACCACAATTGAGGGAAGACGGAAGCGAAAAACCGAAGAAACCGCGTCGGCGCAAATCCAACAACCGGGGCAAAACGGATTCGGGTGGACCGGGCGATGCCGGTTTGCCGGTGGAGGGTTGATACTTTAGAAGCCCACGAATAAGCGGCTGCAAAACCAAGATGATGTTGGTTTTGCAGCCGCTTATTCGTGCCAATGAATACTTGCCGGTATAAAATTAAAATCCGTCTCTATACGCTCTCCAGCAGCATTGCCCCAAAGGAATAGCCTCCGCCGAAAACAGTAACAACAATCCGCTGACCGGGCCTGAACTGATCCCAATTTTCTGACAGGGCAATGGCGCAACCCGCGCAACCCGTATTGCCCAACCGTTCGATGTTAGAGAGCAGTTTTTCGTCGGGCAGGCCCAGGGTTTGCATCACGTTACGCGAGATACGGAGGTTGGCCTGATGGGGCAGTACGAAATCAATATCATCTACGGTTAGGCCCGCTTTGTCTAACACCTGTTTGCTCACTTTGGGCATATAGGTGCAGGCTTGCTGGAACACATCGCGGCCAAAAGGCATAATCATACCTCGTTCCAAGGGTTTCATCACAACGGCTTCGGTGGCTTTGCCACTACAGGCCGCTCCGCCCGTTATCAGTTCGCTGACCCGGAAACCCCCGGCAGTAGATTGTGTTTTGGTCAGTAGCAGGGCCGACGCGCCATCGCCCCACAGGTGGCCCGATACGGTGTCGGTATCGTTGTTGTAGGCCGTGTTGTGCTCCGACACCACCACGAGGGCGCGGCTGGCCTTGTTCATGGCAAAATACCCTTCCACAATTTCGATGGCATTCAGCAGCGACGAACAGGCCGACGAAATGCTGACGACGGGAATATCGTTGATGCCGAGGGCGTATTGCACGGCGTGGGCGAGGGTAACAATGGTATCGTGAGGAGTGTAGGTAGCACCAACGATGAAATCAACGTCCGACAAATCGGTTTGCGCCTGGAGCCGTTGCACGGCGGCAACGGCCATGGTGTTTGTGTTTTCGCCGGGGGGAGCTTTGCGTCGCTCGCGGATGCCGGTGCGCTCGGTAATCCATTCGTCAGACAGGCCGTTGAGCCGCGTAAAATGGTCATTGCCTACCACCAGTTCGGGGAGGTAGTGGCTTACTCGTTCAAGAAACATATCAACCAACAGATTATGTGCCGGAAAATTAGGTATTTCCCAGAAGGGGTGTGACAAAATAGCGGAACAATGCCAAAACGACTTACTATAAGACTATTTTTTGGTATAAACTGAATAGCTTCTCGGCCTCAGCAGCCCAAGTATAGCGTTCGGCAACGGCCCGTTTTCCGGCTTCACCCATTCGGATTGCCTTCTCAGGATAGTCGAGCAAAACCATCAGCGCGTCGGCAATGGCGTGTTTGTCGGCAGGGTTTACGCAATAACCGCACCCCGCTGATTCGACAACGGCGCGGTATAGCGGAAAATCAGACACGACCACCGGCAAACCGAGAGCCATGTATTCAAACAGTTTGGTGGGGTATGAGCCGGGATAATCACCAACGGGTTGCAGGAGGGCCAGCCCCGCCCGGCACCGCGCTACCATCGGCAAGGCTTCGGCGTGGGGCAGATGGGCGTGAAAAACGAGGTTCTCCCGCACCGACGGAAATTCAGGCAGGGCCTCAAGTTCTGCCCGGTCAAAATGGCAGCGGCCAATCAGGTGCAGCCTCACATCGGGATAGCGGGGTTTTAGCAACCCAATTGCCCGAACCATAACGCCCAGACCCCGGTCAAAACTGACTAAGCCGAGGTAAGCAAAGGCCCTGTTTTCCAACGGCTTAGGGGCGGAGTCAGACTGCATCTCAGGTCTGTGAAGACACAGACCGGGAGCATCCGGGAAATTCTGGACAACGGCAGACGGTAGCCGCAGATTCGTGTAGGTATCGAGGTAGCTGGATTCGGTAAAAACATGGTAGCAGAACCGCCGGGCCAACCGCTCAAACAGCCCAAAAAACCACTGAAAAACAAGGTGATTATTGCGGGTTTTCCGGTTGAATTTCAGCCGCAGATTTTCCTGTACCTCATACACCACCTGCACCCCAAACGCCCGGCAGACCAGGCCAATGGGTAGCAGTTCGGGCATGAACAAGTGCAACACGGCGGGCCGGAGCCGGATAATATGCCACAAAATAACGGGATGAACGAGCAGCAGCCGAGCCAAAAGGTGCCGATAATGAGGAAATTGAACGGTCGGCAGCAAACACATTACGTCATAATGCCGGGCCAGGGAGGGCGCAATTTTCAGGGTAATACGCGGGTCATCGGGCGGGTGGGCCGGGCTGATGAGCAGGACACGGAGTTTGCTCATGCGGCTTATTGTACACCTAACGCCCGCAATTCGCCTTCAATGCGCTGATTCCAGCGTTCCTGCGCGGTTTGGTCAATGCCGTGATTGGTTTCGTCATCGTACTGCTGTTGCCGCAGGTTCATGGTTCTGAACGACTCGATAAACTTGAACTGCACGTTGCTGTTGTAATCTTCCAGACTCAGACTGTCGGGGATGATGCGCCGTTTAAACCGTTCGGCTTCGATTTTGGCAATGTCGAAATGCCGTTGCTCGTGGTTCAGACTGTATGCGTTCAGGGCGGGCGGGGTTGTCCAGGAGCCGCTTTTTAGGGTATAGACTTTCAGCGTCAGTAGTAGTTCAATCACACCATTGACCACCCGACTGCGGCCTTCGTAGGCAAAGTTGGGGTTTACTTCGGCGGCATAGCGCGTGTCGGCGCGGGGTTTGGCCTTAAAGTCACCCCAGGTCAGTGGGCGGGTTCGGTCATAGAAAACGGTGTCGTTATCCTGATTCCGAACATAGTCGGTAAAGACCACGCGCAGGCTACGGGCCAGCCGTTCGTCCTGCTTCACTTCGCGGTTCATATATTGGTCAAAGTACGTTAGCGCGGCCACCAAGCTCTGCCGTACCACTGACTCTACAACGGCGGTTTGACCGATTGGCCGCGTGTATGTAGCCCCCGTTTTGAACTCGGTCAGGCGTTTATTGGCCGTTCCGCCATCGGCATCGTTGAGCAAATCAAACCCAACGGCAAACGTAAATGTGCCTTCTATACGGTTTCCGGTGGCTTTCTCGGTGATTTTACAGGCGAGAAGTCGCAACGCAACGGGCCGTTGACCGGGTTTCTGCCGCAGGTTTTGCCGGATGAAACTCAGCATAGCCGTAGCGGCACCGCCAGCCAGATCACCCACCTGAGCGGGCTGTTTGGGGGCCGTGAACCACGCGCCGATATTGGTTTTGGCGGGGCGTTGGTCGGTAACGATGGTCAACGTGTATTCGGTAGCCGAGAAGGGCAACCGTTCGGGTTGAAGGGTGAGGGTGACGGGGGGAAGAGTGAAGCCCAGGAGCAGACTTGCTACGAGAAGCCATTTGGTTGTGTTCATCGCCAACAAATTTAGCGGCCCGAACGTCATATAAATGAGTGGCCCGGTCAGCCTGAACAGGCTTCAGGCTGATTTTGACTTTTATCGCGTATTTTTTGACATTTATCAAGTGGATTTAATAGAATAATGCCGAATTTAGGAGTCTCTAATTCAACGCCTAAAATTTACGATAACGTCCAACTAAATTACCCTCTCCCTCAATGTAGTTACATTGAAGATGCTTGTGGCCGGTTATGACAACTTCACGGCCCGGCAACGCACTGTTTTCTGGTTAGTGGCTTGCGACTGCACCAGTCAGGAGATTGCGGCCCAATTGGGCATCTGCGAACAAACGGTGAACGACCACCGGAAAGCCATCTTGCGCGGCTTGGGTGTGTCGGGCAAATGCGACTTTAGAAAGGCAGCTCCATTGATTATTACGTTACCGTTGGCACCCAGTATCAGATACCTGAGTTTTACGCATTTCCCCCGGCGTGGGCGATTCCTAATCTTGATTACTTCAACCCCGTCAAGACGCTGTATGACGCGAACCCATTTGGCGTATATTCGAGCGGAGGTGTGCCGGCAGGGGTTGAGATGAAGTGCTTTTAAATACTCGGTTTACATCAGGAAATCTCATGAGATTTTGTTTATTGCTTTGTTGTCTCATCGTTCCCTGGGCTGTTTTAGCTCAGGGAACAACTGACTTTTACACTACTCAAAGCCAGAAATCAAGTGGTATTGGCTTTCGTACCGGAATAAACTATTCGACAACCCGGTATAGCACAGAGCCAAATACACAATTAGGCTATTTGAAGCCCCGGGCTGGTTTTTACGTGGGGAGTTTCTATTATAAAGACCTGTCTGTACGTGGACTGGCATTCAGGACTGATGCTTCGATTCAAGAGAGGGCAGTAGGCAGAATTAACAACAATAATGTCTCGGTCAAAGAGTCCAAATACTATCATTTAGGCATTACGCCCCAGATTGGTTTGAGATTAGCCCGGAATTTAACAGCCTACGCCGGTCCTGAGGTAAATCTACTGATTGGCAAAACTGATGCCTTTGGCAATGGCTACCCAATTGAAGTAGGTGCTACAACACGCTTTAGTTACAAGCTTAAACAGGTAGGCATAGAAGCGGGCTATTTCAGGAGTTTTACTAAATATGAGGTATATAATTCAGTATTTGGCGTTCCCTTCAATTTTTATAACCAGAATTGGCAAATAGGGGTGACATATAACCTGTTTCCCTGATTTATCCTCGCTGCTATGCTACTGATTCGACTCTTCATCCCTTTGATTTTTTCAGCTACGCTCGCAATCGGGCAAGTCAGCCCGGTTTCTCAGAATGAAGCCGCCGATTCAGTTATGCGGGCATCTGCGCCCCGCCCGGCTTTCAAAACTCTGATCAAGGCAGGCGTTGGCTTGCCCCTGTTTCAGAAAAGTGGCTTTGTTCCGAGTTGGTTTACCACAGGTTTTGACGTAGTAGCAGAGCGTAAAATCAAGGGAGGTCTGGCGGTCGTGGCTGGTGCCGAGGTCAATTTAAGTTTTACCGAGGGCGCACAACTTTACGCAATAGAGATGCCAATTGGCCTTCGGTATTATTTTTCAGTTGGGCAGCGGATGAAGCGACGCGCCGACCGGCACAGCTTTTTTAGCCATTACATCAGTCTGAGTAGCCAGAACTCGCTCATCGCCAACGTGCTTTATAACACTGATGGCTCATCAGTAAGTGGTTTGCAACATTATTCGCGATATCAGCGCGTAACACAAATCACAAATACAGGTGTATTTACGGATTGGCTCAACGTTGCCCAGTTTGTTTATTTCAGAGTGGGTTCACAGGTGGCGTTGCCAAAAGATAAGTACCTGGATGTCAGCGTTGCCATTCCTGTTTCTGTTTATCGAAAGTCGGATTACTCGCTAATCACACCGGCTTACATCACCATCAAATATGGGCTTGCCTGGCGGCATCGATGACGGATGCGCCCTGCGTACCCTACCCTGCCGTACCTTTGCCGCCATGTTACAAAATGATTTACTGCTCCGGGCCGCGCGGGGCGAAACCGTGGGGCGGGTTCCGGTGCGGATGATGCGGCAGGCGGGCCGGATTCTGGCCGAATACCGGGCTGTGCGCGAGCGGACACGCGACTTTATTACGCTTGCCAAGACCAAAGGCCATCCTCATCAATACACGGGCAAGGTGGATTTAGCTATTCCTGACCTAACCTATTTTACCCTGAGCCATCATCAAGATTCCATCCGTATCTATTCAGAGGTGTCAATTGCCTGTTCTTGAAACGGACAACCAAGTTCGCATACACCTAGTATTTAGACTAACAAGGCCAGTCTACGGACTGTAAACCTTATTTCTCAACGGATATAAATTTACCCGGCTGGCTGATCATTAAGTACTACGGCTTACGATATCAACAGGAGTGCTTTACCGCGCGGGCGGCCCGGTTTATTTCTTATGATAAAGTGCCGACAATAAAAAACCGCTAACTATCAACAAGTTAGCGGTTTTAGGCTGAAATTAGTAAAGTTAATACTGATAAAATGTGCTCCCGAAGGGATTCGAACCCCTATCGTCGGTACCGGAAACCGAAATTCTATCCATTGAACTACGGAAGCAATAGACCATCGGCGTTTTCAGCGTTTGGGGACGCAAAAATAGTGAAAAGTGAAGAATGATGAGTGATGAGTGATGAATATTTCGTCAGTATCAGTATATTCTTCACTTTTCACTCACAGCAGCCGCATCGTTTCGTAATCTCCAACGTACTGCAAATACAGAAAATGAATCAGTAGGCCATTCACGTTATTAATCAGTTGATGGGCTTCGGGCAACGTGGTAACAACGGTTGTGATCCGCTCAAACTCCGACTGAACGCCCATATTCTTGTCTTGAAACGCCTGAATCTCAGCTTGAGCCAGATGCTTCTCTACGAAATAATAGTGCATCGCTTCGTCACTCGTGCCGGTGCTGGGATAACACAGTTTGTTATGCAGTTTGGTCAGGTCATCGGGGCTGATTGCCAAACCGATTTCTTCACCCACCTCACGGGCGGCTACCTCGGCGGGGTCATCATCGGCATCAACCATACCCGCCGGGTGTTCGTAGGTTTGCGAGCCGTCGGAGATGCGCCGTTGCCGAACCAGCACCACAAATTTTTCTCGTGTCTGCTCATCAATCAAACACACTAACACCGACACGGCGTGGCCTTTGAGGAAACAGACGGGCGGAATTTTATCGCCTTCGGGCGTGGTAGCATCCAGCGTCAAGAGCGCAAATAGTACTTCGCCATTGTGCCTTCTGCGGATAAAATGTTCGTGAATACCGTTGATTACCAGACCGTTTGCTTCAAGCTGGTGCTTCCAGAATTTGAATTTCGGCGCGTCGGTGAGTGTCTCCTCAGTCATAGTTAGATTACCGATTGGCTACTTTTTGAGTTTGCACCGGCAGCAAGGCCATCTGCACGGCAACGACGCGCCAATGCCGGTCTTCCTGGATTAGTACGTTTGTAAACCCGATTGTAGCCCCGGCAGGATTGGCGCGAGTGGCCGTTCCGTGCGCCACAATCAGGTTATCGCCGTGCGCGGTGGCGTGGTCAATGCGGGCAATCATTTTATCAGTATCAGCACTGGCTTTCAATGATTTCAGCAACTCATCGCCACTGATAACCGCGCCGGTTTCGGTGCTGATGGTGGCATGATCACTCACATTTTTAGCAAAAGCGGCTGTGTCGCCGGTGTTGATGGCGGCAGTATAATCGGCGGTGACGCGCCGGGCTATCGAATCGATAACGGCCTGAGACATCTCTTCTTCCTTTTCATGCGGGAACAGCTTTTTTCCGGCGTTGGCTAAGTCTTTGAACACCGGCCAGTCGGCAGCGATACCGACCGTAAACAGAACCACCACCAAACCCGGCAGAATCAGTTCGCGCCGGATGCCACCCGCCTTCCGGTTCACCGAATACCCCCTGATTGACGACCAGTTGTTGACGATGTGAAACACGGCGGCTGTAAAAAACAGCATTCCAAACCAGGCGTGGGTGTGGTCAATGATATGGCCGCCCTGACCAAAATAAATCAACAGGCCGGTTACTGATAACACCGCGAAGACCGCAGCAACGGACAAGCTCACTAAGTTTTTGGATTTCATGGGAAGAAAAATTTGGGGAAATAAACGGGTCACAAGACCTGATACTATTTGGCGGATGAACTTGCATCGCCGACATACCGCTCAAAGAACTCATAGATACGAAGAATCCGGTCAATGCGTTGCCGCACGTTTCCTGACCGGCTCAGTTCGTGCGTGGCTCCCGGCATTCTCACGTACTCGACCGGGCGGCCCAGGATTTTCAGGCTTTTATACAGCATTTCGCTCTGAATTACGCCCGTGCGGAGGTCGTTTTCGCCGTGTTTGATGAGCAACGGCGTTTTGATGTTTTCCACAAAGGTATAGGGCGAGTTGGCATCCAGCACCCGTTTTCCTTCAGCAGTCCAGGGGTAGGCAAAGTAGTTTGGCACGAGCCTCCAGGCGTTGCCCTCGCCCATAAACGTGGTCAGGTCATACACGCCCCGTTGCGAAAATGCGGCCTTGAATCGGTTGTCATGACCCACAATCCAGGCCGTGAGGTAGCCCGCGTAAGAGCCGCCCGTGATCACTTGTCGGCTCGTATCGGCCCAGGCTTCGCGGGCGGCATCGGTGGCGGCCCGCAGCACATCATCGGCGGGGCCGGTTCCCCAATCGTTGGTGTTGGCCTGCTGAAACGCCAGTCCGTAGCCCCCCGAACCACGCGGATTGGCATAGACCACGCCGTATCCCTGCGAACACATAAACTGCAATTCGTGCCACATAGACGGCTCGCCCGGCCCCCACATGGCCGTTGGGCCGCCGTGCATATTGAGCAGCAACGGGTGTTTTTTGACCGGGTCAATCCGGCTCGGTTTCATAATCCAGTACTCAACCGCCTGACCTAATACGTTTTGGAACGTTCTTTTTTCGGGTATGCTGAGTAGCTTGCCCGAAACCCATTCGTTGTGGGTAGTCAGTTTGGTTTCGCCGATGTTAGTCCAGGTTTCGCCCGTTTTCAGCTTGCTCTCATACACGGGCCGGGGTTCAAACGTGGCGATGTACAACTCTGACGGGTTAGAAACCTGCGTCCGGGCAAAAATGGTCTCGAAACCCCGGACATCGAAACTCGTAATGCCGGTGTTGAAATCAGTCAGGAACGCGATTTCCTGCGTGTCAGGATTTAGCCGGTACAGCGGAATTCCGCCGTTCGATTGAGCCGTAAAAAACAACGCCTGCACCGCTGTTGTATCACGTTTGCGTTTGCCGGTTTGCAAGGTCTGGGTGGCCCACTGCAAACTGCCAGCCGCCCGGTTAAATGATACGGCCTGCATCTCAGAAGCCGTAATACCCGCTAATTTTGCCAGACTCAACTGCCCGTAATTTACCCCTTCTGACGGACTCGACAGAAACGCCAGCCAGCGGCCATCGGGCGACGGAGCCGGGCTGCCGTAACTGTTGCCCGCTTTGCTCAGCACAACCGTGCGATTGCCGGAGCCATCGGCAGGCAGAAAAACGATAGCCGCATCCTGCTCGCGGTCGGGGTGGTTCAGCGTGTCGCGGTCGGTCACGGCCAGAATTCCTGTGCCGTTGGGTAGCCAGGCGGCAGAACCGAACGAGTAAAAACCCCGTGAGAGGGGCCGGGCCTCGGCACCTTCACGGGGAATAATGGTGAACAAATGCGTGAAGATCATCTCCGGCTCGGTGCCGGATTCGCCCTGAAAATTGAGCCGGTTGATGACTTTGGCCTTTTTGTCTTCAACATCTTTTGCTAAATACGCCCTGATTTCGGCCAGCGACCCGTCGGGATTCGCTTTCGTCCATTTATCCGGTTTCAGAAAATTGTTGTTGGCAAAGCCCGGTTTCTCTGCCGACCACACCGGCAGGCGTTTGCCGGGGTTCAGCAGCGAATCGGTCAGTAACTCACTCATTGTCACCGGCGATTCAAACAAAATCCGGCTGCCGTCCGGCGACCATTGTGGGCCAGACGCACCATATTTACCCGTCGTGAGTTGGTAGCCTTCGCCCCCGCCGTTACCCATCGGCATCACAAAAATCTGCGGCTTACCCTTTACGTTCCTGACAAAGGCCAGCGATTTGCCATCGGGCGACCACGCCGGTTGCCGGGCCGATTCGGTGCCGTGCGTCAGGGCGCGGGTGGTGTTGGGGTTGCGGTCGGTGAGGTACAGGTGCGTTCGGTAGTCATACTCAACGGCCCGGTTTTCGGCAGAACGGCTCTCGGCAGCGCGATTATCGGCGGGGGCATCGGTGGCGGGTTCGATGGTGGTCAGGGTATAAATTGCCTGTTGACCGTCGGGCGAAATCGCTACGCTGCCCACCGTTTTTATCCGGGTCAGGTCAGTGGCAACGATCCGGGTTTTGGGTTGCGCCAGCGCGGTGATGGCGGGCAAAAGGAGGAGCAGGTACAGCAGTTTTTTCATGCGCCGAAGATAAGGCAATATCCCCACCACTCCTGCACACTACTTCACCGACTCGGCCTGTTCTGCCGGAGTCAGGCTCCACAACCGGGCGACGGGCGCAGAAAACCCGGCCAGCACACTGTTTTCGGCGGGATGAAAGGCCACATACAGCACGGATTCGCGGTTTTTGAACTCATTGAGCAGCGTGTGGGTGGCCCAGTGCCAGACCTGCACCCGCCCGTTGGCCGCGCCGGTGATGAGCCGCTCTCCGGTAGCATCAAACGCGAAACACGTTACTGGATGGCCCGTGTCGAATCCATTGGCAACTGGCCGGGTCTCGGCAGTATACGCCCTGATCTGGTGATCAGTGTGGAGAGCCGTAACCGTTTTTTGATCGGGATGAAGCCACAGTTGCCGCACCGCCGACCGGCTGGCGCGGGGTAGTTTTTCGGCCCGGTAGTAGTCTAAGTCCCAGAGCAAGATGGCCTGTCGGCTGTCGGCAGTGGTTGCTATGCGTTGCCCGCCCCTGAAATCGAGCGCGGTTTGAGCCGCATCACCCGCAAGCCGGTATGCCACCTGACCGAGAGTAATGTTCCAGACGCTCACCACACCGTCGGCAGTGCGGGTTGCCATCTGGCTGGCATCGGTACTAATCTGAAGTTGTTGCACGGCCTCCGGCGATGAATACGTCATTTTGCGAAGCAGCCCGCCCGTTTCATAATCCCAGTGGCGGAGGTCGCCGGTGCTGTCGGCAGTGATACATTCTGGCCTGCCAGGCAGTGCGCCAATGGCCGTAATGGGGTGATTATGACCGGCTAAGGTTCGGAGCAAAACCCCCGTCTGGGTTTCATAAACCTGAATTTTATTGTCGGCAGTAGCAATCAGCAGGTGTTCTCCGCTGCCACTGAATGTAAGTTGGCGAATGGATGTTTCCGGGCGAAATTCGCGCAGTGGCTGGGCCGAAGAGACGGCAGATGCGAGCAGCAGCATTACCGATACAACATGAAAGCGGCACAGGAAACGGTCGGAAAACATTGTTACACAAGTCGGAGGAAGGTACTACTTCGGGCCATTATGACGGTGCTATCTATCGCAAGCCACATCGGTTGCTACAATTTCCGTTAATATAGTGGCTCACCCGGCATAACACAAAACCCCCGGTACCTTTCGGCACCGGGGGTTTTGCACGGCACTAAACAAATCAGGTTAGAAGCCTAAGCCCACCGCCATACCCTGCACTAAGGCCGGGAACATCATACCGGGCGTAGCCGCGCCGGTGGTGAGGTTAATCTGATACACCCGCGACTGGTTACCCGTCCGCAACAAAGCATACGCATTGCCGGTGGTGCCGCCAATATCAAAGCCGTTCGCGCCTTCGATGTTTACGCCCAATGCGCCAACCACCTGCTGCGTACCGTCGTTGGGCGGCACCTGCCGGGTTAGCTGGTCGGTCATCGAATCAATGTCATACAGCACGGTGGTGGTTGCCCCGGCAAAATTGTTGGTATAAGCCGCGCCGGTAACGCCGGGCGAGCCGGGGTTCAGCCGACCATCCGTTGCCACCACCGTACCGAGGTCGGGGTGCAGGCGCAGGTTTTGGCCGGTGCTGCTCACGAGCCGGATCCGGTCAACGGTTGGGTTGAAATCCATGCCAATGTCCACACCCTCAACCGCCGGGCTGAATGGGCCACTGCCAATCAGGGCAACGGCTCCGTTTGCGGTGTTGATGGTGTATATCCGGCTCTGATTACTCACGCCGTAGAGTTGGGCGTTGGCAGGCCGGAAATCAATACCAACCAGCATCTCGCCCGATTGCAGGCCGGTGATGGCTTTCATGATCGGTGCTGCCGAGGTGGTTGGGTCAAAAATCATCAGCCGGTTAAATCCGTCCACGGCATACGCCACCGGAGCCGTTGGAATCGCCAGGCCGATGATGCTGCTGGTGCCGGGCATATCGCCCACTTTTTCGGCCTGCCCCGTTGCGAGGTTAATTTCGTACAGTTCGGTTGTGAAACCCGACCGGCCCAGCGTGGCTAATGCCGCGCCGTTCGGTGCAATATCGAAGCCGCTTGCTCCCACAACATCCACACCCAACGGGCCAACCATTGCCAGCGTACCGTTGTTGGGCGGGTCTTGCCGGTAGAGTCTGTCCGTTACCGGGTCAATGTCATACAATACGGTTGTGGTTGCCCCGGCAAAATTGTTGGTGTAGGCCGCGCCCGAAATAGCCGCTCCTGCCACACCGTTAATCATGCCATCGGTGGCTGCGGTGGTGCCGGTTTCGGGGTTCAGCCGGATATTCAGCCCCTGATTGGTTATGACCCGAATCCGGTCAACAGTGGGGTTAAAGTCAAACGCTGTCACATCGCCGGTCAGCGCGGGCGAGAATGGGCCCGTTCCGAGCGCACGGGCCACCCCCGTCAGTTGGTTAATCATGTATAGTCGGCTGGCATTGGTTACGCCGTAGAGCTGGCCGGTGGCCGGGCGAAAATCAATGGCAACCAGCCGTTCGTTCATGCCGAGACCCGTTACCGAAACCGTACTCATGGGCGAACCCGTGTTGTCTGAACTGAGCAACAGAAGCTGGTTACCATCGGTGAGGGCATAAAACTGCACGGGCGCGGCCAACCGGCCCGATGGCGACGTAACCAAATTTCGCTGGGGTGTCAGCACCGAATCTGCCGGGCGTTGGCAGGCATTCAGCGTCAGGAGCGAGACAGCCGCGAGGCCCAAAGCCGCCCGGCGCAACATGAGTTGGCCCAACGTGAGTTTGTGAAGTGTACGCATGAGAATCGGTTTTATACGGGTTGATAAGTGAAAAAGCACTCAATTCACTACGGTATAAACCCTGATTCAGATTGGTAGCCGAACAAAAAATTAGCATCCGGCCCTGATTCGATACGGTATTCACTTTGGCGAAAACCGTCGCCCATCGAGGGTAGTGTATTTAAAATCAACGGGGCCGCTGAACTCCGTTTCGTTAAACCGGGTCCCGCGAGGCAGGTCGGTATATTTAAAATCAGCGTTGCGGGCAAACCGGGCGCGGCCAAAATCGGCCTTCTCGTCGAACGTCGTGTATTTAAAATCGGCTGACCCGTTGAACCGGGCGTTTCTGAAATCAGACTCGGTATTGAATTTGGCGTATTTGAAATCGGCGTATTCCCCGAACGATGAACCGCTGAAATTGGCAGATTCACCAAACCGGGTGTACTTAAAGAGCGCGGTGTTTTTAAAGGTATTACCAACAAAGGCAGCCTGCCGACGGAAGGTGGTGTATTTAAAAGCCGCGTCTTTCTCGAATACGCACTGCTCAAACGTTACCGGCTCCGCAAAATCAGCCGTACTGGTAATGCCATCATTGCCCATGTTCAGCAGGCCGTTTTCCTTGTTGCGGCTGGCGACGGTGTTCTTGTAAGCAATTACGTTTCCCGAAAAGGTGCAGTTTTTAAACGTCACCGGCACCGTAACGGTGCTGAGATAACTGCCCTGCCCGCCCCAGTTGCTACGGTCGTTGGGGCGTTTGTTGGCTAATTCGGTCAGGTCGAGATCACCGCTGATCACCGCGTTCTGATACGATACCGGCTCGTTCCGGTTGATGCGAACAATAATGTCAGCCGCGTTCACCGCCGACTGCGCCCGGCTTGCTTCTGCACTACCGAGAGCCAGAAGGAGTAAAAACAATAAATTTTTCATAAATTCACTTGGTTTGTTTGGTTCAATGATGCAATTATGCCGGGCCGGGTTGCACGGCTACCCGGCAATTAATTGGTTTCTCTCTCTCTGTTTTATTTTATGCTTGATTCTCCATTGATAACCCTTAACAACGGCGTTGATATGCCATTGCTTGGCCTGGGCGTATATGCGCCCCGCCATAATCACGAAATTCGTCAGGCCGTAGAATGGGCGTTGGAAGCCGGTTGCCGCCTGATTGATACGGCCTCTATTTATGGCAACGAAACCGAAGTGGCCGAAGCCCTGGCGGTCAGTGGGCTGGCCCGGACTGATGTGTTTATCACCACCAAAGTCTGGAACGACGATCAGGGTTATGACAACACCCTGCGGGCCTTTGACCAAAGCCTGGCCCGATTAGACACCGATTACGTTGATTTATACCTGATTCACTGGCCCGTGCGCGAACACCGTGCCGAAACCTGGAAAGCGCTTGAACGCATCTACGCCGAAGACCGCGCCCGCGCCATTGGGGTGTCAAACTACTACGGCCCGCACCTCGATGAACTCGGGCAAACGGCTACGGTGGTGCCAGCCGTGAATCAGATCGAGTTTAGCCCGTACTGTTTCCTGCCCGACGTGCTGACCTACTGCCGGCAGCACGGGATTCAGCCCGAAGGTTACTCGCCGTTGGTGCGGGGCCAGAAAAAAGACGACCCCCGTCTGGTGTCGTTGGCTGAGAAATACGGCAAAACCACGTATCAACTCTTGATCCGGTGGTCAATTCAGCACGGTGTGGTCACCATTCCGAAGTCAGTAAAGAAAGAACGGATTCAGGAAAACTTCGATGTGCTGGATTTTGTGCTATCCGATGATGACTTCGCCCTGATGAACACGTTTCACGACGATACCCGGATGGGCTGGAACCCGATGACGTTTTTATGAAGCTCTCCGCTCTTGCTGGTTGCCATCTTTGTTTAAGGAAATTTTAAAACTATTAAACAGAGTGTGGAATGAGATTTCCCCAATGCGGGGAATTTCCCCCACAGTCAAAACAATTTAAAATCAGTCAAAACAGTGCTGATTTACCCCATTGGCTCTTTCGTAGGCGTGTTTCAGCCCGTTTTGAGGGCTTTTACGGGGGGGGTAGAAGAAAAGAAAAAAAATATTTTTCGAGTTGGTAGTGTTTTTGTTTAAGCAGTTCATACATTTGATTCAACAAAACGAAAAACAGCATGACCGCGCTCGAATTCACTCAACATATTGGTAAGGTGTCAAAGTCATTGCGCCCGTTCGCGCTCCGGCTTACAAAAGATACCGAAGACGCTAACGACCTGTTGCAGGATACGTTGCTCAAAGCCTACACCAACCGTGACAAATACACTGATGGCACAAACCTGAAAGCGTGGTTGTACACGATCATGAAAAACACGTTTATTACCAACTATCAGCGTATGGTGCGGAAGAACACGTTTATTGACACGACGGACAATCTGCACTACATCAACTCGATAGAGAGCAGCACTGGTAATATGGCCTATTCTACCTTTGCTCAGGAAGACATTAGCCGGGCCGTAAACGGGCTGGAAGAAACCTACCGGATGCCATTTATGATGCATTTTCGGGGCTTTAAGTACCACGAGATCGCCACGAAACTCGATATTCCGATTGGTACCGTGAAAAACAGGATTCACATTGCCCGTAAGGAACTCAAAGACAAGCTTCATGTTTATGCTCATTACACGGCGTGATTTGTGTAACTTTTCATACACAAGCCCGTCTAAAAATAATTAATCGAGTAGTTTTTGGTTAAAAAAGATGAAGGTTCTTAAAAGTTGGTCGTTCTACGGCCAACTTTTTTTGTTGGATGCGGTTTCTAATCCGGTGGTCAGTCAATGATCACCCAATAACCACCGAATGACCACTAAAAAAATTATCGTGATTGGAGCAGGCTTTGCCGGCCTGTCTGCCGCCACCAGTCTTGCCGCTCAGGGCTATGACGTTACCATCCTGGAAAAAAACGATATTGCCGGTGGCCGCGCCCGGCTGTTCCGGGCCGATGGGTTCACCTTTGACATGGGGCCAAGCTGGTACTGGATGCCCGACGTGTTTGATAATTACTTTGCCCGGTTCGGCAAAAAAACCAGCGATTACTATAACCTCGTCCGGCTTGACCCGTCGTACTCCGTTATTTTTTCACCGACCGATGCCGTTGACCTTCCCGCCGATATGACCGCGCTGGAAGCCATGTTTGAGACTATAGAACCCGGCAGCGGGCCAAAACTGCGCGAGTTTCTGCGGCAGGCGGCTTACAAGTACAGCGTTGGAATGAACAAGTTTGTCTGGAAACCGAGCCGGAACATTACCGAGTTTGCCAGTGCAAAACTGCTGTATGACCTCACCCGGCTCGATGTATTGCAGTCGTTCGCCAGCCACGCCCGCAAGTTTTTTACAAACCCTAAACTGCTGCAAATCATTGAGTTTCCGGTGCTGTTTCTGGGAGCTACGCCCCAAAACACCCCGGCTATGTATAGCCTGATGAACTACGCCGATATGAGTCTCGGCACGTGGTATCCGATGGGCGGGATGCACGAAATTGTGAAGGCGATGGTTAGTCTGGCCGAAGAAAAAGGCGTTCAACTCCTCCTGAACCACACCGTGCAACAGATTGATGTTACGGACGGATCGGCCAAACGGGTGCTGACCGATCAGGGCGCGTTTGATGCAGATGTAGTCGTAGCCGGTGCTGATTATAACCATGTGGACACCGCGCTGCTCACTGAAACGACCCGAAATTATTCGGATAGTTACTGGGACAAACGCGTCATGGCTCCGTCGTCGCTGCTGTTTTACCTCGGCGTAAATAAGCGTGTACCGAAGTTGCAGCATCACAATCTGTTTTTCGACGAAGATTTCGGGCTTCATGCCGAAGAAATATACGATACCCCCCGCTGGCCGACCCGCCCGCTGTTCTACGCATCGGCCCCGTCGAAAACCGATCCCGGCGTGGCTCCTGACGGTTGCGAAAATCTGTTCTTGCTGATTCCGGTGGCCCCCGACCTGCCCGACGACGATGCCACGCGAGAACACTATTTTGACATGGTAATGCAGCGGTTGGAAACTTACGTTGGCGAAGACATCCGTAACCACCTGATTTTCAAGCGAAGCTACGCCCACCGCGATTTTATCAGCGATTACAACGCCTTCAAAGGAAACGCATACGGCCTGGCAAACACGCTCTTGCAAACCGCGTTTCTGAAACCATCGCTCAAAAACAAAAGGGTCAGTAACCTGTTCTACACGGGTCAGCTAACCGTGCCGGGGCCGGGTGTGCCGCCATCGCTGATTTCGGGATTAGTGGTGGCTGACGAGGTTGTCAAAGAATTTTCGTAACTTGTAACAAACATTTATTTGGCTATGATGGCCCTCTTCAATCAAACGGCTTTGTCGTGCAGTAAACTCATCACCGAGCAGTACAGCACGTCGTTTACGCTCGGTATCAGAACCCTCGACCGTAAATTTCACCTGCCGGTTTACGCTATCTACGGCTTCGTTCGCTACGCCGATGAGATTGTCGATACGTTCCATGATTTCGATAAGAAATACCTCCTCGCCAAATTTACCGACGATACCTACGAGGCCATCGAAGCCGGTATCAGCCTGAACCCGATTCTGCACTCGTTTCAGATGGTGGTCAATGAGTACAAAATAGAGCGGGAGTTGATTGAGGCTTTTCTGCACAGTATGGAGATGGACCTTTATCAGCAGGAATACGACACGGCCAATTATTCAGAATATATCTACGGCTCTGCCGAGGTGGTGGGCCTGATGTGCCTGCGCGTATTTTGTGAGGGCGACTGCAACCAGTATGACCGCCTGCGCGAACCCGCCCGCAAACTCGGTTCGGCGTTTCAGAAAGTTAATTTCCTGCGCGATGTAAAAAGCGATTATCAGGAGCGGGGCCGGACGTATTTCCCCGGTGTGGACTTTGCCGCTTTCGACCGCACGGCCAAGCAACTGATCGAAGCCGATATTCAGCGTGATTTTGACGACGCATTCGAAGGTATTCTAAACCTGCCGAAAGGGGCTAAATTAGGCGTTCACTTAGCCTACACCTATTATCTGAAGCTATTCTCCAAGATCAGGCAATTACCCGCGTCCACCATTCAAAACGAGCGCGTTCGGGTGCCAAATCCGCAAAAATTCGCGCTTTTGGCCCAAACCCTGCTCATGCACCGGCTGAACGTGATTTAAGTTTCCCTACTCCGGGACAGCCGAAACCTACAAGGTTTTGAAGCCTTATAAGTTTATAATCAGCCTGTTACTCACTCAATTCAGTCCCTGAGCAAAATTCAACAACGTCGTTGCCACATTGCTGAGACCCGCTCTGTGGGTGGTGTCTCCGGTGTTGTTGGCTAAATCCTGGGTTTGCCCGGCCAAATCACGCATGGTGCGTTCTGCCGTGCGCCAATCCCCGGCATCGAGCGCGTCGCGCAGGCGGGCAAGCGGTTCTTCTACCCATTGCGTATTCACGTCGCTCCGCACCACCGTGATCCAATCGTCAACGAGTCGGCTACCGGCTTCGGGCGTTGCCACGCCGGTGCCAAGTGCATCGAGCGTATCCTGAATCATCCGGCTGGCCCGCAAACCGGAGTCATTCATGTCATAAATCGTGGTTTCGGTGGGCTGGTTGGCTTCCAGCGCGTCATCATCATTGGCCCGGTCGAGGTTGATGGCGAATGATTGCAGCATACCTGCCAGTTCTAAAACCGGCGCGGCTTCGTCGTTGGTGAGCGTCCGGGCTACGATTCCGGTTTGCGCGGCCACATCGGTCATCAGTTTTCTGAGGGTTGCCGCCGTCGGATTCGGGTTGATGAGTTCGTCGTAGAGTGCCTGCAATTTGTCGGCAAGCGGGGCGGTCTCGACGGTGTTTTCTGATTTAAGGGCCGACAGCCACTCTTTTATCAGGCTGGCTCCGGTGCCGGGTTGTGCGTCTGACTGGTCGAGCGTGTGGATCGTGCTTTGCAGCATTGTTTTGGGTTGGGCGAGTGCCATACTGTTGGTTCGTTGAGTGATTAACGGACGGTACATTACGTGATTATACCGTACCTACTCCAATGAGAACAGCCCGTTTCGGGGAATGTTTTTTGGGCAAACGGGTTCTTATCGCATGGACACCACCAAACTGCAACCCGACCTCCGCTATGCCTTTGCCCGAAGCGGGGGCGCGGGCGGGCAAAATGTCAATAAAGTCTCTACCAAGGCCGAACTGCGGTTCAGCGTCCGGGATTCACTCCTGCTGACGGATGACGAACGCGCCACACTCCTCGAAAAATTGGCGAATAAACTCACCACCGAAGGCGAACTCGTGCTGACGCACCAGACCGACCGCACTCAACTCGGCAACCGCGAGAAGGTAACGAAGAAGTTTTACCGGCTCATTGCCAAAGCCTTCGAGGTACCAAAACCCCGCCGGGCCACCCGCCCCAGCCGGGCCGCCGTTGAAGCGCGACACACCGGCAAACGGCTGCGCGGCACGGTGAAAGAACTACGGAAGAAAATTGATTTTTGAGTTGACCCGCTTATCATTCATGAAACACAACCTTCTCATTCTGAACTTTTTACTCTTTTCCACAGTCGTTCAGGCCCAAAAATTCACGGCTGTGTTCAAGCCCGTTGCGCCCAACGCCTATATCCACACGAGTTATGCGATGCCCTACGGCTCGCCTTATCCGTCGAACGGTATGGTGGTCAGCACCACTGCCGGGGCCGTGCTGATTGACACGGGCTGGGACGAGGCCCAGACCAAGCAAATCGTGCGCTGGGTAAAAACAGAACTGCGTCAGCCGGTGGTGTTGTGCATCATCACCCACTGTCATTACGACCGGATGGCGGGCTTGCCGTACCTCAAAAAGCGGGGCGTTCGGGTAATCAGCACTAACCTCACGCGGGCCAAAATGTCTGCCGTTGGGTTGCAGGAACCGGAAGGCGTTCTGCCCAACGACACCACGTTTACCATTGGCGGACAAACCCTCCGCGCATATTTCCCCGGCGCGGGCCACGCCGGTGATAACATTGTGGTCTGGCTACCGGCCCAAAAAGTGCTGTTTGGCGGTTGTTTAATTAAAGACACCGCCACAATGGGCCTCGGCAACCTCTCCGACGCGGTTTTGGGCGACTGGCCGCAGAGCGTTCGGAACGTGCAGACAGCGTTCCCCGATGCTGAACTTATC
Source organism: Cytophagales bacterium (assembly GCA_038230415.1). Lineage (GTDB taxonomy): Bacteria > Bacteroidota > Bacteroidia > Cytophagales > Spirosomataceae > JBBRNH01. The sequence goes on along the minus strand of JBBRNH010000023.1, from coordinate 21,984 downwards.
GTTCCCGGTCATCAGGAAGCAGGCGATAAACGGCTGCTGACGCATACGCTTAGGTTGCTGGAAATGAGACCGAAGTGACCCTGAAACTGAGCGGGCAATCCGGCAAGTGGCGGTTGGGCTGTTGCAAATCCGTAAATTCGCGGGCGGTGGCGTGTTTAACCTAATAAAACGATGGCTTACACTGATTTTACGCTGGCAGATTTAGAAGTAAAATTTGGGCTGACTACCCAAATAAAGCCCTTGTTTCCGGCAACACAACCCATCGCTCCGTCTGAAAATCTCGAACGCGCCCTTCAACGTGCCGAAAAGCTGCGTTTGCGTACCGAAAAAGCTAAATCTGAGTGGGTAGTCGTGCCGGTGCTGAACGAATTGTTAGACAGAAATGGCGATTTTTTCACCGTCTATTCCGGCGAATCTCTCAACGCTGATTCCGAAAAGGGGCTTAATGGGGACGGTTGGCCCGCACCGGCGGACCGGCTGCCATGTGATTTTTTACTGGCGAAAGAAACCGGCTCAATTGACATCAGTTTTCCGATTATTCAGATTGTTGAAGCGAAGAAAAATGATACGGACATTGGCATTCCGCAATGTGCCGCTCAACTAATTGGAGCCACATTTTTTAACAACCGCAAAGGCGTTGTTTTACAAAAACTGTTTGGCTGCGTTACCCCAGGCCGCGAGTGGGTATTTATGTGTTTGGAAGACTCGGTACTGACATTAGATACCCGAACGTATTATCTGATCGAAATTGCGGAGGTCATCGCTGTTTTTCAGCATATTATGGATTACTATAAACGGGTTTTACCGTAAACGCACACGCTCAATGATTCCCTATCAACAATCGATTAACCAATTTATGCGCTCCCAACCCGTGGTGCGGGCTTACCTGTTTGGCTCACAGGCACGGGGCGAAGCCACGCCCGAGAGCGACGTGGATGTGCTGGTCGAATTGGAAAAAGGCGTTGATTTATTCCAGTTTATTCGTATCAAACTTGACCTGGAAGATTTGCTGAAAAAATCAGTGGACTTAGTCTCAACGGGTGGCCTTTCGCCTTACATCAAACCCTACATTGATGCCGATAAAATTCTGATCTATGAAAAAGCGAATTAGTGAGGTAGCTTGTTTGGCACCGCCACCAGGCTGTGCCGTTTCAGGCGGGCAATCCGTTCATGGGCATATACCCACAGCCTGGGGGCGGTGGGCAACAAACCCCATTCCGCCAAAAATAAAAATACTTGGATTAGTGAACTCGCCGAAGTTCAACATACATATTTTGGCGTTGATGACGAAATAATATGGGCTGTTACGCAACGGGATATACCCGCTTTGCGGCTTCAACTTGACCAGATGCTCACTCAACTGACTAAAAATCCACAATAGATTCACAGCAAGACAGATGCTCACCAACACAACCATTGCCAGCCCAACCGAACAGACGTTCTTCGTCATTGATTTCGACAGTACACTCGTCAAAGTTGAATCGCTCGATGTGCTGGGCGAAATCTCGCTCGCTACCCGCCCCGACCGCGAGGCCGTGCTGACCCAAATCCGCGCCCTGACCGACAGTGGTATGGCCGGCGAAATTTCGGTGGCCGAATCGCTCGCGCAACGGCTGCAGCTCCTCCACGCTAACCGAAGTCACCTGCCCGCCCTCATCGAAAACCTCATGGGGCAGGTCTCCGATTCGTTTCAGCGCAACCGGGCGTTTCTGACCGAATATACCGACCGAATTTACGTCATATCGAGCGGGTTCCGGGAGTTTATCGTGCCGATTGTTACCGCCCTCGGCATCCGCGAAGACCACGTTTTTGCGAATACTTTTGTTTTTGACGACGCGGGAAACATCATCGGCTGTGACCCCGAAAACCCGTTGGCTTCGGACAAAGGCAAGGTGAAACTCATGCGCGACCTGAACCTCGACGGTGCCATTTACGTGATTGGCGATGGCTATACCGACTATGAAATCCGCGAAGCCGGGGTTGCCAGCCGGTTTTATGCCTTCACCGAAAACGTGGCCCGCCCGTCGGTCGTTGCCGTAGCCGATGCCGTTGCTGCATCGCTCGATGAGTTTCTGTTCGAGAACAACCTGAGCCGCAGTCAGTCTTATCCCAAGAGCCGGATTAAAGTGCTGCTCCTCGAAAATGTGCATCCGTCGGCGCGGCAACTCTTTGATGAAGAAGGTTTTAACGTCGAAATCAGGAAAGGTGCGCTTGATGAAGATGAACTCATCGAGGCCATCCGGGATGTGCAGATTCTGGGTATTCGCTCAAAAACCAGCGTTACCCGCGCCGTGCTTGACAATGCCCCAAAACTCATGGCAATCGGAGCATTCTGCATCGGCACGAATCAGATTGACCTCGATGCCTGCACCGAAAAAGGCATTGCCGTGTTCAACGCGCCGTACAGCAACACGCGGTCGGTGGTGGAGCTGGCAATTGGCGAGATTATTATGCTCATCCGAAACACGGTTCCCAAGAGCAACCTGATGCACAAAGGAATCTGGGATAAATCGGCGACGAGCAGTTTTGAGGTGCGCGGCAAAAAACTGGGCCTCGTTGGTTACGGCAGCATCGGTACGCAGCTTTCGGTGGTGGCCGAGGCTCTCGGTATGGAAGTTTATTTTTATGATGTGGTGGATAAACTCGCCCTCGGCAACGCCCGCAAGTGCAAAACCTTAGACGACCTGCTGGCGATTGCCGACATTGTCAGCCTGCACGTTGACGGACGGAAGGAAAACAAAGCCCTGATTGGCTACCGTGAATTTGGGCTGATGAAAAACGGCGTGATCTTCCTCAATCTGTCGCGGGGCCACATCGTTGAGATTCCGGCGTTGGTAGATGCCATCGAGCGGGGAAAAGTGGCCGGGGCAGGTATTGACGTGTTTCCGCAGGAGCCAAAAACCAACAACGAAGAATTTATCAACGACCTCCGCAACCTGCCTAACGTGATTCTGACTCCGCACATTGGCGGCAGCACCGAAGAAGCCCAGGCCAATATCGGCGTGTATGTGCCGGGCAAACTGCTCGAATACATTAACAACGGCAGCACCTACGGCTCGGTGAATTTCCCCGAACTCCAGTTACCGCTCCTGAAAGACTCGCACCGGCTGCTGCACATCCACGCCAATATGCCGGGTATTCTGGCGAAAATGAACCAGATTTTTGCCAACTATCATATCAATATTCGCGGGCAGTATCTGAAAACCAACGAGACCATCGGCTACGTGATTACCGACATTGCCAAAGACTACGCCGACGACGTGGTGGCCGAATTGAAAAACATTGATAACACAATCAAATTCAGGCTGTTGTATTGATTCAGTGGTTAGTGGCAAGTCGTTAGCCCTACCGGGCGAAGCGCTCGCCACTAACCACTTGGCACTGACCCCTAATTTATGAAACAAACCTACTTCACTCCCGGCCCCGCCGAATTATACCCGACGTTCGCCAAACACCTGCAAACGGCGATGGACGAGCAGATTGGCTCGATCTCACACCGGAGTCAGCAGTTTCGGGATATATATAAATTTACCAATGAACACCTGCGGGCCTTGCTGAACATTCCCGAAACGCACGGAATTTTCTTCACGGGTTCGGCCTCGGAAGTCTGGGAACGGGTGCTGCTCAACTGCGTAGAGCATGAGAGTTTTCACCTCGTAAACGGCTCATTTTCCCGGAAGTTTTTTGATTACGCCCAGAGCCTGCACAAGTTTGCCCACGTGCAGGAAAAGCCGATGGGCGAAGGATTCGATTACGCCGAGATTGACATACCCGAATACGCTGAATTGGTCTGCCTGACCCAAAACGAAACATCGGGCGGAGTGCAACTGCGGGTCAACGACATTCACCGGCTCAAGCGCAAATACCCCAAAAAACTGTTTTGCGTGGATATGGTGTCATCGGCCCCGTATCCAGATTTAGATTATTCATTGGTGGATTCGGCGTTTTTTTCGGTGCAGAAAGGCTTCGGGATGCCCGCCGGACTCGGTATCTGGATTGCCAACGAACGGTGTTTGGAGAAAGCCGAACGGTTGCAGAAATACGAGTCAATGACCATCGGGGCGCACCACAACCTGCCGACGCTCTGGAAACACTACCGCACGTTTGAAACCCCGGCCACGCCCAATGTGCTGTTTATTTACCTGCTCGGCAAAATCTGCGAAGACTTTAACCGCATCGGTATCGAAACCATCCGCAAACAGACCGACGAAAAAGCTAAACTGCTTTACAAATTCTTCGATACTGCCGACGGTTATTCGCCATCGGTGCAGATAGCCGCGCATCGGTCGGCCACGGTGCTTGTGGCAAACACCACCAAACCGGCATCGGCAGTGATGGCGGCCACCAAAAATGCCGGGCTGATTGTGGGTAGCGGTTATGGCGAAGCCAAAGACAGCCAAATCAGAATTGCCAACTTCCCGGCGACTTCCACTGAACAGATAAGCCAGCTAATCAGCGTGTTACGAACGGCAGGCTGATAGCTTAACATTGGCGTAACAGGCATGCGTGGGGTTTGCCCTACTTTTACACCTATCAAACTAATCCATTTTATGCAGCAACTATTACAAAAAACCAGGTGGCTCATCGCCTTTTTGGGCGTTTCGGCGGGCGCGTGGGCGCAGGCTCCAGTTCCGTTAGCTTCACAACCAGGCTATACCTACACGGAGAACTTCGCGGACATCGCTAACTGGACTAATAATTTTGCGGCTGGTACGGGCGCAAATCGTTTTTCGAGTGTTGCCATCGGCGGAACGGCTGCTATACCCGATGCAACAAGAATCACTGCATCATCAGCCACGTTTACAAGCTCAACATCGGGTGGCGTTCAAAAAGGAACGGGTACTATTTTACTTTTATCAACCGGAGCAACCGACAATACGACCAGCACAGCTTTTGATTTTCTGGTAGACTTTACGGGTCTGAACGCTGGCACACTGAGTTTAGATGCAGCGTCTGTTGCTAACAGTACAGGAAACCGGGTAGGAACGCTACGGGTGTATGGATCAACCAACGGAACCACGTTTACTGAGTTAACCAGCTTTTCGGCAACCAACAACGTGGCCGGTTCTGCTACTCTATCCGTCACATTACCAGCCTCTTTCAATAATTCATCAACGGCACGATTTCGCCTGTATTACCACAATGGAACGGGCGGCAGCACCGGGTCACGACCTAAAATTTCGGTTGATAATCTCACCGTAACAGGCACAGTACCAGGCCCAACTCTCACCGCTAACCCCGTTACGTTATCCGGTTTCAGTACGCCGGTTGGAACACCGTCTCCGGTGCAGACCTACACACTGACGGGCGCGGCCCTCACAGCCGATGTGCAGGTAGCAGCCCCGACGGGCTATCAGGTCAGTCTGGATGGTATCACGTTCCTCAACAGCCTGACCGTGACCCAATCGGGCGGTACGGCCAATGCGGCCATTCGGGTGCGGCTGACGGGCGCGGCAATCGGTGCCTTTACCGGAACGATCACCAACAACAGTACCGGCGCAACCGCCCAGACTGTAACGGTGAGCGGAAACACCCTTGACCCGAATGCCCCAACGTTATCGGCCATGCCCGGCGCGTTGAGCGGTTTCAGTGCCACGCAGGGAACGGCATCGGCACCGCAATCAGCGTTTGTGATGGGGTCAAACTTATCGCCCAGTTCCTACACCGCCAGCGTTTCAAGCGGCTACGAAATAAGTCTCAGCGGCCCGCCTTCGTATAGTAATCAATTCACATTCAGCGGATTACCCAATTCGTTTACGAATGAAATTGTGGTTCGCCTGACCGCTACGGCAGCCACAGGGCCACAGAGCGGCACCTTACTCATCACTGGCTCAAACAGCACCTCGGCGGCTGTGACATTGAGCGGCACGGTGAGTTCTACCGCCAGCGGCATCACGTTTATCAGTGCTATTCAGGGAACCGGCACAGCAGCCGCCCTGACCGGCACCCGCACCATCGAAGGCATTGTGACGCGGGCGTTCCCCGGTGCAACGGCCTTAGCCGGTTTTTATGTGCAGGAAGAGGATGCCGACAGCGACGGCAACCCACTCACCTCAGAGGGTATTTTCGTGTATGACCCATCAAACCTGTTCACGGGTAACGTTGGCGATAAAGTCCGGGTGGCGGGTACCGTAACCGAGTTCACATCAACGGGCGTTACGCTGACCCAAATTACCCCGACGAGTGTGCTGAATCTGGGAGCCAACGCCCTGCCTGCGCTAACGCCCCTGACGTTTCCGGTGGCAAACGTGGCCGACCTCGAACGGTATGAGGGAATGTTGGTTACGGCCAGTGCCAGCAGCGGTAGCTTAGTGGTAACGGAGTATTTTGAACTGGGCCGATATGGGTCGGTGGTTTTATCGTCGGGCGGGCTGAATGATGTGGCCGGTACGGATTCACGATTAGATCAATATACCCAGTTTTATGCGCCGAGTGTGCCGGGATACGCAACCCACTTAGCCGATAATGCCCGGCGAAGTATTGTCCTGGACGATGGCAGTGGCGCACAAAACCCGCCCAATATTATTCTTGGCCGGGGTGGTAATCCCCTGAGTGCCAGCAACACCCTGCGCGGGGGCGATGCAGTACCGGGCATTACGGCTATTCTCGATCATCGGTTTGGCAGTTACCGGCTACAGACCGCAACGGGCGTGAATTTTCAGCCAACCAACCCGCGCCCGATAACATCACCAAGTGTAGGAGTTGCCACGCTGAAAGTAGCCAGTTTCAACGTCCTGAATTATTTCAAAGACTTAGATAACGGGTCGAGTTTCACGAACTGTAGCGGCACCGCAATAGCACCGCGCGGAGCCAACACAGCCCAGGAGTTTACGCGCCAGCGCGACAAAACGATTCAGGCCATTGTCCAATCGGGCGTTGATGTGATGGGCCTCAACGAAATGGAAAACAACGGCTTCGGGGCCAACAGCGCGATTCAGGATTTAATCAACGGCCTGAATGCGGTGGCCGGGGCGGGTTCGTTCACGTTCATCAATTCGGGCTGTATCTCTACCGATGCGATCACCGTTGCCATTATCTACAAACCGGCAACCGTTACGCCCATCGGCTCGACAACGGCCATCCCGTTTACGTTTGGCACCGGGGCATTCGATGCGGTTAATCGGCGGGCGTTGGCGCAGACCTTCCAGCAAAACGCAAACAGCGAGGTTTTTACCGTTGTTGCCAACCACTGGAAATCAAAAGGATCGAGCGCGGGCGGGGCCGGTGATACCGATGCCAACGACGGGCAGGGCAACTCAAACGGAACCCGCACCCGGCAGGCCCAGGATTTGCGCGATTGGTTAGCCACCAAACCCACCGGCACCAACGACCCCGATTACCTGATTCTCGGAGACCTCAACGCCTACGCTCAGGAAGACCCGCTAACAACCTTATACACTGCCGGTTACACGAATTTAGTGCCGAATACAACGTACTCGTATGTGTTCGACGGGCAGGTGGGCGCACTCGATCACGGGCTGCGGTCGGCCAGTTTGCAAAACCAGATTGCGGGAGCCGATAAGTGGCACATCAATTCTGACGAACCCAATTACTTGGATTATAACGTCACGATTACCAGCACGGTCTCAAAAACCCCGGCGCAGGTCATCAGTCTGTACAACGCCGATCAGTTTCGTGCCTCTGACCACGACCCGGTAATTATTGGTCTCGCCTTAGGTAGTATCTGCGCCGGTGGGATGGTAACGGTAAAGGCCGGTGCCTGGAACGACCCGACCGTTTGGGCCTGCAATAGTGTACCGACTGCTACCGATAACGTGACTATCAAGCACGTCGTGACCGTGCCAGCCGGGTATCTGGCTAATGCCAAAAATATGCTGCTCGACGTGAACGGTAAACTGACCTACGACGCTACAGGCCGGTTGCAGTTGAATCCGTAGCTTTGCCCGGCTACCTGAACGGACATAGTACCGTAACAGTAGGTTTTGTTAATCCATTAAAACATACTTCATGCAACGTTTTTTACAGAATACGGTGCGGGTCTGGCCTGGGCTGATTGTCTTTCTGGGACTATCGGCAGGCGCAAACGCCCAGGTCACCTTGCCAGCGTCAGGCACCTACACCGAAACATTCGATGGCATTGGGTCGGCACTGCCAACGGGCTGGACCGTTCGCACCGGCGCAACGGCAACCGCCCTCGGTAGCTCGCTTACCTACGTGTCGGCCCCAACCGCCTGGACGCTCACCACCGGCCAGTTCCGCAATGTGGCTTCGGGCGATATTGACTTCGCGGCATCGGCAGCCACGCAAAATGCCGCTACCGACCGCTCGTTGGCCGTTCGGCAGGTGGGTCAGACCAGTGCCACGTTCCCCGACAGCGAACCCGGTGCGTCGTTTGTGTTGCAGATTGCCAACACTACCGGCTTGCAAAACCTGGCCCTGAATTTTAAACTCCAGAGCCAGGATGCCTCGTCTGCCCGGCAAACAACCTGGACGGTGGACTATGCTACCGGAGCCAGTCCATCGGCATTCTCGGCCCTGACCACCGGCACTACCGGCAACTCGGCAACCAGCAACAACACCATCTCGGCGGCATTAGGCAACGTTGTCAACAACAACGCCGGGCCAGTCTGGATCAGGATTTCGGCCCTGACTGCTTCGACGGGTAGCGGCAACCGGCCCACCACCGGCATTGACGATTTTGTGCTGACCTACACCGCCAGCACCACCCCGCAGGCTCCCGTTGCGGCCAACGCAATTCCGGCCCAAACCGGCACCGTTGGTCAGGCATACAGCTACACTGTGCCGGCCAACACCTTTACCGATGCCAACGGCGATGTGCTGACGCTCTCGGCCAGTACCCTGCCAACGGGTTTATCGCTTGTGGGCAGGGTGATCTCCGGTACGCCTTCAACCACCGTCGGCTCGCCGTTTAGGGTAACCATTACGGCCACCGACCCCGGCAGTCTGTCGGCCAGCACTGCCTTTGTCTTCACGATTAATCCAGCTCCGGCTTCCAATTCGCCGTCGCTGACGGCCAGCCCAACGGTTCTGAGTAACTTCACAACTACCCAGGGAACGGCATCAGCACCGCAATCAGCGTTTGTGACGGGGGCAAACTTATCGCCCAGTTCCTACACCGCCAGCGTTTCAAGCGGCTACGAAATAAGTCTCAGCGGCCCGCCTTCGTATAGTAGTCGGTTCACATTCATCAGTTTACCCAATTCATTTACCAGTCAAATTATAATTCGTCTGGCCGCTACGGCAGCGGTGGGGCCACAGAGCGGCACTTTACTGCTCAGCGGCTCAAACAGCACCTCGGCGGTTGTGATACTGAACGGCACGGTTAGTTCAACGGTTGCTCAGTCTCCGTTTACCCCCATCGGCACGGCACGCGGGCAGGTTGGGCAAACGGTCAACATTCAGGGACGGGTTACGGTTAGTTCGCAGTTTGGCGGTCGGCTGTTTTATATTCAGGATGCAACGGGCGGTATCGGCGTGTATAGCGGGGCTTCTCCGGCTACGCCCATCGGCACAACGGCCAACCTCGGCGACCTCGTAACGCTGACCGGCCCAGTCGCGGTTTTTGCCGGGTATGTCGAAATCAACGGCGTATCGGCCTACACCATCACGCCCGGAACAACAGCCAATGTACCGGCCCCGGTGCTGACAACACTTGACCAACTGAGCGCGAATCAGGGCAGATTAGTAACCGTGACGGCGGCCACCATTGGCGGGCCGGGCGCGACATTTACCAGCGGCACCAACTACCCGATTACGGTGGGGGCCGCAACCGGGGTTCTCCGCATCAATGGCAGTTCTGAACTGCTGGGAGCCAGCAAACCGGCCACATCTGACATCACGGGCATTGCCGAGCGTTTTTTGTCGGGTGCCACCACAGCCGGTAACGACAATATCCAGCTCCAGCCCCGGATTCTGACCGACGTGCCGAGTTCATCGGCAGTAGCCCCCAGCGATCAGTTTTGCGGTGGCCCGGCCAATACTACGCTCTCATTGGACCAAACCTTTGAGTTAGCCGCGTTTAACATCGAGTTTTTTGGCGCACCGGCTGGTACGATTGCCTGCCCGTCGGGTAATTTGAACTACCAGAATCAGGGGCCGGGCAACGAACTCCTCCAGGCCCAGAACGTGAATAAAGTGCTGACTGCCGTTAATGCCGATGTGTTTGTGCTGGAAGAAGTGAGCGATGCGACCCTGTTGCAGAACAACCTGCCACCGGGCTACGCGCTGTCTTGCTCAAACCGATTCTCGTTTTACTTCCAGGACGAGTGTACGCAAACGCCCAGCCAGGGATTTGTATTTGGGCCAACCAATTTAGCCCAGAAAGTATGCGTAGCCTACAAAACCAGCACCGTTACCTCGGTGTCGGCAATGGCGTTGCTGTCTGATTACTACGGCTTCCCAAACACTACGCCAACAGTATCGGCCCCCAACAATTGGGGATCGGGCCGGTTGCCGTATCTGTTTGTGGCCGATGCCACCATCAACGGCGTTACGCGCCGACTGAACATTGTGGGTCTGCACGCCAAGTCGGGGTCGGCAACGGCAGACTATAACCGCCGGAAACAGGACGTTCAGGATTTGTATAACCTGCTCACCAACAGCAGCACTGGCCCTGGCTCATTGGGCGGGCAGTTTCCGATGGCAAACCTGATTATCGCCGGTGACTTCAACGATTACGTGACCAAGTCAATCGCAACGGGCCAAAACTCGACCTACAAGCCATTTGTGGACGACGTTACCAATTTCTCAGTGCTGACGAAAGGCTTGGAAACGGCGGGTTGTAATTCGTTTTTTGGTGCGTCAGGCACGAGTTTCTTAGACCATATCGTTGTCTCGAACGAGTTATTCAACGCCTACGTGCCAAATTCGACCCGGATTCAAACGTCGTTTTCGGCTATTTCGGGCGATCTAACCAGTACTACGTCGGACCACCGCCCGGTATTCGCCAGTTTTGATTTGTCGAAAATTGCGTCGCCGGTAGCGTCTAATTCGGCTCCTATAGCGGCTATGCTCATGCCACAGTCGGCAACCGTTGGGCAGCCGTTCAGCTACACGGTTCCGGCGTTCAGCGATCCCAACGGCGATATGCTGACGTATTCGGCAACGGGCTTGCCCGCCAACGGACTAAGTTTCAATGCCGGAACACGGGTCATTACGGGAACGCCGTCAACAACGGTTGGTTCGCCACTCAGCGTAACCATCACGGCCACCGACCCCGGTACGCTCTCGGCGCGGGCCAGTTTTACCATCACCATTGCGCCAGCCGGCAGCGTTACCATGGCTGCTCCGTTGGCCGTAACGGTGGTGAGCTACAACTGCACAACGGGCGATATTGTCTTCGGGCGCATTGGGGGCGACATGAGCAAGACGGTCGAATATTCGGCACCTGGCGTGGTAAACGGCGTTTTCAACACCACCACCAACCGGCGCATCGAAGACGGATTGCGGAACGAATCAAACACGGCCAACCGACTCATCAACCTGCGGGGCCGCTACGTGGACGAGCCAGCTTCAGAAGTGACGTTTACGTTTGACTTCCGCACGGCCTGTGGTCAGGCCCGGCAGGGTATTGAGCCGGCCAGCGTGTTGCAACTCTCCGTATTTGGCAACCCCACCAGTGACGAGACGGTGACGGTTGAGATTCGCGGGGCAGAGGGTCAGGCCGTACAGGTGTCCGTACTGGATATGCAGGGCCAACGCCTTGATAGTCAGTCAGTCGAGTCGGCCAATATGGTTGAGCGGCAGGTGGTGCGGTTGGGTAAGTCGGCAGGGGTTTACCTGCTGACGGTCAGCACCGACCGGCAACGCAAGACCGTGAAGGTGGTTCGGCAGTAGATTAATACAGTTTCTTAACAATTTGTTAATATAGCCAAAAATGTGGGCTTCCACGTTTTTGGCTATATTTTTTTTGGGCATTTGGTTATGATTTCCTATCGTTGGCCGATAATCTGAGCGAACGGGACATTTATTCTGGAATTCTTAATTGTAACTTTGGGGATAGTTAATATTCCCTAATAAAACCTCATTTGTTCATTTTTACCCCCACTTTTTATGTTTAAATCACTACGACTACCCGCCACAAGGGGGTTGCGCGGGTGGCTGCTTCTGCCCCTGCTGCTTATGCTTGGACTCGGTTCGGTTCGGGCGCAGGTATCCATCACACCAAGTAGCCTAACTTATACGCAGGATTTTAACGGGCTAAGCAGCGTCACCACAACTCAGCCCTGGGCTAATAATACTACGATTCCGGGCTGGTTGAGCACTGCTACCACGTACTCCGCTAATGCAGGTTCAAGCAACACAGGTTCATTGTATAGTTACGGGTCTGCAAATGCTGTAGATCGTGCGTTAGGGAGTGCTGCTTCTGGCAGTGCTCAACCCCAATACGGCGTTGTGTTTGTCAACAATACGGGAAATGCTGTTTCGTCTCTTCAGATTAGTTACACTGGTGAGCAGTGGCGCAACGGGGGAAACACAAACCCTCAATCACTTACGTTTTCATTTGCAACGGGGTCTGCTCTAACAATTTCCACTTCGACATCAGTTGTACCGGCACTTAATTTTACCGGGCCTATTGCAACGGCGAGCAGCAGTGCGTTAGATGGTAATTTGTCTGCCAATAAAACGTCTATCACTGGCACGATCACGTTCGCTACTCCGATAGCCAATGGTCAACAGATTCTTCTGAAATGGACGGATTTAGATGATACAGGGAATGATCATGGTTTGGCAGTTGATGATCTAAGCGTTATCGTCTCGTTAGTGCCTCCTAATGCCCCGCTCATTACCAACACAGCTGCTCAACTAACGGCCTGCGTGGGGTCTCCGCTGACGCTCTCGGCAACGTGTGCAACGGGCGCGGTGGTCTGGAATGCCAGCACAACAGCCAGCACGTTTACCATTACGTCGGTTTTGGCCGGTGCTACCAGCTATTCGGCCACGTGTCTGTCGGGGGCGGTGTCGTCGAGCGTTACCACCACAACGGCAACGGGCGTTGCCTTGCCGGTAGCGAGTTTAACACAGAGTGGCTCAATCGGTTGCGGCAGTTCGGCCACGCTCACGGCTACGTCGGGCTTCTCGAACTACTCCTTCAGCACGGGTCAAAATGGGGCTACCAATACGGTGTCGGTCTCGGTGGCGGGTACTTACTCGGTGCTTGTGACAAACGCGGGCGGTTGCACGGTTTCGGCGGGTGCGAGTGTAACAGGATCAGCAGCCGGTGGCGTTACCAACGTCAATACGACCCTAACCTACTGCACTATTCAGGCCGCCGTGAACGCGGCAACGGCGGGGGATGCCATCTCGATTGCGCCCGGTACCTACAATGAATTGGTAACGATTGATCGTTCATTGAGCATCAGCGGGCAGGGCGTAGCCAGCAACGTGACTTTTACGGGAACCGTGCCGGGTAGCGCGTTGGCTTCGCTGTTTACGGTAGCAGCGGCCAACGTAACGATCCAGAATCTGGGCTTCACCGTTGACCTGAGCAAGACGCACTCGGCCATTCACACAACCGGCGACAACCGCGACAACCTGAAAATTGTTGGCAACTTTATCACGGCAACGGGTACGCCCGCAGGTGGTCAGTATGGTCGCCGGAATGCCATTGCCATCAATCCTAATGTTACCGTGCCTAATTACGCCTTAGACACTGACGGGTTCCCCGGCGTTGTGGTGCAGAGCAATACGGTAACGTCGGGCTCGTCGGGGTTGGCTAACTCCTTCCGGGCAGCAGTGCACATTGATCTGTGTGGCGGCACCATTGGCGGGGCTACCAGCACACTCGGTAACTCGCTGACATCCATCAACCACGATGTGATCAGTACGTTTACCAATCAGGGCGCACTGACCATTCAGAACAATATTTGTGGCGGGGGCGGTATCCAGGTGTCTGACCCCAACCCAAGTGCTGGTACAATCACCATCGCCAACAACACCCTCAACGGTAGCTTTGTGCAACCCGCAGCGGGTGTGCTGGGTACGGGTGCTTTAATGAGAATCCGTAACAACGGCATTTCGGGCGTTAAGCCGTTGCTGGTGCAGAACAACACATTTCTGAATCATCGGTGGGGTATTAGTTCGGAGAACAACGGCGGCATCAGCATCACCGGAAACACGTTTACACCAAACCCGGCAGCAACCGATTTTCGGCACATCTCGATCAACTCAAAGTTGATTGCCAGCAACAGTGCCACGCTGACCGACCCACAGATGCAGACGCTGACCGGCACGTTGACGGGCAATACCTTCAACGGCTCATCAACACCGGGCAGCGGCACGGCGGTTGCGTTTTTCAATCACCGCACACAGGGGGCTGTGTTTGGAGCGTTCACGTTCGGCACCGCTGGTAGCGAAAACACCTTCAACGCGGGTATCGGCACCTTTATCCGGCTTGACAACAGTACCGGAGCCAGCACCGGGTTTGCGTCTCCGTTTGGTGATTATGCGGGTATTCCATCAACAAACATGGGTGCCTGGGCAACGGACATTGATATTCGGGCCAATCGGTTTGATATTGGTGCGGGGCTGCAACTGCCAACGGCTATGTCGGGCGCTCAACGGGCTACCCTCGAAACGCAGTTATTTCATAAGCCCGACGATGCTACCACGGGCCGGTTGCTGTACTTCGATCCGGTGCGGAACCTGACCCAGAATCTTGGCTATCAGACCATTCAGCCCGCCGTTGATGCCGCTAACAGCGGAGACGTAATTGAACTGGCTGAGTACACCTTCAACGAGCGGGTGAGCATCACCAAGCCGTTGACGGTGACGGGTGTCAGCAAAATCAACACCATCGTAACGGGTACGGGTCTGGCCGGAACGGGCAGCGGCATTGCCATTGCCAACGGTATTCAGAACGTAACGATTCGGAACCTGACCGTGCAGAATTTCGCCGGGTCATCGCCGAACAACAACGCCGGTATTTTTGGAACCGGCGGCAACAGCAACCTGCTGGTGGCTGATGTACAGTCGTTGAGTAACCTCGGCGGGGCCGGTTTTTATGCCAACGGGCCGGTGCAGAGCGTGACCATTACGGGGTCAATGTTCTCCGGTCATACCAACATAAACGGTGCGGCACGGGGCATTGTGATCTGGAATGGCTTCAAGCAAAACATCACCATTACCAACAACACCGTTACCAACAACAACTGCTGCGGCATTGAATTGCAGGACGGTACGGCATCGGGCGTAACCATCACGGGCAACACGGTGTCGGGCAATGCCGATAACGGCATCGGCATTGTGGGCCTGAAGGCGGGTGCGGGGCCAAACGTGATTGCCAACAACACCGTTACCAATAACGGACGGTTTGGCATCGAACTCAAAAACCCGAATGGCACAGGCGCAACATCCGGTGACGGGAGTATTGTAGTGGAGAACAATACGGTTTCGTTTGCCGCGTCAGTCAGTATGAACAACCGCGATCATGCCGGTATTTCGGTGTATCGGCGTGCGGTGCTACCAGGAAACACCGAAGGCTATCCCGATGTACCAACGGGCGTAGTGGTTCGGACTAACAACGTGAGTGGCTACCAACACCAGAATCAGGTATCGGCCCCCACAGAAAGCAAGGGCTTTGGTATCGTGATTGAGGGTACAAATCACACGGTTACGGGCAATACGCTGACCAACAACAACATCGGCGTTCAGCAGCAGGGCGGTGGCCGCATAGGCGCACAGGCCAACTACGTGATCAACAACGCCGGTGATGGTGATCAGTCGGCTGGTGCTTCGCCGGGCTATTTTGGCCGGGGCAACTCGCCGGTGGCCTGTGGCAACACCATATCGGGCAATACATTCACGGGCAATACGACCAACACCCGCAACGCCGGGCCGAATGTGGGCAGCACCAACAAAGTGGTTAATACCAACACCAATCTGGTGTATTGCACGATTCAGTCGGCTATTGACGCGGCAACGGCAGGTAACTCGTTATCGGTCAGCGCAGGAACGTTCCCCGAAAGCGTAACGATCAACAAAGCCGTGACGCTCACGGGTGCGAAAGCCGGAGTTGCCGGTACTGGCAGCGGACGCGGCACCGGCGAGACGATTATTGTACCTGCCTTCGGCGGAGCTACCGACGTGGCCCTGCTCGCCAACACACTCTCGAACGTGATCTTGCTGTCGGGCGCAGCAGCCAATGTTGTCATTGACGGATTTACCATCAATGGTGATAATCCGGCACTGACGGCGCAGACCAACAGCACAGTTATCAACGGAGTTGATATTGATGCCGGTGCCGGTATCAGCGGATACGGAACAACCATCGGCGGGGTGGTTATCAAAAACAACATCATTAAAAACGTCACCTACGACGGGATTGATTTGGGTTCGGGCAGTAGCCCAACGTTCAGCACGATTCAGAATAACCTGTTCGATAACACCGCTTATTTGTCAGCACAGACTGGTTCAGGTCAGGCAGTGGTGGTCTATGACAACGCCTACGCCAGCATCACCAACAACGTGATGACGCGGGTGCTGACGGGGGTACAGACCAACAATCACTATGTGGCCTCGCCAGCAACGCCGGGTATTAGCGGCAATACAATCAATAGCTACGATGTCGGGATATTCCACAACCTCCAGTACCAGAGCGCGTCTGATTTTAATATCGTCGGAAATGCCATCATGGCAGACAACTCGTTTGCCGGAACACTCGGATCACAACCATTCGCAGGTATTTTGGTCTATTCGATTCAGACTGCTGTACCGGCAACGATTAGCGGTAACACCATCAACGCCGGATTTGATTACGGCGTGGATGTCTGGAATACGCCCAGCCCAAATGTAGCCCTCAATAACGGTGCGGTGCAGGGCGCAGTGGCCGGAGTTCGGGTTCGGAACATATCGGGTTATGGCGAGGGAGTATCTACCTTAAAAGCAAGCGGTGTGACCATCACCAATTCGCCGGTTGGTGTTTTGGTGATTGACAATCCAACTGCGACTACAGCCACGTCCTCGGTGACGGTGGTTAACAATACCCAAATCACGGGTACGGGCGCGTTTACGGCGGTGTCTATCGTCGGGGCGGATGCCAGCGCGGTCATCTCGCAAAATTCAGCGTCGTTTATCGGCAACGGCACGGGCGTAGGGGTTGACATCAACGGCGGTTCGGCAACGGTTGGCACCACCCGCATCGAAGGCTTCGATATTGGTATCAAGGTCAGTGGTGGTGGTAAGCTGGGCAGTAGTGCCAATAACTTCATTACCAATAATGCCACAACGGGCGTTCTCTTCGCCAGCGGTGCCGCCACAACGGGGCAGGTGCCATTGGTTGACAACTCGATCAGTACTACGGCAACGGGCGCGGGCCGGGCGATTCAAAACGCATCGGCGGCAACCGTTATAGCCACCTGCAACTGGTTGGGTGCGGCTGGCAATCTCTCGCCAAACTACGTGCAGAACACCGGCGCGGGTTCATTAACGGCTAACCCCACGCGGCAGGCCAACACCGACGACGGTAACGCAGCCAACGGTTTCCAGCCGCAGGCTCCCTGCTCCTGTTCGGTTGTTGTGACCATTACGCCCAGCACCACCGCTATTTGCGCGGGTACTTCGGTAGGTCTCACCGCATCGGGAGCCGACAGCTATACGTGGTCAACGGGCCAAACCGGGGTTACAATCAACGTGTCGCCAACGAGTGCTACGGTTATCAGCGTAACGGGCAGCACGGCAGCGGGCTGCACGGGCATCGGCAGTTCAACGGTAACGGTAAACCCAACGCCAACGCTGGGTAGTGTGGTGGCCTCGGCATCGGGGGTTTGCGCCGGAACGCCGGTGAGTTTCTCAGCCAATGGTTTACTGAATGGCCTAACCACGTTTGCCTATACGGTGAACGGCGGGCCAGCCAGCACCACAACGGCAACGGTAGCGGGCAACAGTATCAGTTTCCCGGCAGCAACGTATCCCGTTGGTTCATATAGTATTGCCGTTACCTCATTGACGGTCAACGGTTGCTCGGCGGCTTTCACGGCCAGCACCGCCTTCACGGTCAATGCGATTCCGACAGTAACAATAAACCCGGCAGCAACGGCGGTCTGCGCCAACAGTGCGGTCAGCCTGACTGCCACCGGAGCCACGAGTTATAGCTGGAACACGGGCGACGCAACGGCGACCGTAACGGTTTCGCCAAGTGCCACAACGTCTTATACGGTTGTTGGCACCACGAACGGATGCAGCAGCAGCGCGACAGTAACGGTAACCGTGAACACCCTGGCTGCCAGTGTTTCGGCTTCGCAGGGAACGGTCTGCGCCGGACAGAGGGTCGTGTTGACCGCCAGCGGAGGTACGTCTTACAACTGGTCAACCATCAGCATAGTCTCGCCTTTCAATCGGACTACGCCCTCGATCACCGTCTTGCCGCTCACAACAACAACGTATAGCGTAACGATCACGAATGCGGGTTGCAGCACGGTGCTGTCAACAACGGTGGTTGTAAATCAGCCTCCAACGGTGAACATCACGGCATCACCGTCGAATACGATTTGTTCGGGGCAGTCGGCTACGCTGACGGCCAACGCAACGGGTACGACACCGTTTGCCTACAACTGGAGCAATGGGCAATCAACGCAAAGCATTGTTGTTCAGGTAACTAATGTTTATAGCGTGACCGTGACGGACGGAAACGGCTGTAAGCCGATTATTCCGGCAGTTTCAGGTATTGTGGTGCTGGGTTTGCCAGCCGCCCCAACGGTATCGAGTGCAACAAATTTCACGGCTTGCGATGGTACGCCGGTGAGTTTGTCGGCCTCGTGCGTACCAAACAATACCCCCCGCTGGAAGTATGCCGACGGAACCATTGTTAATGCCAGCACAATCAGCACATCGGCGGTAACAGGTGTCTATAACTTCACGGCGGTTTGCGTCAGAACGGATATCGGCGGTTGCGAAAGCACCGGCGTAATGGTTTCGGCAACGGTAGTAGCCTTGCCAACGGTTAGCCTGACGGGAAACCTAACGGTTTGCCCTGGCGGAACGACAACACTGACGGCTACGGTTGCATCGGGTTCTTCGGGTACGACTTACGCTTTCTCACCGAACGTGTTTAGCAGTGCTGGGAACATGGCTACCGTCAATGCGGCTGGCACGTATTCGGTAACGGCTACCACGAGCGGCTGTTCATCGGCAACGAGTGTGACGGTTGTGAGCGGCACCACGCCAACGGCTTCACTGGTTGCCAGTGGCACGCTGACCTGCACCGTTACCAGCGTAACCCTCACGGCAACGGCGGGTAGCAGTTACTCGCTCTCGACAGGTCAAATCAACACGACCGGCAAATTCATAGTTAGTTCGGCGGGTGCTTATTCGGTGATTGTAACGGGCGGAGCCGGTTGCACGGCTGCGGCCACAACTATGGTTTTGAGCGATACGGCAGCCCCGACAGTCAGCCTTGCCGCGAGTGGCACGATTACCTGTTCAACGCCAACGGTGAGCATCACAGCTACAACGGGTCTGACCAACTATTCCTTCAGCACGGGCCAGAACGGAGTCAGTAATGCAGCAACGGTCTCGATGGCCGGCACCTATTCGGTGATTGCAACGGGAGCCAACGGTTGCACGGCAATTGCCACGACAATGGTTCTCAGCACGTCATCGGTAATTCCGGCGAGTCTGACGGCCAGCGGAGCTATTTCGTGTACGGCAACCAGCGTGACACTGACAGCCGCACCGGGCGGGTTGAGTTACGCCTTCGGTGCGGGCGCGTCCCAGATCGGAGCCACGAACCGGGCAACGGTCTCGATGGCAGGCACTTACTCGGTGACGGTGACGGGCGCGGGTGGTTGTTCGGCGGTGGCGCAGGTCACGGTAACGGGCAGCACAACGGCACCAACGGCCAGCTTAGTTGCGTCGGGCGGGCTAAGTTGCACGGCCACGAGCGTGACGCTCACGGCGGCAACGGGCGGCACGAGTTATGCGTTCAGCACGGGAGCTACCCAGGTTGGCACGGGCAACACGGCAATGGTCTCGATGGCGGGAACGTATTCGGTCGTCATCACCGGCGGCAACGCCTGCACCGCTTCGGCAACAGCAACGGTAGCGGGTAGTACAACGGCCCCAACGGCATCGCTCGTGAACAACGGGACGCTGACATGCTCGCAGACCAGCGTGACGCTCACGGCGGCAACGGGTGGAGCGAGTTATGCTTTCAGCAGCGGAGCCATGCAAATTGGTGGCAGCGCGGGGAACACAGCAACGGTATCAGCAGGCGGAGCCTACTCGGTGGTTATCACCGGCACCAACGGCTGTACGGCTTCGGCCACCACAACGGTACAAAGTGCGACGGGAGTGGCTTCGGTTAGTATTTCACCCAACAGCGTTACGCTGACCTGCACGGCACCAACGGCCATATTGTCGGCAATCGGCACGGGCAACGTGGTCTGGTCAACGGGTGCAACAACGGCGGCTATTTCGGTCAGTGCGGCAGGCAGCTACTCGGTGGTACTGACCAACGCCAACGGTTGCACGGCCACCGCAACAGCTACGGTTAGCAGCAACACAACGGCATCGGCTACGCTGATGGCATCGGGCGCGTTAAGTTGCGGCACCAACAGCGTAACGCTCACGGCATCACCACCGGGCGCAACAAACTACGCCTTTAGCGGGCCGGGTGTTTCGCAAAGCGGAACGCTGTCAACGGTCAAAGCCACCTCTGCCGGGGCCTATTCGGTGGTGGTAACGGGAGCCAACGGCTGTACGGCTTTGGCAACAGCAACGGTCACGGGTAGCACAACCTGCCCGCCGGTGTCGGCAACGAGTTCGGCCTGTGGTAGCCCAACGGCTACGCTCGGTCAGGCCTTTACCCTGGTGGCACCAACCTATAACTGTGCTACCGGCATAATCAAATTCAACACCACTGGTGGTGACGGTTCTACTATTACCTACATGGCGGTTGGTATTGTGACGCAAACCACGAGTTGTACCGATGGGGTAGATACGCAGGTAGCTCAGGACATCCGCGATCAGAAGTCAAACGTGCAGCCGTTTACGATACTTGCCACCCAAAACGGGGTAACGGTCGGCTACGTGTGGGATGCACTGGCGGCCTGTTCGGGCAGCACCGGCACACCACCGTCGGCTAACTCGGCTCCGGTCGCGCCCTCGGTCGGGCCACAGTCGGCAACGGTTGGTCAAGCCTTCACCTTCACGGTGCCAGCCTTCAGCGATCCAAACGGCGACCCGCTGACGTATTCGGCAACGGGGTTACCGGCCAACGGATTGAGCTTCAACCCGGCAACACGGGTCATTTCGGGAACGCCATCTATGACGGGAACGGTGAACGTAACGGTGACAGGCACTGATCCGGGGATGCTCTCGGCCCAGACCAGCTTCGCCATTACGGTTTCGCCAGCGGGTAGCACAACGACGACTCCGCCACCAAGTGGCAGCTTCACCCTGACTCAGCCGACCTACAACTGTTCGACGGGCGCGATTACCTTTAACACGTCGGGTGGGGATGGCACGGCCATCACTTACACGGCTATTGGGGTAAGTCGTCCGGGCAATACGGGTAACACAGGTACGATAGAAGCGGGCTTGCGGAGCGATCCAAAGCCGCTGAACATCTCGGCCACGCAATCGGGGGTAACGGTGAGCTACGTGTTCAACTTTGCCGCTTTCTGCGCTGGCACCACCACGCCACCGTCGGCTAACTCGGCTCCGGTCGCGCCCTCGGTCGGGCCGCAGTCGGCAACGGTTGGTCAGGCCTTTACCTTCACGGTGCCAGCCTTCACTGATCCCAACGGCGACCCGCTGACGTATTCGGCAATGGGATTACCGGCCAACGGGCTGAGTTTCAACCCGGCAACGCGGGTCATTTCGGGAACGCCATCCATGACGGGAACGGTGAACGTAACGATCACGGCTACTGATCCGGGGATGCTCTCGGCCCAGACCAGCTTCGCCATTACGGTTTCGCCAGCGGGTAGCACAACGACGACTCCGCCACCAAGTGGCAGCTTCACCCTGACTCAGCCGACCTACAACTGTTCGACGGGCGCGATT
>JBBRNH010000022.1:0-69179 GCA_038230415.1 Cytophagales bacterium | reverse complement strand
TACCTTCTATGACTGTGAGAAGTCATTCGAGGAGATTTGCGGGGCCGCCCGTGCGGATGGACTTAGGTCGCCAGGTTTTAGAAAAAAGCCGGAGCCAAGTCCCCGCCGACCGACGTAAAAAAAGCATGAAAACCCGCTTTGGTAATATATATATAGCTAATAGTCAGGTATTTAGTAATCACCCGAATGGGTTTGGTATTAGCCCTTACCTCTATGAAAAACTCGTTTTTCTTGGACAGTTGGAAGTCTATAAGCAAGCCTCTGAGTTGGCCCACACCCTGCTTGATGTGCCGGTCTGTGCCAATCAGATTGGCCGCTTGACGGCTTACTATGGAGCCGCTATCGAGACCAATTTAGACCGGGGCGCGTCCGGCCAGCCAGCCTCGGCACAGGAGCCGCTGGCGGCTCCATCGGGGGTTATTTACGCCCAGGCAGACGGGGCCATGCTCTTGACCGATGAAGGGTACAAAGAAGCTAAATTAGGCCGCATTTTTGCGGCAACCGCCCTGAAAACGAGCGTGGTTGAGGAGCGGGGCGGTCATATCGAGTCATCGGTTTTTGTGGGACATTTAGGCACTGCTACTGAGTTTAGGCAGAAATTAGAAGCCCAGTTAGACAACTATAGAAGTCGAGGTAAAGACTTGGTATTCATCAGCGACGGCTCTGTTTGGTTGCGTCAGATGATGGAGAAATCTTACCCACAGGCCATATTAATTTTGGATATGTACCATCGCACCGGCGCACCGGCCCTGGAGCATATTGGGGAGGCAGGGAAGGCTGCTTTTGGAGAGGTCAAGAGGTCTCCCAAATGGTTTAAGGAACAGCATAACCTATTATTAGACACTGGTTTAGGCAAGGTTTTGACTACTATCAAAGGTGTGAAAGCAGACCCTACTTTACTGAATGCCGTGTGTTCTTATTTAGAATCGAATCGGGACCGGATGGACTGTAAGGCATATCGTGAGCAAATCCCTGTTCGTTGTCAATAAAGTCCGCCAATCCCCAACAGGCTAAACCTTTCGCTCGCTACCCTTTGCCCACACCACAAAATCATAATACACTAAGCCATAATTTAAGATTACGGTAATCTGCGGGGGTGTACTTTCGGGGGTTCAATCTCAGTAATCCCTTTAACCCCTTCGCTACGAAGTCTCTGCTCACGGCCTTCACGCTCTGCGCCCTGCTGGCGTTCCTGGCGCATAACCTCAACAAGCTGAAAGGCAATTAGATACAAAAGATTTCAGTACGCCAAAAGCCGGTTCTTTCCCTCGAATTATATCATTCGGTTTGCTACGGGCGGGCATGGGTATCTCCGGCAGAATCCGGTAGTTAAGCTAAGCCATAACATACCCGATTATCAAGCTTTTACCGCTGGCAGCGCATCGGCCCGGCGGCTGGCTTTGACCTCTAACTGTTCTTCCTGGTCAACGGCTTCTTCCTGCAATTCTTTGTTCTCGCGCTCGAAAACGTTCATCAACAC
Organism: Cytophagales bacterium; assembly: GCA_038230415.1. Classification (GTDB taxonomy): domain Bacteria; phylum Bacteroidota; class Bacteroidia; order Cytophagales; family Spirosomataceae; genus JBBRNH01. Next base: position 67,699 of record JBBRNH010000022.1, on the reverse strand, counting down.
AATAAAATAAGACAGCAACAACGGCCCGATTACCAGACCAAGAATCCCGAAGAGCGGTATACCAAGGATAATTCCCGTCATAGTAATAAACGGGTGAATATCGCCCATGCGCTTGGCAAGCATGACCCGCAGCACGTTGTCAATATTGACAATCACCACCGCGCCAACAATGAGGATGCCTATACCCTGCGTGTTGTCACCTTCAGAAAGTTTGATTAACCCGGCAGGAACCCACACAAACGGTGATCCCAGAATAGGCACGAACGAGAAAAAGAACGTGACCACGCCCCAGAATGCCGCATCGGATACGCCAAAAATCCAGAGTGTAAGACCCGTAATAACGGCCTGCACCGCCGACACCATCGCCTGACCCAGTACATTGGCATTCACGTTGTTTTGCAGGGATTCGCTCAGTTCATCGAGCGTGTCTGGCTTAAACGGCAGATACCGGCGCACCCCCTTGCGAAAATCGCTTTCGTCGGCAAACATAAAATACAGGGCGAAGTACATGAGTCCCAGCACGATAGTAAAATCGAGGGTGCTGCCTAAAAGACTCGGAAATTGGCGGCTGGCAAAGGCCGTTCCCTGATTAATGAGGTTCGAGACCGTTTTGGGGTCGGTCACTTTGTAGCCGGTCATGGTTTCGGCTCTGTGAATGAGATCAAGAATTTGGCCGTAGTTCTGGCTGTAATACTGAATCCGGCCAACGAGCAACAAACTCAGTGCGGCAAACGGTAAGATAATGACCAACAGTGAGATAAGCATTAGTAATACCGTTACTAATTTGCGGTTCCAGCCGCGTTTTAATACCAGATACCGCAACAGTGGCCTGAAAATGACGTAGAGAATACCCGCGCCCAAGAAAGCCGTCATGTAGCCCCAAAGCCCGTAGAGAATGAATCCGCCAATGAGTAATAAACTGGCAATGAGGAGGGTGCGTTGCTGACGCGGGGTATAAATATGAGCCATCGGGCAAAAAAGTGTTTGTTATGCAAATAGAACGCAGATGAGACAGATTTGATGGATTTGCGAAGATTTTTTTGATGCAATGGCAACTGATACAACGCAGATGAAGCAGATTTTCTCAACAAAAATAGAAAAAGAAAATCTGCGTAAATCCTTTTAAATCTGCCTCATCTGCGTTCTATCGCATCCAGAATCTAATCAAATCCAAAGAAACTGCTATTTTTGCCCAATAGTATGCGTGCATAACAATGTCAACCCCAAACCAAGCCGATTATCATGGCCGAGGCTTTTATTTACGATGCCGTTCGTACCCCACGCGGGCGCGGCAAATCAGACAGATCGCTGCACGAGGTGCAACCCATCAATCTCTTAACCACCGTGTTGCGCCACCTTCAGCAGCGCAATAACTTAGACACCCGGCTCGTCGAAGACGTGATTATGGGCTGTGTGGCTCCCGTTGGTGAGCAGGGGGCCGACATTGCCCGGACTGCCGTTCTCGAAGCGGGTTACGCCCAGACTGCCGCCGGGGTGCAACTCAACCGTTTTTGTTCGTCGGGTTTAGAAGCCATAAACATGGCCGCTGCCTACGTGATGTCGGGGCAGATGGACCTGATTATTGCCGGGGGGGTGGAGAGTATGTCTCGTGTCCCGATGGGTTCAGACGGCGGGGCGATGGCCTTTAGCCCCGAAATCGTATCACGCCACAGCCTTGTGCCGCAGGGTATTTCTGCCGACCTGATTGCTACGAAATACGGATACTCGCGGCACGACGTGGACACGTTTGCCGCAGAATCGTACCGCCGGGCCGTTGACGCACAGGCCAATAACCGCTTCGTGAAGTCTATCGCGCCCGTTGTGGACGATCTCGGTATCGAACTCCTCGGCCACGACGAAGGCGTTCGGCCCGGCACCACCGTCGAGAGTCTGGGCAAGCTCAAACCCGCTTTCGAGATGATGGGCAGCATGGGATTGGATGCACTGGCGTTGATGAAATACGCTGAATTTGACCGGATTAACCACGTTCACCACGCCGGCAATTCGTCGCAGATTGTGGACGGAGCCGCCGGCGTACTGATCGGCTCGAAAGAGATGGGCGAAAAACTCGGCCTGAAACCCCGCGCCCGGCTGCGGTCGCTGGCTATTGTCGGCACAGAACCTACCATCATGCTCACCGGGCCGGTGCCAGCCGCGCAAAAAGCCCTCAAAAAAGCGGGCATGAGCATTTCAGACATTGACCTCTTTGAAGTAAACGAAGCGTTTGCTGCCGTACCGATGTTTTTTATGGAGCAGTTGGGCGTTGATTTCTCGAAGGTGAATCCCAACGGCGGGTCAATCGCCCTCGGCCACCCCCTCGGAGCCACCGGAGCCATTCTGACGGCCACCCTCATTGACGAACTCGAACGCACCGGCAAAGGCACCGGATTGGTTACGCTCTGCATCGGGGGGGGCATGGGCATCGCCACCATTTTTGAACGGATAAATTAACTCACCATGATAACATACACCCTCGACAACACCATTGCCGTCATCCGCTGGAACATGACGACCGTTCCGCTCAACGTGCTGAACGACGAATCTATCCCCCAATTTGTGGAAGCCCTCGACCGGGCCTACGCCGACGAAGCCGTTTCGGGCATCATCATCACCTCCGACAAACCCGAATTTGTGGTCGGGGCTGACCTGAAAATGATGCTCCGCAACATCAATCTGCCCAAGGCTGAGGTGTTTCAGCGGTCGAAACAACTGAGCCAGATTTTTCGGAAGATGGAAACCTGCGGCAAGCCCGTTGTGGCCGCTATCAACGGCACGGCCCTCGGCGGTGGACTCGAAATCACGCTCGCCAGTCATTACCGGGTGGCGTTAGACAACCCAAAAACGAAGTTGGGTTTGCCCGAAGTGAAGGTTGGGCTGCTGCCCGGCGCGGGCGGTACGCAACGCTTGCCCCGCATGATTGGGATGCAGGCCGCGCTGCCACTCATGGTCGAAGGCAAGGATTTATCGGTGCAGGAAGCGCTTGGTATGGGCATTATTGATGCCGTTGCCGCCACGCCCGACGAGATGATGGAAAAGGCCCGGAATTACATTGCCGCCAACCCGAAACCCGTGAAAGCATGGGACGAAATTGACCGCAAAACGGGCAAAATCAAGGCCAAAGACAACGCCAAAATCCCGAGTGGAGCCGTGTATAGCCCCATCGGCGCGCAGGTTTTCTCGGGCGGAACAGCCATGATGCTCGACAAAACCAAAGGCAACTACCCCGCCCCGACCCACATTATGGAAGCCGTGTATGAAGGATTGCTGGTGAATATTGACCGGGGGCTTGACATCGAGGTGCGGCATTTTGCCCAACTCGCTACCTCAAAAGAAGCCGGTAATCTCATCCGTACTATGTTTCTGGGCCTGAACGAAGCCAACAAGGGCGCGAGCCGACCCAAAGATCAGGTTAAAACCGATGTTAAAAAACTCGGCATCCTGGGCGCGGGCATGATGGGCGCGGGTATTGCCTACGTCTCGGCCTTAGCCGGTATTGAGGTGGTGCTGAAAGACGTAACCGCCGACGGTGCCGAAAAGGGCAAAGATTACTCTCGTGCCTTGCTCAAAAAAGCCGCCGACCGGGGCAAAATGAACCCCCTGGCGATTGACGGCATCCTGAACCTGATAAAACCCACCGCCCATGCCGCCGACTTGCAGGGCTGCGACCTGATTATCGAAGCCGTTTTCGAGAAGCAGGAACTCAAAGCCACCGTTACGCAGGAAGCCGAGCCGATGCTGGTTGAGAACGGCGTGTTTGGCTCAAACACTTCTACACTGCCGATTTCGGGACTGGCGCATGCATCGGCTAACCCCGCCAACTTTATCGGGATTCACTTTTTCTCGCCGGTGGATAAAATGCAGTTGGTCGAGATTATCATGGGCGAACAAACTACCGACTATGCCCTCGCCGTTGCTATTGATTACACCCGGAAAATCAAAAAAACGCCGATTGTGGTCAATGACTCACGTGGGTTTTATACCTCGCGCTGCTTTGGTACCTACACCGCCGAGGGCATGGAACTCCTGAAAGACGGCGTGAACCCGGTGCTGATCGAAAACGCTGGTAAACTCGCCGGGATGCCCGTTGGCCCGTTGGCCGTGCATGATGAAGTGGCCTTAGATTTGAGCCTGAAAGTAATGACCGAATCCATCCGGGCCGGCATCATGAGCGATGCCGAGCCAATTTACCAGATGGTGAAGCAGTTTAACGAGATGGGGCGCATCGGCAAGAAAGCCAAAGCCGGTTTTTATGATTACCCCACCGATGGCTCGCCGAAACACCTCTGGCCGGGCTTAGCCGGACATTTCCCGGTTGCTGCCGAGCAACCCGCGCTGGCCGAAGTAAAAACGCGGCTGCTGTATCGGCAGGCTATCGAAGCCGTGCGCTGTTTTGAGGAGGGCGTGATTCGTACCAAGCTCGACGCTGACTTAGGGTCAATCCTGGCCTGGGGTTTCCCGGCTTACACGGGCGGTGCGCTCTCGTTTGTGGAGTTTGTCGGCGTGGAAACCTTCGTTGCCGAGTGTGACCGTTTGGCCGATCACTACGGCGAGCGTTTCCGGCCAACGGCGGGGCTGCGGGCGCGGGTTGGGGAGAAAGAAGCCGTGGCAGCGTAGCGAATTCAGTTTTCCGTTGCCCCTGAGGTTGACTTACGGGCAACGGAAAATTGAATCTCTTGCCCACCGCCCCTCGGCTGTGGGCATACGGGTACGACCGGACGTTCCGCCTGAAACGGCACAGCCGAGGGGCGGTGCCGAACAGAATACCCCAATAATTACCTCCTACTTTACAAACAGCATCTCGCGGTATTTCACCAACGGCCAGTCTTCGTCGTCCACAATCTCTTCCAATTTATCCACCTCGTAGCGGATTGGCTCAAAAAAGCCTTTTACGTCGGAGGCATACAGCCGGGCCATCTCGCAGGTATCGGTCAGGGCCGATCCGCCGACGCGGTTTGCCCGTTTGCGGGCCTCGATCATGGCTGCCACGTTGGTTTTGATGGTGATTACCCGCTTCGAGATTTCGCGTAGCAGGTCTTTAATCGGTTCGGCCTCGTCGGTCAGGCCCAGGTCAACCAAGTTTTTGGCGGTCTCGGCCAAGCGGTTCTGGTATTTCAGGGCCGTTGACACGATGTGGTTCATGGCTAAATCACCCATCACCCGCGATTCGATCTGCACCATCTTCACGTATCTCTCCAACTCGATTTCGTAGCGTGATTCTACTTCGGCGCGGCTTAGGATACCGAGCCGTTCAAACACCGCAATTGATTCGGGTTTGATATACACGGCCAATGCGTCGGGCGTGGACGTGATGTTTGACAGACCCCGCCGGGGGGCTTCCAGTATCCAGTCGTCGCCGTAGCCGTTGCCCTCAAACAGGATGGCTTTGCTGGCCGCGTAGTATTTTTTCAGCACCTCTACAATGGCGATTTCCTTCTTCTCGCCCGCTTCGAGCCGGGGGTCGAGGTCGGCTTTGAATTTGGTAAGCTGGTCGGCCACAATCGTGTTCAGCACCGTCATCGTGGCCGATGAATTAGCGGCACCGCCCACCGCCCGGAACTCGAATTTGTTGCCCGTAAAGGCAAACGGCGAAGTACGGTTGCGGTCGGTGTTGTCCCGAATCAGCGACGGAATCCGGGTCAGGCCGAGTTTGTAATAGACATTGTCGCCCTTTTCGAGCATGATTTCTGACTTCGTTTCAAGGTCTTCCAACGCTTTGGTAAGTGTTTTTCCCAGAAAAACGGACATGATGGCGGGCGGGGCTTCGTTGGCCCCTAAGCGGTGTTCGTTGCCTGCCGAGGCAATGCTGGCCCGGAGCAGGTCGGCGTGGTCATGCACGGCCTTAATCACGTTCACCAAAAACGTCAGAAACCGCAACGTTTCTTTGGGTTTGCTGCTGGGAGCCAGCAGGTTAACGCCGGTGTTGGTGGTCATTGACCAGTTGTTGTGCTTGCCGGAGCCGTTGATACCGGCAAACGGTTTTTCGTGAAACAGCACTTTCAGGCTGTGCCGTTCGGCCACTTTTTCCATCAAGTCCATGAGCAGCGCGTTGTGGTCAACGGCGAGGTTCACCTCCTCAAACGTCGGTGCAACTTCATACTGTCCCGGTGCCACTTCGTTATGCCGCGTTCTGACGGGCATACCGAGTTTGAGAGCCTCGAACTCAAAATCAACCATGAAGGCATTGACGCGGGGCGGAATCGAGCCAAAGTAATGATCGTCAAGCTGTTGGCCGCGTGCCGGGGGGTGGCCGAACACCGTTCGGCCCGCCATCACTAAGTCGGGGCGGGCGTAGAACAGGGCGCGGTCAATCAAAAAATACTCCTGTTCCGGGCCAAGCGTCGGGATTACTTTTTCGATGTTGCGGTCGAAATACTGGCAAACGGCGGTGGCGGCTTTGTCTAAGGCCGAGAGGGCTTTAAGCAGGGGCGTTTTGTGGTCGAGGGCCTCGCCGGTGTAGGCGATAAAGACCGATGGGATGCAGAGCGTTTTGCCCCCCGCGCCGTTGTCCATCAAGAATGCGGGCGAACTGGGATCCCAACCCGTGTAGCCCCGTGCTTCAAACGTATTTCTCAGGCCACCACTGGGAAACGACGACGCATCGGGTTCCTGCTGCACGAGGGCCGAGCCTTTGAATTTCTCGATAGCCTTGCCGTCGCCGGGGTTGATGTCGAAAAAAGCGTCGTGTTTTTCGGCGGTTGCGCCGGTCAGCGGCTGAAACCAGTGCGTGTAGTGGGTGGCCCCTTTGCCGATAGCCCACGTTTTGAGTGCGTTGGCAATTTCGTCGGCAATGTCGCGTTCCACGCGGGAGCCATTTTCGATGGCGTGCGTAATCTTATGAAACGCTTCGGGCGAGAGCATCGTCCGCATGGTTTCTTTGTTAAAGGTATAGGAACCGTAGTACTCGGCAACGCGCTCGGCGGGGGCGGCAACGGCAATCGCCTGACGGCTCTGGGCCTGTTCGAGGGCTTTGAAACGAAAATTAGACATGGTGATTTGGTAAGGCTTCAGGTCGCCAAACATACCCAAAATCCGGTAAGGTTACGACGTGAACGTCCCGGCTTCTAAGCCAGACAGGTTCCAGGGCGTGGCCGGGTCGTAGCGAAGCTGCCCGCGTTCGACCCGGAGCGGGCTGTCGAAATTGTTGTGGTAAAGCTGCCCGGTGCCGAGACCCTGCGGCATCGGGTTTTTGAACTGAGCCGCGTACTGGGCAATGGCGTTCAGGCCAATGTTAGATTCGAGGGCCGACGTAACCCACCAGCCAATGCCCAGCCGATTAGCCGATTCGATCCAGGCATCGCAGTGATACAGCCCACCCAACAGACTGGGTTTCAGAATGATGTACTGCGGCTGGATGCGTTTCAGCAGCCGGAATTTCTCCACGTATTCCATCGTACCGATCAGTTCTTCGTCGAGGGCAATCGGCACGGGCGAGTTTCGGCAGAGGTCGGCGAGGGCATCGGGTTGGCCCGCCCGGATGGGTTGTTCGATGGAATGGAGGTCGAATTTTGCCAGTTGTTCCAGCTTGTGCCGGGCTTCACCGGGGCTGAACGCGCCATTGGCATCAACCCGAAGCGTGATCTGATCGGCAGAAAACCGCGCCCGGATGGAGGCCAGCAACCGGAGTTCCTGCTCAAAATCAACGGCCCCGATTTTGAGTTTCAGCGTGGTGTAGCCCGCCTGTATTTTCTCTTGTATCTGTTGTTGCATGAAGGCCGGGCTGCCCATCCAGATCAGGCCATTGACCGGCACAGCGCGGTTCCCGGCCATAAATTCCTCGTCCCGAATGAGTCGTTTGCCGCCGTGCAGGTAATCGAGCATGGCGGTCTCGAAGCCAAACAGCACCGAGGGTAGGTTGGGGTCAATGAGTTGGTTGAGGATGATGGGGATATTCCAGGCGAAGATTTCGAGGTCGGAGCGGTTAAACTCGGCGCAGGTGTCGCTGAGTTGCTGCACAAAATCGGGCCGGTCGTCAAGGCTCAGGCCAGGCAGGGGCGCACATTCGCCGTAGCCGACGACACCCGGCGTGTCACTATCGGACAGCCGAACGATATACGAATTACGCTCCGTGAGAACACCCCGCGACGTGCCAGCTTCAAAGCGAAAATGAAGCGTGTAGTTCACGAAATCGGCACGGAGACTCATAGAAACGGGGGTAGAGGGAGTTGGGTAATTGCGAACGTCAAAACTACTACTTTTGACTGCGAATAAAAGCCCTTACGCTCAAAAATAGAAATCTGGTTTTGGCTACGCTTCCTTTTCTATTGCCACTCGGTTGGTTGTATGGGCAACTAACGTCCCTGCGTAACGGCTTGTTTAACAGGGGATTGTTACAACAATTCAGACCCGTTCAGCGCACCATCAGCGTAGGTAATCTTACCGTTGGCGGCACCGGAAAAACACCCATGATCGAGTACCTGACCCGGCTGTTACAGACCAATCAGGCCATCGCCACCCTCAGCCGGGGGTATGGCCGAAAAACAACGGGTTTCCGGCTGGCAACTTTGCATACGGATACTGCCGAAACCATCGGCGATGAACCGGCACAAATTCTACGCAAGTTCGGTGATACGGTCACGGTTTGTGTGGGGGAGAAACGGGCCGACGCACTCCGGCAACTTCATCTCTTGCGCCCCGACATTACCACCGTTCTGCTCGATGATGCGTTTCAGCACCGGGCCGTGCAACCGCACCTGAACCTGCTGCTCTGTGATTATAACCGCCCGTTTTATGCTGATTATCCGTTTCCGGCGGGGCTGCTGCGCGAAGGACGACAGGGCGCAAACCGGGCCGATGCCGTAGTTGTGACCAAATGCCCCGACGCATTGACCGGGGCCGAACAAGCCACAATCCGGCAGCAAATCCGAGAATATGCCCGGACCGGCGTACCCGTTTTTTTTGCCGGATTACGCTATGATGCACCCGTTTCATTTGCTGGTGTCGAAACGGCCTTGTCCCTTTTGCCGGGTCGGGCGGTGGTGCTGGTGTCGGGCCTTGCCAACGCCGACCCCCTCGAACGATACGTGCAGGGGCGGTTTACGCTGTTAAGCCACCGCCGTTTCGCCGATCATCACGCCTACACCCGCGCTGATGTTGACCGACTGCTGGCCCAGCTACCCGCCGATGCAATGCTGTTGACAACGGAGAAAGATTGGGTAAAACTCGATACCTTGCTGACCGATATTGAAAAAAGCCGATGGGCATATTTACCAATAATGGTGCGTTTCCTGACTGACGAAGCCTCGTTCCAGGCATTGGTCAGATAGTGTCGGCACTACACAACTTGCCGACACTACTGCTTGCGCCGGATGTAAAACGCCTAAATTTGTTATTCTTTCTAACCCGTTTGACTAAATGACTGTTTCCCCGTTTTTGCTACCCCTGTTGATGCTCACTATGCCCGCTTTATCGCAGGAACACTCCGGCACTTACGCCGAAAAACTTGGCTTCCCGAAAGGGGCAAAAGTGGTTATTTTTCACGTTGACGACGCGGGCATGAGTGCCGAATCGAACGCCGGAACCGTGCAGGCTCTCGAAAAAGGCATTGCCAGTTCAACCAGCGTGATGATGCCCTGCGGGTGGGTGCCGCAATTCATGAACTACCTCAAAAAACACCCCGCCATTGATGCCGGTGTTCACCTCACGCTCACTGCCGAATGGGATACCTATCGCTGGCAACCGCTGACGGGCTACAACGTCAAAAACGGCCTGTGTGATGAGCAGGGCGCGTTTTGGCACAATGTTCCGCAGGTGGTCGAACACGCTGCCGCCGAAGCCGTAGAAGCCGAAATGCGGGCGCAGATTGCCCGGTATCGGGCGTTTGGGCTGGAACCGACGCACTTAGACAGCCATATGGGAACGCTGTTTCAACCCAAATTTTTACCGGGATACCTGAAAGTAGGCATGACCGAGAAAATTCCGGTGCTGTTTCCCGGTGGTCATGCTACGTTGGCCGCGCAGACCAACCGCATGAGCGACGCGCAACGGACATTGGCAAAGCAGGTAGGGCAGCAACTCTGGGACGCGGGCTTGCCCGTTCTCGACGACCTGCACGGCGACAGTTACGGCTGGAACCTGCCCGCCAACACGCCCCCAACCGACGAAAACCTGCGGAAACTCAAAACCGATAAATACATTGAACTGCTCACGGCCTGTCAGCCCGGCATCACCTACGTGATTATGCACTGCACCGATCCCACGCCAAATTTTGAGCAGATCACAACCTCCGGCCCAACCCGCAAAGGCGATTTACTGGCAATGACCGACCCGCGTCTGCGCGATTTCGTGAAGCAACAGGGTATCATCGTGACAACGTGGCGGGAACTGAGTGAACGGAGAAAGAAAAACTAAGTTCGTGCGGGGTGGCCCGTGCCATTTGTGGTTTGTAGTTGGCTGACGCATGAGTACTGACGCGTCAGTCAACCGCAAACCAGAAACCACAAACTACAAACCCAACTATGATAAGCCTGATCTCCGCCGTTGCCGAAAACGGCACCATTGGCCGTACCAACCCCGGCGGCAAACCAGCGTTGCCCTGGCACCTGCCCGACGACTTTGCGTATTTCAAACAGAAAACGCTGCATCACCCGATTATCATGGGTCGGCAGTCGTTCGATGATTTGGGGAAACCCTTGCCCAGCCGCACCAACATCGTGATTACGCGCCAGAAAGATTGGCAACCGGCTGTTGGCGAAGGCGTTATTGTGGTATCGTCGCTGGAAGACGCGCTGACTGAGGCCCGGAAGGTAGTAGCCGATGCCGATGCCGAAACCGATGGAGACGAGATTTTTGTGATCGGTGGCTCGCAAATTTACGCCCTCGCCCTGCCCAGTGCTGATAGGCTGTACATCACCGAAATCCACCGGGCCTACGACGGCGATGTGCAGTTCCCGGAATTTGACCGGGTCGTGTGGCAGGAGGTCAGCCGCAAACCGCACCCCGCCGACGACCGGCATGAAGCCGCGTTTGATTTTGTAGTGTATGAAAAGTAAATGATTATGATACCGTTCTGATTTTCAGCTCATCCATCTGTTTTTGGGCGATAATCGAAGGGGAGTCAATCATCACGTCGCGGCCCGAATTGTTTTTGGGAAACGCAATAAAATCCCGTATGCTGTCGGCCCCGCCGAAGAGCGAACAGAGCCGGTCGAAACCAAATGCGATGCCGCCGTGCGGGGGTGCGCCAAACTCAAAGGCATCCATCAAAAACCCGAACTGAGCTTTGGCCTCGTCGTCAGAGAAACCAAGCAGACTGAACATCCGGGCTTGCAGGTCGCGGTTGAAAATCCGAATCGAACCACCGCCGACTTCGGTGCCATTAATTACCAGATCGTAAGCATTGGCCCGCACCGCGCCGGGGTTGGTTTCGAGCAGGGCAATATCTTCGGGCTTGGGCGACGTGAACGGGTGGTGCATGGCAAACCAACGGCTGTCTTCCTCGCCGTATTCCAACAGCGGGAAATCAAGCACCCAGAGCGTACTGAACACATTTGGGTTTCGCAGGCCGAGCCGGTTGCCCATTTCTAACCGCAGGTCGTTGAGTTGCTTGCGGGTTTTGTCGGTCGGCCCGGCCAGAATCAGCAGTAAATCACCGGGTTGTGCCTGCATCCGTTCGGCCCATTGTTTCAGGTCGGCTTCCGAATAAAACTTGTCCACCGACGATTTTACACTTCCGTCCTCTTGTATGCGGGCATACACCAGCCCCTTTACGCCAACCTGCGGGCGTTTGACCCATTCCGTCAGTTCGTCGAGTTGCTTGCGGGTATAGCCCGCGCAGCCCGGCGCACAAATACCCACCACAATCTCTGCCGCATCAAACACCGGGAAATTGTGGCCGTGCGCGAGGTCGGTGAGTTCACAAAACTCCATACCAAAGCGCGTATCGGGCTTATCGGAACCGTAGCGACGGGCGGCTTCGGCATAGGTCATGCGTGGAATTTGGGGGAGGTCAATGCCCTTCACGGTCTGAAACAGGTGCTTCACCAACCCCTCAAACATCTGCAAAATGTCTTCCTGCTCCACAAACGACATCTCGCAGTCTATCTGCGTAAACTCCGGCTGCCGGTCGGCGCGGAGGTCTTCGTCGCGGAAACATTTTACGATTTGGTAGTACCTGTCAAAACCCGACACCATCAGCAGTTGCTTGAACGTCTGGGGCGACTGCGGCAGGGCATAAAACTCGCCGGGGTTCATGCGGCTCGGTACCACAAAATCACGTGCGCCTTCGGGGGTGGATTTTATCAGAACCGGCGTTTCGACCTCGATAAACCCTTGCCCATCCATAAATTCGCGGGTTCGGCGGGCCATTTGGTGGCGCAGTTCGAGGTTTTTACGCACCGGATTCCGGCGCAAATCGAGGTACCGATACTTCATCCGCAGGTCTTCACCGCCGTCGGTTTCGTCGTCAATCAAAAACGGGGGCGTGTTGGCCGGGTTCAGCACGGTTAGCGTCGTGACCCTGATTTCGATGTCTCCGGTGGGAATATTGGGGTTTTTCGATTTCCGTTCAACAACCGTTCCGGTGGCTTGCAGCACAAACTCGCGGCCAAGTGTGCGGGCGGTGGCAAAGAGTTCGGGAGCCGTAACGCCTTCTTCCAGAATAAGTTGGGTAATGCCGTAGCGGTCGCGGAGGTCAATCCAGAGAATGGCACCTTTGTCGCGGATGGTTTGCACCCAACCGGCCAGGGTAACGGTGTTGTTGATGTGTTGGGGGCGCAGTTCGCCGGCTGTATGAGTACGGAGCATTGGTTTGGTTCGTCGTTTGTTGTTTGTCGTTCCCGTAAACAGATCGGGCAACGGCAATCAGCAAGCATCTATTTAACGGCAAAGGTAAACGGTTTGTGGTGTGTTGTGGGTGCGGTGTTGGGGCCGATAGCAGACCAGAAACCGCTTCGATTGGAAAGTTTGGGGTTGAGGTTGGCGGAGATGCAAGACGAATGGTGCAAAGAGTTTGGGATCAATATAGTTATTGATAAAGTTTAGATAAAGTAAGGAAATATGATAAGGCTTTAGTATATTTGGGAGTTATTTTTAAGTGTAATGAGCAGTGCAATTAAGATATTTAAAGAAAAAAAGCAGAACCAAAAACTGTAAATCAGAGAAATTTTTTTTCAAGGACAAAAAATAGACATAAAACAAGACAAAAAATGGCAAAAAACATCGAACCGACACTCAAACTGATTAGCGGGTATCTTAAGCAAGAAAAATCTTCAAATTTTGTTATACCTGAGTATCAACGTGGCTATTCATGGAACATCACTCAATGCGATAAATTATGGCAAGACATTGAATCGTTTATTGATTCTGGCGGGAGTGACCCATACTTCTTCGGCACAATTATCGTAAATTGTTCGGAAATAAGTAAGTTCAGTTTAATTGATGGACAACAACGTACCATAACTTTTTTTATATTGCTCAAAGCGTTGCTAATAAAGTTAAATCATGTTATTTCAAAACTCCCAGATGATGAAGATTCTGAAGCACTAAAGGCAGGACTTAGGGCCAATAGAAATAGAATCATGACAATTTTGTATAAGGCAGAAGACGAAGAAATTCCTGCTATGTTGAAAGATGAGACCAAAATCAAAAACATTTTAATAATTGAAAATAAATCTATCAATTAATTACATTCGGAAGAAATAAATAAAATTATTGAAGCAATAAGCTTTACCGAGGCTGAAATTAATGTTTATAAAATCCCTCGAAAGCAGAAAGACAATAAATACACTAATTATTTTCGCAATTTTAAATTTTTCTACAATAAATTGCTCGAAAAATCAGATTCACAGCTCAACCAATTTGCAAAAGTATTTTTGGAGAAATGTCAAATTATTGAAATTCGTAGTTGGCAAATTGAGCAAGCAATCACTATGTTTAATTCGCTCAATTCTACTGGTATGCCACTATCAGATGCAGATATTATTTCGGCACAACTTTATTCAAATGCCGGTGTTGACAAACAAGAATTTAATGAGTCGTGGAAGTACATAAACAAATTAACTGATGAACTAAACGCTCGAAAAATTGTAAATATTGACTCAATATTACAGCAATTTATGTATTTAAATCGTGCTTTAAATAAGGAATACATCAAAAACGAATCGGTAGATGTAACTACACCTGGTCTGAGAAGATATTACACTGATATAAAAAAAGAATTGCTTGACACCCCGATAGAACTATGTAGCAATTTAAATAAAATCGTAGAAGTCTGGGATAAGGTTAAAGATTATCCTATGGTCAAATTACTTTTGAAATTTAATGAAAATGTTAAATTATATTTAATAGGATATTTGTTTCGCTTCAAGACTGTAGATATTTCCGAAGAAAAGGTTTTGGAGATATCCGAGTGTTTACTGAGACTGTTTACAACATTGGAATTGGTTGATGCAGGATATTCGAGCAAAAATTTTAAAACATTTCTGTTTAGTGTAAATATTAAATTAGTTGATAATAATATTTCAATTGACGATATTAAAAAGGACTTCAACAAGCATATCAGTGATATTTGGACTAAAGAGAACATTAAGGAATTGATTTCTGAATATGATGAAAATATACTGGTTTACCTTAACGAGTATCTATATGCCAAAAGTAAAAATTTTAAGTTTGATTTTGCAGAAAACGTCAATGTTGAACATATAATGCCCGCAAGTGGTCGAAATAATGACATAATACGACAAGATGCAGGAATTTCTGGTAAGGATGAATTTAATGACATAGTGAATAAACTTGGCAACAAGATTTTGCTTGAAGAGGATATAAATAAGTCAATTAGTAATGAGTGGTTTAAGTCTAAGAAACAGAATTCAATTAACAATAAATCTGGCTTTAAAGACAGCAAATATGGCATTGCAGTGGCACTGACAAATTATCATAAAGATACTTGGGGAAAAGATGATATTAATGTCGCAACTGAAAAGGTAGCTGAAAGAATTGTAAAATTTGTTTTCAATGAGCAGTAGTTGTCAGAACACCAGATGCTAACAAGAGTTTTGCAAAATGTGGGCAGAAGTGCTGAATTGAGCATTTGTGCTTCTATAAATATTTGTGCTAACTTGAATATTTGAAATTCTAAACCTGCCCTTCGCAAAGCCCTGATCGTTAAAAATATGCCAATCAAACTTTCTCAATAGTTTATACTCAAACAACTAAATATCAGTCAATTTACACCATGAAAAAAATATCATCTCAAATTGATGTATAACCAAAAAAGACTGCATTAATGCAGTCTTTTTTGGTTATACTCAACTCAACACACCCCTCACTTCCCACCGCCCAACTTACCCGGCGCGTTGCCAGCCGCCGTTGGTTTCGGGTTTTTGATGTATTGGTCGAGCCAGCCGTTCATCTCCGAGAGCATATGCAGCAGCGATTCTTTGGCCGCGTAGCCGTGCGATTCGTACGGCAGCAACACCAACTTAGTGGTAACGCCGAAACTTTTCAGCGCGTTGTAATACCGCTCCGACTGAATCGGGAAGGTGCCGGTGTTGTTGTCGGCCTCGCCGTGAACGAGCAGAATCGGGGTCTTTACCTTGTCGGCGTTCATAAACGGTGACATTTTGTTATACACCTCCGGGGCTTGCCAGTAGGTGCGCTGTTCGTTCTGAAAACCAAACGGGGTCAGCGTCCGGTTATAGGCTCCGCTGCGGGCAATGCCGCCCCGGAATAAATTGCTGTATGTGAGCAGGTTAGCGGTCATAAACGCGCCGTAAGAATGGCCGCCCACACCCACGCGACCCGCATCAACCACGCCGAGTCGAACGCCTTCGTCAATGGCGGCTTTCGCGCTCGATACCAACTGCTCCACGTAGGTATCGTTGGGTTCTTTGTCGCCTTCGCCCACAATCGGAATCGTGGCGTTCTCCAGCACAGCGTAGCCCATCGTCACCATAGCCGCCCCCGTCCAGTAGCTGATGCGGCTAAACTGATACGGCGATCCCTGCACCTGTCCTGCCGCTTCTTTGCTCTTGAACTCGGCGGGATAGGCCCACAAAAACGTTGGCAACGGGCCTTGTTCTTTCTTGTAACCGGCTGGCAGATAGAGCGTTGCCGAAAGTTCGACACCATCGGCGCGTTTGTAGCGAAGTTGCTGTCTCTGAACGCCTTTCAGTTGCGGATACGGATGCGGAAACGCCGTAATCTGCACCGGGGCGATGCGCTTTTTGAGGTTTCTGACAAAGTAATTCGGGTTTTCGTCGGGAGCTTCGCGGCTGGTGAGCAGTACCTGATTGGCCGCATCCAGCACGGCAACGGCCCGCTCGAAATACGGAGCCGCCGACCGCCAGAGTTCGCGGGTTTGTTTGGTTTGCAGGTTCAGGACGCTCACAAACGGGCGGTCGCCATCGGGCGAGGCTCCGAGTTGATTCACCATCAACAGGTCGTTGTTGGGCAAGAGATTCAGCACCTCGCGGCCAAACTGATTGGGGCGCATATCGGGTTGGCCGGGGTTGCCATATCGGTCTTCAAACGAACGGTCGAACAACACGCTGCTCTGCCCCGTTTGCGGGTTCACGAGTTTGGTGATGCTTCTGCGGGTTTGCCACCAGCGTTCGGTAGCGAGGGTGGTGGTTTCGTTGCCCCACTCGAAACCAACAAACCGATACGCAGCGGCATAAATTTCTTTGGGTTGAGTAGTAAATGGTGCGTCAACGGCATAGACTTTATCCCGAACATCGGCTTTGGTTTTGGGGTCGCCGTTGTCCTGGGCAACGGTGTAGTAAACCGTTGCGGGGGTATCGTTGCGCCACGCATAATCACGCGGGCCGCTCGGTGCGCCATCCGAACTATACGGCACGTTTTCCTGCAATGGCCCGTCGTTGAGCAGTTTTACGAGTGCGCCATCCATGCCGAATACCTCCGTCCGCAGCGGAAACCGATACACCGGAACGAGGTACGAAAACGGCGTATGCACGGTTTCGAGCAGCACAAACCGACCATCGGGCGAGGGCGACGCGGTGGCAATAATACCGGGCTGACCAATGGATTGCATCGTTCCGTCGAGGCTCATCTTCACAACCTGTGCCGTAGCGTAATACGCAAACTGCGCCTGGTCAGACGGGTTTTTGAGCAAATCCTGGTAGGTAGGAGTCTGCCCTTTGCCGCCACTCGTGTTTTCCTGCACCGTTGGCCCGGCGGGAACCCGGCTCACTGCCGGTGCTACTCCGCGAGTAGTTGGTATTATTCTGACAATCAGGCTTTTGCTGTCAGAAACCCACTCAAATGGTGCGCCCATCACGGCGTTTAGGGCCACGTTGCCGAGTTTGCGGGCGGTGGCGGTGGCAACGTCGGCCACATAGAGGTCAATCTGGCTGTCGGTGGTGTTGGCAAAGGCGATTTTGGTCTCGTCGGGCGACCATTGCACGTAGGTGATCCGGGCCGCGTCTCCGGTGGGTAATCCCGATACGGTAATTTCTTCGCCAGGACTAACCGCGCCGGTGAGCTTTTTAAGTTTCAGACCCCTGATAAAACTCTGTCGGCTGGGGCCGTTGCTGGCCGGGTTCAGTCGCAGACCGGCCAATTTCAATTCGGGTTGCGACAGTTCGGCGATGGTGGGGGCGGCTGCCCGTTCCATCAGCAGCAGATAATCGCCCTTGCCCGACACACTCACCGAGGGCGTGGGCAGCACCGTTACAAGGTCGGCCAAGGCTTTGGGCGGGGTTTGGTAGCCCGTTGGCGCGTCCTGCGCGAAAAGCGGGAGCATAACGGCCTGAATCGTCAGTAGGGGCAGGGCAAAAAGCCATAGCCGAATTGGTTGCCGGGTTTGCATGATGGAGTTGGGTTGCGATGAGCCGTAAATCTACACATTCAGCGCGTTGTTCCCGCCGTGAAATACAGTTGGGCAATGGCTTTCTGGTATTTGGCCCGCAGTTCCTCGCGCTTTATCCGCATATCGATCAGTTTGCTTTCGCGGGTGTTTACCAGGAATAATGAACTCTCCCCCAAATCGAATTTCTGCTGCTCGGCCCGCAGCAAAATCTCCTGATTCTGAACCGTTTGCCCCTGAGTCGTCAACTGGTTTGCCAATGCCTGCACCGAGTTATAAGCTGCCCGGATGTCGTTCAGAATGTCGCGGTTCGTTTGCTGCCGGTCAAAGACAACCTGCTGCTGTTTGACCTGAATCTGACGGAGTTTCCCGCGCTCTTTCCGCAGAAAAACGGGCAGCACAAAATCAACCCCAATCTTGTGGTTTTCGGGCCGAAAGGCGTAGTAACTCGACAAATTATAGCCAACGCCGGGCGTGTCGGTCTTGCTCAAAAACAACGCACTCACGTTGACCTGGGGCCGAATCATCTGCCGCCAAAACCGCTCGTCGAGGGCTAACTGTTGGGCTTTTCCGTCGAGTTTGAGGAGTTCAGGATGGCGTTTGGCGGCAGAATCGAGCAGAGTTTGCACAACGCTTTCGGGCAATACAACATTGGTCGGCGATTCTGGCACGACCGACGCAGGCAGGTCTACCGGAGTTGATCCATCGGCCCATAAAAACGTAGAAACCGCAAGCCGGGCATTTTTCAGGTCAACCCCGGCCTGCTGGCGTTGCACGAGCCGGTCCTGCGCCGTAATGAGGGCTTCGGTGGTGTCAATCATGGCCGCGTCGCCGAGCGCGGCCCGCTGCCGGACGGCCCGAAACCGGGTGTCGGCCAGCCCATAGCCTTCATCAACGAGTTGAAATTGTCGGTAAGCCAAAAACCAGTCCCAATACGTTTTGGCGGCATCGAACAGGGTTTTGTTGATGAGTTTAAGCCGGTCGGCTTCGGCCAGCGTGGTGGCGGCCTGGGCCTGGCGCAGGGCCGTTCGGCGGGCATCGGTCAGCAGCCCCTGCCCCAGCGGAACGCTCAGGCCAACGGCCAGCAGCCCCGTGTTTGGCACGTTGTCTTCGGGGTTGATGTAGAGACCCGTGTTATCGTCATACGTGATTTTGACATCGGCCCCGGCCAGTTTGAGTGGTACCAATAGGCCCGTTTGCCACTTGTTGTAATACAGGTCGCGGCCAAATTCTTTGCGGTCAAATGTGGCAAACAGCTTGGGGTCAAACGCGCCCCGTGCCTGCATGATTTCGGCCCGGACTTCTTCCCGGAACAACGCCGACTGCCGCACAAGCGGGTGATTGAGCCGAATGTTGTCGTAAAACGCCGAAGCCGTGAAGATTTCCTGAGCTTTTGTACTGGATAGTGGATACTGACTGATGAACAATGCCAGTACGACCCACTTCGTGCAGTCCATAAATTTAAACCGTTCTTTCATCAGAATCTGGAAAAACAACCGATAATGCGCTCTTCTTGCGGTGGTGTCAAGACTAAGGTCTTGACACAAAACGAGACCTCGGTCTCGTCGGCAATGATAGTAGCAAACGAGTCTGAGGACTCGAATCGTGTCAAGACTAAGGTCTTGACAACACACTAAAACATACTATTTCTTCTTTATTACCTCGCTCGATTCTTCTTTCAAACTCGGCGGGAAGCCGTTTACCTGCCGCCAGAGCTCATACCAAACCGGCACATCATCGAGCATAACCCAGCCATAAATCCCTGATCCTAAGCGCAGTTGCGGGGGCCAGGGGTGGCTTCTCTCCGTTGAGTCGTCTTTGGCCGGTTTCACTAACAGCCGGTATTTGCCATTGGTGCTACTGACGGCATCAATCACGGCGACGGTGCCGCCAAACGTGCCGACCGCCACCGACGGCCACCCCGAAAACTGCACCGCCGGCCAGCCGTCAAACTGCAACCGCACCTTGCGACCCCGCTCGATGAGTGGTACATCCATCGATTTCACGTACAGTTCTACGGCTACCGTTGGGTTGGCGGGTTGCAGCGTGGCAATGGCCTCGCCCTCTTTGATGGTCTCGCCGAGGCCCATTTTCATGGCTTTTACCAAAAATCCCGACTGCGGGGCGCGAATAACGTATAGCCCCTGCCGCACGGCTACGCTGCTGATTTTGTTCTGAAGTTTGGCGATTTCGCCCCCGCCCTCGGCCCGGTACGACACTGCCGAAGCCCGGTCAGAGAGGGTTTTGGCGCGTTTCTCCTGAAAATCGGCCTGAATCGCGCCCAGGTCAAGTTGGGCGTTGATGAGTTCCTGCCGCGAGCCGTTGAGTTTGTTCTCCTGCGAAATCACTTTGGCGTAGTCTTCCTGGAGTTTAAGCCGCCGGGTTTCTAAGTCGGTGAGCGAGATCAGCCCGTCGCGGTTCATTTTTTCGGAGCGGGCCAGCCGGTCGCTGGCAATGCGGTAGTTGGTGCGCTGGGCCACGAGGTCAGTGCTGTCGCTGATGACCTTAAATCGGCCCTGTTTCACCTTGTTGCGGGCCGAGGCCAACTTAATGCCAACGCCCGCTTCGAGAGCCGAAATCTGGGCATCGAGGGCCGTAATTTTGGTGACGGTGGCAGCCAAACTGCCCTGTTTGGCCGCGAGTTGTTCGCGCAATCGGAGCGGCAGATTGGGGTCGAAATATTCATCTTTGATTTCGGAGATCACGGCCAGCGTATCGCCCTTTTTCACCGCCTGCCCTTCCTGCACTACCCAGCGTTCGATACGCCCGGCAATGGCGTTCTGAATGGTTTGGGGGCGATCCTGCGCCGTGAGGGCCGTTACGGAGCCGGTTCCGTCAATGGTTTGGGTCCAGGGCAAAAACAGTACCAGCAGCAGTACTACTAAGAAAACCAGCATCCAGCGGGCTAATTGCCGTCCGGCTTTGGGGTTGGGCAGGTTATGGAGCGTTTTAAGCGGATAATGCTCCCAGAGTGCTGGGTTTATGCGGTGGTTGGAGAGGTTTAACATAAGGAAACAATGTATGATGCATTGTGCATGATGTAGTGTGTATGATGTATTATGTATGATATAAAATGTACAGTTGAAATTTAGCGTTTAGACCATCATACATCATACATTACTGTTCTCTTCTAACGGTAAATCCGTTACTACCCCCATTTTTTCGACCGCCGTGAGCAGGTCAAAAACAACATCAATGTTCATGGTCAGTTTTTCGACTGAGCTGGTAATCAACACAATCACGACTTCGGCGGCCACAAACTGCCCCATCGTCATGCCCCGGCCCACAACCAGCACCGTGCCGATGATGAGCAGCCCACCCGTAACGATGGTTTTGAAGGCCACGGCATTGCCATAAAATCGTTTCAGAACGCCGAAATGCTGATTACGGTAGTTGAGGTAATTCGCCACCAATTCGTCCATCCGGTCAATGGGTTCGAGGTCGGTATCGGGTTGCCGGTAGTAGCTTAGGTCGCGGCCCATGTCCTGCAGCCACCCCACCACCTTGTATTTGTATTTCGATTCGTTTAAGCTGGTTCTTAATGCTTTACGGCCATTTATCAGCACCACGCCCACAATCATCAGCACCGTGAATAAGCCAAAGGCGAGAAACACCGGATGATAGAACGACAGCAAAATAATCCCGAAAATAATCTGTACCGCAGCCGCTGTGAGGTCAATCAGGAGTTTGGGCAAGCCCTTTTGAATCGTCAACACGTCAAAAAAGCGGTTCATCAGTTCGGGCGGGTAATACGGTTCGAGGGCATCGGGAGTGATGCGGGGCAGGCGGTAGGTAAACTCAAAGGCTGCTTTCGCAAAAATGCGCTGCTGAATAAGTTCGACTAATGTTGTCTGCCCGATGAGTAGCAGCCCGGTGATGATCACACCCACAATAACTAAGCCGATGAGCAGGTAAATCGAACTGAAAACGGCACCGCTCTGCACTAAGTTGAACACGGCCTGAATGCCAAGTGGCAGCGACAGGCCGATCAGCCCCGTAACGATGGCGTAGAGATAGACGTAATAAATATCCCGTTTTTCGGTGCCGAGGAGCCGAAATAACCGCTGCATGGGTGAGGGGGGCGGAGCGGACGGAAAAGCGATTGTTGACATTAATCTGGTTTTAATAAATAGATAGTATTGCTATCTTTACTACGATTACAACTTTTACCGCGCTCGAATAGTTTATTATTCTGCGTGTAATCCAGTATTTTTTTTAATCTAATTTTAATAGTACCTTCTTTTTAGTCTTACCTAAGCCGTCTCTTAACGCCTACCGAATGAACTACCGTGTATCAATCCGCATGAATGAGCATCTGTTTCTGCGCGACCCCGAAAACAGCGAACTTGGTCGCCGGATTGTTCGGCAGGGCATCACTCTTTTTGATGAATTGGGCTTCGAAGACACCACATTCCGTAAACTCGCCAACGGCATCAATACCAAAGAAGCCAGCATCTACCGCTACTTCGAGAACAAACACCGGCTGCTGGTTTATTTAGTGGCCTGGTACTGGCAATGGCTTGACTATCAGTTAGTTTTTCAGACCAACAACCTCACCGACCCGCGTGAAAAGTTGGAGCGTGTGCTGCGCGTACTACTCCTGAAAGACCGCTCACAACCGGCTGACGGTGATATGGACATCCAGACCCTGCACGGCATCGTGATTCGGGAAGCCAGCAAAGCCTACCTCACCCGCCACGTTACCGACGACAACCGGCAGCAGTTGTTCAAGCCCTACAAAGACCTCTGCGGGCGCATTGCCGGGATGATTCTGGAGTACCGGCCCGATTATCGGTATGCCCGGTCGAGGGCCAGTTCACTCATCGAAACGGCGCATTATCAGGCGTTTTTCATGCAGCACCTGCCGTCGCTGACTGATTTTGGCGGGCAGCAAACGGATGATGAGCTGCTGGCTTTTTTGCGGCACCTGCTGTTTTCATCGTTGGATGGCGATTGCTGACAAGTCGGCCACCGCCCCTAAGCTGTGGCGTTTCGGGTACTATGTTTCCATCACATTCCTACCGCCCACTGCCCCTAAGCTGTGGGAAACGGAGTACTCACCGAAATCAGCCAACGGTTATGGGGCATACTTTGTAGTTTTGCCGTTGATAAGCCTCCTGCCGATACCCTGTGAACGAAATCACCGTTTTTGCCCCCGCCACCGTTGCCAACGTGGCCTGCGGGTTCGATATTTTTGGCTTCGCCGTTGATGAACCCGGCGACGTGGTGACGCTTACCCGGCGCGATGAACCGGGCGTGACCATTACCAACATCACCGGCGATGGTGGGCGGCTGCCCCGCGAAACGGGCCGCAACACGGCGGGTATTGCCATTGAACGATACCTGCAATTCACCCGCCGAACCGACGTGGGCGTTGACGTGGTGCTGCATAAACAGATGCCCCTCGGCAGCGGCTTAGGGTCCAGCGCGGCCAGTGCGGTGGCGGGGGTGTTTGCCATTAATAAACTCCTCGGTAGTCCCCTGCCCGTGCTTGACCTGTTGCCCTTTGCCATGGAGGGCGAGCGGATTGCCTGTGGGTCGGCCCACGCCGATAACGTGGGGCCGAGTCTGCTGGGCGGGTTTGTGATTGTCAGGAGTTACGCGCCGTTGGATGTCGTAAAGATCGAAACGCCCGCCGGTCTGTTTGCCACGCTCGTGCATCCCGACGTTGAAGTGAATACGAAAGATGCCCGCTTTATCCTGAAAAACGAGGTCTCGCTCCGAAATACCATTACCCAGATGGGCAACGTGGCCGGACTGATTGCGGGCCTGATGAAGCCTGATTATGAGTTGATTAGTCGGTCGTTGGTGGACGTAATCATCGAACCCGTCCGCTCGATTCTGATTCCGCAGTTTCAGGAGGTGAAGCAGGCTGCCCTTGCCAACGGTGCGCTGGGATGCAGCATTTCGGGGTCGGGGCCGTCGCTGTTTGCCCTCTGCCGCGACGAACCAACGGCCCGGCGCGTGGGCGTGGCGATGCAGGCGGCCTTTGCCGAAGCCGAGATTATGAGCGAGTGTTACGTGTCAGAAATCAACCGGCAAGGGCCGAAGGTGGTGGTTCGTGGCTCGTAGTTAGCTTAGTGGCAGATATGTGTCTTCTGCAAGCCGTTAAACCTTATTTATCGTTTTCAATCAAAACCCGTAAAAACCAATTCAAATGAAACAAATTGCATTTACTCTGTTAATCGCCGTAGCAACAGCCCAATTCGCTACGGCTCAGGATATGACCGCCGAGCAGGTCATGGATAAATACGTTGCTGCCATCGGTGGCAAAGAGTTTGTGGCGGGCATCAAAGACATGACCGTTGAGATGTCGGCAGAAACCGAGCGCGGCCCGATTATGATGACCCGCAAGGCGATGGCTCCCAACAAGTCGAGTATGGTGATCAACGCCAGCGGTATGGAAGTGATGCGGATGACCTCCGACGGCACCAAAATGGGCATGGGTGGCATGCAGGGAAGCCGTGTGCTGGAGGGCAAAGAAGCCCAGGCCGGTATTTTGCAGGCAACGATGTTCCCCGAACTGAACTACGCGGCAATGAGCCTGAAAAACACCCTCGATGGCGTAGAAAAAGTGAACGGAAAGGATGCCTATAAAATCACCCACTCAGCCGCCGACGGGTCGGGAAGCTGGACTGATTTTTACGACAAAGAATCGGGCCTGAAAGTGCAGACCGTAACGAGCCAGAAAATGCAGGGCCGCGACGTAACCCAGACGATGGTGTATAACGATTACAAAGATTTCAAAGGCTTGAAATACCCCACCAGCATTGTGCAGTCGGGCGGGCGGGCCATGACGATGAGCGTTGACAAAGTCAAAATCAACACCGGCGCGAAAGAGTCTGATTTTGTGGTGAAGTAACACCGGCAGGATTGTCGGCACTACCACACCCCCGGCTAAAACCGGGGGCTTTTTGTTGTCACATTTACCAGCGCAAACCCCGGTTCTCCGCGCAACATTCTCCCCCGGAAATCAACCTGCCCGATGGTGGTATGTCGGCCATTGGTGAACCACCAGGCGGTTTGCAGGGCGGGCTGCCCCGGTTTCTGCAATTCGGCCACGTAGGCCGGATGGCCGTTGACGATGGCGGGCCGGATGTGCCGAAGTTCGTAGCCGCTGCCCCGCCAGCACACCGCCGGGCTGTGTTCGGCACTCCACCAGTCGGGCAGGGGTTTCACGTAAATCAGCGTATTCGTGTTATTGAATTTCACGAAGCCGTTCGGGAGATTCTGCCGCACAAACCCGGCACCCGGATTAAACACAAGCCGTTGATTTATTGCTGATTGCGTCGGCGCAGGCCGGGCGGTGTAGGCCATGATGCCCGCGCCAACGCCCAGCACTAACACGCCGGTCAGCAACGGTTGCCACCGCCGAAGCCGGGAAACGGGCTGGATGGCTGCGGTTTTTGGGGCTGGTTTCCCGGCGAAACGCACCAGCCAACCGGCCAGCTCATACACCGGCAACCAAGCATAAACCGCCACGCAGACCAACCCAACGGCTTCGTGCGCCAGAGTGCCGGGGCCAAGCCGAAACGCCACCAGCACCACAATTCGGAGCAGATTGCAGAGCAGCGTCAACCCGAACGATACCATGCCAAAACCGGCCATCACCGGCCACGACAGCGATTTTTGGGCCTGTCGTTCGTGCCAGATTACGGCCAGCACTGCCACTGCCAGCGATACGCCCGTCAGGTGCAGACCCGCGCAGGCGGGATCAACGGCCATCTCGATGCCGTTGGTAGTCAGCACGTTACCCGACACCTGAACGTTCAGGCCAGCCAGTTGAAGCAATTGCCCGGCCCACGCGCTGAGAGCCAGCCGGAGTTCAAAACCAAATACGGCAAAGCCATAGTTCAGCGCGGGCGACAGTAACAGCAAAGCCAGTAGGCGGCCCGTCCAGCGACTTTGCCAGCCAACCCACAGCAGGGCAACGAGCATCAGGGCGGTGGTGAGATCAGGCGCGGGCATGACGGCGTTTTTTCCAGAATAACCAACTCGCCACCCCCGCCAGCAAGAACATCATGGCCCATTCGTGCGGTTCCGGCACGGCTCCGTCGCTTTTCAGAGTCGCGTTGTCTAAGCCGCTTAGGTCTCGTTTGATGCCGAAGCGATCATAATCAGCCTGGGTTTCCAGCACAATCAGCGTTGACACCGGCGAGAGAATATGGGCCTGTTGCGCCTGTTTTTGCAGCGTTTCATCGTCGCGGTATGACTTGTCGAAATACCGCCGACCGACCTGTTGCATCAGCGAATTATACACAAACAGCCGCGCCAGATGATCCGGGACAAGACCCCCCGTGCTGGTTTTCTCGACTGTGGTTTGACCCGTTGCTGCTTTTTCGGGCATTCTTTTCCCGGCAACCACCGTTTCCCGAATCACTATGCCCGCCTGCGGAATGGCTATTGAAGTGGCCGATTCGGTGGGTGCGATAAATGTTTTCTGGCCGAAAACGGTCTGCATCAAGTCGGCAACGGTGCCGGGCATCACGGCCAATACCCGCAACTCGGCCAGCGAACGCAGCATCGGCGAGAGTTGATTATCGAGGCTAAACGTATGCAGTTGGCCGGTTTGTTTGGCGGCACGGGTCATGTTTTCGGCAAATACATCGGCCTTCAAATCGGCTAAAACCGGGCCGGTGATTGGGCCTTTGCTGACGAGCAGGGCCGTTTCGGGGTGCTGAATCCGGTAAATAGGAAACACCGTGAACTGCCGCTGATGAAGCCGGGCAAAGATTTCTCCCTGATTCTGTTCGGTGAGTTGCACCAGCCCATCGTCCCAAACCCACACGGGCCGGGGTTTGGCCGATTGTACCACCGTATCAAACTCGTCGGCTTTCCAGGTCGCGTTTAGGTCGAGATACACAGTTTCGGGGCTGAAAACCTCAGTAGTTGGTTGATAATCAGTGATGTGATACGCTTTATTTGCCAGCACAAACGGCCCGGTTGCCAGCGTAGGTGCGTCGAAGTGCAGTTGCCAGTCGGGGTCATAGCCGCCGGTGTGGGTAAGCCGGTTGCCCGCGAGTTTGTCGAACAGCCAGGGCGACGAAAACCCCGTTGGCGGCTGGGCAAAATCGAGTTGCACCGTTTCCTGCGCCAACCCCGCGCCGGGGCCATCGAAGGCGATATTCTCGAACGTCAGTTTCCCGTTGGCAACCGTAAGCGGCTGCGTAATGCCGATTTTGAACTGCCGGTCTTGCCCGGCGATGCACGGAAAGACCCGCACCGTAACGCGCCCGCCCTCCTGCCAGAACGCTACTGCCGGGTCTCGGCTTTCTACGCCAACAATGGTTCGATAGGCGGTATCAGCCTTGCCAACGGTGGTGAGCCGGGCGGGAGCCTCGCGGCCATTGATCCAGAGCGAGAGAGCCGATACGGTTGCGCCGTTGGGCAGATAAAACGTGTAGAGGGCCTCGCGGGTGGTATGCTGGGCGGTGTTGCGAACCCGAATCGTTTTTTCGGTGTAGGCCAGCCGGTACTGCGGCCAGATACGGGCCTGACTGATAACGGATTGCGTAACTACGTTGCGCCCCGACCACATTTTTTCTTCGGTGCCGTGCCGCTCATTAAACAGCACGTTGAGCAGTTTGACTTTATCGGTTTCGGGCAGCGACGTGGCCGGAAACAGCGCGTTGGCAATTACTACGAGCGGGTCGTGCTGCTTTACGTCGTCTAAGGCCATCTGACTGCCAAAATTTCCGAAACTGCTACGACCCGAAAATGGCCCTTCGTCAAACGTATTGCCGACCTGCAACAGCCGCGCCGTAATCCAGTCGGCGGGCAGTGTTTGACCCACCAGCACCCAGGCGGGCAGGTCGGTAGTTTTGGTGGTGACGTGCGCGGCCTGCGCCTGCTCGATCTGACCAACCCGGTTTGACCACGTTACTACAAAAATTCCGACCGCAATCACCGGCGCAACCAGGCCAGTAATGATGCCGGGCCGGAGGTGTTCGGTGGTTCGGTAATCAATCCACAGGCGTTTGCCCAGCGCGACCACCAGCACTGTCGGCACAAACGTATGCACCGAAATGCCGAGGGCAATCACGCCGGGAATACTCCAGGGATAAAGCGGAGAGACGTAAACGGCAGCATAGCCCAAAAGCCAAACACCTGCCCCCAGCACCGCATAGAGAACTCGTTGGGCGTTGATCGTCAGCGCGTCATGCCAGCCGTAGCCGACCATTGCCGTACCCGTTATGACCAACGCCACCACCAACCAGCCGGTTGATTGCTGAAAAACGGCGAAGTTCCGGTTGAGCGCAAACGCTGAAATCAGCCACAGCAGCAACGCCACCCACCGTGCCGAACGGCCCGTAATGGCCTGGCCTTGCCAGAATTTGTGTAGTCCTTTGCCCAGCAACATAACCGAGTACGTAATTGCCAGGCCGTAATGAAACAGGAAAAACGAGAATGTGGCACCCGATTCGCGGTTGCCCCAGGCATCGAACCCCACAAAAACAGCCCCGGAGAGCAGCAGCAGGAGCAAGCCTACCCGAAACAGACCGGGTTGCAACGGCAACAGCCACCGCGATCGGGTGTAGGCTGGGAACGAAGGCGGCTGGGCCGAGACCGAACCGGGGGCCGTTGTTGGCGGCAGAAGCGTTTTTAGGTTGGTTTTCATAAAGTACTTTGTTTTTCAAAGTTAAAATCACTGGAACGCCACAGCCTGGTGGCGGTGGCAAACAATTATAAACCCTTGATAAACGCTTCCAGCGCGTTCAGATGTCCGGCAAAGGCGGTGCGTCCCGCGTCGGTAGCGGTGTAGGTGGTGTTGGGTTTTCGGCCCACAAACTGCTTCTGCACCGATAGATAACCTGCTTCTTCCAACGCCCGGAGGTGCGTAGCGAGGTTGCCATCCGTCAGGGCCAGCAGGTCTTTCAGGGCGTTGAAACTCAGCGATTCATTGACCATCAGCACCGACATAATTCCGAGCCGGGCTTTGCTTTCAAAGGCTTTGTTGAACTGTTCGAGCAGATTGATCATCGGTCATATTTCCAGTACATAGCCGCGCCATATACAATGTGCAGCACCCCGAAGCCTATGGCCCAGGCCAGCAGATTGAACCCCGTCAGAAACACGGCTATGAGTCCCAGTGCGATTTCGGAATAGCCTAAATATTCGACATCACGCACCGTGTATTTGCTGCCGCTGATGAGGGCCAGGCCATAAAAAACCAGCGTGGCCGGGGCCGTGAGCCAGATCAGACCGTACCAGAGCAGGGCCACGCAAAACACTCCGCCCGTTAGCAGCGGCACACCCATTGCCCAGAGCAACCGCCGGGAGGCCGTGTTCCAGACGCGCAGCCCCTGCCGATGGGCCTTCCGAACAGTGAAAAATGTGCCGGTCAGCAAGGCCCCAAGCAAGGTAAGACCGGCAACCTGAATCAAAAACCACTCGGTATCGGCCCATGACGCGCTGTGGTAGCCACCGAGCCGGTCGTAGCGCAGAATACGGAACCAGTCGGTGCGGAGCCGCAGATAGACCGTTGCCGCCCCGGCTAAGGCCACCACGCCCGCCGAAATCCCGGACAGGCCACTCAACGATAAAAATTTCGACGACCGCTCCATCATGCTGCGGATTTCGGTCAGGTGGTCAAGGTGTTCGCGGGACATAGTTTTGGAATAAAAATCAGGATTGCCACCAGTACCGCCGTGATTGCCAGGATCAGCACCGCGCCGGAAGCTACGTCTTTGATAACTTTTACTTGCGGGTGATAATCAGGTTGCACGAGATCACAAAGTTTTTCGAGGGCCGTATTGATGGCTTCGGCGGCAAACACCAATCCGATCTGGGTGATGATGATTACCCATTCTATTCGATTGATATTCAGACAGATACCCACC
Source organism: Cytophagales bacterium (assembly GCA_038230415.1). Taxonomy (GTDB): domain Bacteria; phylum Bacteroidota; class Bacteroidia; order Cytophagales; family Spirosomataceae; genus JBBRNH01. The sequence goes on along the minus strand of JBBRNH010000022.1, from coordinate 38,098 downwards.
GCCACCACCACCACAGCCGCCAGCAGATGAACTTTGGCGTTGTTCTCGAACCGGAACAAACCAGCCACGCCCCGCCCGGCGTACTGAAAACTGCGGAAGGTTTTGGGCAGGTCAATCATGGGGTTGGGCATTGGAGCTTTCGGCTTGTTGGCTACTTGCCCGCTGATGCTTCGTGTCTGTATCCTGCACAAAGAGCCAGAAGGCCACGTATAACCCGGCCAGCACAAAGCCATACACGAGCGTCATTTTCAGGGCCAATGGCGTTTGCAGCGAGGTCAAAACGGCCTGCCCCAATACCCAGGGTTTGGTTAGCACGTGCCAGCTATTCCACCGCCCCCACCGGCCAAGATAAATACCAAACCCGGCCAACGCCTGCGCCCCCAGCATTAAACTCCAAATTAATGATTGGCTTACCAGACGGTTTTTTGCCGTGACCAACTGACTCAGCAACCGATGCGCCAGCAACGTAGAATACAGGCCGGTGAGCAGGCCCATCGTGGCAAAGAGAAAAATACTCATTGTATCAAACCACAGCAACGGAGCCTGAAGGTTCTGAATATGAAACAGATCGGTGATGATGTAGGGCGCGTTGGGCAAAAACGCCAGCCACGCACCCAACCCCAGCCACGCGCCAACCCGCCCGATGCGCCGGGCAGCCAGCAAATCGTGCAGCACCAGCATCACGCCGAGCGGAAACCAGGCCAGCACCGCGTTCCAGGTCAGCATCACCAGAAACCAGACGTTGCCCGTGAGCAGCCAACGCGCCAGAACTAAGCACAAACCTAAGGCCGTGAGTGCCGACAAGGCCCGCAATCCCCGGCCAGACGGGACCCCCTCCGGTGTGGGACAAACAGCAAGCGGCTTTTGATGAAGCGGAAACGAAATGAAGTGTTCCATGAGATAAAAGTACTTTGTGATGCAAAGTAAATGAGAAGAATCCGAACTTGTCAAGTGTTCGCTGAATTTTTTCTCAAACGGCCCACAACTTTCTTATCTTTGAAAAAACGATTGACGCTATGGAAGCCCTTGCAGTTGATTTAATCGAAGAATTTTACTCGGAAGATGTAATGTCAGTGAACCACTCCAAAATTATCAATCGCGTCTGTGTCACGCTCGACCGCTACGATGCCGAGTATGAGGTGCTACCCGAATTGGAGTTGGAACTATCAACCGGCAAGTGCAAACCCGATGTCTGCGTGTATCCCAAACTGCCCGAAGACTGGGACAATGACATTATTTTTTACACCCAGCCCCCCCTGATTGCCATTGAAATTCAGTCGCCAAAACAAGCCACAACCGAGATTACGGCCAAAATGAACGCCATCTATTTCCCCGCCGGGGTTAAATCGGTCTGGCTCATTGTGCCGGTCTTGCGCGTAGTGCAAATCAGAACGGCAACGGGCGGAATGTGGACCTTTACCGACGGCATTATCAAAGACCCGGTATTCCCCATAGAAGTCCCGTTCCGGGCAATTTTTCGGTGAGATTCGTGGCAATGCTCGTCATTCTTGGCCCAACGGCATCGGGCAAAACGCGGCTTGCGGTGGCGGTGGCCGCCCGGCTCAACGGCGAAATCATCAGTGCTGATTCGCGGCAGGTGTATCGGGGCATGGACATCGGCACGGGCAAAGACATTGCCGAATACACGCTTGATAGTCAGCCGGTTTCGTACCACTTGATTGATATCTTAGACGCGGGTGACGACTACAACGTGCATCGCTATCAGCAGGATTTTGGCCGTGCCGTAGCCGACATTACCGCCCGAAACCGGGTGCCGGTGGTCTGTGGCGGAACGGGTTTGTATCTGAGCGCGGTGCTGAACGATTTTCAGTTCACGGCTGTGCCAGTCAACGAAATACTCCGCGCCGAACTCGCGCCCCTCACCGACGACCAACTCAGCGCCCGCTTTGCCCAAATGCCACCATCGGCCTACACGCCCCTCGCCGATACCAGCACCCGCAAACGGCTCATCCGGGCCATTGAAATTAGTGAGTGGTTAGTGGCAAGTGGCAAGTGGCAAGTGGCATTAGCTACTGAGGTTCGCGGTCAGCCGCTCATCACTAACCACTTGCCACTGACCACTATCTTTGGTCTTGCCTTACCCGTTGACGTTCGGCGGCAGCGCATCACGGCCCGGCTGCATCAGCGGCTCCAGAACGGCATGATTGAGGAGGTAGCGCAGTTGCTGGCCGGGGGCGTTCGGGCAGAGAAACTGATTTTCTACGGCCTTGAATACAAGTTCATTACCCAATTTTTGACCGGCCAACTCGATTACGCCACCATGACCGCCCGGCTTGAAACGGCCATTCACCAGTTTGCCAAGCGGCAGATGACCTATTTCCGCAAGATGGAACGCGACGGCCATCACATTCACTGGCTCGACGCACGGCGGCCTGTTTCGGCGTTGGTTGAGGAGGTTTTGGCGGTTTTATAAAAGCCAGGTTTGAAGGCTTATTCGTTGGTGATGAATCAACCCCTCAGTTGCCTTCCCGAAAAAAAATCCGCTTCACGCGCTCGCTCACGCCAGTCAGAATTTCATACGGAATGGTGCCGATAGCGGCAGCTAACTCGCTGATAGTCAGGTTCGAGCCGAAGATTTCTACCACGTTGCCTTCCCGTGCGGTGGGCGCGTCGGTTACGTCAACCATCGTCATATCCATACACACGTTGCCAACGGTGGGGCAGCGAACACCGGCAATCCAGACGTGGCCGGTGCCGTTGCCAAACCGCCGGTCAAACCCGTCGGCGTAGCCAATGGCGAGGGTGGCAATGCGGCTGTTGCGGGTCAGTACGCCCCTTCGCCCATAGCCAACGGTGTCTCCGGCAGCAACGGTTTTTATCTGGCTGATGGTGGTTTTGAGCGTGCCAACGGGCCGCACGGCTGCGGGTTCCAAGCGGCTGCTCTCTACGCCATACAGCCCGATACCGAGCCGAACCATATCGAGCCGAAACTCCGGGAAGCGCACAATACCCGCCGAATTGAGCAGGTGCGCCGTTGGCCGGTAGCCCAATCCTGCTTCGAGAACGGTAAGACTATCGGTGAAACGCTCGTGCTGTTGCCGCGAAAAATCGGTCAGCCCGGCCTCGTCGGAGCCGACAAGGTGGCTGAATACGGTGGCGACGCGCAGAGCCGGGTGTTGCTTTAGGAACGAAACCACTGCCGGTATTTCATCAGGCAGGAAGCCTAATCGGTGCATCCCGGTATCAATTTTTAAATGAAAAAGGGAGGAAAGGGAGGAAGAGGAGGAAGAAGGGGAGGAAAGGGAGGAAAGGGAGGAAGATTGGGCGATAACTCCCTCTCTTCCCCTTCCTCCCTCTTCTCCCCCTCCTTCCTCCTTTTCTATAAATTTGGCCCACTCATGCAGGATGCGAATGCTGTACAATTCGGGTTCGAGGTTGTGTTCGAGCAGTGTGCCGAAGGTTTCGAGGGCGGGGTTCATGACCATGATTGGCAATGAAACGCCATTTTGCCGGAGCGTTACGCCTTCGTCGGCGTAGGCAACGGCGAGGTAGTCAACCCGGTGAAACTGAAGCCATTGCGCTACTTCGGCACTGCCACTGCCGTACGCAAACGCTTTCACCATGACCATGATTTTGGTTTTTGATCCTGCTTTGGCGCGGTAATAATTCAGGTTATGCGTCAGCGCATCGAGGTTGATTTCCAGCACGGTGCCGTGTTGCTGGCGTTGCAGCCGGTTCACAATCTGCTCAAAAGCAAACGCCCGTGCGCCCTTCACTAACACCACCGAATCACGTACTGTATCAAAACCAAACCCGGTCATAAAGGCTTCGGTGCTATCGAAAAACTGGCTATTTGCCGGAAAAAAATCGGTAAACCGGCTGATAACCGGCCCTATACCAATGAAGTGAGCTACGTTTTGTGTGCTGATGAGTCGTCCAATCTGGGCATACAGTTCTTCATCGCGCTGCCCGGTCTGGAGCAGGTCAGACAAGATCACGACGTTGGGTTTGCCCATCCCTTGTTGCTCCTGAAACGTGAGGGCGAGTTGCAGCCCGGCCAGGTCGTTGCTATATGAATCATCAATCAGAATGCAGCCGTTGATACCTTCTTTGCGTTCGAGCCGCATCGAAACGGGGCGGAGCCGGGCCAATCGTTCCTGAATCGCATCGCGGCTGATGACAATGGGCTGGGTAGCGTTCAAAACGCGCAACGCCACCAGGCAATGGGTTAAATTCTCAACCGAAGCCGGGTCAGAGAACGGTATCGAAAACCCCCAAACACCGTCATCGTCGAGGGCGTAATGCTCACCGGGTAGCAAAAAAAGCTGGCCGTTTTGGGCGGATACCCGAAACATGGCTCTCTCATTGACAGACCATGTAACGAGTTGAATCCGGGGATTCACGGCCCGTAATAACAGCCGGGCTTCATGGTCAATATCTTCATAATCAGCGCAGTAAATGAGCGTTTCGGCGTGGGTGAAGAGTCGGAGCTTCTCGGCTACTTTCTGTTTGCGGGTCTTGAAGCCTTCGTCGTGCGCGGGGCCGATGTTGGTAAAAATCCCGATGGTGGGCCGAATCACGGCTTCGAGCCGCTGCATTTCCTGCGGTTGCGAGATGCCCGCTTCAAAAATCGCCAGCGTGTGCCGGGCCGCCAACTCATGCACCGACAGCGGTACGCCCAACTGAGAATTATAACTTTTGGGGCTTTTGCAGACCGCATACTCGTCGGCCAAAAGCTGCGCCAGCCACTCTTTCACAATGGTTTTGCCGTTGCTGCCCGTGATGCCAATCACCGGAATCTGAAACTGTTGCCTATGTTCAGCGGCCCAGGTTTGCAGGGTATGCAGGCTGCTTTCGACTTCGATAAACATGGCCCCGGCGAGGGTAATCAGGTTGGCATGGCGGGCGGGAGTCAGGGCCGGTTTCTCGATCACAAAATGCCGGACTCCCCGCTCATACAGCGTTTCGATGAAGGCATGGCCGTCGTGCCGGTTGCCCCGGATAGCAAAAAAAACGGTGTGGGCCGGGTCAATCAGCGATTGCCGCGAATCGGTGAGCCAAATAAAATCGTCGTAACGCATTGATTGATAAGGAGAACTGCCGAAACTGCTACGATCTATTTCGTGAAAAATAGCGGGTCTCAAAAATACCACCAAAAAAAATAGGGCATCACGCCAGCGTTTTCGGGGCCGGGCGCGTCTATGCTGTTATCGGGATAACGCCCGGCTTTTTCACGCAAAACTGTCTTCTGTATTATGACATTTTTCCTCAACAACGCCCGGCTGCTGCTGTTCTGCGGCCTTATCGGGTGGCTCACTACGGGCTGCGGCACCAACTCTGCCGATAACCCAACGCCCGAACCGGGTTGCCGGATTCAGAAGTCGGTGGCTGTGTCGAAGTCTAAATTTTACGATGAAACCGCCCAGACAATCTACGAGTATGACGGGCAGGGTAAACTCCTGAAAACCACAACAACGACCGATAAAAAACCACTCAACGGGGCCACTGGTATCCAAACCGGCAACAAAACCGTTGCCTATACCTACGACGCAACCGGCTTTCTGACGGCTTCGGCCACCCAGGAATTGTACGTGCTGACTACGCCGGACAAAACCTACCGCGAGCAAATCGCCACAACCGACAGTTATGCCTACGCAGCGGGCCGGTTGTCGGGCCACGTATCAAAACGGGTCGGTGCCTACGGACTTACCCAAACCGTAACGAGTTCGTTTGTGTATGACGCTGCGGGCGATTTAACCACCAAAACAAACATAACCAGTACCATTGTTCACGATCCGGCTATCGCCAAAGAAAAGCCGGGAGCCGACTATTCACAAACCTGGACGTATCAGAAAAACCAGTTGGTTGATTACGCCGAGAACGTTGGCGGGACAGACCGGCATCCGTTCACGATTCAGAACGGCGTTGTCACAAAATTGGGCGATGCCAGCTACGAACTCCGTTATGAGTACGACAGTCAACGCCGGATTTTGAAACAGGAAAATTTCGACAAAGGCCAGTTGGTCGAGTATTACAGCCAAACCTGGGCCGGTGCCAAACCGTCGTCGGCTTCGTTACCTGTGTTCAAGGGATTTCCGCCGGTATCAGTCAATTGGTATAACAACCTCAGCCCGGATGGAGTGCTGGCAACGAAGAAACTGTTCTTTTTGAATCCCGTCAGCAAGGTGATTTATCTGTACGAAGAAAGCACGGCTACCGTGCAGACCAACGCGCAGGGATTCATCAGCGAGGCCGTGATAAAGACCACCCATCCGAATCCGGCGGCAGCCGATCAGGACGTTACTACTACCGAAACCTACACCTATTCGGGTTGTCAATAAGTCCGCTTTAATATTTATATTCGCTTGATTGATAGACCAATAGCCGAGATTATTGCGGGCTGTCGCCGAAACCGGGAGGCCGATATGCAGGCGTTTTATGAACGCTTCTACGGCTATGCCCTGTCGGTTTGTTTAGCCCACGCCAGCAACCCCGACGATGCCCGCGAGATGCTCAACGATGGTTTTCTGAAAGCGTTTCGCGGGCTGAAAACCCTGAAAAATGAGGCTGTGCTGCTGCCCTGGCTCCGGCGAATTATGGTGAATACGGCCATTGATTATTACCGCAAAAACCGGAAACGGGCCGCCGATATGTCGCTGGAATCAGTGGCGCACACGGTAGCCGAACCCTACCTGAACGACGACGGAATTTTGGCCGACCTCGCTGCCGAAGACATCCTGCGGGCGTTGCACCAACTGCCGCTGCCCTACCGATTTGTGTTCAGTTTATACGTGCTGGAGGGGTATTCGCACCGCGAGATTGCCGGGCGGCTTGGCTTAGCCGAAAGCACCTCACGGGCGCACCTGTCCGAAGCCAACCGCTTGCTGCGCCATGCCCTGACCAACCAAACCACCGACTCCCATGAACCCACCAACCGATACTAAACTCCACGACCGGGTGCGCCAGACGCTGCACGAATACCGCCCCGCCTACGCCCCGCAAAGCTGGCAGCAGATGCAACAAAAACTGCAACGGCAACGCTGGCGGCTGCGGGCGTTGGTGAGTATTGGCAGTTTGGGTATTCTGTTCATTGTCGGTTGGTTAATCGTGCCGGAAATCGTGCCACAAACCAGCGTAACGGTATCCCGCTCTCGCCCTCGCCCAACGATCTTGCCGATGGCTGATACCCGCGTTGCGGAGACGAATGCGGTGAGAAAGACAGACCATAAAGCAGACCGAGTTCGCCCTGTTTGCCCCAGAAAACGCGCGAAGAAGATACAGAATCCGAAGCCCGTACTGGCAATCAGTACGCCCGGCTGGTCGGGTGAAATTGCGCTGATAGCGGCTCATTATCAAGTTATTAATCCGGTAGTAACAATGCATAGAACGCTGAAGCAACCGCCAACGATCAAATTTAGTGGCGAAGAAACGGCCATCGAACAGCAAATGCTGACCGGCGATTTTGGCCCTGATTCAACCTCGTATAACACCCTGAGCCGCAACCTGCGCCGGTGGCCCGATGCCGTTGTGGTTTGTGATCTGACCTCCAGTATGTATCCGTACAGTACGCAGTTGTTCGCCTGGTTTCGGCAGAACGCCCGCAATCCGGCCATAAAAGGTATCCTGTTCTTTACCGATTGTGACAGCTTAGGGCAACAAACGAAGCCGGGAGGCCCCGCCGGACGGATGTTTGTAACCCGCGACCGCGACGTTGCCTCTGTGTTGCCGGTGATGATTGAAGGCGCCCGAAATACGGTGCATAACACTGATGATGCCGAAAATGACGTGGCTGCCTTGCTGACGGCTCAACGGCTGTTTCCCGGCGCGAAGCAACTGATTCTAATAGCTGATAACGGCAGTGCGGTAAAAGATATGAGCCAACTGAGCGGGGTTAAAAAGCCGGTTCACGTGGTGCTGTGCGGCACAACCGACAACACAGCCCGGCCCTTTATGCCCGACCATTATGCGATAGCCAGCCGCACCAACGGCAGTCTGCACACGATTGACGATGACCTGAATCCCAGCGTATTAACGAGCCGAACGACCCTCCGCGTTGGCGACCGATATTACCGATACGTCGCCCGAAAAAATCAGTTTAGGCCGACACCGTTCACCCACCGACCCGTTCGGGTGCTTGGTTTTATCTGGTTGTAAGCCGGTGCTGGCAAAATCGTTTTACCGATGGCTCAAAATCAACCTGAAAAGTTGGCGATGGGCGGGCGGTTGCTTACCTTTTCGGCCCGCTATGTTCTCTCAGAACCTACCCTGCCAACGATATGGAAGCCCTGAATCCGGTACAAATTGCGCCCCTCACGCAGTCCTGGCGCGACGTGGCCCGCGCCCTGACCCAGTATCAGGCCCGCCACTGGGATTCTCTGACCACCACCCACCACCTCGATTTCAACGCCTGCCAGAATAGCCTGCTTACTCACGCCGACACCCTCGACAAGCGGGGCGTGTTGTTTCTGCCCGGCCCTGTTTCCGAACTTTATACGGACTCAGTCACGCTCAACCGGCAGGTTATCAGTTTATTGCCAACTACCAACGATGCCGTGCAGGGCTACACATTAGGCGCGATGGTGGTGGCGTTGGCATCCGGGTTGATCTATCAGGATGCGCGGAATATCCGCTCGGCCCAGCGGGAGTTGAAACGATTATTGGGTGATCTCTACAACGATTCCCACGACAGCCGCCAGCCATTCCCGGCCTGATTTCGGGCAGGTATGGGTACACCAGGCTGTTTTGGTTTCTCAACGGCAATCATATTCAATTTTATCGTTGTCTGGGTCTGCGCCGATAGCAGCCGGTCGGCCCGCAAAAACACCCGCCCGGTTGCTGCATTCATTGTTTCGATATGGGCATAAATCAAATCACCAACTGATACCGGCAGGCCATTGATGGTCTGCGAACGCACCACGTCAAACAGTACCAACTGGCCCTCGGCCAGGGTGTTGCCCGTTACGCCCCGGCTTTCTACCAGCAGCGAAGGCGCAATGGTAGCCACCATGTCTGGCGCGGGCGCAAGTGTCTGCCGGGGTTTTGCGGGTTTGGCCGGAGCCGTTGCTTCTTCGGTCAGCACCACAATCGTTGGCTTTGCGGTGGGTTCGGGCGTGGGCGCGGGTTGGGTTGGTTCGGGTTGGGTGGTCAGCGAAGCCATGATAACCTGCTGTTGACTGGCCGTCAGATCGGGTTGGCGGGTGTTGATGGCCTGCCGGGCGGTGTTGTCAACGCGGTTGACGTAGTCTGCCGGGCGGGTAAAGAGTTCTTTTAGCACAACGGCCTGATACAGAGCCGATTTAGTTTCGGGATGGTAGGTTACGCTGAACGGCGAGGGGTACTTTTGTTCGTCTTTCACCTGCCGGATACCCTGTGGCCCGTTGTGATAGGCAGCGGCCACCAACGCCCACGAACCCAGTTCGCGGTGCAGTTGCCAGAGGTATTCGCAGACAGCCACCGTTGATTTGCGGAGGTCGTAGCGTTGGTCTCTGCCCCGGCCCGCCACCATCAGGCCCAACTGTTTGCCCTGCTGCGGAGTCAATTGCCAGAACCCGGCAGCATCGCCATAAAAAGCGGGGTAGGGGTGTAACACACTCTCGATCAGGGGAATATACTTAAAATCTTTTGGTATGGCATACTGTTCCAGAATGGGTTCGATCACCGGGAAAACCACAGCCGCCCGTTGTTTCAGCCGGACCACCTGCTCTGACTGGGCCACCTGCCGACTCAGGGTGCGTTCCCAGCGTTGGCGCACGTCGGGCTGATTTTGGGGCAGTGTTTCTCCACAAAACTGGATTTGGGCCATGGAGGCACCGTGCAGGAATAGACAGGCAGTAATGGTCAGAAAAAGGTATCGGAACATGATTATAGCGGTCGAGAATATGCGTTTGATTGATACCCTCTGACAAGAGCCGTGCCAAAAACCGCTACTCTGCTGGCAGCAAGGCAACTGTTTGCTGATTACGCGCTTTCTCGTTGGTAATAACCTGACGCAAAACTACAATACCGTCACAACTGAATCAATCTTTCGTGCCATTTCGTACCGTTGCAAAGGCCCGGCACAGCCACTGCCGTTCGCGTTGCCCCGGTTTACTTTAGGAGAATTATACACCAGTATGTGCGAATTATTCAGTATCTAAATCAAAACTATACACTTTTCCATTGCCATATATTGCTTCATCCCCTACTTTTGAACCACACAATCACCACCCCTCACCGACAACCGCACCATGAAACACGTCTACCCGCTTGCTTTTTTGACCTGCTGGCTAACGGCCCATCCCACAGTCAGCATCGCCCAAACCCTGGCTCCGTCGGCCAGCCAAAACTACATCCTCCACCAGTCTCCCCGCGACGCGGCTACCACCCTGCCCGGCCCCGCCAGCTACTCCGCCGTTCAGACCAGCATCAACTATGTCGATGGCTTAGGCCGACCCGCCCAAACTGTGCAGTGGCGGGCGGGAGGATCAGGCGCAGAAGATGTAGTGACTGGCTTTACGACCTACGATACCTTTGGGCGACCCGAATTCCGGCTCCCACCCGTGCCGGGCGATACCCAGGGCCAACCCATAGCAGACCCCGGCTATCGGGGGGCAGTCTTTTACAATGATAATTATGTTGCCACCCAAACCAGTTACGAAGCCAGCCCCCTGAATCGGGTTGTCAGCCAGTTGGGGCCGGGCAATGCCTGGCGATTCCCCACCGAACGGCCCCAGACCATGCACTACGGCACGGCCCCGGCAACGGTGTACCGCTTCCACATCACCGACAGCCGGATTAACGCGCTTGTTCCCGGCACAACCACTACCGACAGCTACAACGCCCAGGATTTGTCAGTCAAAACCACGACCGATGAACAGGGTCAGGCCACGCTCGACTATACCGATTTGCAGGGGCGGCTTATCCGGCGCGACGTGGTGGTGTCGGCTTCGGAAACGCTCTCAACGGTGTATGTCTATGACGATTTGGGCCGGTTGGCGGGGGTGCTGCCGCCCAAACTGACGGCTTATTTCCAGACCACAGCAGCCTATTTAGACTTTACAAACGCCATTTTCGACGAGTTGGCCTTTGTATATCAATACGATACACGCGGCCTGTTGATTCGGAAGCACCTGCCCTCGGCGGGCTGGACGGAGTTGGTTTATGACACTTCCGACCGCTTGGTGATGAGTCAGGATGAGCAGGACCGGGCCGAAACCAAGTGGCGGTTTACGCGCTACGACGGGCTGAACCGGCCCGTCCAAACCGGACTTCTGCCCCTGAGCCGTTCGGCCACCGACTTGCGGAACGACTTTGCCAGCCTGAGCCGCCAAGCCTACCCCGGCACGGTTTCGCCCGGCACCGGCGACCTGCTGACGCTGAGCTACTACGACTCCTACACCGATGTTGGGCTGAGTTTTAACCCGACGGGCGCGTTTGCCAATCCCTTTCCCGATGCCACGAGTCCGGCGGTGCGGGGTTTGCCAACGGGCGGTCAGGTGCGGAATCTGGAAAACGGAGCCTGGTATAACTTCGGGCTGTGGTATGACGAACGCGGACGCATCATTCAGCAGCAAAGCCAGAACCATTTGGGCGGGAGTGACCGGACGGACACCCAATACCGCTTCAACGGGGAGGTGTTGGCCGTAACCCTGCGCCACGACCGGACGGTGAACGGTCAGCCGGTGCTGACAACCGTAGCCACCACAACCGGGTATGACCACGCCAGCCGCCCCGTTCGGCTGACCCACGCCCTTGACGGAGCCGCGCCGGTAGAATTGGCGAGTTATACCTACGATGCCATCGGTCGGTTGGTGGGTAAAACCACCGGGGGCAACGGCGGGGCGGGCGGCCCGGCCAGTAGCCAGCAAAGCGGAGCCTGGAACCAGCCCGGCACCTGGCAGGGCGGCAGTCTGCCTACTGCCGGGGCCGCTGTGAGTCTGAACCCCGGTCACACCGTGAGCATCCCGGCCACCACACGGGTTGGGGCGGGGCCGTTGCGGATTGGTGGCCGATTGGTGTTTGGCTTGGGCAGTACGTTGCGGTTAGGGCCGGGCAGCGGGGCGCGGGTCGGCCCGTTGCAAACCATCCGGTATCGGTATCATATCCGGGGCGGGCTGTCGGGCATCAACACCGATGGTGCCGGCAATGCTGACCTGACGGGCGGCAGTCTGTTTGCCCTAAAATTAGGGCGTGAGGATGCCGGGCAGTACGGGGGCAACATTGGTTCGCAGACCTGGGTCACGGCCCGCGACGGGCAAAGCCGCTCGTATTCGTACAGTTACGACGGAGCCGACCGGCTGACGGGGGCGGGGTACAGCGGGCCAGCCAACGAAAATTACAGCGTTGACAACCTGACCTACGACCAAAACGGCAATCTGCAAAGCCTGAACCGGGCTGGCATAGACCAACTTACCTACGCCTACACGGCCAACGGGCTGGGCAACCGGCTCAACGCCGTCAGCGATGGCATCACCACCAACGCCGACGTGGGCGATTTCCGCGACACCCACACCGGGGCCGATGATTATGAGTACTACGCCGATGGGTCGCTAAAGAAAGACCGCAACCGGGGCATTGACGAGATTCTCTACAACCACCTCAAACTGCCCCGGCGCGTGAGTTTCACGAGCGGCAAGGTGGTGAGTTATACCTACACAGCTACGGGGCAGAAACTGCGGATGGCCGTAACGCCGGCGGGTGGCGGTGTGGGCGAGGTGCGGGACTACGTTGGCCCGTTTCAATACCTGAACGGCGTTCTGTTTGAGATACAGCACGCGGAAGGCCGCTACACCCCGGCTACGGGCTACGAGTATTTTTACCGGGATCACTTGGGCAACGTGCGGGTGGTGTACCGGGATAGTTTAGACCCGGCGGCCCCGGCGTTTGTGAGTCAGTTCACTGATTATGACCCCTGGGGTTTGCCCTTGTGGGGCGGTTTGAGCGGTGGCGCGGGCAGTAACCGCTTAGGTTTCAACGGCAAAGAAGGAGTGAAGGAGTTGGGCGGTGGGCTGTTTGATTTTGGGGCGCGGGGCTATGACGCGCAGATTGGGCGGTGGAGCGTGGTTGACCCGTTGGCCGAGGTCTATGATTCATCCAGCCCGTTTGTCTTTGGGCTGAATAACCCGGTTCTGCTTATTGACCCCGACGGGATGGGTGTTGAGGTCAACGGTGATAAAACGACTTACACGGGTGACGATGCCAAAAAGAAGTTTCAGCAATTGCGCGGAACGCCCTCGGTGTCCATGCGAACCACCCCGCAGGCACCACCGGCTGGTGGCGGTAATGGGGGCGGAATCCTGGCGGGTATTGGGCGTTTTCTGACTCCGATTGGCGGGGCTGCTGTTGCCTTTGTGGGTGCCATGTTATTGTCTCACCCGGCAGGGCCGAACAATGAATGGGAACAGAAGTTACCGGAACATGAGGAAAATCGGTATCAAGAACTTATAGGACAACGATCAACGGCAGTTGCTCAGGGAAATGACTTATTACCACGCGAGGTAGCTGAACTTTTTGAACTTGAAGAAAAAAAATTCCCGTATGGACAGGGAAGATCAGTTGCTGAATTTGACGTTGTAGATTACAGACCGTCGAACTCTCCCTTCGAGAATCATCATGGACTTTTAGATGTTTGGGCCACCTACAACATCCCTGGTTATAATAGTAGGGCAAGTGATAATCCAACAATTGCTTTAACTAAGGGCCAACATGACGCAACAAAAGTTGCATATCGCCAGTGGTTAAAAGAAAAAACGGGTCGAGCAGTTGGCGGTAAAGTCGACTGGACAACCGTATCGCCGAGAGAGGTTCAAGCCCTTTCTGAACGGATGTTTAATGCCGCAGGAGTTCCCGCAGCCGCACGACAGAATTATTATAACGCCTTGAATAGGTATATTTATACTCGTTAAAGTAATGAAAATCAACGACTTGTTTTCTCGAATATTTAAAAGTTCAGAGTGTATTACAAGGCCAAGTATAGGCTTGCCCGAAACTCCCGGAAATCTTTCTTTGCCAGAAGATGTTGCAGTTTTCTATTCTTTATGCGGAGGTATGGATTTATTTCCATCCAAAGAATATAAAATTAGCATTGTGCATCCAAAGGATTTCATCCGGGCAAATCCTGAAATTATTGGCGAAGATATTCAGGATGATAGGAGTTATAATTGGTTTGTGATTGCTACTGACCAAAACGGACAGTACATCACCATTGATTTGGATAGTAGCAGACTTGGCGTTTGCTATGACAGTTTTTGGGATAGGCACGGAGTAGCAGGTTCTAACCCAGTTGTCGCCAAAAGTTTTACAGAACTTCTTGAAAACTTGTACAGTGAGGGTGGAATAGGCTGGTACTGGTTGAATAATCAATTTAGTTTCTTGGGCGATGCATATGATTGACCTAAATTGTGCTTTGGAGCCCCAACGCCAATTTCAAGGCTTCGATTACGTCTTGTTGGGCGGCAATGGTTTCCTGGCGGGATTTGTCTAATGCCTCCCAAACCTTGCGCTCCGAATCGTAATTGTACTGATTGACAATGGCTTGCTCATTTTTGGTTTGTTTCACGTTCATCGCCGAATTTTCATCCAGTAACGTAGCTGCCGAAATGCTCAGTGCTTTTGCCAGGCGTTTGACTTCGCCTACATTGGGTTGAGTCGTGTCGCTTTCCCAACTGCTGATGGTGGGCTGGCTTACGCCCGACAAATCAGCCAGTTCGTCTTGGGGCATTCGTTTCAGGGTGCGCTCTCTGCGGAGGGTGGTGCCGAAGGTCATAGTTTTCAGGTGTTTATGAGTCAAATAACGAGCGTTTATTCTACAAAATCAACTACACCCATGCACGTCCTGTTCCGCCTTTTCGCTTTGGCAAGCCTGATCCTGTGTCTCACGGCCCGGCCCGCTGCGGCTCAGGTTCACCCCGCCCCCGGCGATACCATCCGGTTTCCGCTGCCCGCCGTGCCGCCCAACAAAGTGGCCCCCTCCGGGCAGGAACCCTCCGACGTTGGCCCGCAACTCATTGGCCCCTCGCCCGAAGCGGCCAGTCTCGGCAAATTTGCTCAGGTGCCGGTCAGCCTCTACACCGGCACACCCACCATCAGTATTCCGCTGTATGACATCAAAAGCGGGCCACTCGTGCTGCCCGTTGCCCTGAGCTACCACGCCAGCGGCATCAAACTCGACGAAATACCGTCGTGGGTGGGCAGCGGCTGGGCCTTAAACGCGGGTGGCCTCGTAACCCGCACCGTGCGCGGCAAACCCGACGACCAACTCACCTACGGCTTTCTGACATACAGCCAGGGCCGCACGGTGCCGGGCATTTTGCAGGAGTCAGACAACAACCGGCTCATTACCTATTCGGAGATTGTAGAAGGTTGCGCCGACGTAGAACCCGATGTTTTTTCGGTGAATGTATCCGGTATTACGGCGCAGTTCATGTTCGACTGGAACGGTGCGCCGGTAGTTTATCGCAGCAGTCAGAAAATCAAGATCGCCTACCAACTCGCCACTAACGGCCAAATCGATCAGTGGACAATCACCGACGACCGGGGAACGGTTTACACCTTCCGCGACCGTGAGACGACCAAAGAAACCACCCTCGGCGCGTTGGGGTGCAAATCGCCAAGGGCCTTCACGTCGTCGTGGTATGTGAGCGAAATTGCCGACACCAACGGCGAGAACAAAATTCTGTTTACCTACGGAGACTATTCGCTTTACTACGCCTGGCAAGCCTCCGAATCATACCGTTGGCTGATCGATGGTAATTCGGCCTGCGGCAACGGCGGGGGCGTGTACGGGGCCACGTCGCGGCTGTCGGTACTGGGCAAGCGGATTCAGCGCATCACCACCGACAACGGTACGGTGACGGTCTCGTTTGTGCCAGCCACCAACCTGCGCGAAGACAACGGGCGGCTGATTAGCTACGCGGGTTATAATCAGGACTTTGTAGCACTGTTGCAGGTGGTGGTCAAAAACCACCTGAACGAAGAAATCCGCACGTTTCAGCTTGAGCAGGATTATTCGACAAACCGGCTCACGCTTCGTAAGGTGTACGCCCGCAACGGCGGCCAAAACAGCGCACCGCCCCACCAGTTTGACTATGAAAGTCAGTATGGTACGCTGCCCCCGTTGGCTCCCTACATGACTGCGCAGGATCATTGGGGATACTACAACGGTCAGACGGGAAATTCCACGCTGTTGCCCGCCGGTTGGGTGCTTTCACCGGCTAACGGCGGATACACTTATTATGCAGGAGCCAACCGGGAGCCTAATTCAGAAACCACCAAATACGGTGTTCTGAACCGGATTGTCTACCCAACGGGCGGCTACACCGATTTGGCGTATGAAGCCCATCGGTACAATTTCATCGGCTCGACCCCTTACTCGGATTACGCGCGGGATTATTTTATTCCCGGCGTTTCGATGCAAATCAACACAACAGGTAACGGCCCCGTTACCACCACCTTCACCGTAAACCCCGATCCCAACACGCCCAACCAGGCTACGTCGGGTCAGGTCGGTATTGTGGGTCGGGTAACGGGGGCTACCAACCTGACCAAGCCCATTGTTCGCATCCGAAAAAGCAACGGTACGGTGCTGATCGAACGGCGGTTAGGATACGGCGATACCAACGAATCGTTCCCAATAACGCTCCTGCCCGACACGTACACCCTTGAAGCGGGTTGTGCAGGCTGTGACCCTGATTTGCAGGCCAACGACTATGCCTACATTGGTGTGGCTTACTACGGCCCGTCTCTGTATTCCTCACCGGCACTCGCAGGCGGGGTTCGGCTGAAAGAACAGTATATCCACGAACAAGCCAATGATATAGCGCAAACAATTGCTTATCAGTATGTTATGACCGCTGAACCAACCCGGTCGAGCGGGGTGATTTATGCCCTGCCCAACTATGATTATGTGCAACGCACGTTTTGTGAAGTACCCGGCCCAACGCTATCGGGCGAAGTGGAGGCCCGTTATTTGGTTCGGGTGGCGCAAAATACGCTCGATATGGCCCTCACGCAGGGTAGTCATGTCGGCTACCGTGAAGTGCAGGCAACGCAGGGGAGCGGGGCCCAAACCAACGGCAAAACGGTCTATACATACACGTCGCCCTTTGATTATGGCGACGTATTTTACGGTGGGCTGCCCTTTCGCCCGGCAGAATCAGTCAACTACAAAACCGGGCTGCTGACCGGCACCAAAGCCTATAAATACGATGGCAGTACGTTCTCGTTCGTGCAGCAAACCGCGACGGATTATGCCTTCTCGGAGATTGGTATTCCGGGGTTGAGGGTCAATTTTGAGGGCGGCAGCTACAGCACCGGCTCAATAGATAAATTTGAGGTTGGCCCCTACACTACCAACCTCGGCTTTGCCCAGCCCGTTCATAGCACCAGCACAATGTGGTACGATGGTTCGCCGGTGGTGAGCGAAGCCCAGATGACCTACGATGCTGCTTTGCAAAACGTGGTCTCGCAAATCCAGACCGCCAGCCATACCAACGGCGAGCAACGCATCACCGAGTTGTATTATCCGCAGGATTTTCCGGAAACGTCGCTGATTACCAGCATGATTAGCCGAAATATGTTGGGTGTGCCGTTAGAAACCATCACCAAATTCCGGCGTAACGGCACCGACCAGATTATCGGCGGCAGCTATCAGGGCTATTCGTTGGTCAGTAACAATCTGCACCTGACCGATATCAGAAAACTACGGGTGCCGCTTACTGTTGATGCTTTTTCGTATGCGACATCGGGAACGGTGGACAGCCGCTACGATACCGAAATCGAGTACAGTGAGTTTGACGGGCGGGGTAATTACCGGCAGTTTATCCGGCGGGGCGGTCAGCCAACAACGGTTTTATGGGGCTACAAAGGCCAGTATCCAATTGCCGAAGTCACCAACGCCACGTTTGGTGATGTGGTAACGGCACTGAATAACCAGGCTCTTACGCCCGGTTCGGTGGGCAATTCTGATGATGCGGCCACCCTCCGCGACCGGATAAAAACACTACGCACCAGTTTATCCGGCGCATTAGTCAAGTCGGCCACCTACCGCCCGTTAGTCGGGATGGACTCGCAAACCAGCCCCGACGGACGGACGGCCTACTATGAATACGATTCGTTTCTGCGGTTGCAGACCGTGAAAGAAAACGGCCAGAACATCGTGCAAACGCACACCTATAACTACCGGAACAACTAACCGGCTGCTAATTTTTGGTGCCGTTTCGTACCGTTACGAACGTATCGAGATCGGTTCGGTTGTTGAGATCAATGGCTGCATCATCAAACGGCACGGCTAAACAGTCGGTCCGGTGGCGGGCAATAATCCAATGCGCGCCCTTGTCGCCGGTGAGACTGAGCAGTTCATCCACGTATTTCCAGCCAAACAATGCCGGGATAACCAATTTTCCCTTTGCTTCACAAGCGATCAGTCCCTTTCCGGTTTCGGTGAACGTATGGATAAGATGACTCACCAGCGCGGGTGACACCAACGGCTGATCGGCGTAGAGAACGACCACCGCATCGAGATTGCGCTGCATGAGATACAGCCCGGCCAGCCCCGTTTTCAGCGACGATGCCATGCCCGTTTCCCAGCCCGGATTGTCAACCAATGTCAGCGGCAAGCCGTCAAATTCGGGTGCAATCTGGCTCCGGCGGTTGCCCAGCACCACCACATTTGGCCCGGTGGGGTTGGCGGCTAAGGCCGTTTCTGCCGCCAGCCGAACGAGCGATGTGCCGTTGATAGTGAGCAATTGTTTGGCAATGCCGCCGAAGCGGACAGACGGCCCGGCAGCGAGTAACAGGGTTCCAATCATGGTAGTATAGGGTCAGGATATGCCACTTCAACCAAAAACAGGCCTTCTGCCGGGGCAGCCCGACCGGCTGATTTGCGGTTGCGGTTTAGAATAATTTGCTCAAACGCATTTACGGTCAATTTGCCCTGCCCCACATCGAGCAACGTACCGACAATGGCCCGCACCATGCCACGCAGAAAACGGTCGGCCCGGATATGAAACGTCAGATCATCGCCCCGGTCGCACTGCCAATGGGCAAATTCAATCTGACAGGTAAAGGTTTTTACGTCGGTTTTAACTTTGCTGAAACTCTCGAAATCAGTGTGTTTCAGTAGATAATTGGCCGCTTCGTTCATGGCGTTTATGTTTAATGCCGGGTAAAATACGTACGCCAAACCCGCCCGAAACGGGTCTTTCTGCCGGATTATCCGGTACTGATAATACCGCGATGCCGCCGAAAAACGGGCGTGGTCGGTATCCTGCACGGGAAAGATTCGGGAAACGGCCACGTCCGGCCCCAGCAGCGCGTTCAGCGATTGCAGCAGCCAAACCGGGTTCAGGAGGGGTTCGGGGCGGTCGAAATGGGCGAATTGCTGTTCGGCATGAACACCCGCGTCGGTGCGGCCACTGCCCGTAATGGCGATTGGCTGGCGCAGGATCGTGGTTAGTGCTTGTTCGATAACGGCCTGCACACTACGCCCATTGGGTTGGTTTTGCCAGCCCACAAATGACGTACCCCGGTACGCTATGTCAATAAAGTAACGCGGCATTAAAAAAAGAGTTACGGTTTTCGGTGATCCGGTGCCTGATGCACTTTATTCGTGTTTTGGGCGAAGATACCGAAATTGGCGCAATGACAAACCTCCTGCAAACTCCGGTGATTATCCGGCCCATTTTGCCCGCCCAGACCTACGCCCTGCGCCATTCAGTGCTGTGGCCCGATAAACCGATGGACTACGTGACGGTCGAAAATGACCACGAAGGCCATCATTTCGGCGCGTTTCAGCCCGGTCTGTATGCACCCGAAACTGGTCTGGCCGATGCACCAATTGCCGTTATTTCGCTGTTTGTGGCTGGCCCGGTAGCCCGGTTTCGCAAGTTTGCCACCCATCCTGACTGGCAGGGCTTCGGCATTGGCACGGCGTTGTTGCAACACACCTTTGATGAAGCCCGACGGCTGGGGGCCACCCAAATCTGGTGCGATGCCCGACTCGGAGCAGGTGACTTTTACCGACGCTTCGGTATGACCGCTGAGGGTGCCGTTTTTTATAAAGGCCCGATTGCCTACGCCAAATTTTCCGTAATGTTGTAAGGTTATTTCAAATCAATCATCATGAAAAAAAGCGCGTTCTTTATCGTCACCATCCTGTTGACCATTGCCGTTGGTCAGTCGGTGTTTGCCCGCCCGGTTCGTCCGGCTCATAATCTGGTTTGCTGCTCTCTGGCCGATTCTACGGAGTTGCTGCCGTTTGTCGGCACGTACTCGTTTCCGTCGGGCAGTCCCGTTTCTGCCGTGACCATCACGCTCGAAAAAGGCGAACTGTATGGCGAAGTGGACAGCTATGGCCGGAACAAAATTCTGAAACAGACCGAAGACAACACCTTCAAGTCAACCAGTAGCTACGGTACGATGTACATTTTTCAGCGCGATGCCACCAAGGTTGTGACGGGGGTATTGATGCAACTGATGGGGCAGGAGTTGGTAGCAACGAAAAACAAAAAATAGTTTTTGCGCAGGAAAGACAAACGGGACGCAAGAAAAAAGACAACAGATAATCCGTCGTCGTTGGGTCTTTTTTTCTTGCGTTCCGTTTGTCTTTCCTCTGAAAGCGTTTACTTTTGCACTCCCGTTTCCAAGATGCCGGGTTGGCGGAACCGGTAGACGCGATGGTCTCAAACACCATTGTTCGCAAGGACATGCCGGTTCGAGTCCGGCACCCGGTACTTAGACTCCCCGCAATAAACTGTTAATCAGTTTGTTGCGGGGTTTTTTTGTTGCTGTCGAATCAGTATCGAAACGAGATAGTTTTCTCTGGCTGTGTTTTCACAGACCGATTGTCTGGTTTCGCTTCCCGGATAGGTAGCCTCACAGACCGATTGTTTTCCTGACTTGTTCAATCCAGATACGCCGACCCGTGCAGTTCCAGTGCGAATCGCCAGCGGCATAAACGCGGTCGGGCTGGCGTTTGTACTGCTCATAAACCGACACGACCGGCACCCGCAACCGAGGGTGGCCCTCAACGCGCTCGATGAGGTGGTTATAGCGGCCCTGCGCCGGGTCTAAGATACTGGCCTTATTGGGGATAATGCTCAGGTAAACGGCATCGAAACCCAAACCCCGGTATCGGTCGGCGGTGGCGTTTGCGCTGTCGATCAGGGACTTGAGTTCGGCATTGGGCAGGGCCGCGAACGACGAGTTTTTATGTTTGGTGGTGTCGGTATCTAAACCGGCAAACAGGTGGTTGTGGTCTTGCGAAATGCCCACCGTTGGGGCTACCCGGCCAAACCCGTTCAGGTTCAGGCTGGCTTTTAGCTCCCTGAACCACAAAAAAACGTTCTGGCTAAACAGCACCGTTTCGAGCCGTTCCTCGATGCCTTTCGACTGGATAAAATCCGAGAGTTGGCGGGTGATACTGGCTTGGTTAGTTGCCGGAGTTTGTGGGCGGGCCGTATCAGCAACAATCGTTAGCATAGTAACGGGTTGGGCAAAATGCTCGCGGAAGTGCCGTTCAACGGTTTCGATGAGCAGGATGTTTCGTTTGGCTGTGTCTAACAGTACCCGGTTCTGGTTTTCCCATTTTGTGCGGAGAAAATCGCTGCCCGGAAAATCGCGCTGACTCAGCCGTTCGGGTTCGGTAAAACTGTCACCAATGACATACAGGGCTACGCCCTCGCCGGATGGGGGCGGGGCGGGGGGGGGGCAGACTTGCACGGGGTCTTTGAATTGCGGCAGGTTCGAGAGCCGGTATAAGTCGCCGTAGCGGTAATCGTCGGCAATCACGCCCGTTTTGTAGAGCGTCTGCATCACCTCCCGCGAGCAACCGCCAAGCCACAGGATGAGGACAAGAAGAAGAATCAAGTATCTCATTTTAGTCGTATCGAAAACAACAGCACGGCTTTTGCTACGCCACTCAGCACGTATAACTCGTTGGTTTGCTCATCAAATTGCAGCGTCACCGGGAAATCAGACGGGATAGGCCGGTCGCCAATGGTGCGGCCATCGGCTGTAAAGAGCGTGGTGAATCCGCCCGACTTAACACTGATAACCGCCACACCGCCCCCCAGCCGGTGGTATTGCACGGCATTATTGCCGGGTTGCATACCTCGAATCTCGAATTTGCGGTTCCCCGCTTTATCCAACACGGCCACTTCGGTATCGGTGGTGAGCAACAGCAGCCAGTCGCATTGCTGCACATCAGGGAAAAGCCGGAACGAGCCATCGCGCACGGGCCGGTACAATTGGCTGCGGCTGGCAATCAGGCCGTTGGGGTTCAGTTGCATCAGTTCGCCGGCCTCCGAAACCACCTCGACCCGGCTGCTCCCGGCTGGTTGCAGGGCCGGGCTGACAAACGGATTACGAACGCCTTCGACCTCAATTCTGGCCGGGTAATGATCGGCTTGTTGGCCCGTATCATGCCAGCGGTTCAGCGTTCCGTCGGTTTGCAGGGCCAGAATATCCATACCGTCGGTGGTTTCCAACACCTGAAACGGCAACAGCAACGGCCCCGGTCGGGGGGCTTTGGCGAGCTGGACAAACGCCCGGCGTTGTCGGTCAAGGGCATAGATATGACCGGCGCGGTGGGCGGCCAAGGCCACTACGTTGCGCTGACGGTTGTTGCGCGGCAGGGCCAGAAACGACGGATCGAGACCCGCCGGGAGCCGGATGGCCCGCAACCGCACCGACTGCCGCTGTTTGTCCTGAATTGGGTCGGCGATGTAGAGGGTGCGGTCGGTCATGAAGAGATACTGCAACCGGCCATTGTTGAGAAAATCAGCCGCCACCACATTGCTCCGAATAGGCCCATCGGTGCTGTCCTGCACAATTTTCTGCCCGTCGGGCGTAACCAGCACAAACTGCCCGGCCTGGTTCT
The DNA here is from genome assembly GCA_038230415.1 of Cytophagales bacterium. Lineage (GTDB taxonomy): Bacteria > Bacteroidota > Bacteroidia > Cytophagales > Spirosomataceae > JBBRNH01. Next base: position 15,282 of record JBBRNH010000022.1, on the reverse strand, counting down.
GGGCGTAAAACTGCGCCGAACTATCGTGCAAACTCCCCGTTACAACGGGTGCGGCAATTAACGGCGCGTTGAACTCGATTTTCCGGCGCAGCAGTAGCCTGTTCAGCACCGCCTGGGAAGCCCGGCGGGTGGTGCGGCCCAGCACAAGCGTACTGGCGATGTTGTTGTTCCCGTAACTGGCCTGATAAACCATGTTTTCGAGGTTGGGCAGGGTGCCGCCGATGAGGTCGCGCCAGGCGGGGGGCCAGCCATCGGGCAGGGGGTTTTCGGCCCGGTTGACCCGCACAAACGCCGTGAAATTGGCCGCCCGCAGAATGTTTTGCAGTAATACCGTCTGGCGCGTGTCATTGGCCCAGGTGCTTCGGCGGCTGATTTGCTGTAAATAGTCCTGCATCACTTCCTCGCCGTTGGCAAGAATCAGGTTGTTGTTATGCAGCGTAATCCAACTTTCGCGAAAGCCCGTGAATAACCCCGAAAAAAGCGACGCGGGCAGTTCACCAATTGGCAGGCGCAGGAGTTTATGCCCCAGAAACGCTCTCATTTGGGCCGGTTTGCCCCCTCCGGCCAGCCGTGCCACCTGCTGAACAGCCGCTGACAGGGCAACTGCGTTTTTGGCCGACAGCACCAGAACCTGCCGTTTTACCCCGACTGATGATTCGAGTTGGCACAGTACCAAATCGCGCCCCAGGTTTTCAAATACGTGTTTGGCGGCTGGTTTGATGCGGGTTAACCGGGTTTTGAGCGGGCCGGTAGCGTTGGATTCGAGCAGATCACGAATGTTTTTGCCAAACCGGGGCGCGTCGGTCAGGCCGATGTGATAGAACGCAGCCGTTGACTGCGGAATGAGCGCGGCAATACCAATTCGAACCGGGGTTTGGCCGGAGAATAAGCCGGATACGTCGCGCCGGTCGGCAATGTCGTCGGTGGCGTAGCCCACGAGGTGCGTCCGGGTGTCGGCCTGTTGAAACCGCAGATTGAGGTGTTTGGGCAAAAACAGCCGAAGGAGTGAGCCATTATCGGTCTCGAACAATTGCCGTACCACATCGGGCTGGACTGATAGCCGGGCAATCTGACCGGCTTCCAGGGGTGTTTGCGCGGGGCCGAATCGCCAGCGCCAGCGATACCGATGGCGTTGGCGAATCACGTTTTCGAGCAACACGCCCGACGCGCTGCCAATCAGCCCGGTATCGGTCAGGAGCCAATGTCCGAACGATTCATTGGAGAGGCTGATGAGTTCATAAATCGTTTCGCCGTTGAAGGTGCGCGTCAGCACCCGAAACCGTTCGGGGTCGGGGTGGTTGAGTTGCTCAAAACGAGATTTGTCGGCTGAGGTGATCGGTACATAGAATACAAAATCAAGGCTGTTTTTGGCGGTTGTGTGTAGCGAATACCGAATGGCTTGGCCCGCCAGCAGCTTGTGCATCTGCGTGGTGTCAAGCACGGCCAGCAGGGGCCGTTCGAGTGCTTGCCGGGCTTCGCGAAAGACTGGCACAAAGGTTAAGGGCATCTCCGTTTGCCGGACGCGCTCCGTGACGACATCCTGCAAAACGGGGCTGTCGAGGATCAGCAGCGCGTCGTCAGGCACCGAACCCGCCAGCGATTGCGCCGGACTGAAGGCCCACCACGCCAGCCCGCCCAAGAGCAGGAGCGCGGCTAAACCACCAAAAAGCTGTGTGCGGGAGAAAACCATCAGGCAAAAATACCACGCCCGATGCAGAAATGGTTCGTTTGCTCTGCGCTTGGTGCGTTCAGGCAAATTTGGATTTCCGGTAGATGTCGCTCACCAAAACCGATTTTTCCAGCACCGGCACGGTATCGGTCAGGGCATAAAAATTAGTGTTGAGCCACACGCCCGGCATATCTGACCGCCGATATGACGTTACCAACGGCCGATACTGACTCACGAACAGGACCTGCTCCAAGGCCGGAATCTGCTGATAATCATTAAGTTTCTCGTTTAGGTCGAAGCCCATTGTACTTTTCGACAGGACTTCCACCACTAACGCCGGGTTCTTTATTTCAGTTGTTGATAGCGATCCACCCGGCAACGGTAAATAATCAGGCTCTCCGCGCACAACGCTTACAGCAGCATTGAACGAATTACCTGTAGCGGCAATGTGAATCAGGATATTACTGCTAAAAACCTGAATTAGCTCGTCGTCGTCGAAAAGATTATTAAGTACTGTAATGAAACGACCCACCAATGACTCGTGAAATGCAGATGCTCTGCTCATGGTTATTGTACCTTCCTCCGTTTGTTCAACATCATCCATCGAAATAATTTCTCCGTTGTAGTACTCAACGTTATAGGGGCAGTGTTCCGAAAATTCTAAATACTCCTCAAATGTGGCTTTGGCCCGCAGCACAGCCGGAGCCTGAACGCGGTCGCGGAGGGTGAGGGGAAAACCGGGCGGGGTAAAAATCGTTGCGGTCATGGTATGTTGTCAGGTTTGCTCGTGGGCCATAAAATTACCCACTCTATGGCCCATAAGCCTGTTTATTCATTGCAAAATTGGCAAACTCAACTCCTCGCTCTGCAGCAATACCGTTACGGGCGACCCGCCCAGATGCTCAACCGTTGCCGTTTTGGGGGTGACGCGCACCTGCAACAACGCCCCCCGAAACCGGATTTTGAACGTCAGCGACTGCCAGCCCGCCGGACAATAGGGATCAAAACTCAACTGCCCGGCTTTGCTCACCCGCATCCTGCCGAAGCCCTGCACAACGGCCAGCCACGTACCCGCCATGGACGTAATATGGCAGCCGTCTTCGGTGTCGTTGTTGTAGTTGTCGAGGTCAAGCCGGGCCGTGCGGAGGTATAGTTCGTAGGCTTTGTCGGCATAACCCAACTTCGATGCCTGAATAGAATGCACACACGGCGACAGCGACGATTCATGCACGGTCATCGGCTCGTAAAAGTCGAAATTGCGTTTGAGCGTGTCGGTATCGAACTCATCCTCAAAGAAATACAAGCCCTGCAAAACGTCGGCCTGTTTGATAAAACACGACCGCAGAATCCGGTCCCACGACCAGTTTTGGTTTAGCGGACGCTGGCCTTTGGGGATGTCAGAAACGGGCATGATGTCTTTATCCAAAAAATCGCTTTGTTGCAGAAACACCTGACGATCAGCATCATACGGGTAGTGCATAGTGGCGAGGATGTGCCGGGCGGTTTCGGTTTCTTTGTCTTCGCGGAAATGAATCCGGTCGGCGAGGGCCGCGAACTTTTCGGCATTTACTGCCTTGACTATCTCAACGGCTTCGAGGGTGTAGCGCAGGGTCCAGGCGGCAATGTAGTTGGTGTACCAGTTGTTGTTGACGTTGTTTTCGTATTCGTTTGGCCCCGTCACGCCGAGCATCACATACTGATTTTTTTCGCTTGACCAGTTTACGCGCTGACTCCAGAACCGGCTGATGGCGATGAGTACTTCCAGCCCATAATCCACTAAATACTGCGTGTCGCCGGTGTAGCGGACGTAATCATAAATGGCGTGGGCGATGGCTCCGTTGCGGTGGATTTCCTCGAACGTGATTTCCCACTCGTTGTGGCATTCTTCGCCGTTCATGGTCACCATCGGGTACAGGGCGGCCCCGGCCCGAAAGCCGAGTTTCTGCGCGTTTTCGATGGCCTTGCCGAGGTGTTTGTAGCGGTAAATCAGGAGGTTACGCGCCACGCGCTGATCGGCGGTGGCGAGGTAAAACGGCAAACAATACGCTTCGGTGTCCCAATAGGTTGAGCCGCCGTATTTTTCGCCCGTGAAGCCCTTCGGCCCGATGTTAAGCCGTTCGTCTTCGCCGGTGTAGGTCTGGTTTAGTTGGAAAATAGTAAACCGGATACCCTGTTGAGCCGCATCATCGCCGGCAATCACGATGTCGTTCGTTTTCCATTTATCGGCCCAGGCTTGTTGTTGTTCAACCAGCATTTTCTCGAAACCTTTTCGCGAGATGCGCTGCATATATGTACGGGCCTCGCGCATGAGCGAATCCGTGTCATAATGTTGGGAGGACAGGTTCACGGCATACTTAACCACAACGGTTTCCTGTCCGGCCCGGCAGTCGAGCGAGATGCGGTTTGCCACGTATTTTTCGTATTTGAGCGGCTGACTCTGGTAGTCAATTTTCACGCCATCCTGCTCGATTTCGACGGACATCCCGCTCACGACGTGGAAGCCGGTTTTGCGGGTGCGGAGTTCGATATACGCTTCGCCGTAGCCGGTTTCCTTGCGAACTTCATCCCAAAACGTTTCGTCGTAGTTGGCATCTTTGTTTCGGATGGCCCCGTCGAGGTAGGGTGTAAGGGTGATTTTGCCGTCGAAATTCAGGGGTGTAATGCTGTACCGGATAGCCCCGGCTTCGTCGTCAACGAGGGAGCAGAATCGTTTGGCGTTGATTTTGAGTTCGTTACCGCTCTTCAGGACGGCCACAAACGAGCGTTCGAGGTAGCCGTGCTGCATATTGAGTTCGCGCCGAAAATCACGGACTTCGCAGGTGTTGAGGTCCAGGGTTTCGTAGGCGATGTCCACGTCAATACCAATCCAGTTGGTGGCGTTGAGAACTTTGGCGAAGGACTCCGGGTAGCCGTTTTTCCACCAGCCGACGCGGGTTTTGTCGGGATAATAGACCCCGGCCACGTAGTTGCCTTGCAGGGTTTTGCCGGTGAATTTCTCCTCGAAGTTGCCGCGCCCGCCCATGCGCCCGTTGCCGAGGCTCATCAGACTTTCGGTGATTTCGTTGTGTTCGCGGTGAAAATCGGTTTCGATAATGCGCCAGGGGTCGGTGCTGATATACTGGTTCATTCAAGAAGAAATCAGAGGTTATAAATACGTTTGCAGGATTCGAGCACCCAGGTCAGGGCGGCAAAGAGTTCGTCTAATCGGTCAAGGGTAAAGGGCGGAGTCAGGCTTGTAAAAACCGTTTCTTCAAGCATGGCTATCTCCCAGGTTTCGCCATTAGAGACAATACCAAAAACCGGGCGTGTATCCCGATTGAGTTGCTGGATAGTGTACATCTCCAAGCTGCACTGCGCCCATCCCATCGTAAAATCGTCTCGTTTCGCTTCGACAACGGCCACATACGGAACCCCAATAATTACTTTCCCCAAGGTTGATTTTCGGGTAAATAAGTAATCAGGAATCCCGTTCAGTTCGTCATCTAAGCGAATCGGCTGGTGGCTCCGAAAAGCGAAAATAGATCGGTAGCGTTTCCAGACTTCCCGAAGTACGGGATGAACAAGGTTTTCACAGATAGAGGCTTCTGAAATTCGGTAGTCAATTTCTTCCTGGGTCAGTGCCAGCTCGTCGTGTAATAAGCGTGGGGCTGTTATTGTACTGTCTATGGGTGGGAATGGCATCTGTTCATACCGAATTTCATACTTCGTCAGGACTTCGCCTAATGTATTATAGTTTCTAAAGGCCATGATTATCAGCGGTTATTTCGCGCAAAATTACCCATTTCGGCCTTCACCCGCATGGCCTGATTGATATGCCGCTCCGAGTGGGCCACCAGCATCCGCAGGGCATCGCCAAGCCTGATTTTGAGCCAGTTACCATACATGGTCGGTATTTTATCGCGGTTCCAGTCGGCATAAACAGCCTTGTCGAGCAGACCGAGTAACGTTGTTTGCAGGGCTACAAACTGGTTCATCACCTCGGCGGGGTCTAAGTCAGTAGCCGGGCGGGGGCGTACAATGCCAGGCGCAGGGAGTTTAGTTTTTGATTGAGGATCAATGAATCGTAACGTCAGTCGGCCAATCCAGTCACTTTTTAAGGGCTGGTCGGTGGGGCCGGTCGTGCCGGGTTTTAATTCATTGGTTATGTGTTGCAGATTGCGGATATAAAACCGTTCGGCTAAATTCAGGTGCTGCAAACACGCCACGATGCTCCAACCGTTACTGGCTGGTTTCTGGCGAAGCTGCTCGATTGATAGCGGTATAAATTCGGTTTCGACGGTGTTCAGAATAGTTTGCAGCCGGACTTTCAGGGCTTGGGCGGTTTCGAGTTTCTGCATACTTTTTTTGCCGCAAAGCTATCGTAATTCAGCCATCGGTGCAGAACATACACCGAATTCACGCACCGATGCCGAATTTAAGTCGCTTCGTGATTTTCAGCACTGTTTTTGTAGTGCGTATCTTTATCAGTATATTCTCTCAGCTAAGTCTCTCTATGCGTGTCTTTTACCTCTTGCTGCTGTCGGCCACGTGCTGTTTTGGGCAGCGCGGCCCCAAGCCGTTGCGCTACCGCACGGAGGTCGGCAGCTATTTTTCGACCACCGGCCTGATTCCGTTCTGGATGCGGGCCAACCAATACGGCATCGTCCCGCGCGAACACGCCCTGATGACCCTCCGGCAAAATCTCCGGGTTGATTATCACGACGCGCCCCGCACCAAACTCGACAGTCTGCGGGCCAAAAACCGGCGCGTTGACTGGGGCTGGGGCGTTGATGCCGTGCTGAACGCAGGCTATGGCTACAAACTGATACTGCCCGAAGCCTATGTGAAAGTGAAAATCGGGGCCATCGAAGCCTGGGGCGGTCGTCGGCGCGAAGTCGTTGGTTTGGTGGATACCACGCTCTCGTCGGGCAGTTATGCGTGGTCGGGAAATGCCCTGCCGATGCTGAAAGTCCAGCTTGCCATCCCGGAATACTGGCCGCGCCGGTCGGTGCTGGCCGTGCGGGGGTTTTATGCCCAGGGCTGGTTTGAGGCCGAGCGGTTTATCAACAACTCGATGCTGCACCAAAAGGCGTTGTATGTCCGGTTTGGCAAACCCAACTGGAAAATCAAGCTCTACGGTGGCCTGAATCATCAGGTGATCTGGGGCGGCACACCAAGCCAAACCTTGCCCAATAACTTTCTGGTGGCCGGGAAACCCCTGCCCGGCACGCTTGCCGATTATGTGGACGTGGTAACGGCCAAAAGTCTCGGCAACCGCACCGATATTGACACAACCCGAATCAGCACCTTCGACCGCGAAAACCGCATTGGCAACCACCTCGGCTCGGTTGACGTGGCAATGGAATGGACAAACCGGGCCTTCACGGTCTTTGCCTACCGGCAGAGCGTCTACGAAACCGGGTCGTTGTATTACCTCACCAACATCCGCGACGGGCTGGCCGGTGTTCGTATCCGCACCCGTAAACCCGTTAATCCCAACGGGTTCCAGATTCGGGAGTTTCTCGTAGAGCAGTTATACACCCTGAGTCAGGGCGGGCCAACGTTTGACTTCGATGCCCAGCACCGGGGCAAAAACAATTACTTTAATCACTCGCAATACCGCGACGGCTGGTCGCGGTACGGCATGACCATTGGCACCCCGTTTATCACGCCCAACACCGAAGTACGGGGTGATCTGCCGCCGTATTCATTCACCAACAACAACCGGGTTATTGTCTGGCATCTGGGTCTGGCAGGGCAGGTGATGGACTTTTTTGCGTTCCGGGCCAAGGCATCGTATAGCCAGAACTACGGCACCTACGAGGTTCCGTTTCCGCAACCCGTTGAGCAGTTTTCGGGTCTGTTCAGCGTCTCGGCCCCGCTCGACGTGCTGGGGGGCGTGACCATGACCGCCAGTACTGCCGCCGACATTGGTGGGCTATATGACAAAAACGTGGGCTTTTTCATCAGCGTTCGCAAGGAGGGGCAAAGCGGGCGGAAGTGACCACCCCCAACCCCCTCCTAAAACAGGAGGGGGCTTCTGGCAAGTCCCTTTTTTTAGCCCCCTCCCGTTTTAGGAGGGGGTTGGGGGTGGTCACTCCCCATCCCAACATTCCATTAGCAGCAAATCACCGTCGGCGGCTTCTATTGTCACGAAACCATCGTTGGCAGCGCGGTTGCTGTTGCCCGAACGATGGCCGAGGGCCAGGGTTTCATCGCGCAAGTTCCATTGTAAGCCACTCGTGACGATGCCGTTCACCACGCCCACCGGAATCAGCGAAATCGGTGTATCGCGCTCGTACCACTTTTCAAACAGCCCCACGAGCGGAAACACCCGCGAGTGGTCGTCATAAACCACAATTTTCAGGTCGTTTTTATACCGCACGATGTTGGTCAGGTTCGTGATGGTATGGTCGGCGCGTTTGCCCGTTGCCCAGACGATGTTTACGGACCGGTGGCCGCGTTCGATCAAAAACTCAAGCCCTTTTTCGAGGTCGGTTTTGTTCTGGTCGGGCGCGTGAATAACCTCGATGGGGTATTGCCGCGCCCGCACTTCGGCTAAGTCAAACGCTGTACCGTTCTCCTGGGGGTCAAAATCACCCAGGAGAACGTCGGCCTTGATGCCCATGTCCAGCACCCGCCAGATGGCCCGGTCCAGCACGACCACAAACGGCGACCATTCAAGCAACTGACCCAACAGGTCGGGGTCGCAACTGGCACCGTTGGCAATGAGCAGAGCGGGTTCCTGATCGTCGCGGACGATATGGTGGGAAGACATAATTTGTGTTGTAGTTTGGGACAAATGCAAAATTAGATTTGGTCAACGGGGAAAAAGTGCATGCAAATCGGTTATTTTGCAGAAACGTATCTAATTCAACAACCAACGTATGTACCAACGCTTTACCCAATCTGGCCCGGCATTCGTGTTTTTGCTGGCCCTGCTCACCCTTACGCCGGTCGTATCGGCCCTGGCTCAGTCAGGCACGGTGGCTACCCTGCCCTCGCCCAAACAGGAATTCGGGTTTAACATCGGCGACGATTACCAACTCGCCAACTTTACGCAAACCGAAGCCTACCTCAAAAAGTTGGCCGCATCGCCCCGCGTCAAACTCACCAGCATCGGCACCACCGAAGAAGGCCGGCAGCAATACATGATGATCGTGTCGTCGCCGGAGAACCTCAAAAACCTGGCCCGCTACAAAGAAATTGCCCAGCGTATGGCCCGCGCCGAAGACCTGACCGACGAACAGGCCCGCGCCTTAGCCGACGAAGGCAAAGCCATTGTCTGGATTGACGGTGGCCTGCACTCGACGGAAACCGTTGGTATGCAGCAACTTATCGAAACGGCCTGGCAACTCACTAACCGCAACGATGCCGAAACGCGCCGGATTCTCGACAACGTGATTATCCTGCTCGTTCATGCCAACCCCGACGGGCAGGAACTCGTCAGCAACTGGTACATGCGGGAGCCAAAACCCGAAAAACGCTCGCTCGAAAACCTGCCGAAGCTGTACGAAAAATATGCCGGTCACGATAACAACCGCGATTTTTTCATGCTCAACCTGAAAGAAACGCAGAACATGGCGCGGCAACTATTTGTCGAATGGATTCCGCAGATCATGTATAACCACCATCAGCGCGGCCCGGCGGGTTCTATTTTGGCTGGCCCGCCCTACCGCGACCCGTTCAACTACGTCTTTGACCCGCTGATGGTGACGGGCATTGATGCCCTCGGCGCGGCCATGATTAACCGCCTGAATGCCGAAAATAAACCCGGTTTCACCCGGCTTGGTGGCTCGGTGTTCTCGACCTGGTATAACGGCGGTCTGCGTACCACCACGCACTTTCACAATATGATTGGCCTGCTGACCGAGATTGTGGGCGGCCCCACGCCCGAAGATATTCCGTTGGTGCCGGGCCGGTTGATTCCCAACGGCAACACGCCGTTTCCGATTACGCCCCAGAAATGGCACTTCAAGCAGTCTATTGATTATTCGCTCTCGCTGAACTACGCCGTGCTGGATTATGCCGCCCGCCACCACGACCAACTGCTATTTAACAGCTACCGGATGGGTAAAAACGCCATCGAACACGGCAGTACCGATTATTGGACGCTCTCGCCCCGGCGCGTGGAGGCCATCAACGCGCTCTACAAAACCGATCAGGCCAAACCGAAACCAGACTCGGCCAGCAAAGCGGCTCCGGCGGGCGAATCGGCCAGCGGCAACACGCGGGGCGGTGGCTTGCCAGCCAAATATTTCGACATGGTACTGAAAGACTCCACCGTCCGCGACCCGCGTGGTTACGTTATCACGGCCAACCAAACCGACCTGCCCACAACCGTCAAATTCCTGAACGCCCTGAGCCGGACGGGAATCATTATTCACCAGGCAACGGCGGCTTTTACGGTAGCGGGCAAGAGTTATCCGGCTGGTTCTTACGTGGTTAAAACGGCGCAGTCGTTCCGGCCCCATTTGCTGGATATGTTTGAGCCGCAGGATCACCCTAATGATTTCGCGTATCCGGGTGGCCCGCCAACCCGCCCCTACGATGCCGCCGGCTGGACGCTTGCCTACCAGATGGGCGTGCAGTTCGACCGGATTCTGACTGATTTTTCGGGGCCATTCCAACGGTTGCCTATCGGTGATCTCATCACGCCAAAAGGCCAGATGAACGGTGCGGCAACGGCGGGATACGTGCTGAGCAGCCGGGCCAACAACTCGTTTATCGCCGTGAATGACCTCCTGAAAGCAGGCGTAGAAGTTTATCGCCTGCCCGAAGGAGCCGCTGGTCAGCCGGGTATCGAAGCGGGCGCGTTTTTTGTGCCGGTTAGTGCCAAAGCCAAAACCGTGCTTGAAAAATCAGTGAGCGAGCAGGGCGTTATGGTCACGGGCATTGCCAAACGCCCCGCAACGGCCACGCCCGTAAAACCAGCCCGTATTGCGCTCTGGGATGCCTACGGCGGTTCAATGGCTTCGGGCTGGGTGCGCTTCCTGATGGAGCAGTACCATTACGCAGCGCAAGTAGTTTACAGTCAGGATGTTGACGCGGGCGACCTTCGCAAAAAATACGACGTGATTCTGTTCGTGACGCGGGCCATCCCCGCCGTTGGGCCAGCCCGCAACGAGAATGAATATGGTATGGCCGTTAAAGAACTCAAACCCGAAGAGATTCCGGCAGAATACCGCCCGTTGATGGGCAAAATCACCGCCGAAAAATCGGTGCCGCAACTCAAAGCCTTCATGGAAGCGGGCGGCACCGTCGTCACCATCGGCACGAGTACCAACTTAGCCTACCACCTCGGCCTGCCCATCCGCAACGCCCTGGTTGAGATGACGAGTGCGGGGCAGGAAAAACCGTTGCCCGCCGAAAAATACTACGTGCCGGGCAGTATTCTCCGCGTCTCGGTTGACTCGACCCAGGCGGCTACCTACGGCATGGCAAACCAAACCGACGTGTATTTCGACAACAGCCCGGTGTTTAAACTCTCGCCCGACGCGGTGGCGAAGGGCTTGGTGAAACCGTTGGCGTGGTTCTCGTCGGCCAAACCCTTGCGAAGCGGCTGGGCCTGGGGTCAGGCGTATTTGCAGGACGGCGTAACGGCGTTTTCGGCCCCGGTAGGCGCGGGTAAGCTGGTAGCCTTCGGCCCGGAGATTACCTTCCGGGCGCAGTCGCACGGCACGTTTAAACTATTGTTCAATCAGTTGTATTGAGGTCGCCTGTTCATTCAGCATCAACAAAAAACGGATAATGTCGGGGAGACGTTATCCGTTTTTTGTTGACCGATAGATCAGACATACGGTACTGATTATTCTGGACAGAAAGTTTATTTAATTACCGTCCACCAATTCAATGTCCATAGTTTTTATCAGGCCATTTTCAAACGTATAAATATGCTTCACCTTACCATCGAACAGTGGATTTCCCTGCAAGTCTTTCACGTTTTGCTGAACCTCGACTGCTAAACTTCCGTTTGGTCTTTCAGTAAATCCGATTGGCTCAACGGTTGGATTTATTTCTTTCCATTGCCTTGTCCAATATTCTCTTATTTCATCGTGTCCGCTTATATAGCCACCTTCCCAGGCTTTTGACCATTGCACCGTTGGCTGCATTGTTGACAGTGCTTTGTCAATGTCTCTTTCGTTGAAAGCAGAATAGGCTTTCTCGATTATAGCGTTTAATTGAGTTACCATATATGTTTGTTGTTTGAGTGTCGGCTTAATTGTTATTGGATGGTGTCTGTCAGGATTACTACTAGCGACGAACGTTTCGGAGCTTTGCGAAGGTGTGGAATTACAAGCACAAATGTTCAATTTAGCACAAAAGTTTTTTAAAATTACCAATGCTCAAGTTAGCACAAATGCCATACTTTTGAAAACCCTTGTTAGCGGTATGTGGCTTTCCGTTCATTGTCAGTTAAAGGATTGTCTAAATTCTAATGGCGATAAATTTGTCTTACTCTTAAAAAGTTTACTGAATGATTGCGAATGTTCAAATCCCAATTCAAAAGCAATTTCAGAAACAGTTAAGGTTGTTGTTGTTAATTTTTCTTTTGCTTTTTCTATTAGTTTTTTGTGTATATGCTGTTGCGTATTTTGGCCTGTCAATGATTTGACCAACCTACTTAAATATTTAGGCGATATATTCAATTGATTTGCAAAATATTGTACAGTAGGCAAGCCTTTTCCTGCAAAATCATTATTGCCAAAGTAATATGAAAGCAATTTTTCTAGTTCTGCCAATACTTTATTATGGGCTTTTTCTCGAGTAATAAATTGGCGGTTGTAAAATCTATTAGAATAGCTAAGTAAATTTTCAGTGTGTGTTATAATAATTTGCTTACTAAATTTATCTATATTAGAGTGATATTCTTGCTTGATGTTTGTGGCAATACCATTTAGAATTGCTTCTTCTTTTTCGGAAAGAAACAATGCTTCATTTAGTGAGTAATCAAAAAATTCATATTTCTCCATCATATTAGCAAGTGTCGTATTCCACAAAAAATCTGGATGAATGAGCAACACCCAACCTGATGGTTTTTCATTTTTTTTTCTTTCAAATTCAAATTGAATTACTTGATTGGGTGCAATAAAATACAAGACACCATCATTATCAAAATCATAGTATCGCTGTCCATATTTGTATTTGACCCCCTTCATACGCTTCAAAGCAATAACGTAAAAGTCAAATGTCACTTGAACAGATTCTCTTGTTCCCGAAATTTCGAATTCATCAAATATGATGATACTCACCAATGGGTGTTCCGGTAGTGGCGCGCCCAGCAAGCGATGAAATTCAGCAATGGTTTTAAGCTTAGGTGTTTTTAAGTTGGTCACGCTACCTTCGTATGAAAAGTGTTGACAGAAGAACTAAACATAAAAATATTTCTGCCGCTATTGAACGGATAACACCCCTGTCAACTCGCCCGGCCACTAAATCTAAAATGCCAGAAATCGCCAAGAAACCAGAAAGCGCTGAAATTCCTATTATAATTGTTTGCGCTTTTGACATACTTGTCAACGATACAAGTAATAAAACGGCAACGCCAAAATACATAGCACCAAGCCTTTTGCCTAAGATCTGAGTTGAAGCCATTGATTCCAAGCCCCATTCTTTAAGAATAGAGTCGCTGGAAAATATAAAACGACATCCCAAGCCGATAACGGCTAAAGCGGTAATTAGTACAACCCACTTATGGTACATAGTAGTTTCTTTTAGAAGGTGGATTAACTTTCTTGTTGTTAGAATCTGTAAAAAGCTACAGTTAATGACAATGCAAATACGGCAATAAGAAGTGGAAGTGCTTTAAAATCTTTCTTGTTTAAGTGAATGAAAAACGCCCCTAGCATAATGAGCGCAAAACCTACTGCTGCAATGGGAGTAAGTATTTTTGCAATACCTGTAAGCTGGGGAATAATAATACCTACACTGCCAAGTAACTCCATAAGCCCAATAAATCTTGGACCATTTATACTTTGTTCAGGTTCAAGCATTTGCTTTTCAACCAACTTTTCTTTGGAGGATGTGAGCTTCGTGTAGGCTGGCATTAAAAAGAAGGCTGATAATAGCCCTTGAAAAATCCAAATTATTGTGTTCATATCTTCTGTTTGATGTGGCAAAATTAGATGGTAATTGAAGTACGGATGTAGCCCAATTGCCCTTTGTTGTAGTCAAAAGAGTGAATGTCAAAATTATTTGGTTTTTCTATCGAGTTTGGGGTGTCGTGCCATTACCGCTAACGAACAGGGCTTTGCGATGTTGGGGGATTTGAAAAACGTCAAGCCCGGAACCGCAGCAGAATGAAAAACAAATGTACAAGATAACAACCAAAAGCCCACTGATGCTTGTCCTGCCCGAACAACTGCTGCCATGTTGCTAATGATGAAGATTACAACGTCCTGCCCCAATATTGCAAAACCCCATGTTGTGCATTCGTTGTTTTATCGTCAAATATTGCTGTCGTATTTGGCCAAAACATTTCTTATACTGAATGCAAAAAAAGATAACCAAACCATAAATGGAATTAATGCAAGCCGTTGAAAGAGTCCGTTCATGTTCTTCGGAAAAACATTTTGAGAAGTAGGCACTTTAGTTACATAAGTAAAGGCTATCAAGGAAAGTGTCAGTATTATAGCGAAAAATAAAGTGACATCTTTAAGAGATTTAAAATCTTTTGCTTTTTTAAATAGTTTTAGAAATGTCCAACTACTTGCTGTCATTAATGAAAACACTATTCCACCCAAAACTCCATGTATGATTCCATGTACGCTTTTTTGCTGTGTAAATATTGTACCAGTGTCTGTTACAAAAGGTCCGGAAAAAAAATAACAAGCTGCAAGAATTAAAAATAGGATTGATCCAGTTATAGATAATCCGCGTTTTCGAAATTCTTGCAATAACCAAATGCTAAATATCAGGAATAAAAAACCAAATATCAAAAAGTTGGTGATTTGTATCCAACCTCTGTTGCCTACAGATAATTCGCTGATAAAATTTTTCATTGCAGAATAATTTTCACGAAACAATCCTTCAATTGTAAAAATTAACACAAAGAGAATCGGAGCAATTACGCCACCATAAACTGATATGGACCCTATTCTCCTTTTCACAATTTCTATTTTGTCAGTCTGTTTTACGGATTGTCATACAATGACCGCTAACCCTAAATTAATAATACAGTTTTGCTATTTACGCTTTCTGTGTTTTGAGTTCATTTAAGACCTGGTCTAAATTTTCTAATGTTGACGAAAATCCTTTTTTATGATTAAGTGATGCCATTTGCTCAAACACTTTTGGATTTCCGTATATAGATGTGATAATTACCACTGTATTCCCATTTGTATTGCTGAAAATTGTTGTGCATTGAGTTTTTACAAAGTCAGCATTTACAATTCCATTTTCATCGCAAAATGCTCTCAATTCTGCAATACTTTTTTGAGGTTCAATTTTTTGATAATCTTGTCGGCTCCAATGTTTCATACCATCGGGACTGACTAATGCCCAAAGCCTAAAACCTTCTCCACAAAAATCCATTAATTTTGTTTCAGAACGATGAGGCTTAGGTGCCCACCAAAGGTCAATAATTTTAGGATTAGACCACGCATCCCAAACTAATTCTATGTTTGCTTCAAATT
>JBBRNH010000021.1:0-70529 GCA_038230415.1 Cytophagales bacterium | reverse complement strand
GTTTGAAGCCGCCAAAGTGCAGGCTACCGAAACATTTGCCGCGTTTCAGGTGCAGGCCGAAGAAGCTGTTGCCGTCGCGTCGGCCAAACTCGATACGTTTACCGATGAGGCCGACGACAAACTTGATGAACTGAAAGCCGAAGCCGCCGAACAACTCGAAGCCGCCCAGATCAAACTCGGTGAACTACAGACCCAGGCCGCCGAACAAGCCGAAATCCTGAAAGAAAAAGCGCAGGGAATCTGGAATGATCTGTTTGGAAAAAAAGCGTAAGTAGTGGCAACACAACAAAAAAGCCCCGGCATTGTGCCGGGGCTTTTTTTGCTAAATATCCTCGTCAACCTCGGCGAGTGCCTGAGTGTCTATTCGTTCTTTCTCCTGGATAATAGCCGGACTGAAAAAGTCGGCCCGTTTTTCTTTACACCGGACGAGTTTATCCTTCAGCGAGTCCAGCACGCGGTCGGTCGCGCTCTCGAACGTTCGGTCGTGTTCTTTGATGAACAGCTCTTTGCCGGGGATGGTCAGGCGCACCTCCACCACTTTTTCTTTCACCTTGCTGGTGTCCGAACCGTCGAGTTTGAGAAATACCTCCGCGCTGATGATGTTGTCGTGGAAGGTATCGAGTTTAGCGATTTTCTGCTCGATGAAGTCGAGCAGCGAGCGGTCGGCGTTGAAGCGGACGGCATTAATTTGTACACGCATAGTCCAAGATTGTTTAAAAGTGAAACAATAACCGTTGGACGGGTCAAGGTTATACAAATAATCAGGTTTGTCAATAGCAGCCAGGAAATATCCTATTATTTTTTTTTGGAAACTCCCGTCAAAAGCGTCTTCTACCAGCCCAGCAACAGATTTTTTGCGTTTCAGGAAACAGCCCACTCGAAAAATTCTTGATAAAATTTAATTCTCCGAACTGAGTTCCCCGAACTGAGTTCAGCGAACTGAGTTCCGTATCGTCAGATTTACCATCACCGGCCTGCCAGGTCGCAGCGTGATTGACGCAATTGGCGCAATAACGGCATCAGTGGCGGCCTCAATGGTAAAGGTTCTCACTAATCCCGTCAGCAGCATCTGCATTTCCATCAGGGCAAACATGTTGCCGATGCACAAACGCGGCCCGCCCCCAAATGGCAGGTGGGCATATCCGTGTCTTTCTTTGTCGCGGCCCAGCGAAGCATCGCTCGATGCAAAGCGTTCAGGATCAAACTGTTCGGGGTTGGGCCAGTGGGCGGGGTCACGGTGAATCAGATACGGCAGCACCAGCACCGTTGATTTAGCCGGAATCCGGTGCGGGCCAATCTGATCGTCATTCAGCGCAAACCGCGACGTGGCCCAGGCCGGTGGATACAGCCGCAATGATTCGTTGATTACCTGCGAGACATACCCGCCCGGCTGAAAACCGGCTCCCACACCCTGCACGGTCTCCACCAGTTTACCCATCACGGCGGGGTTTTTGGTGAGCAGATACGTTGTCCAGGCCATCGAAACGGCGGTGGTTTCGTGGCCGGCGGCAAAGAGCGTCACACATTCGTCGCGGAGTTGTTTGGTACTCAGTCGCTCGCCGGTGTCTTCATCTTCGGCGTAGAGCAGCATATCGAGCAGGTCGTCGCGCCGTTCGCCGGTTTTTTTGCGGCTTTCGATGATGCTATAAATCAGTGTGTCAACGGTTTGGGCCGCTTTTCGGTATCGAATATTATCGGGCGTGGGCCAGCTCATCGGCGGGGATAGTGGCGACATCAACCGCTTGTTTGCCAGGAAAATTGCCGTTTCCATCGCGTGTGAGATGCCCACCAACTGACTGCCCGCGTCGGTGCCAAACAGCGTTTTGCAGACAATCCGCATGGTAATGTCCATGAATTTCTCCGATAGATTTACGGGTTTGGTCAGATCTGACTGGCTCAGTTCACCTAACCAGGCATCGGCTTCCTGCTGCATAATCTGGCCCAGAATGGCGAGCTTTTGCCGGTGAAATGCCGGTTGTGCCAGCCGACGTTGGTGCCGCCAGTGGTCACCGTCGTTGGTGAGGAGGCCTTTTCCCAGGAAAATCTCCAGGATTTTAAACGCCGGTGAACGGCCATAATTCCGGTGGTTTTCCTGCAAAACGTACTTGGCATCGTCGGGCCGGAAGGTCACAAACTGCGTCCGGCCACCGAGGGCAATCTGAATCAAGCGCGGGCCGCCGGGCCGGTTGTGTTGCGCCTGCAAGCGGGTAAAGGCACCGAGGGGGTCGCGGGCAATTTCGAGCGAGTTACCGAGGAGTGGCAGGCCGGGATGGGTCGGAATCGGGAGCAGGGGTTGGTTTTGAATCATCATCAGGCCCCAACGCTTTCCCGCTCATACAGCCCTACAAGTGTGTCAACGGCATAATCAACGTCGGCTTCGGTGTTGTATTTGCCGAACGAAAACCGCACGTAACCCCGCTCAGGATCGAGGCCGGGCAGGGCCGCCAGCACGTGCGAACCAACGTTGGAGCCGCTCGAACAGGCCGACCCGCCCGATGCCGAAATCCGGGCGATGTCTAAACTAAACAGCAGCATATCGTTCAGCTCAGATGCGGGCAGGCTCACGTTCAGTACTGTGTATAAGCTACCCTCGATGTTGGCCGAATCGCCGTTGAACGATACATTGGGAAGCCGTTCGGTGAGCGTCCCGATCATCCGGCGTTTCAGAGCGGTTATGTGGGCGCGGTGGCTGTCCATGCCATGATACGCAATTTCCAGGGCTTTTGCCAGACCCACAATGCCGTACACATTTTCGGTGCCGCCCCGCATATTGCGCTCCTGCGACCCGCCGTGCATCATCGGCTGAATCCGTCGGTTGGCGTTCATATACAAAAAACCAACGCCCTTCGGCCCGTGAAATTTATGGGCCGCGCCAACGATAAAATCAACCGGCAACGCCTGTAAATCGTGCCGAAAATGGCCCATCGTCTGCACCGTGTCTGAGTGAAAAATCGCGTCGTGTTCCCGGCAGAGCGCACCAACAGCCTGTAAATCAATGAGATTGCCAATTTCGTTGTTGCCCTGCATGAGCGACACCACCGAGCGTGGATTTGTTTGCAGTAACCCGGCTAAGTGGCTCATATCAAGGTGGCCCTGCTCATCAACGCGCACAAGACTCAGCCGAACCTTGCCCGCGTGGGCGAGGTGTTCAAGGGTGTGCAGCACGGCGTGGTGTTCGAGGGGCGAGGTGATGGCGTGGGTCAGACCGAAGGTTTCGATACTGCTCACGATAGCGGTGTTATCGGCTTCGGTACCGCCCGACGTAAAAAAAATCTCGGCGGGCGAGGTATTCAGCAAACCGGCCACCGTTTTGCGGGCTTTTTCGAGCAGTGACCGCACCTGCCGCCCGTGCGAATGAATAGACGACGGATTGCCAAACTGATCGCGCAGGAGGGGCAGCATCGTCTCCAGCACCTCCGGGTCGAGGGCGGTGGTGGCGGCATTGTCTAAATAAACGGGGTTGTGGGCGGGTGTTTTCATAGATTAGTTGGTTTGCATTACTTACAAAACAAAGGTACAACTGATTCACCGGCGATGTTTTTTACTCGATCATGACTTTCGCAAAACCGTCGTTGGGCCGCCACTTCGACTACGCTCAGTGTAACCCAACGACGGTTTTGCGAAAGTCGTGTTGATACCCAAGACGACTGTTCAGGACACTGTGATTGTGTATGACCAGTGCGTGAATATCCGCGTCCGGCAACTCGATTTACAAAACATTTTGGCGATAATCTGCCCTTACTTGTCATGTATGCGCCATTTTCCCCTCTGCTATCACCCTCGCCTACCGATTCCGCCTTGCTCGAACCGCTCATCCGACGGATTGCGAAGCAGGCGGGTGCGTCGGACGTAGAAGGCGGTTTTCCTGATGCCGAATTTGGCTGGTTAGCTGCTGCCGGCTTATTGGCGGTGGGTTTGCCCGGTCAGCCGTTCGATTTCGAGCGACCCGATACCGCCGGCCTGCTGCACCTGCTCAAACGCATCGGGGCGGGCAACCTGACCGTTGGCCGGGTTTATGAAGGCCACCTCGACGCGCTGTATCTTATCCACTTGCTTGCCAATGCTGACCAGCGTACCCGTTGGTTCACCGATGCCCGGCAGCACGACCGGCTGTTTGGCGTTTGGAACACCCAGGCCCACGACGGTGTGAGCATTTGGCAGGTGGCAACGGGTCGGTACCGGCTTGAGGGCTGCAAAACGTTCTGCTCCGGGGCCAACCGGGTGCAACGCCCCATCGTTACGGCCAACTGGATCAACGGCGACCGCCGGGGCTGGCAGATGTGCGTTGTTCCGGTTGAGCGCGTCAGGCCAATTCGGCAAGATGAAACGTTTTGGCAACCAATAGGGATGCGGGCATCTGCCAGCTTTAAACTTGACTTCACCGGCGTAGAACTCACCGACGACGACCTGCTGGGCGCACCCGACAGCTACTACAAACAGCCGCATTTTAGTGGGGGAGCCATCCGGTTTGCCGCCGTGCAGTTGGGCGCAGCCGAGGCTCTGTTCGACGAAACCCGACTGTTTCTGGCGAGCCTGAACCGGGCCGACGACACCATGCAACAGGCGCGGCTGGGCGAAATGGCCTGCCTGATCGAGTCGGGCAATCAGTGGCTTCGGGCAGCCGGGCAAAAAACCGATGGCTGGATAGCCAATGGCGATGATCCTGCCATCGTGATTAACTACGCCAACATGACCCGGACGGCTATCGAGCAAATCTGCCTGACCGTTATGCAGTTGGCCGAACGGTCGGTGGGGGCGCGGGGGCTGTTGCGTCCGTTGCCCTTTGAGCGTATCCACCGCGACCTGACGATGTACCTGCGCCAACCCGCCCCCGATGCTACCCTGCTCGACATTGGAAAATACGTTGCCCAACACCATAACACCTGCGCCGATGACCTCTGGCACTGATCGGCCCGCCACCCGGCCCATTCCCCACCTGACCCCGGCCCCGCTTGACCCGCTCACCCTCGGCTCAACAGTAGTGGTGGCCCCGCACCCCGACGACGAGTCGCTGGGGTGCGGGGGAACGATTGCCCGGCTGCGGCAAGCCAACATTCCCGTTCAGGTGCTGGTGGTGAGTGATGGCAGTATGTCGCACCCCAACTCAGTGGCTTATCCGGCAGACCGGCTCCGGTGGGTGCGCCAACAGGAAGCCCTCAACGCGCTGGCCCTGCTGGGCGTATCGGCAGATGCGGTGACGTTTATGAACCAGCAAGACGGACGCGTGCTTACGCCGGAACAGGACGGTTTCAGTGATACGGTTCTGTTTGTCAGGGAGTTGTTTTCTCGGCTTCGCCCGCAAACGGTGCTGGTTCCCTGGCAACGAGACCCCCACCGAGACCACCGCGCCGTGTGGCAACTGGTAGATGCCGCCCTGACCATGACCGCTAACCCGCCCCGGCGATTGGCTTATTTTGTCTGGCTCTGGGAACTGGCCCAACCTGCCGACTGGCCGCAACCCGGCGAAGCCCGCGCCTGGCAAATTGACATCAGCGACGTGTTGGCCGTAAAAAAACGGGCCATTGCTGCCCACACCTCGCAGGTGACCCGGCTCATTGACGACGACCCGACCGGGTTCTACCTTTCGCCCGAACTACTGACCCATTTTGACCGAACGGAAGAAATTTATTTTGAGACCTGACCATGCCCGACAAATCCCTTGCCTCCGCTTATTTTGACGATGTATATGCCGCCAACGCCGACCCCTGGAATTTTGCCGGTAGCGATTATGAACGGGAAAAATACGCGGCAACGGTAGCCGCCCTGCCAAACCCGACCTACAAAAGCGGATTCGAGATCGGTTGCTCCATCGGGGTGTTGAGCGCGTTGCTGGCTTCCCGTTGCCAAAAACTGCTGTCGGTTGATGTCAGCGAAACGGCCCTGCAACAGGCCCGCGACCGGCTTGCCAATCATCCGCACGTCACCATCAGACGAATGCAACTGCCCGACGAATTTCCCGACGAGCGATTCGATTTGGTCGTGCTGTCGGAGGTGGCCTATTACTGGTCGGTGGCCGACCTCCGGCGTGTGCAACAGGAACTGCTGGATTGTCTGCTGCCAAACGGCCATTTGCTACTGGTGCATTGGACACCGCCGATTCACGATTACCCGCAAACCGGCGACGCGGTTCACGAGCAGTTTATGGCTCTCAGCGGCCCCGGCCAGCCCTTGACTCACCGGCTCCACCACCGTCAGCTAACGTACCGGCTCGACCTGTTTAGCCGAAACTGACGGTGTTCGGTCAGTTTCGGAGTAACGTAAGTAAATGGACAATGGATAATATAAAATTAACAATGGCTTTTCATTGACAATCAGATACTTATCATTGTCCATTATTCATTTTACATCGTCCATTTATTTACCGGCTCACGCCGTAAAAAGGCCCGGAGTTCAGCAATGGCTTCTGTAATCGGTTGCGGTTTCCAGTCGGCCAGCCAGTTGTTTGCCAGTAGCTGCTGTTCGATCTGTTCCCACAAGGCACCAAAATAGCGGCACTCAGCCAGTTGGTCTGTAAGCCAGTGAGGTGTGAGGTGCAGATCGGCGGCTATCCGGTGCAGGTCGGCGGTGCAGGCGCAGGCAGGGGCGTTCCGGTACTGGCGCAACCGTCGGCGGGCGCGTAGCTTAAGAATCATGGCCCCGGCGGGTTCTACCACCTGTTCACACCCGGTTTGGTTCAGATTGCCCCAATAGCGCAATTGCTCCGAGAAGCCAACCGTTACCCGCCCGTTGGTTCGGGTCGAGGTGAACACCCGCACTGCCGGACTTTGCCGCACCCGCGCATCAATGCGCAACAACGCCTGATACAACGCTTCGTCTTCCAGATACGGCACGGCAGGCAGCCGACCTGCTTGCAGATAAGCGCGGCAGGTAACGGCCAAACTCGCCCCGAAATGCTGAAAATGCCGGGGCCAAGGGTCGTGCGGGCAGGGGTCAATGGCGGCTTCGGCTTGCGCCAGCAAACAACGATAGGTTACGTTACGGAGGTGCCATCGCCGAACGGGGTCGGGTGGGGTGTTGGCGTTGGTATGCGTCAGGATACGGCCCCCAACGGCATCGGCCCCCCGGCCAATTTCCTGCTCGATCTGCCAGAGCCAATCGGCGGCAACGGTGGTATCGCCATCGGTCGAAGCAATGATACCGTCTGGCCCGGCCATGGTCAGCAACCGGCGGCAGGCTTCGTCCATCAGCAGCCGACGGGCCGTGCCAACGTTAGCCTGCTTCGGCGGCAACCGGATGTTGGCGATATGAAGCCGAAACGCGGGGTGTTGACACTGATACCGATGAGCAATGGCAGCCGAAGCATCTGTGCAATTGTTGAGCAACAGCAGCACTTCATACGTCTGGTTGTCAAGGGATTGCCCTGCTTCATTGGTTTGATTACGTAGCGCGTCGAGGGTGGCCGACAAATGGTTGGCTTCGTTACAGACGGGAACGACTACCGACATTCTGAGTGCCGGAGTGGGTGGTGTTTGATTAAACAAAAACGGGCTTTCGGTCAGTGATACCGGCTTCGGTAGCTCACGGGCCGTTATCGGTGTAGAATCGGACATCAGGTTGACAGGTGTTGGGCATCGAGCAGCGCACGGGCATAGGTCTCAGCCAGCACCCGGCCCGGCAATTGCCCCGGCGGTATCGTCTCACTGGGGGGCGCAGCATCCCACAGGCCCGACCGATGCCACTGCTCCGGGAAATCCCAGTCGGGCCGGTCAATAACTGGATAGATGCAAACGCCCTGCAACGGCACCCCGGCCCGAACCGCAGCCCCACATTCAGCACCTATAAACCGAATCCAGTGGGGGCGGTCTTCGCCGGGATGACTCGTTTCGCTCACTACTATTGGTTTGCCGTATCGGGTATATACTTCGGCCAGCAACGACCGCAACGACCGCCAGCGCGGGTCCGGGTTGAGGTTGGCCCAGGGCAAAAACGACCGAAAATCAGCCGTCCATTGGTTGTTATAGTAAAAATTCAGACCCACCATATCCAGTATATCGGGCGAGCCGCCTAATTCGGGGCAGATACGTCCGGTGAGCATATCGGTGGCCTGATATTGATTGTCGTGTTGGTGGGCGGCCTCGGCTACCTCTCCATCAGTGGCACCCAACGGCGGCACGATGTTTACCAACGGCTCGGTGGTCATAATCTGCACCGTTGCGTCAACCTCGCGCATG
This sequence comes from Cytophagales bacterium, assembly GCA_038230415.1. Taxonomy (GTDB): domain Bacteria; phylum Bacteroidota; class Bacteroidia; order Cytophagales; family Spirosomataceae; genus JBBRNH01. Next base: position 62,358 of record JBBRNH010000021.1, on the reverse strand, counting down.
GCCGCGATGCCTTCGATACAGGCCCGCATCAGGGCGTATTTTACGGGCCAGCCCTGCCCGGTGCAATACGGTGACGTACCCCGTGCATCGCCCCCTAACCAGGCCAGAAAACTAACCTCATTAATGGGTGTAACAATCAAGGTATCATCCGGTTGCTGATCGCGCACGAACAAAACAAACGCCCGGCAGAGGGCCGCAAACCGCCGGGCAAACAACGGGTGCAGGGGCGTAAGATCGTCAGGAAACCCAAAATGGCAGATGTCCCAGAGAATCTGAACCCCCTGTTGCCGGGCAACGGCAAGCAGCCGCCCAACGGTCGAGAAATCATAGTGATACGGCGTTCGTTCTACCTGACTCCAGCGGATTCCCTCGCGCACGGACTGAATACCGAACGGGCGCAGATCGGCATAGTCGTCAGCGAGTCGGCTGAGGTGGCCGGTGGCCGTCAGCAAATCAACACGGTGGCCGAACGCATTCAGGTGGTCGGCACATTCGTAACCGGCCATCCAGAATGATCGAAATGGGGTCATCGTCATAAACGAGGTCAGTCGGGGAAAGCAGCTACCTGACTCTGTATCACCCGGTTCATTTCCTGCCAGGTGTCATTCCAGGAGTTTGTTGACAGAAACTCGTCAATGGCGTGCCAGTTGGTTGGGTGCCGGTTCGCCAGGGTCCGGTCAATCGCCTGCTCAAAGGCTTCGGCAGTATCGGCAATCTGGGCGAATCCAGGGGTGCCATACATCGTAACCACATCCCGGATCGGGGTAGAAACCACCGGCAACCCAGCCGCCAGATACTCCGGCGTTTTGGTGGGGCTGATGTATCGTGTGGAGTCATTGAGGGCAAAGGGTAGCATAGCCGCGTTCCAGTGGCTGAAATACGCCGGTAAATCCTGATACGCTTTCATACCCAGATAATGCACATTGGGGCCATGCGGGAGCGAAGCGGGATCAATTTTTACAACCGGGCCAAGAATCACGAACTGCCAGTCGGGCCGACGTTCGGCCAGCCGGGCCAGCAAATCGCGGTCAAAGCGTTCGTCCACCACGCCACTAAACCCAATGCGCGGATAGCCAATACCTTGTTGGTCAGCCGGGTCGGGGGCGGTTTTGGTGCGGGCCTTGCCAAAATGATCGCGCTCGATACTGCTCGGAAACGCAAATGCCAGTGGGTGCCGGTGTTGTTTGGCTTCGTAGAGACTGTAGCCCCCGGTAAAGACCAGATCAGCCTTTTTCAGGAGTTGTTTCTCAAGGTCGAGCAGTTCGCGGGGTGCGCCCAAGAACGCCGAGAGTTCGTCCATGCAGTCATAAACGGTTAGGGCGGGAGTGAGGTGATGGCTGAACGACAGGGCCATCGGCGTATAATACCAGGCCATGAAACTGCTGATCTGGTGCTCCCGGCGCAGGTCGTTGAGTAAGTTGCGCTGAAAGTCCAGCACCTGCTCACCCGGAGTTCCGTGCGGAATATGCGGCACCACCACGTGCAGCCGGTCGCGTTCGGGCCTGATCTCTACCCTGAATGCATCGCCCCAGATTGGTTCTTCGATAAACCAGACCCGGTATTGGCGGGTTGCCCGGCTCATGAGGTGTTGCGGACGCTGATACACGAAATTCCAGCGGAGGTGCGAAAAACAGAACAGGTCATTGGGCTGCTGCTGATGATACCCTGTTGCCGGACGGATGCCCGGCGCATCAGTTACGCCTACCGATGATGGTATGGCAACCCCTGAAGATTGAGCCTGCCCGGCGATACGCACTCCTGATGTGTCGTAGTCTTTGATATCCATTGAGTTAGAGCTATTATAACGTTAAGTCATAGATAAACCCCTGCTCAATTGGATTGTTAAAACTTTCTGACGGAGCGGTTGCCTACTTAGACCGCCACCGGCAGCCACACCGAAAACGTAGCCCCCCGATTAGGCTGGCTGCGGGCCGTGATGCACCCGCCGTGCGAGTCGGCCACTTTTTTGCAGATTGCCAGGCCGATGCCCGTACCGGCAAACTGGCTTTGGCCGTGCAATCGTTGAAAAATGGTAAAAATCCGGTCTAAATACTGTTCATCAAAGCCAATGCCGTCGTCGGCCATCTCCACAACGGCATACCGGGCTGCGTCGCGGTTCAGGAGCGAAACGGGCAGTTCGGCGGGCGTTGCCACGCGGCTACTGACCCGGATAACGGGCGGCTGGCCGGGGCGGTGAAATTTCAGCGCGTTCGAGAGCAGATTCTGAAACAGTTGCTGCAATTGCCGGGCATCGCCCAGCGCAACGGGCAACGGGCCAACGCTCAATTGCGCCTGCATATCGGTAATAACAAACTCCATATCATCGGTAACGGTATGAAATACGCTGCTCAGGCTTACTGGCACAAACGGCTGTAAATCAGTAGTCAGACGGGCGTAGGTCAGCAAATCCTGCACAAGGGTCTGCATTCGGCTGGCCGAAAGCCGCATCCGCCGGATGAGATCAAGGGCGGTTTCGCCGAGTTCGTGACTAAACTGATCGTTGAGCAGATCGCCGAACGCCTGTACCTTGCGGAGGGGTTCCTGCAAGTCGTGAGCGGCCACGTAAGCAAACTGCTGAAGGTTATCGTTCGAGCGGTTGAGTTCCTGAATGGTCGCTTCGAGTTGCTGGCGGGCCTGTTTGGCGGGGCTAATGTTGGTGTAGGCCACCACGAGTCCGTCGTTGAGTTTGGAAGCCGAAATCTCGAACCAGCCATCAATACCATCTGCTCTGTACTGATTTTCAACCCGTTGCGGCTTTCCCGTTGTCAGCACGGTTTCATACACCGCCCACACACCGGCTTCTTCAATACCCGGCAACGTTTGGCGCAGGCTGCACCCAATCAGTTCTTCACGCGAACGGCCCAGATCGTTGAGCAGTTTCTGGCTGGCTTCAACATACCGAAAATCGAGCAACTGTCCGTCGGCATCGCGCACGGCATCAAACACAATCAGTCCGTTGGGTATGGTTTTGAGCACATTGGCAAAGAGCGCGGCCTGAGTCTCCACGCAGGCCGTAGCCTCGCGGAAAGCCGTGATGTCGTGCAGGGTTGCCACAAAGCCGTCGTTGAGCCGGGTCAGCGACAGATCGAGCCACTTGTTCACTGATGGCATAAATTCTTCGCGCTGGATCGAATCGCCGGTCCCGATAAACCGGACAATCTGCTCACGCTTGGCCGCCGTGAGGGGATAAACGGCTGACAGCAATTTACCCACAAATGATTCGGCGGGCTGGCCGGTGAGGGTGCCAAGCATCTGGTTGGTGCGGGTAATACGGAAATCAACAAGCTGATTGTGAGTATTATGGACAGTTTCAAACACCACAATGGCCGAACGTGAACTGTTCAGCATATTGTTGAGCAGGGCGGTCTGTACCGATAGTTGGCGGGCTATTTTGTGGTGGCCCGTCACGTCGTTGTATTGCAGCAGAATGGTGTCGGTATCGAAAAGGGAGACGGTTTGGCTCACCCAGATATCGCGGCCATCGCGGGTGTAGTGCTGCTCAACGCGCTGAATCTTACCCGTTTCCAGCACACGCAGGTAAATGGGCCATAAGTCGGTATCGCGCACCGACGGAAAATAATTGGTGATCACCTCGCCCGTTACCTCATGCTGCTGATCGGGAATAAGCTGAAATGTAGCCGAGTACGCCACGGCGTTCATAAACAGATACCGGAAATTTTGCACTGCGCCGGTCTCGTCGCGAACGGCAGTCAGGCCCACCAGACCAGTGGATGAGTGATTCAGGAATTGCCGCCAGAGCGTAGCCTGGTGCGTGTCGGCGGGGGGCGCGTCAGCCGCCGAAAATCCCGGCGAGGAGGTAAACTGGTGATTCATGGAGCATTACGGTTGGGCAAGAAGAACACCAACTTAACGACCACCTGCCGTATCAAGTACGTTTGGCGGTATAAATCAGCACTTAAATTTAGGGAAAAATCTACGAATCCGCTACGGCAACACCGGGTTCTTTTGTAGTTTTACCGAACAATATTTGTCATACAACCAACAATGAGAAAAATCCTTTGGCTCTTTGCCGTTCTTGCCAGTGTTCAGCTAACCCTTGCCCAACCCGGCGCGGCCCCAACCCAGAACGCCAATACCCGCTTTGAGCAACTCGGCCCGATGTTGCCCACGCCCAACACGTTTCGCAACGCTGCCGGTTCGCCCGGGCGCGACTATTTTCAGAACCGCGCCGATTATGACATCAAGGTCGAACTCGACGACGCGAACCAGAAAATCATCGGCTCCGAAACCGTTACCTACATCAACAACTCGCCCGATGCGCTGCCGTATATCTGGCTTCAACTCGACCAGAACCTGTTTGCCAAAGGCTCAACGGGGAGCATCACCCGCACGGGCGGCATCACCGAAGGCGGCATGAGTTTCGGCGCGTTGCAGAATATGACCTCAGTGCGCGAACGCAGCCAGCAACAGGCCAGCGATAAGTACGGCTACAACATTCTGTTGGTGAAAGACGCAAAAACCGGCTCTAAACTGCAATACACCATCAACCAGACCATGATGCGGATCGAACTGCCCACGCCCCTGAAGCCCGGCCAGAGCTATTCGTTTGGTATTGACTGGAACTACTTCATCACCGACTACTACGGGCGGAGCGGCATGGAGTTTTTCGCCAAAGACGGCAACTACAACTACTTTATTGCCCACTGGTTTCCGCGTTTGTGTTCGTACAGCGACGTAACGGGCTGGCAAAACAAGCAGTTTCTGGGTCAGGGCGAGTTCACGCTCATCTTCGGCAATTATAAAGTAGCCATCACCGCCCCCGTTGACCACATTGTTGGCGCAACCGGCGAGTGCCAGAACTACAAACAAGTGCTGACTGCCAAGCAGTTGAGCCGGATGGCGCAGGCCGCTACCTCGAAAAACCCGGTTATGATTGTGACGCAGGCCGAAGCCGAAGCCGCCCTGCAAGCCAAACCTGCCGACATAAAAGCCAAGAAAACCTGGGTCTACACCGCCCAGAACGTGCGTGATTTTGCCTTCACCAGCAGCCGCCGGTTTATCTGGGATGCCATGCAAACCGATGTCTATGGCGACGGTCACAAAATCTGGTCTATGTCGTTTTATGCCAAAGAAGGCAACCCGCTGTGGGAACAGTACTCGACCCGCGCCGTAGAGCATACGCTGCGGTCGTATGGCAACCGCACCATCAAATACCCGTATCCGGTGGCGATCTCGTGCCACGCCACGGCGGGGGGCGGCATGGAGTACCCGATGATTTCGTTTAACGGCGGGCGGCCCGAAGCCGACGGCACCTATTCAGAGCGCACCAAGGCGGGCATGATCGGCGTGATTATCCACGAAGTCGGTCACAACTTTTTCCCGATGATTGTCAACTCCGATGAGCGGCAGTGGACCTGGATGGACGAGGGACTGAACACGTTCTGCCAGTATTTAGCGGAAAAAGAATGGGACTACAACTTCCCGACGAGCCGGGGCGAGCCGCAGCAAATTGTGGACTATATGAAGTCTGACAAAGCGGTGCTGACTCCTATCATGGCTTCGTCTGACAACGTGATTGGTCTCGGCCCCAACGCCTACGCCAAACCCGCAACGGCCCTTAACATCCTGCGCGAAACCGTGATGGGCCGTGAATTATTCGATTATGCGTTTAAAGAATACGCCCGTCGGTGGGCGTTTAAGTCGCCGGAACCGGCTGATTTTTTCCGCACGATGGAAGATGCCTCCGGCGTTGACCTGGATTGGTTCTGGAAAGGCTGGTTTTACGGCGTAGAACCCGTAGATCAGGATTTGGTGGATGTTGACTGGTATCAGGTTGATAACCAAGACCCGACTGTTGCCAAAGCTCTGGCGCGGGAAGCGTTTATGAAGCGCCAAAACACCGTTAGCAAACAACGCGATGCCGCCGACAAGGGCAAGAGTGTGGTGGCGCAGGACAGTACGATGAAGGATTTTTATAACTCGTATGACCCCAACGCCGTAACCGAAGCCGACAAGAAAAAATACGCCGATTACGTAGCCTCGCTCTCCGACGACGAGCGTAAACTCCTGGAAACCAGTGCCAAAACCAATTATTACACCATCTCGCTGAAGAATAAAGGCGGTTTGCCCATGCCCGTGATTGTACGGATGGAGTTTGAAGACGGTACGGATTCGGTGGCGCGGTTTCCGGCAGAAATCTGGCGGTTCAACGACGTGAGCATCAAGAAAGTAATTGCAACCACCAAAAAGGTGAAGCAGTGGACGCTGGACCCGTTTCAGGAGATTGCCGACATCAACACTGAGAATAACGCCTTCCCGATCATGGCAACGCCAACGCGGTTCCAGTTATACAAGCAGCGCGGCAACCCCTTTGCCCCAACCGGCCCCAACCCAATGCAGCAGCAACGGGCCACCACCGGAACCGCTGCTCCACCGGCCCGGCAGGGAAGCGGGAAGAATTAACCTGTGCTTTTTGCCAATAAAAATGCCCCGGTTTTGCCGGGGCATTTTTGCTTTAGTCGCACCGGCATTCCGGTCTGAACTACCCTAAAAATCAGTATCAGGCTTGTTCAATATCAATTCTTTGATCCAGATATTGCGGTACAGTACGTCGTGGCCTTCGGCTTGCAGTTTCAGACCGCCGGGCGTGTCGGTAATGCCTTTGCCGCCCTCGTTGCCGCCATCAATCCCTGAATTTGGCCCGCCCCAAACCTGAGTGATTACCTGGTTGCGGTGTACTTTTTTGCCATTGAAATACATCGTGATCAGCGCGTTTTCGGTGCGTTTGCCGTTCTCGAACCGGGCCGCCCGAAATACGATATCGTAGGCATTCCATTTGCCGATACCCGTGTATTGGGCGTAAGGAGACGGGCTTTCATTAATCACCGCGCCTAAGCCATGACTGGTGGTGTCACCGTCGAAAATCTGGATTTCGTGGCGATTTTGCAGGTACACACCACTGTTTCCGCCCGCGTTCATCACCAGAAACTCGACATGCACCCGGTGGTCGCGGAATTTTTTCCGGGTCACGATGTCTGCCGCACCGTATTTACCGCCCGCAGCCGCCGGGTCGTTGGTGTTCATAGTCATACCGGCATCAACGGGGTCTTTTTGGAGTTGCCATTTGATGGGCATCGTAGCGGCCAACCGGGGACCGTCCCAATACATCCATTTCTGGTCAAGCATTTGGCGGGTTCCGTCGAAGAAAACTTCGGCATCGGCGGGCGCTTTGGCCCCCACGCCAACGGGCGATTTTTGAGCGTGGGAAGTAGTAAATGCGACCGAAGCCAGCAGGATACCGACAAACAGCGAGTTTGATTTAAACATATTGATTTTGGGATTAATGGGTTTATTGCCTGTGTATGAAGTGGATTCTGGGTTGATACTACCGATACTGCGGTAAAAATGAGGGAACACCATGGCATTATCCATTGTAGAGCAGCCGTTATCCATTACTTTTGCAGACCTTCGGGATGTAGCGCAGCCTGGTAGCGTGCTTGCATGGGGTGCAAGAGGTCGTGGGTTCGAATCCCGCCATCCCGACAGAAGGTCAGCCAAACGGCTGACCTTTTTTTTATGGTTGGCCGGTAAACCCCAACTCACTGTCTTGCCTGAACAGGAAAGCCCTCCAATTGGGCGTAGCTGAGTTTCCAGGTGTTGTCGGGCGCTTTTTTCCAGAGCAGGATGAAATTACCCTCGCCGATACCGTGCGGTTGCCGGGGGCCTTCGGGTAACACATCAACCGAATAGGTGCCGGCTTCGTATGCCGTTTGTGCGTCTGCTGTCGAACTTACTACGTTCGTTTTCAGGTCAGAAAGCGTGGGCAGGGTTTCGCGTACCCATTTCTGCGACACCTCTGCCTTGCCCTTTAAGTGCGTATTTCCTTCTAAGAAATGCACATCATCGGCCAGAAAACCAATAATTTTAGCCGAGTCCTTATTATTCCAGGCAGTGATAAACTGCTGGTTCAGATCCTGAACATTCACCACATCGGTCGAGTGGCAACCGCTTGCAAGCAGGGCCATCGCCATAAGAAATCCATATCGTTTCATGCCATTGTGAAGTTTTGATTATGAGTCTGGCAATGCCTGGGACAGACATTGCCAGAAAAACTGACTCTTGCCTTACCAACTCTTCCGCCGAACTTCCGACAGCGGATAGGCCGTATTAAAATTACCATACGACGTGTTGGGCAGAAATAAGGCGTTGCTCACATACAAGGCAGGCAACGTAGCGGTTGTTGCGGCTATCGCTTTCCCCTGATTGGTAACGGGGTCAGTAGTCACCAGCATCGGGGCGGCTGCGTGGCTCTCAGCCGGTCTCGGCACGGCAGCGGGTGCATGAGCGGGAACAGCCCTGCCAGCGCGATTAGGCCTGCTGGCAACAGCCGCGGCTTCTTGCCGGGCCAGGGCAGCTTCGCGCCGGGCATCGGCGGCTTCCCGACGGGCAAGGGCCGTTTCGCGTTCGGCAGCCGCGATACGGGCATTGGTTTTTCGGCGGTTATCAACGCCTTTGCCAATGGCATAGCCACCAGCCGCACCAGCCGCAACGCCAATAAGCCCGCCAACCACGGGATTGCGTTTGTTGATGATGGCCCCGGCGACTCCACCGATGCCTGCTCCAATGGCACTGCCTTTGGCTTGCGGACTCCAGCCCCGACGGTGCTGGGCTTGCAGTGTACTTACAGACAGGGCAACAATCATAATTGCCAGAAGGGTGTTTACCCGGATCGTTTTCATAGCGTACAGTCTAAATTGGTGTAAAAAATCAACTTTTGGACAAACGATGCACCTGCAAGGTTTAATTAGTTTGATGACTAAAGCAAACGCACGGCGCTCACTCATTGTTTATTTCTTCTTATATGCAGTATCTGCCAAACCGGGCCGGAGTGGATCGGGCTGTTCGGTGGTCTGGGCCGGGGTGAAGGCAGGTACGAACGTCAGAATCAAACACGTAATCAGTAAAAAGCGCATGGCAGTATGGCGGTTGGTTTGTGCAAATCTCCAACAAAACTACCTTTGGCACGCTTAACCCGTGCCAGCGACTCTCATGACTAACCTGCTCCTGCCCGACGACCACAAAATCAAATACGCCTTCGCCGATATTGACGGGGTGCTGCGGGGTAAAATCATCTCGCGCCAGAAATTTATGGACGGCCTGACCGATGGCTACGGTTTCTGCGATGTGGTCTGGGGCTGGGACACTGCCGACGCACTCTACGACAACGGCCAAACCACCGGCTGGCACACGGGCTACCCCGATGCTACCGTCAGCCTTGACCCGGCTACCATGCGCCGGATTCCCTGGGAGAACGATCTGCCGTTTTTCTTAGCCGATTTTAGCCATGCCGATCCCGCCAACACGTTGCCTGCCTGCCCGCGTTCGCTCCTGAAACATATTGCCGCCGACTGCCAACGGATGGGGTATCACGCCGAATATGCTCAGGAATTTGAGTGGTTCAACTTCCGCGAAACACCCCAATCACTGCACCAAAAAGAGTTTCGGAACCCCGAACCGCTCACGCCCGGTATGTTTGGCTACTCGCAGTTGCGGCCCTCACTCGAATCGGCTTATTTTACCGATTTGTTTGATTCATTAGCCCGTTTTGATGTGCCGCTCGAAGGCTTGCATACCGAAACCGGGCCGGGTGTCTATGAAGCCGCTATTCATCATGCCACCATTTTGCAAGCCGCCGACAAGGCCATACTGCTCAAAACCGGGGTCAAAGAAATTGCGTACCGGCACGGGATTGTGGCGAGTTTTATGGCGAAATGGAATACCGATCTGCCCGGTTGCAGCGGCCATATTCACCAAAGTCTCTGGAACCCCGACCAAACTAAAAACCTGTTTTTTGATGATGTCAAACCACAGAAAATCAGTGATTTAGCGCGGCACTTCATCGCCGGGCAGTTGCACTGCCTGCCGCATATCTTGCCCATGTTTGCCCCGACCGTCAACAGCTATAAACGGCTGGTAGAAGGTGCCTGGGCTCCAACCACCGTGACCTGGGGAATGGACAACCGAACAACCGCCCTGCGCGTTTTGACTCCATCTGAAAACCTGACGCGGGTAGAGCATCGCGTTTCGGGGGCCGACACCAACCCGTATCTGGCGATGGCCGCTGCGCTCGCATCGGGGCTATATGGCATCCGGCACGAATTACCCCTCACTATTGCCGCCACCACCGGCAATGGGTATCGAGACAAACAACACGGCACGCTGCCGGAAAACCTCGGCGCGGCCACCGCTACCATGCGCGAATCAGCCATTGCCGACGAACTCTTCGGGGCCACCTTTGTTGACCATTTCACCCGTACCCGCGACTGGGAATGGCGGCACTATGCCCGGCAAGTCAGCGACTGGGAACTGAAACGGTATTTCGAGATTATATGAAACTCATTGACTATCCGGCCATTATCCGGCAGGCGTGGGCTGGTTTTGACCCTTCGCAGCCTATAAAAGCCATCGAAGATATTTCGGCGCGGGTGTCCACCAATCACGTCTTTCGGGTGCGGCTCGACGGGGGCGACACGGTGATTGCCAAGCTGTCGTATTTCGGTAAGTATGAACATTTTAAGGAAGACCACCGGATCATTCAGGCCCTGTCCAATAACCTGCTGTACCCATTTGAGAATGTGCTGGCGAAATCGCTCCTGAAACATAATCAGGTCTATACCTACCATCATCAAGACGATTTTGTGAATGCCTGGGTCGTGTTTTATAACCCCATTCGCACTCAGCACCGGATGCCCCGCCGGTTGCAGGATGATGACATTAAACGGCTGGCCGTGCAGGTGGCAAAGTTTCACCGGGCCTGTGCGCGGGTCAGCCCGGTGCTGCCCAAATCCAGCAAAACGCTCCGTTCTGATGTACGCGATTTACTGGAGATTTTAGATACCAACGCGGGGCAGTTTGAACACCGCAACCATATTGACACGCTCCGTCGGCAGTGCGATTTATTCCTGACCAACCGGCAGAAACTCGTGGCCGGGCAGGTAGAAACAATGCCCGTTTTTGTGGACTGGAACATCGGCAATTTCTCCGTCACCGATAACCTCGAACTCTTCTCGCGCTGGGATTATGACTGGTTCAGAATCAGTTACCGGGTGATGGACTTCTACTTTTTCAGCCGCGTGGTGTCTGACGCGGGCGACCGCACGGTGTTTAGCTATTTGGCCGGGCCGCTGATGGAAGACCGATTTCTGCTGTTTTTGCGCGAATATCACGCCGTAAACCCGCTTACCGAAAATGAAATCCGGTTTATGGAGGAAGCGTATCGGTTCTTTATCCTGAACTACGTGATTAAGTACGGGCGGTATTTTTTTCACCGCACCTACGCCACCAAGCTTCAGCGCGAGGCTTATGAGATTTATTTCCCCGCCCTGGAACGTACCTTCGATGCCGACAAAATTCTGCGGGCGTTGGCTCTCTGACTCATGAACCTCTCCAATTTCGCCACCATCGCCGACCGTTACCGCGTGTTTTTCTTCGATGCCTTTGGTGTGTTGAAAAACTACCGGGGACTGATTCCCGGCATTGCCCAAACCTTTGACTGGCTGGCGACCAACAACCGCGAATTTTATGTGCTGACCAACGATGCCTCGCGCAGCCCCGACGATATGGCCGAATCGTATCATCGGCTGGGCCTGTCGGCCATCACCCCCGACCGGATTGTTTCGTCCGGGATGCTCGCCCGCGAGTACCTGTCGCTCAAAGTGCCGCATGGAACGGTGGCTTACCTCGGCACCGAAGACTCGGCCCATTACATCGAAACAGCCGGGCTACAAACGCTGTCAATCAGGCAGTTAGACTTAGACCACCTCGCCGACATTAACGCGCTGGTACTGCTCGATGATGAAGGTTTCGACTGGAACACCGACCTCAACAAGGCCATCAACCTGCTCCGGCTGCGGAATATCCCGGTGATTGTTGCCAACACCGACACCACCTATCCGATCACCAACAATCAGGTGGCGGTGGCGATTGGGGGTGTGGCCGACATGATCGAGCGCATCGTGGGGAAGCAGTTTATCCGGTTCGGCAAGCCCGATGCTCAACTGTTTATGCTGGCCTACGAGCAGATCAGCCCGGCCCTCGGCATTGGTAAACGCGATATTCTGATGATTGGCGATACGCTCCGCACCGATATCTTAGGCGGCAACAAATTTGGCTTGGATACCGCCCTTGTGTTGACCGGCAACACCAACGCCGACGAAGCTGCCGTCAGAATCCAAAGCACGGGCATTATTCCCACCTACGTTTGCGAATCGGCGGTGATCTGACTCTTGGCAGGTTTAACGAACTTAAGAGTTATGGATAATTGGCCCCGCAGGGGACGAATGTTTGTAGTAGTAAGTAATTGATTATCAGTTTTGTGCCGTAGGTACGGAATGATTCCGTACCTACGGCACGAGGTAAAACACACGAATTTTTCTTTTCTACAAACATTCCGTGCCTACCGGCACTAAAAAAACAGCGTTATCCATAATTTACGTTGATTAGCGACTTCTGACCGGCTGCCAGTCAATCCGAAACACCGTCCAACCGTCAGCGTCGGTTTTCAGCGAAAACCCAAACCCATGATTCAGCAGAATCTCGCGGGTAAGCGTCAGGCCGATGCCCTGCCCGGTTGGTTTTGTGCTGAAAAACGGGCCGAACAGGTGCAGGGCTACATCGTTAGTGATAGGTTTGCCGTTGTTGCGGATGAGCAGTTCGCGGTTGGTCAGGATAAGTTCTACGGCTTGCCCCGCCCGGCAGGATTCCAGCGCGTTTTTTACGATATTGACCAACACCTGCTCCATCTGCCCAACGTCAATCAGTTGATTCACAGGCATATCGGGCAAGCACGAGGTCAGTGAAACACTCCGTTGCCGGGCCTGCGGCTGCATGAGTTGCAACCCGTTTTTTACCAGATCATTCACATTGGCCGGGGCGATGTTTGGCGCAGGAAGCCGCACGACATCGGCAAACCGGCGCATGAACTGGTTGAGCCGGTTGTTGCGCTCGATAGCTACCCGAACAGCCTGTTGCACATCGGCATCGGCCACGTCGGGTTCGGCAATGTGCAGGATGGAGTTGACGGCCCCGATGGAGTTGTTGACCTCGTGGGCCATCATTCGGATTACCTTGCCGTATGCCTTTTTTTCGGTTTCGATAATCTCGGCGGTCAACTCTTCGATAAACAAAAATTGCCGCCGAAAACCCCGATCCATGAACTGCCCCCGCAACACCCGGTAGGTTTCTACGCCCGCTAATTTGATGGTTTGGGGCTGGTCGGGCGGCAACTGGGCGAGGTGGGTAAACAACGGATGCTGAATGGCCGACAGTGGTTTTTGGAGCAAGTCAGCATCGGACAATCGCAACAATTGCCGCGCCCTGGGGTTCACGGCTGATACGCGGGCATCGAAATCAAAAATCAGCATCGCAATCGGTGCGGCTTCTATTAACTTGTCCAAAAAAAACTGCTGTTCGGCCTGCCGGGTGCGCTCGGTGCGGAGCTGGTCAATCATGCCGTTATAAACCCGAATCAGTTCGTCCACTTCCCGGTTTCCGGTCGGCACAAATTTGATCGTAAAGTCCTTATCCTGAATGGCTTCGATGCCCGACGAGATAAATACTGACGGTTGCCGGAACGCCCGGTAAATCTGCACGGCCACATATAACGACAGCCCAAGCAACGCTTCCGACGCAATGAACCAGGGCTTGTTTTCCTTGAGTAACTGAAAGGTCAGCCCAGCCAGCACCGCATGAAGGCCGAGGATATAGAGGAGGTAGCGGGTCTGAAATTTCATTCTGTATTATACGCAATTCCGTACTTTTCCAGCCTTCTATACAATGCAAACCGGGTGATGCCCAACGCCCGCGCTACATTGGCAATCCGGTTTTGGTGGTGGGTCATGGCCCGCTCGATTAGCTGCCGTTCCATTTGGTCAAGAGTCAGCAACGGGAACGAGGCCGATTGAGAAAAGGACGAAAGAGAGCCACCAGTGGGCAGATGTTTTTCAAAGTCAGCAATGGTCAGCGTGTCGCCGGGGGCGAGAAGAACGGCGCGTTCGACTATGTTTTTCAACTGCCGGATGTTGCCGGGCAAGCTCAGGGTTGTCAGCCAGTTCAGAGTCTCGTTGCTTACCCGCAACCTGGGTCGTCCATAGAGGGCTTTTAGGTTATCAGTGAAGAAACTGACCAATCGGGGAATGTCAGCCGGGCGTTCGCGGAGGGCGGGCAGCCGGACGGTAATCAGGTTGATCCGGTAAAACAAATCTTCGCGGAACGTACCCAACGCAACCATCTCCTCCAGATTTCGGTTGGTGGCGCAGATTACGCGGACATCTGCCGTGCGGGATTTGCTGCTGCCGAGCGGCTCAAACGTTCGGTCCTGCAACACCCGGAGCAATTTCACCTGAGCCGCCGGGTCGAGTTCGCCGATTTCGTCCAAAAAAATGCTGCCCCGGTTCGCGAGTTCAAAGCGGCCCACGCGGTCGGTTTTGGCATCGGTAAAGGCTCCGCGCACGTGGCCGAAGAGTTCGCTCTCGAACAACGTGCTGGAAATGCCGCCCAGATTAACCTTCACAAACGGCTGCCGTTTTCGTTTGCTGTTCTGATGCACAGCCTCGGCAATGAGTTCTTTACCCGTGCCGCTTTCGCCCGTAATCAGCACCGGCGCGTCGGTGGGGGCAATGCGGCCAATGGTGGTCAGAATGTCTAACAGCTTGGGGTCTTCGCCCACGATATTCTCAAACTGAAACTGCTCGTTCAACTGCCGCCGACCCGCCGAAACGGGTATTCCGGGATGCCGGCCCAGCCCCGCTAATTTTATCGCCGTTCTGACCGACTGCACGAGGTGGTCGTTTTGCCAGGGCTTGGTAATGAAGTCGTTAGCCCCGGCTTTCATGCCCTGCACGGCGAGTTCGATGCTGCCCCAGCCCGTGATGAGCAACACCGGCACGTTGGGCAACCGCTCCCGAATGTAGCGTAACAGCCGAAGTCCATCGTCGCCCGACGTATCAACCGAAAAATTCATATCGAGCAAAATCGCTTCCGGTGTTTCGGTTTCCAGAAACTCCCGCGTCTCAAACGGCCCGTCGGCCACGCGCACGGCGAAGCCTTCTTTCCTGAACAGCAGCGAAAGCGAGGTTTGAATGGCAACATCATCGTCAATAATCAGGAGCATAGTGATGGGAAAGATAGAACGCGGATGACACGGATTGAGCGGATTTACACAGATTTTTCTATTTAAATCAGCGTAAATCCGTTTAATCCGTCGGTCCGCCGATGCGGTTCCAATCATTCTTCATGCAAGGCCACGGCGGGCTGCACCATCGCGGCCTGTCGGCTGGGGAAAACAGCGCACAGCGTAACGAGCAGGTAGATCACCACCACCGAAACACCCATCGCCACGAGATAAACACCCGCGTCGAGGTCGAAGACGTTGAGGAGCGGAAACTGCCCGGCCAGCAGCAGGCCCAGCACTAAGGCGAAGGTCGCCAGTACCCACATCTCGCCCACAAACTGCCAGGAAATACTGCCCTCGGTAGCTCCCAACGCCCGGCGCAGACCAATCTCGCCCCGCCGACGGGCAATGCTCACGTTCAGTACGCCAAACAAACCGAGGGCGACATTGATGAGCAGAAACGTAATGAGTATCAGGAACGTAGCGATTTGTATAACCTCCTGATTCTGTTTTGCTTCGCGCTGATCGGCCATATAATTCACGGCGAAACTCCATTCTTTAGCGATGTTGCCAAAATCTTTTATAAGCCGGGCTTCAAACCGGGCATCGGTGCCGGGACGTACGCGCAACACCAGCGTATTTTGCCACCTGTCGCGTTGATACCTGTAGAACGTACCGGGGCTATTTTCTTCATACTCGCCCGCCCGTTTGTAGTTACCAACCACACCAATGATGCGTGACTTGGATTTAGGGTCATCGTCGGCCACCAGTATCCGCCCAATCACGTTCTCGCTGCCAAAAACTTGTTGGCGCAAGGTCTGCGTGATGACAATTGGCTCAATGGTGACCGCAGCGTCGCTTCGATTGAACCAACGGCCTTCCAGCACCGGAATATCCATTGTCCGGGCGAAGTCGTCGTCGGTCCAGAAGTGAAAACTGTTTATCACCTTGCCGTTCCAGTGATGCTCGCCGTTGGAGGTGGCATTGGCAAATGGCGTATTGCCCGACGAGAAACTGGCGGCCTGCACCTCCGGGTAGGCAAGGGCGCGTTGTTTGAGTCGCTGCCGGATCGGGTCGGCCAGCGAGTCGGGCAGGCTACCCCAATCGAGCGTAACGGCCCAGCGGTTTTGGTACTGATAGCCAATAGGCGACAAATAATTGCCGACCTTAAAAACCAGCAGACTCATGACCGCAAACAGTACCAGAAAGGAAGCTAAGATTTCGACAAGTAGCAGCGCCTGGCTTCGCTTCTTGTTCCAGATAAGGGTGAAGAGGTGGCGTATCATGATTTCAGCGCGTCGGCGATGGAGAGTTTAGCCATGCGCCAGGCCGGAATAATGCCCGACAAAACGCCAAAGATGAGGGTAAGCAACGTACTGACAATCAGGACGGTAAGATTGATGGTCATGTCGAGGTGGGCAATCCAGCCGCTTTGGTTGATGAGCGTAATGATGATCCACGACAACCCCAACGCAAGGAGTCCACCGAGGAGGGTGATAAACAGGTTCTCGATAATGAATTGGCCCAGCAGCGTGGTGATGGGCGCACCGAAGGCTTTACGAATACCAATTTCCGATGCTCGCTCCATGCTCCGGCCCACGTTGAGATTGACAAGATTCAGGGCTGGCAGCAGCATGAACATCAGGGCGAACAGGACAACCAACGTTAAAAACGTGGCGATATCGGGGCCACCTGCCTGCGTATTGGCGAACGTGTCGAAGTACGTTTTAGCATCTGTCTCAAGATGATAGGCTTTGAATCCGTTATCGACAAACGGCACCGGAATACGGCTGATAACCTCTTTGTACTCCTGCTCGATAGCGGCCATATTCTGACTGTCGCGGGCCAGCATAATGACCTGAAACATTCCTAAATAGCTGTCGGTTAGGTAATTACTTTTTGGCACTGTGTAGGGCAGATACACATCGGCAGAAGTGAACAGTTGGGTATCGGGTACACTTTTCACTACGCCTAATACGCGGTATCGCGTGTTGTCCACTTCAATGGATTTGCCCACAACGGCGGCTTCCTTGCCGAAGTAATCATCCCGAAACGACTCAGAGATAACCGCCACGTTGTCGCCGTTGGTTACGTTTGGCTGGCGGTAGGGCTTGCCGGCAACGAAGGCAAAATCAGTGATCTCCCAAAAGGCGGCATCCGTGAATTTGAGTCCCAGCCTAAGCCGTTTACTGCCCACGTAACTGTTGGTGGTCATCCTGTCTGACACAATCGCAATCTTCTCCGGTGTTTGGAGTGGCAATACAAACTGCTTCAGAAACTTGTAACTCAGCGAACTCTGATTTCGCGAGTTTTTTGTCGAGTCGATAATGCCCAATTGCATCATATACAGCGACCGATTCCGCTTCGTTTCGGGGTAATGCACCCCAATAAGGTGGTCAATAAACGAGGTCAGCACCATCAGCACGGTCAGCGTGAGACTGATGCCGAAAAGGGTGATGAACGTGTAGAAGGGGTGCCGCAGCAACACCTTCCAGGCGATTTTGATGTAGTTGGTTAGCATTGATGTATGAGATGAGATGTATGATATATGGTTAGCGGGTCTGCAATACATCCTGTATCATACATCATACATCAGTGTAGAGTCGCCCACCATTGACCCGTCGAACAGCCGGACGAGCCGCTGGGTCTTTTTCGCCATTGTTTCGTCGTGCGTCACCATGATAATCGTGGCTCCGTCGGCGTTGAGTTGTTGCAGAATCGCCATGATTTCGTTGCCCATCCCACTGTCGAGGTTGCCGGTCGGTTCGTCGGCCAGAATGATGCTTGGGCGGCCCACAATGGCCCGTGCAATGGCGACGCGCTGCTTTTGCCCCCCCGATAGTTGCCCCGGAAAGTGTTTCACCCGGTTGCTCAGGCCCACTTTTTCGAGGGCTTCCTGCGCCATCTGCCGACGGGTCGGCCCAACGGTATCGTCTTTCCTACTGGACGCAGCCCGGTACAGCAGCGGAATTTCTACATTGTCGAGAACCGAGAGGTCATTGATAAGGTGGAAACTCTGGAAAATGAATCCGATTTTCTGGTTGCGGAGTTGGGCTAAGTCTTTGTCGCGGTACTGCGTCACGGTTTGCCCGCCAATCTCGACCTGCCCCGCGCTGGGCGCGTCGAGTAGGCCCATCAGGTTCAGCAGCGTGGATTTGCCACAGCCACTTGGCCCCATGATGGAGACAAATTCGCCCGCCCCGATGTGCAGGTTAATGTTGGTCAGGGCCAGCGTTTCGATGGTGCTGGTGCGATAGACCTTTTCGATTTTTTTTAGGGAGATCATGGTTGCTGAATTTTCTGGTTTGTTTCAAAATCGTAAAGCGTCAATAATCTTAGCGTGTAGTAGCACTGCCAGTAGTCGCGCAAAGCCAAAATAGCATCGCGTCGGGCGCGGTCTTTGTCCTGAATGGCAATGCCTAAATCAGTGACGGTCAGGTTACTGAGCTTAAACCGATCCTGGGCAATCTGGTAGCGTTCCTGAGCAATACCATCGGCTTCGGCGGTCAGGCGTACCTGCTCACGGAGCATATCCAAGAGCGTTACCTGCGTAAAAATCTGCTGCTCAAACGTGCGTTTGGCCTGCTCCACCGTCTGCACCGCCAGTTGCTGATTGGCGCGGGCGGTTTCGGTGCGGGCCTGCTGCCGACCCCATGACATAATGGGAACCACAAACTGAATTTCAATAGATTGGCGGTTTTGGGGCTGGCTATACACATCGCCGGGCCGACTGCCCCGGTTGGTCAGGCCAAAATCGGCGTTGAGGGTGGCGTTCAGGCCGTTTTCTTTTTTAGCCCGTTCCACCTCGCGGTCGGCTTCGAGCCGTTTGCGCTGAAAACCAATGGCATCCGACCGATTGGCAAACGCCTGAGCAATAGCCTGTTGACTGTCCACTAAAAACGGACTGATCTTGTCAGGAATGGCTAAGTCAAACGGGCTAACCGAACCGCTTTCGGCCTGAATATTGATGTACGACCGTAATTTCAGCGAGGCTACTTCGGCGGTTTGCCGGGCCGAAGCCAAGTCTTTGCGGGCGTTCAGAACGCTTAGTTGCAGTTGCAACAGGTCGTTGCGCGAGAGTTTACCAAGCTCCATTTTATGCCGGGCAATGGTAAACAGCGTGTCGTTATTGGTGCGGTTGGTTTGGGCAATTTGCAGGTTTACCTGCGCTACCAGCAAGTCGAAATACAGCCCGGTTGCATCGAGAGCGACTTGCTCCATCCCCTCGATAAATTGCTGATTACTTTCGGCGTATCGCAGTGGTTCAATCCGCCGATCCCACTTCATCGGGTTGAACCGGAACAACGGCTGACTCAGGCCAAGCGCAAACGGAATGCCGTTGTAGAGCGTATTCCGGTTCAGGAAGTTATCGAACCGCTGGAATTGCTGCTGCACATAAATGGAGCCACCCGTTTGCGGAATATTCTGACTCAGAGCCAGATTAAGCAGCGAGTTATTGTTTGATACGGGCTGAAACGCAATGGTTCCGTCGGGTTGCTGCACCTGGATAAACGAGCGCGTGAAGCCCGGCAATGACCCGTTCAGGCTCAGTTGCGGTTTGAAATCAGCCAGAAATGCCCGGTATTTCCAGTAGTTCGTTTTTTGCAGCGTGGCGGCCTGTTTTCCCGCAATAGACTGTTCACGAGCCAGTTGCACCACATCGCCGAGGGTTAGTTTGAGGGCAGTCGGGCGGGTCGCGGTCCGGCGTTCCGGTTGGGCGGTGATATTCAGCGATAGCAGCAACCCGATTATCAGCATGAAACAGATTGCTCTCATGGCTTGGTCGGGTTAATGGTGATCTCCTGCAAATGCTCGTACTCGCTCAGGTCGGTGATAATCACGGTCTCGCCGGGTTGCAGCCCGCTTTTGATCTCGACCCAATCGAAGTTGGTCAGGCCAATTTCTACTTCCCGCCGACGGACTATGTTGCCATTTCCCAGCACAAACACCGACTGTTTTCGTTTGCCCTTGAACGCCGGGCCGTTTGCCACCCGCACGGCGGTTGCGTTGCGGTTGGTGACGATAAAGACCTCTACTTTCTGGTTGGGCCGGAGCGACGCATGGCGGCTGTCGTCGAGCGAGACCGCGAATTTGATGATGTTGTTCTGCACCGATGGTTTCACCTGCGTCACCAAGCCGCGCAAATCCGTTTCGTTGATGCGGACAATCACCGGCAGGCCCGCCCGGAGTTGATCGGCGTAGGCATCGGAGCAGGAACCCTCGACCCGGAAACTGCCCAAGTCGGCCACTTTTGCCAGCATTTCGCCTTCGCTCACTGCCGAACCCACGTTTTCGTTCACCCAGGTCAGCACCCCGGCGCGGTCGGCCAAAATATCGGCCTGCCGGAGTTTCAGGGCCAATACGTTCAGGTTGGTGCCTTCGATGCGGGCCTGCAACTGAGTTTCGCGCAAACTCGCCCCCATTGACTGGCGATTGTAGGTCAGGTCGTTCTCTAATTGTTTCTTTTCGAGTTGGGCAATATGAAGCGCGTTTTCGGCGCGGGTCACGTCTTCGGGGGTTTGGCCGCCCACTTTCAGCAGTCGCCGGGCATCGTCCACTTCGGCCTTCAACTTGTTGATGTTGAGCAGTTTGATCTGGTCGTTGATGTCGGCATCGTAGAGATTTTTGTTTAACCGCATCCGCAGTTGTTCGATACCGTTTTGTTTGAGGGCCAGTTGATCCTGGAGCTTTTTGTACTCGATCTGCGTCAGCGATTTGTCTAACTCGATCAATGCCTGACCGGGCCGAACCCGCGCACCGGGCGTGAGCAAGACTCGCCGGATACTGGCCCGGATGGGGCTGGTCATGATCTGTTCGTAGGCCGGAATCACCTCGCCCGTGGCGTTGAGCGTGTTCTCGACCGGGCCGGTTTGTACCACTGCCGTGCGGATTTTGGCGGCATCAACGGATGTTTTCAGCAGCGAACGCATCCCCAGTACTGCGCCAATCAGGCCCACAACCGCAATCCCGCCAATGAGCCAGGGTTTTCGGCGGGAGCGGGTAATGATTTCGGGGGCAAGGTCACGATCCATTGAATACGGGCGTTTTGCTCATGCAGTTTGCCAATCCCGTGCCAATGGGTAATTGATTGATAATGAAGCGTGTATAATGAACAATGGAAGGTGTAGTTGTGCGAATACGCCCATACTGTGCGGTTTCGCACCGGGTAAGGGTATGATTGGTGAAGAGACTGATTCAACAGAAAGACCCCGACAGAACCAGCACGGCTTGACCTGATTTGTCATCAGCGATTTTGAAACAGCCGTTTTTAGTAGCTTTAGGCCGTTTTTAACAATCAACGCCTGTATTATGACTCGCTGGGGAATCCTGGGCTTAGGCCGCATCGCCCATAAATTTGCCGCCGACCTGCTTACCCTGCCCGACGCGCAGTTGGTGGCCGTTGCCGCATCTGACCAATCACGCGCCAACGAGTTTGCGGCTCAATACGGTGCGGCCCACGCGTTTGGCACCTACGAAGGTTTGCTGACTTGCCCCGGCGGTTTAGATGTAGTGTATGTGGCAACGCCCCACGTCAAGCACTGCGAGAATGCCATGATGCTGCTCGAAGGCGGGATTGCCGTGCTGGGCGAAAAACCGTTTGCTATGAATGCCGGTGAGGTGGCCGACATGATCGAAACGGCCCGCACGAAGCAGACATTCCTGATGGAAGCCCTCTGGAGCCGCTTTATGCCCACCATTCAGCAGGCGCACGACTGGATGCAGGCCGGAGCCATTGGGCCGGTGCGTCGGCTCTCGGCAGATTTTGGCTTTCAGGCTCCGTTTCTGCCCGATGCCCGGCTGTTTAACAAAGACCTCGGCGGGGGCGCGTTGCTCGACATTGGGATTTACCCGTTGTTTCTCTCGTACCTCATGCTCGGAATGCCGCAGACGATCAAAGCCTCGGCCAACATCGGCGCAACCGGCATTGACGAGCAATGCGGCATGATACTGACCTATGAAACCGGCGCAATGGCGGTCTTAGACAGTACGTTCATGGTCAAAACCGATTGTATTGGCCTCATTCAGGGCGAGACCGGCACGATCAGGATTCACGGTCGTTTCCACGAAAGCACCGCCGTCACCCTCGAACGCCCCGATGCCGAACCCGAAACACTCACCTTTCCGCGCCAGACGCACGGCTACGACTACGAAGCCCAACACGTGATGGACTGCCTGAATCAGCACCTGACCCAAAGCCCCGTGTGGTCGCTGACGGATTCAAGAAACCTGATGAATTTGTTAGACAGGGTGAGGAGCGAAGCGGGGTTTTAATCTTCTCCCATTTTTACCCACTCCGGCGGGTCCTGCTCGATGGCGGCCCGAACTTTTGCCACGATGTCGTCCAACGATTCATCGTCGGTGATGATAAGCGGGGGCTTAAACTGCACCCTTAACTGCGTGTTTCGTTTCTTGAACCGCAATCCTTTTTTATCGAATGCCCGCCGGAACCCGTTGATGACCACCGGAATAACAATTGGGTCATGCTCACGAATGAGATGGGCGGTGCCTTTTCGGACGGGCGCGTAGGGTTTGGTTGTTCCCTGCGGAAAACTCACCACCCAGCCGTGTTTCAGGGCAATTCCGATTTTGTCGCCCGCCGAGGTGTCCACCGTTCGCTGCACGTCTCGCCCGTCGGCCCGCCACGACCGTTCGATGGTGATGGCTCCGCCCTGGGCAAAAATCCGGGCTAAAATCCCCTTCTGCATCGTTTCGGCGGCTGCCACATAATACTGCCGGGCGCGGGGGCCAAGCAGATAAACCGGCGGCACGAGCGTGTTCTGGAAACCCCATTTCACGGCGCAGAAAATCTCAAAAAAGCAGATAACGTCGGCAAAGTACGTCTGGTGATTCGACAGAAAAAGCACGTTGTTGATCGGTAGCCCTTCAATGTTTTCGGTGCCTTCGATCTTAATCCGGTTCACAACGGTGTAGCGGCTGTACATAATGGCCCCCAGGACTCCGACAATCAACCGTCTGACGAGCAACGAGTTACGGAAAGGGTCGCACTCAAAAACACCCAATACGTCGAGCGGAGCCAGAAACCGGGGCAGGTAGCTGAACTTGGTTGGTTTTATAAACTTCATGGACTAAGGGCTACAAACGGAATGGGTAAATCTACACGAAAAAAAAGTTAATCGGCCCATTAATCCTTCGCCCCCGATAGTGCGTCAAACCGGCGTAAACAAACTTAAACGCCCCTAACGCCATGTTAAAGCGATTCATTACTCCCGGTGTTATTGCCTTTGCTGTTTCGATGCTGATTGCCCGGCCCACTGTGGCGCAGGTTCAGATTGGTGTGCGGGGCGGGGCTAACTGGGGCATGGTATCAAAGCCCACCTTCCTGCAAAACATGAGCTTTGTGCCGACGTTTCAGCCCTCACCCGGCCCAACGGGGGCCATTTTCTTAGATATTCCGGTCAGCACGTATCTGTCGTTCCGGCCCGAAGTGGCCTATATTCAGAAAGGATTCCTGATTCGGGAAAGCACCGATATCAACCTCGGTTTCATCAACCTGCCGATTGGCGCACGGGTGGCTTATCAGTCGCAGGAGCTTCAGGTGCCGTTGCTGGCAAAGATCAATTTTACCGATGGCCCCGTGCAGCCCTATCTGCTGATTGGCCCGGCGGTGAGTTACGCCATGGATGGCCGGGTCAGGAGCCGCACAACGGGCATTTTTCGGAGTCAGCCGCTCGATGTTGACGTGAATTACGGCGGTGCGCTCAATCGGTGGGACATCAGCGGCATGGCCGGTCTTGGCCTGGCAATTGATGCCGGAGCGGGTAAGTTTTTTGTGGAAGGCCGCTACGAACACGGTTTTTCGCGGGCAGTGCAGGTGCCGGTGGTGCAGGTCAACGCCCGAAACCGGGGTGTGGGCGTATCGCTCGGCTATTCGATACCGATTGGCCGGTAGAAGAAGTCCAAAGACAATATAAAAACGTATGTAGTTGTGAGTTAGAGAAGTTGAACCAGTAGCTAAGTAAAGGCCGGGCCAGATTGGCCCGGCTTTTCTGTTTTTTGTGTCCTTTCGCCCGCCATAGAAAAATTATTTTGATAACTTTCTTTCGGAACTCATACGATTCCGCTTACTTTGGCGTTCACGAATATTTCTAAAAACCAAAGCTGATTGTGGAAGAACGCGACCGGGAGAAAATCTACTCCCAACGGGTGAAAGCAGGGAAACGCACGTACTTTTTTGACGTTAAATCAACCCGTGCCAATGATTATTACCTGACCATCACCGAGAGCCGACGACAGCCGCAGGGCGACGGCTTCACCTACGAAAAACACAAAATGTTTGTCTATAAAGAAGACTTCAATAAATTTGTGGAGGCTCTGCAACAAACCATTGATTACGTTAAGACTGAGCTTATGCCCGATTATGACTTCGAGCAGTTTGCCAATCAGCCCGATCACCAGCCCGAGCATCAACCCCACGAAAACGGTCATGTCCGCGAGCCGCTCAACGATCTGGGCAGTGATCTAAAATGGGAATAACCATTACTGAGTACCTGACTACCCTAACCCAAACCTGACCTTCGGCCAAAAGCCGGGGGTTTTTTGTTGTATTTTTGCCACGAGTAGTGGCAGGTTTTCAGTGGTAAGGGGCAAGTTTCATGCCTGTAGCGTACCACGTGCCACTTACCACTAAAAACTAAATTCATGGGACTACAATGCGGAATTGTGGGCTTGCCAAACGTGGGCAAATCCACCCTGTTTAATGCCATTTCGAGTGGGAAGGCCGAAGCCGCCAACTACCCCTTTTGCACCATCGAACCCAACGTGGGCGTGGTGACCGTACCTGACGAACGGCTCGACGCGCTGCAAGCGCTGGTGAATCCGCAACGAATCGTGCCAACCATCATCGAGTTTGTTGACATTGCCGGGCTGGTCAAAGGCGCGAGTCAGGGCGCGGGCTTGGGCAATAAATTTCTGGCAAACATCCGCGAGGTAAATGCCATTGTTCACGTCGTGCGGTGTTTTGAAGATGATAACATCGTTCATGTCGAGGGCCGCGTTGATCCCGTTTTCGACAAAGAAATTATTGATGCCGAACTCCAACTGAAAGATTTAGACTCGGTTGAGAAAAAAATTCAGAAGACCGAGAAAGGCGCACGCGCCGGTGATGCCCGCGCCAAAGCCGAACTTGAACTCCTGAAACAAATCAAGGCCGCCCTTGAAGCGGGTAAAAGTGCCAGAACCGTGCAGGCCACGCCCGACGAACTCCAATCGGCCATTGGTGATCTGGCCCTGCTGACGGTGAAACCCGTAATTTATGTGGCTAACGTTGACGAAGGTTCGCTGCCCAACGGCAACCAATACTCCGATAAACTTAAAGCCTCCGTTGCTGACGAAGGCGCGGAAGTCATCATCATATCAGCGGGCATCGAATCGCAGATTTCGGAGATGGAAGACCCCGACGAGCGTGAACTGTTTTTGGGCGAATACAGCCTGACCGAATCGGGCCTGAGCAAACTCATCAAAGCCAGTTACCGGCTTCTGGGCCTGATTACATACTTCACGGCGGGCGAGAAAGAAGTGCGGGCCTGGACAATCGCACGCGGCTGGAAAGCACCACAGGCCGCCGGCGTGATTCACTCCGATTTCGAGAAAAAGTTTATCCGGGCGCAGGTCATCAAACTCCCTGACTTTGTGCAGTTTAAGACCGAAGGGGCCGTTCGGGAAGCGGGTAAATTAGCCGTAGAAGGCAAAGAATACGTGGTGCAGGACGGTGATATTATGGAGTTTCTGCACGGCGCGTAAAACGGTTTTCGGTATTGGGTTTACAGTTTACGGGGCTTCGCTTATGAATATGTTTTCCCCGGCGAAGCCCCCATAAACTGTAAACCCAATACCGTCCGCACTACTTTCGCCGGTTCGTGCCGATCCGCGCATAGCCTACCAACTGATCGGCACGGGAGGCTGGCGGGCGGTTATAGACAAAAACTTCGTATTCGTTTTCGGTGGCCGAATAATCACCTTCTACCACTGATTCGCTCACGACCGGCTTCGGCCCGCCCCGCCGAACAGCGTAGGCGTAGTTGTAAACGCCCTGTTTCAGCAACATCCGCGCCCGATACGCACCCAAAGCGGGTTCATAAATCATCTGATTACGGTTGTTGAGCAGCCAGAAATTAAAAGCCCCCGTCACATATACTTCGCCTTCGGGCAGTTCGGGCGCACGGAGGGTAAAGACCGTTTCGACGTAATCGGCACTGAGCGGGCCGTTTTGGTTATCGCGCTGGTCAATGGCGAACAGGCCGTTGAAATCGTCGCTCTGGAAATAAACAGAGCCGCTCCGGGGCTGGTCAGCCTGCACAAAGGCCACGTTTCGGTCGGCGTTGCGGTCTATCCGGTCAATATAATTTCCCCGCGAAATGGTGTTGCGTATATCAAAAAACCGAAACTCATTGCCGCCCGACATCGTGTTCGACTGATCGAGGATGTTGTATTCCAAGACACCGTCAAACGCCCGGACGTTGGTGGGCCGAAGGTTGGTGAGGATGTGATCGTCGCGGAAGTTTTGCCGGATAACCACCTTAAAATCATCCTGTGGCGAGTTGACCGGGTAGCCCCGATACGCCAGCGCGAGGTTAATTTGCTGGTCATAAAACTGCCGGTTCGGGATGGCCGAGAACGTGACCGTTGCCGAGGGCGAAACCCGGTTGGTGTAGCTACAAAACCGGCGCGTAAAATACACGTTGTTCCGGTCGCGCTCGTCATAGACCACCAACACGTAGTTTCCGGGCAGTTTCACCTTCGGCAGCGCGAACCGATAGTGAAAATAAGCTACTTTGGTATTAACCGAAACCTGATAGTCGGTGATGGCGTAGTCGTTGTATTCGTAGGTAAACTCGATGTCGTTCAGCACCGAACGCTGCCAATCGGCGTTGCAATGAATGAGCCGGGCGCGAAAAGGCCGGTACTGCCCCTGTAAATCATCGAAAGTCAGTTCTAAAACGGTGCCTTCGTCCTGCGAAACCACCGCCGGATTCAGCGACAACGACGGGTTTTCGGCCTGATCGCCAATCTGCGGATACAGCAAAACCGTCTGAATCTTTGGGTCGTAAATAAAATCGGTGGTAGACTGCGCTTTTAGGGAGTGAAGAATGAAGAATGAAGAATGTATAATAAACAGGAAAGCGAGGAGACGAACCATACGGGCGGGTTAGTAAATTTGATAGAATGATGATACGGTTTTTTAACGAAGATACGGCCTATAAATTGGCGAGAAAGCCCGGTCTCCGGCAGTGGCTCACGGTGCAGGCCAAACAGGAGGGCATGAAAATCAGGGAATTAAATTATGTTTTCTGTTCGGATGAATACCTGCTGCAAATTAACCGCGACCACCTCAACCATGATTATTATACCGACATTATCACCTTCGATACCAGCGAGACCGAGGGCGTAATCGAGGGCGATATTTTTATCAGCATCGAGCGGGTTGACGACAACTGGCGGATTCATCAAACCGATTTTTTGAGCGAACTGCACCGCGTTATGGCGCATGGCCTGTTGCACCTCTGCGGCTACGGCGACAAAACCCCGGCTGAACAACAAACGATGCGGGCCAAAGAGGATCAGTGGTTAGCCGCCTTGCCGGATCAAAAATGACAGATGTGCGTTGTATAGTTAAACCCAAAAAAGACGCTGATTATGAACACGCTGGAAAGAGCCGAAATCAAAGAAGTCATCCGCGAGATCATGCGGGAAGACAAAGTTTTCTTCAAAACCATTTTGCGTGAAATCGCAGAAGAACCCGTTCAGGACGTAAAGCCTGTCGAAACAGGACCTGATCGGACTAATCCAGACGGGGCCAATCCAGGCCGGGCCGAAAAAATAGACGAGATTATCCACCGGGATTTTGAGCGATACCACAATGTGTTCAAAGCCCTGGCCTGATGAATTACCTGCTCAAAGAAGACATCACCCGGATCAACTAACTGACAATCAAAGACGTAGGAGGAAATTTTGTGCCGCCCCTGAATTTTCTTCACGAGGAGAATTTAGATTATCTGATCGAAGCAGTACAGGCTGAACTGTTTGGCGAACCGATGTACCCTACTGTTCATGATAAGGCTGGAGTTTACTTCTTCAGCATTATCTGCAACCATATTTTTCAAGATGGCAACAAGCGAACGGGGCTTGAAGCAGCCCTGCTGTTCTTGCAACTCAATGGCTACGATCTTGTCGTTGATGACGACCTGCTAACCAACTTTACGCTTTCGGCAGCCTCCGGCGAATTGTCGTTGGCCGAAGTGCAGGCTTGGTTTGCCGGACGGGTTACGCAATTATAACGCAACCCGACTCAATCACAACTTCCGGTACAAGTCCAGCAGCCGTTCGCGGGGCATCTGCTCGCGCCAGGCGGTGCCGAGGGCGTTTTCCCACAACGGGGCCATTCCCAGCGATACATCCACCATCTTCTCGAACTGCTCATCGGTCAGGCCCGCCGTGACGTGCTGCGGAATCTCGATGCCGTTTTTGGCAACCATCCGCTTGAACTCGGCCACACCATCGGGGTAAAATTCGTGCAACTGGTCAAACACAATGCAGTTTCCCACGCCATGTTTCGTACCCAATAAATAACTCAATCCATAGCTAACGGCGTGAGCCACACCCACTTGCGAATATGCGATGCTCATGCCGCCATGATACGAAGCCATCATCAGCGCGTCGTCGCAGTCATCGTCCCAGGTATTTTTTTCGACGTAGATTTTCTGGCACAGTTCAAGGGCTTTCTCGCCATAACTCTGGCTGAAGGCGTTCAGGTAGGTTCCCGTCAGTGACTCGATGCAGTGGATATAACAGTCCATTCCGGTGTAAAACCGTTGGTTGGCGGGCGCGTTGGCGGTCAGCGCGGGGTCCAGCACAATCTGATCGAAGGGCGTATAATCAGAGTTCAGGCCGAGTTTACGGACGGGGCCGGTCAGAACCGTAGTGCGGCTCACTTCCGCACCCGTTCCTGATAAGGTCGGAATCCCGACTTTGTACACGCCCGGATTCTGAATCAAATCCCAACCCTGATAGGCCGCCGACGAGCCGGGATTGGTCAGCATCAGCGAGACGGCTTTGGCTAAGTCCATCGTGCTGCCCCCGCCAATGCCAATCACGCCCGAAATACCGGCAGGAAATTCGGCCTGCAACTCGTCGCGGAGTTTGTCAACCTGCGTTGTTTTGGGTTCTTGGGTCACATCGGCCAGTATAATTCTATCCGGGCCGGTGAGCGGGATTTGGCTCAGAAGCGCGTGATTGGCAAAAAAATGATCCACCAAAAAAATAAAGGGAGCCTCGGCGTTCAGGCGTTTCGGGGCGATAATTTCGGCAAGTTGGTCGAAACAGCCGCGCCCATACACGACTTTGGCGACCATCGGGAAGTTTCTGAATTTCATAGGTTTTCTAAACACAGAGACACAAAGATTTTACAGAGTACACAGAAGCTTCGCTTGCGTTGATTTTTTTCTCCGTGTTCTTCGTGAAACCTCTGTGTCTCTGTGTTTAAACGATCAATTTTTCGGCCCGTACCAAATCTTCCGGCGTGTCAATCTCAACACCCATGTACTTGGTTTCGACCACTTTAATCACGTTGCCGTGTTCGAGGTAGCGCAGGCATTCGATTTTTTCGGCGGCTTCGAGCGGAGTCATCGGCCACCGGGCAAAATCGAGCAACGCCTGTTTTCTGAACGCATACACCCCAATATGTTCGAGATAACGCACTGGCACATCGGTATCGCGCAGATACGGAATTGGGGAGCGCGAAAAATACAACGCCCGGCCCTCAGCATCGCAGACTACTTTCACGTAGTTGGGGTCGGCAATTAAGGCGGGGTCGGTGAGGTACTGCACCAGCGTTGCCACGTCCACGCTTGCCGCATCGGGGCCATCAAAGACTGATAATACGGCTTCGAGCGGGGAGCGTTGGGTGAAGGGTTCGTCGCCCTGCACGTTCACCACAATGTCCACGTCCATTGTTTCAATCACTTCGGCAATCCGGTCGCTACCAGACTGATGTTCGCGCTGACTCCGCAGGACTTTACCGCCAAAGGACCGGATTTCAACTTCGATGTCGTCGCTGTCTGTCACCACAAACACATCGTCGAATAGTCCGGTGTTTAGCGTGGCTTCGTAGGTTCGGCGGATAACGGTTTTGCCGCCCAGCACGGCCATCAGTTTGCCGGGAAACCGGCTGGCGTTGTAGCGGGCAGGGATGGCAGCAATTATCTTCAATGAGTTTGTAGTTTGTGGTTTAAAGTTGCGAGTGCGTCTGCAACTACAAACTGCTCAGGCTAAGACAGAAACCATGCTCATCACCGATTCGACCGCTTTCACCAACGCATCGGCTTTTTGCCGCGCGTCAGTTTCTGACCAGTTCAGGCTGATCGGGATTGACAGACACCGGCTCATAATGGCATCCGAGGCCGAGAAATCCTGCCCGGCGAGGGCCGTAATTGCTTGCCGAACATTGGGCAACAGCGGGTTCAGCACGGTAGCATCTTTGAGGTGGTGCCACTGCCGGATGTAGTGCCAGTTGTTGGCGTACCAATAAAACGCGGGCATTCCGGCGGCTTTGATGGCGGTGGCGGCTACTTCGGTTATCTCAGCAGAGGGCAGAAAGAACGATAGAAAAGCCGCATTATCGCCGGCGGGGTCGGGCAGCCGCCGGAAGGTGATGCCTTCGACCGTTGCCAGCGCGTCTTTCAGGATTTTCTTGTTGGCCCGCTGAACTCGCAGAATATCCGGCAGTTTGCCAATCTGAGCCAGGCCGACAGCCGCGTGGAGTTCAGAAATCCGGTAATTCAGGCCAATAAACGGGTGTCGGTCGGCCCCGCGATCTGCGCCGAGGTGGTCGTGACCGTGATCGGTGTAGCCATCGCAGGCACGGTAGGTGGCTTCGTTATTGGTCATCACCACCCCGCCTTCGCCACAGGTAATAGTTTTGACATAATCGAATGAAAACGTACCCGCGTCGCCAATTGTGCCGAGCCGTTGGCCGTTGAATGTGCCGCCGATAGCCTGGCAGGCATCTTCCAGCACAATCAGATTATGGCGACGGGCAATGTCCATCAGCGCACCCATGTCGGCCATCGAACCGCACATATGAACCGGCATAATGGCTTTGGTACGGGGCGTGATAGCGGCTTCGACGGCGGCAGGATTCAGCCCCAGCGTGTCGTCAACATCGGCCAGAATGGGCGTGGCTCCGACGGCTAAAATGGCCTCAAAGCTGGCAACGAAGGTAAAACTGGGCATAATCACCTCGTGGCCCGCGCCAATACCGAGGGCAGTCATGGCGGTTGTGAGGGCCGCCGTGCCGCTCGATGTCAGTTGGGCATACCGGCAACCGAATGTCTCAGTGATGGCCTTTTCGAGTTCGTTGGCTTTAAAAATGCCCTTGCGCGGGCCATCGAAGCCGTAGCGCATGAGTACGCCGGTTTCCAAAACGTCGTTTACGTGTTTGCGCTCTTCCGCGCCAAACCATTCAAATCCGGGCATAATGTTTCGGTTCTCAGTTTTCACAAAAATACAATGCAACCATAACACGGTAAAATTCGGGGCGGTTCTGCTAACTTCGCGTTCCTTATTTTTTACGCATCGTTGCGCTCTGACTCGTTCACGCGTTTGCTCAAATGAAACACATTGACGTTTGTTTAACGCCCGAACTGTTACACCTGCACACCATCGAAAATACGATTGTTGTTGTGGCCGATGTTTTTCGGGCGACTTCCTGCATGGTAACCGCCTTCGCGCATGGCGTTGCCTGTATTGTGCCGGTGGCAACGGTGGAAGAATGCCGGGCGTTTCAGGAGCGGGGATACATTACTGCCGCCGAACGGAACGCGCAGAAAATGGAGGGCTTTGAACTTGATAATTCGCCGTTTAGCTACATGGAACCCTGGCTCGAAGGGGCCAACATTGCCATGACCACCACCAACGGAACCTTAGCCATCACCAAATCGCGGGGGGCCGTGAAAGTACTGGTCGGGGCGTTTTTGAACCTCGAAGCCGTTACGCGCTACCTCCGCACCCAATCGTATGACGTGCTGGTGCTGTGCGCGGGCTGGAAAGGCCGGTTCAATCTCGAAGACACCCTGTTTGCCGGGGCGTTGGTCGAACGACTGCACGACGAATACGCTATCGAGGAAGACAGCGCCCTGATGGCCCAGCGGCTGTACCAACAGGGCCACACCAACTTGCCCGCGTTTCTGGCGAACTCGTCGCACGTGCAACGGTTGCAACGGCTTGGTATTCAGCAAGATATTTTATATTGTCTGCAACATGATCTGCACGATGTGGTGCCGGTCTTGCGGGGCAATGCGCTGGTTAAACTCTGACCCCTCCCCATTGAGGGAGGGGCTTTTACACCTGCGTAATCACTAACTCTACGCGCCGGTTTTCGGGGCGTTCTTTCAAACTTTTATTGGTGTTGATGGGCCGCGAGGGGCCGTAACCGACCGTTTCGATGCGGCCCGCCGAAATGCCTTTGCTCACCACGTAGCGTTTCACGGCGTTGACCCGGTTGCGCGATAACTCCACGTTAGCGTCGAAATCGCCCACGATGTCTGTATGCCCTTCGAGTTTGATTTGCATGGTTGGGTTTTGGGTCAGCAGCGTCACTAATCGGTCGAGTTCCGGGGCCGATTCGGGCTTGAGGTCGTATTTCGAGACGTTGAAATAAATATTTTTGAGCGTCACCTTCGCGCCGGTTTCGATGGGTGTCAGGTCATAATTCCGGGCCACATCACTCCGAACCACGTTCACGGTGTCTTGCCGGGTGAAATAGCCTTTTGCCGAAATCGTAACGGCGTATTTGGAGAGCGGCTGAGAATCAAGGGTGTAGTTTCCGGTTTGGCCGTTGCTGCGGGTACTGTCGGCGGGTTGGTCTCCGTTGGCTTCGGCCCCGGCCAGCAGTTGGTACGTGACCGTTGCTACCATCGGCTTTTTGGTTTTGGCATCCCGGATAACGCCTTTCACCGCAGCCGATGATGGCGCAGGAATCGGTTCTTCGGCGGGTGTTGGTTGTTTGGGCGCAGGCATACCAGGCGTGGTGCGGGGTTCGTAGCGGGGTTTCTGACTCACAACGGGCGGTTGTGGTTTGGGCCGGGCTTGCGGCTGACGCACGGGTGGGTTGGTGATATGAATACCCCAGAAATTAAAACAGACGCTGCCGGGCCGGTTGCGGTCGCTACATTCAAACAGGTCAAAGACATCTATACCGGGTGTGATTCGCTCGAAATACACGGCAAAATCAACCCGCTCACCCGGCAACACGTCGCGCCGTTTGTCAACCGAGATGTTTTCGGCCCGGATAAACTTGAACGACTGCGCTCCGTCATTGGCGTAAAGCCGGGCTTCAGATTCAAAATTGATGGTGTTTGTCGTTGTCGTCTCATCCTGTTGTCCGTTTGGAAACGGAAACGGCAACCGCATCAGAGGGCGTTTCGATTGTTTTTGTTTCGCTTTCTGAAACGTCATATAAATCACCGTGTATTGATCGGTGAGGTCAACGCGCCGAATCGTGACTTCTTTATCGTTCACGTCGTCAACGCGGGGTTCGGGCGTAGAGTACTGAACCTGAGCCACTAACGCGAGTGGGAAAAGCAGCAGAAAGAGCAGAACGTGGAGTTTCATGGTTGTTGTCTGGTAGAAATCTGGAAGTTGGGTTACGTCCACTAAACGTTAGATGAATAACTGTATTTTGTGGTTTAATTGTTGCGAATCTGATGCCGCTACTTATTCTTTTTATCGGGCTTACACTTGCAACGCCGGTTCAGGTCTCCCGGCCGGCACGGGCAACGGTGTTCGTGTTTCTGTCCACCGAATGTCCCATCAGTCAGCAATACGCCCGCCGACTGACCCAACTTCACCACGAATTTACCGGCCAGGACATTACGTTCATAGCTGTTTTTCCGCTCCGTACCGACGACTACAAGACCATTGGCCGTTTCAAAACCGAGTATGGTTTACCGTTTCGTACCCATCCCGACCCGCAGAAAAAACTTGCCCGGCAACTCCGCGCCCACGTCACGCCCGAAGCCGTTGTGCAGACCGAAACCGGGCAGATTATCTATCAGGGAGCGATTGATGACTGGTTTTTCGCCCTCGGAAAACATCGCCCCGCCCCTACCCAACATTATTTGCAGGATGCACTCCGGGCGTTTCTGGCAAATGAGCCGGTGCTGATTCAGAGAACCGAAGCGGTGGGGTGTTTGATTGAATGACTATCGGATGTAATAAAAAACTAAGTTCATCATCTCGTCGGTTGATGTCCAGCCGTAGCCAACGGTACGGGCCGGGCGGTAGGGGTTCAGCGGATTCCGGTCGGTGTTGTCGTAGGTGGCTTCGGCCATAATCATGGCTCCTTTGGGTAGTACGAGCGGTTTTTGGAAGAAATAGGTCATCTGCCAATTGTAATCCCAATTGTCAATCTTGATGAGGTTCACCGCGTCGCCATCGGGCGTAATGGCAAAGGCTTTAATAGTTTTGCCCCGGTAGTGCGCGTGGGGCAGCACCGACAGCAGCCGGATCGTGTCGGGCAGTGGGCCAACATTCATATAGAATGTGGGTTTGGTGTTGGCGGGCAGCAGAAACGGTTGATTCGAGATGTTATTTTCGGTGAGCGACAGCGTTTTGACCTCGTGCGTGACGGACGTTTTGGCAAAATACAGCCTGATTTCCGACTGGTCAGAATCGGGTTTGGCCGAGGGTGCGTAGTGAATATTGACGACCAAATCCGTACCGGCCCGCAGGCGTTTGGCGGCTCCGGCAGGAAACGTTACCCGGTCATTGCCCGGCACCCATCCGTACAGAAACTCGTCGGCAAGGCGGGTTTTCTGGAACTCCGCCAGGCGCGGGTCGTCTTCGGCCATACCGTCAATAGCGGCCATCGTGTTGGTCGTGTCGGCCATTAACCGGCTGTGGTGCAGGAGTTTACGGTTGCCCGGCACAAACTCGATTGCCTGCACCCAAACGTCGTGTTTTAAATTTGTCGGGATATGAAAATACCGAAAATCTTCGCGACTGTTGCCCGCGATGGCGTAAGGCCGGGCCATTTTCAGTACCAAATCAGGCTCAATTAGTAGCTTGCTTTGCTCCCTTTCGTCCCTCTCTTCCTTTCTCCCCTCTCCCTTTTTCATCCCCCCGGCAACCCAGTTCTGAATGGTTTCGATTTCGGTTTCCGACAAACCGCGTTCGTTAGCGTAATGCTGGAAGGCGCGGTCTGCGGGGAAGGGCGGCATATACCGGATTTTTGTCACCTGCGCCACAAACTTTCCCCGCTTGGCAACATCTTCGTAGGTCAGCAGTGAAAACGGTCCCACCCCACCGGGATGGTGGCAGGGCGTAGCACAGTTGCGCGTCACGATGGGCTGAATATCAGCCAGATAGGTTGGCGACTGGGCGGTTGCCGACAACTGTATCAGCGTCCAGCTTAGGCCAAACAGAAAGCGGTTAGCGGCCCTGTAATTCATCGAAATTAAGGAGTTCCATCGTTTCTTCGTCCAACGCCACGGCGTAGATGCCTTGCTCAGTCAGGTAGCTAACCTGATCGGGCTGAATAATTGCGCTCATAAAAATAGGGATCAATGTACGGTGACAGTACTTGGGAAAAGCTGCCGTGAAATTTTGCAGTAGCGTGGAGATGATTGACAATTCTGAGTCTATGACCAACAAAAATACGTTTCTATCGCAAACCAACATTGGGCCAAATTGAAACGGTTTTGCAGCATTAGCCGGATTTCTCACAGAACGATATTCGGTGTATTCCTCATAGTATCCGTACCCAAAAAACTGTTGGGCAATATCTTTGAGCATAGGGTCTGTTAATTGAGGAACAATTGAGGCTTTCATCAGACACTTTAGTTCAGTAATGTGCTAATTGAGTTCACGCGCAAGTGCATAAGTGTAAGACAGGTAGTTTCTTCGCCCCGCCGAGGCTATGCTGCTAAATTTACGCGCTCTTCCAACTATATTCCGTTTTTAAACACGAAAAGCCGCGAATTGCTTCGCGGCTTTTCGTGATAACCTAACGCAACCTACTTCACGCTCGTAATCAGGCTGCAGTTAGCCGATGCTTCGGTAAACAGCGTTGGGTCGGCACAGATACTGCCCGGCTCCCACGTCTTGAACACCAATCCGTCAGATGTGGTGAGCCGCCACGTAATCACAAACGAATCAGCCGATACGTTCAGCGTTTTGACCTTCCCGGCGGGCAGTAACCACTTGCCGGTTGTACGGAGCCGGTCAGGGTTGGCAAATACCTTTACGGCGGTCACTTTATCGTACTTCACGGTAGCGTCTTTGTAGAGGTTATAAATCTCTAACGGCGTGATACTGAACGTATTCCACTGACGGTTGGCGGCTGCGGGCGTGATACTTTTCAACAACACACCACCGGCACCGAGCGAAGCCGTTTTGGGGTTGCCGTCCGGGTCGTTGTACGACTCGATCATATCCACGTAAATGTCAATCTTGCTGACGCTCAGCTTGTTGTCGAGCGATACCCACCGGATTTTAAAGTCTAACTTGGCCGCGTCCTGCGCCGTTGCGGCAAACGTTTTGGCGTTGGCGGCAATGTCCGATTTTTTGGCCTGAGCCGTAGCATCAAAGCCATCGAAAATGCCGTAGCCATGAACGGCGGGTTCAAATACTACAACCGGGTTAAGGGATTCATCGCGGCAACCAATCAGGGCAAAGAAGCCAGCCGCCAGGGTATAAATCAGTGTTTTTTTCATAGTTGCGGTGATTAAAACTCCCACTTGATTTTGGTTTTGTCCCAGAAAATCGGGTCACGGTCAAAGATAATGTCGGTGACATATTTCGTGGCGTTGCTGTTCAGGCTGCCTTCCTGCGCCGGGTATGGCAACCGAAGTGCGTACTGCCGACCCGGTTTCAGGATTGGCGGCTGGATTCCGTTCGAGAACTGCTTAAACTGTCCCTGCACCGGGAAACCCGTCCGGCGCATCAGGTTCCAGGTTTCCATTCCCTGTCCCCAAGTGCAGAACCAGATTTGCTTGGCTACCACGTTCAGTTTTCCCGAATTGGTGGGTGCGGCATCGTACAGAGCCAGCCACGTATTCACGTAGGTCGTTACGTCGGCGGCTGCGGGCGTGGGCGTTTTGGCATCGGCGGCCTGGGCAAACTTCGTCACCGACGCAATCTGTTCGCGGATGGCGGTTTCAAAAATGGCGCGGGGGTCGCCCGTTACGCCCGTTCCGTCGAGAATGGCTTCGACTTGATAGAACTTTATGTTCCAGCTCATAATCAACGGCCAGATTCCGTTGCCACTCGCCCCGTCTTTGGCGGCAGCGGTCAGCACTTTCGGTGCAATTTCGCGGCCACCATACAAACCCCCGGCTGGATACGCACCCGGCACAGTCCGCAACGAAGCGTCAGCCGGTGCGCCGGTATTGTCGCCCCGGTCGCGGCCAAAGATTCCTGCCAGAAACTTAATGTCGTCGGCAGTTGGCTCCTGCTTATCGGCGTAAAATACCCTCTTGTACTCGGCCAGAAACGTGGGCCGGGTGACGAGATACGTACCGGCGTAGGGCAACGTTCCCCGGTCGGTGGGGTTGTTGGCATCGAGCAGGGTTTGGGTTTGGCGGAAGAAATACATCCCAAAGCGCGGGTCTTTGTTGAGAATCATCTCGCCCATCAACTGATGGTTGATGTAGGTAAACTGGTTCCCGGCGTTGTAGGTGCTGATAAACCAGGGGTGCCGGTCGTCCTGTGGCGAAATCTGCTTCGAGTACTGATAGTAAAAATCGTTGGCGGCAGCCGTAATATACCCACCCGCATCGAAGGCGGCTTTGAGTTCGGCGTTGCCATTGGCGCGGCCCTTGCGCGAGTTCATCAGCAGCCGGAGTTTGATGGTTTTCGATAACCGCGTCCAGGTGGCGGCACTGCCCCCCCCAATCACATCACCGGCAACGGCTACGGCCTGCGTCTTGGCAAATTCGGCTACGGCCTGATCGCAGAGTTTGAGCAGGTCTTCGTAAATCTCCGAATCTTTGTCGAACGGCGTGTTGGCATCGTTGCCATCCACGTTGCCCTGCCAGGCTTTCGAGTACGGCACATCACCGAACATATCTACCAGATTACCAACGGCGTAGGCTTTCAGGGCCAGCGCAATACCCCGGTAATAGGGGTTTTTGCCGTCCGTGGTGGCCCGCAAAATCTGCTCGATGTTCTGCATATTCCGGTAATAAGCGTTCCAGGTGCCGTTATACGAGTTGTTGTCTAACCCGTAGCTATCGGCACTGTTCATCATCCCGGCAAAACCCGACGTGTTATCCACCACTGTCCGAAAATTGCCCGCAGAATAGGTGTTGCTGCTACTGTTGATACCGACCACGCCAATATTGAGCGCACCTAATTCTGCCGGAGGCAACAGCAGATTCAGCGATGCCGATGCGGGTTTGTTGGGGTCGGTATTGATGTCGAGATTGGTGATGTCGCAGGCACTGAGCGACACCAGCAGGGCCGTAGCAAGCAGCCCTTTCCCGATGTATGTGTTTGAAATTTTCATCTGTTTTCGTTCAAAAAGTTACGTTGACGCGCTTAGAATGAAGCCGTTAGGTTAAGCCCAAACCGCCGGGTCGAGGGGGCCGCGCCGAGGTCGAAACCCTGCACGTTCGAGTCGGCGTAGTTTGCCAATACTTCGGGGTCAAAGTTCAAGCCTTTCAGCAGGTTGGGAGCTTTGAACCACAGGTTGCGGCCCGATGCCGACACGCGCAGCGCACCAAACACGCGGGCGTACTTTTTCAGGAAAGGCTTCGGTACGTTGTAGCCAAAGGTCACTTCGCGCAACCGGATCACGGTTGCATCGTAAATGTTGGTCTCATCCGCACCGTAGGCCCCAAAACCGTTTGAGAAGTGCGACTGAAACGCGGTCATGGCAATGGTATTTTTCACCTCTTTGCCATCTTCCAGGATCGCTTTGTAGGTGGCCGGGTCGCCCAGCACACCCGGAATCACGCGCATTCCTTCGCGGTCTTCCGACGATTTCAACTGACCCCGCAACAGCAGCGATGCCGCCGTGACCGAGTAAATTTTGCCGCCCTGCCGGTAGTCCATCAGTGCCGACAGCGTGAAGCCGCGATAGGTGAACGTGTTGGTCCAGCCGAGCGTAAAGTTCGGAGCCGGATTGCCCAACAGTACCGACGTTGGCTGGGTGAAGGGGAAGCCCGTGTTTGGGTTAATCAGCAACGCGCCCGATTCGCTCCGGGCGTTCTGCCCGCCATAAATCATGCCGTAGGGATTACCCACGCGGTGCATCGTGCCGAGGGACGACAAGCCCGTTCCGCCGAGGAAAATCTCGTTGGCCGGGCCGGCATCCACCACGTTTGACCGCAGCCGGGTGAAGGCAAACGTTGAGTTCCACTCGAAGCCGTTTGGCAACCGGATGGGAACAACCGTCATTGCTACCTCGATACCCTTGTTGTCGATCCGGCCCGCGTTGGTTACCTCGTTGTAGAAGCCGGTTGTGGCCGGAATCCGGCGCGACACAATCAGGTTAGTTGATTTCCGGTAGAAATAAGCCGCGTCAATGTTGATCCGATTGTTGAAAAACTGGAGTTCAGCCCCGATTTCGGTTTCGGTCGTAAATTCCGGTTTCAGGTTTATGTTGTTCAACCGGGATGGCAACGAAGCCAGCGAATAGGCCGCGCCGTTCACGTAGCTGCTACCGATGTTGTAGGCCGTCAGCACCGAATACGGATCGGCATCTTTACCAACGGTGGCGTAGTTGGCCCTGATTTTACCAAAGTTCAGGATGTTTTTGGGCAGGTTCAGAGCCTGAGTGAACACCAGCGCACCCGTAATGGCCGGGTAGTAATAGCTGTTGTTGTTGGCAGCCAGCGTTGACGAGTGGTCATTCCGAACGGTGGCCGTCAGGAAGGCATAATCATTGTAGGACAGACCTACTTCGGCAAAAATGCCGTATAACCGCCGACGGCTGTTGTATTCAGTGGCAATCTGGCTCTTGGTGCCGGTTACGGTCAATACCGACGCATCAATCACCTCGTTACCCGTCAGCACGGCCTCGCTGTAAAGCCGTTCGTTGGCATTGAAACCGACCAATGCCCGCAGGTTGAACCGCTCCGAAAGGTCCCGCGAGCCACTGGCTAAGAAGGTCAGGTCGGTTTCGGTATTGGTCAGTTCGGTGCGCGACACGCGGCCTAACGGCACAACCGTTCCACCGGGACGCAGCTTGTTATTCCGGGTTTCGTGGTAGGTGTTTATGCCACCCCGCGCCGTGAGCGTGAGCCAGGGCAGCACGTCATAAGTCGCAGCCATGTTGCCAAAGACCCGGTTCACTTTTGAGTTATAGAGGTTGTATTTGGCCGTCCAGCGTGGGTTGTCCAACGCCCGGTAAAACACGTTCGAGCCGTCAACGGGGTTCTCGAAGGGGTATTCGTTGAGGTTGTAGTTCCGGGGCAGGTAAAACAGCCGGTCATAGATCGAACCCGTTGAGCCGGAGCCATAATCCGAGAAGAACGACGCGCCCGACTGCGGGCTTTGCTGCGTGGTGTTCACGTAGTTGACGTTACCCGAAATGTTCAGTTTGTTGGCAAGCTGCGCCGTACCGCCAAAGTTCAGCGAGGTGCGGAGTGTACCGGAGTTCGGAATAATCCCGTCGTTCTTGGTGCGCGACACGCCCGCGTTGAGCGTCGTTTTCTCACCTGTCGAACTGATGTTTACGCCGTTTTCGATTACCGTACCGCGCTTAAAAAACCCGCCGATAATATCGTGCGATTGCAGCGGAACCGTTTTGCCCACTAAATCAGGGAACACGCTCGGATACCGGCTGAACGTGTACGAAATGTTTGGCGAGGTGATGGGGTTAAAAACCTCACCCTCTGGCGCACCTGGCTCGATGCTTTTCGAGTAACGGTTGAAGCCCAACTGTGCGTTAATCCGGTCCACTTCTGAGGGAAATGCGGTTCCCCAGTTACCAATGAAGCCACCGTTATACTGCTGGTTTGATCCCTGCGTGTAAGTGTTCTGATAATCGGGAACGCTCGAAATTTTTTCGGTCGAATATGAGCCGTTGTAGGTCACTTCCAGCCCTTTCTTGGCTGATTTGCTGCCCGATTTGGTCGTGATGACGATTACACCATTGGCCGCCCGCGAACCATAGAGTGCCGAAGCTGCCGCACCTTTCAGCACCGTCATGGCCTCAATATTGTTGGGGTCAATGTCGTAGGCCCGGTTCGAGACTACCGAGTTACTACTGAACTCAGACCCCGCCGAGTTGGTCGAGTTATCAAACGGAATACCGTCCACCACAAACAGGGGCTGGTTGTTACCCGTGAACGAGGTGTTACCCCGAATGTTAATTTTGGTGGCCTGTCCCGGCGCACCGCCACCCGCCGTAATGGTCACACCCGGCACCTTGCCCGACAAGGCCCGCAGGGGGTCTGGCTCAGAGCGTTGCTGGAGCAGGTCTCCTTTTACGTTGGTCACGGCGTAGGCGAGGGCTTTTTTCTCGCGCTGAATACCGATGGCCGTTACCACCACTTCGCCCAACTGCTTGCTGTCGGTCAGTAGTTTTACATCAATCGTCGAGCGGTTCCCAATTTCGACTTCCTCGGTGGCCGAGCCAACGAAGCTAAACACCAGCCGACCGCCTTTTTCCGGCACCGAAATGGTGTAGGCCCCCGTAGCATCGGTATTGGTGCCTTTCGTCGAGCCTTTCAGCACGACTGATACACCGGGCATGGCACCGCCGTCGTCCGACGACTTAACTACCCCGGTCACTTTGCGCTCCTGAGCCAATGCAGGCACACAAAACGAGCAAAGCAGGAGCAGACTCACGAATAGAGATTTCCTCATTGTATGTTTATTTTAGATTAAGAAAACATGAAGACTTCCACAAAACTATATAGACCGGAAAACATTACAAAACTTTTGTTGAAATTTTAAAATCAATATTTAATACCGTTTTTAGTAGAATAGGCAGAATAATATTTTGAATCGGTCTATCAATATACTTAGTTAGTATTACTCTATAAAATTTTCTATAAAAAATTCGTTAGTGTATATTTCTATGCCCAATCATAAACGATAAAACCGCCAGCCGCAAACAACGTTTCCAATGGAATCGCTGTTTACGGCTGGCGGTTTTAGTAAGCGCCCTTACGGTATGTTTCTACAAATCAGTAGTTCGGGTTTGTCACCACACCGCCCGAAGCGGCTGGGTTCAGCACCGTTTCGTCGGCAGGAATATCCCAGAAGTCCATAAAATTATAGCTAATGATAGCTTTCTTATTAATGGCTCCCGTTCTGGTAACAACAATGTTATTGTAGCTACCGCCACCTTTCGAGATATCGTAAATCCAGCCCCAGCGACGAGCGTTGTAGAAAGCCACCCCCCGGCCAAAAAGCGCAACCCGGTATTCTTTCGTTAGCTCGTTCATGGCCTGGGCGGCTGTCAGTTGGTTGCCAGCGGTAGCAACCACGCCCGCACCCTGATACGTCCGCACGGCATCAACGAGGGCCAATGCCGGTTCGATGCTGTTTTGGCGAATGCTGGCTTCGGCTTGCATGAGCGCGTTTTCTTCATAGCTGCCGGTAATAGGCAGTTCATAGATACCGGCGGTCTTCGTTCCTAACATTGCCACGCCCGCCGGCGTTTTTGATCCATCGAGCATATTGTAGCGCGTCGAATAGATGTAATCATCACCATACTGGGGGCTGCTTAAGCCGAAGTTGCCCGTAAACCGCTTGTCCCCCGCGTTGAAGTTCTGAATAAACCGCT
Source organism: Cytophagales bacterium (assembly GCA_038230415.1). Classification (GTDB taxonomy): domain Bacteria; phylum Bacteroidota; class Bacteroidia; order Cytophagales; family Spirosomataceae; genus JBBRNH01. The sequence continues at coordinate 19,474 of JBBRNH010000021.1, read as the reverse complement.
CGGTGATTTTGAAGGTAGTATTTGAGTTTGTACCGACCGTTAACGCCCCTACCGTACCGCCCGCTGGTGATATAATGTAGTTCAACGCTGCCGAGCGAGCCGTAAATATGAAGTCACCTTTTTTAACCCCATTAGCTGTTAACGTTGCTACCTGAGTCCAGTCAGCAGCGGTCATGGCTGTTGTTGATGACTTGGAAATCGTTGCGTTCAGGTTGTTATTGACGAACGGAGCCAATTTGGTTGCTACAAGGTTCCGCGCCAGCATGGTATTGATGTTCCGCAACCACATTGCCGTTGTCGGCACCTTACCCAGCCCCACTTGATTCACTGCCGGAATCAACTGCCCCAACATGGTAGTATAATCACCTGCCGAAGTAGCGGCACCTAAGGCCGTTACGGCAAGGTTATAGTTCTTGTTGGACTCGGCAATGATGGCACTGCTCGGCACGTAGGTGTTATTTGTACTCGATGGGCTATCAATAATCAAGCCTGAATAGTACATCGAGCCGATACTGGCGTAGGCAAATCCTTTCCAGAAATAGGCCCACGCTTTGAGGGTGTTTTTCTTGGTTGCTGCGTCGCCCGTGTAAGTAATGCCCTCAAGGGTGCCTAATACCGTATTCATGGCATTATTGAGAGCGTACATATTGGTCCACTGGAAGTAGATGGCGTTGTTGCCCGCGCCAGTCGAAGCCCGGTTGTTATATGACCGGATAATACCGACCTGGGGCGAGGTATTGGTCAACTTCGTACCATCGTCCAGAATCGAGTAGTCGGGTACACCCATCGTGCTAACCTGATTGTTGGATGCCTGCGCCGATACGTGGTCGGCCATTGTTTCGGCGTAGCCAATTGGCAACGAGAAATAGGTGTCGCCCAACCAACTGTCTGTTTTGTTACCGTTGCCATCGGGGTCGGCAGAAAAGCCGTTCAGAAATACGCCCCCCTGGGCAAAGGCAATCAGACCCGTTTCGGTATTCACGTTACCGCTCACAGTTGGTGCGTTGGGGTTGCCCACGTCCAATTGATCCTTACAGCCCGCGCCTACCAGCAGGGTAACAGTAATGGCAATGGCATTAAAAAATAGGGTACGTTTCATGTTGTTTTATCGTTAAAAAGTCCCCTCGACTCCCGACGAGGGGATTGAGAATGGAATTAGAAACCGATGTTAATGCCCACCTGATACGATTTGGTGTTCGGCAAGGTGCTATGGTCAATACCCCGGTCAATGGCAGAACCAGCCCGGCCAGACGAGATTTCTGGGTCAAAACCCGAATATTTCGTCCAGGTCAGCAGGTTGCGGCCCGTAAACACCAACTGGGCGCGGTTCAACACGGGTACATTGAACAGTTTTGCCAGATCAATACCCAGCGACACGTTCCGTAACCGAACAAACGAGGCATCTTCCACAAAGAAATCTTTGGTGGCGTTGTTACCGGCTCCGCGCAAACTGCCCCACAAGTTGTAGTAAGCACTTGACCAGTAAGCTGTGTAAGCTCCCGTGTTCCCGTTGATGGTAACAGGCTTGATAAAGTCGCCATGAATACCATCGCGGTACATCCATTCTTTGGTTTGGTTATATAGTTTTTGCCCATACAGCCAATCGAGTTGAACGCTCAGCGTGAGGAAGTTTTTGAACGTCACTCCGTTAATGAACGAGATATTGAACTTGGGGTTCGGATTCAGCAGGGGATACTTCTCATCCGTAAACTGAATCTGATACGTGGTGTTGTTCACCACCCGACCATCAACAATACTGTATTTACCCTCGTCAGCCGGGTTGATGTAGCGCGTACCATCCTGCCGCTTGAAGTCAAAACTGGTCAGGGCTTTGTAGCCATATACCTGACCAATTGGGTCACCTACCGTCAGGGCCAATGCCGTACTACCGGCAGCCGATTGGTCAATAATCTCGGCCCCGCCCAGGATGGCGGTTACTTTCGACAATTGATGTCCATAGTTTGCCGTGAAGTCCCATTTCAGGTTTTTTGACGCATAAATGGGTGTGCTGAGGGAGAACTGGTATCCCTTCGATGCTAAATCAACCGCATTAGTGAGTAAGTTAGTTGAACCAGTTGACGGAGCAACCGGAGCCTGATAAATAGCCCCTGCCGTTGTGCGTGACCAGGTTGTGAAGGCCCCGGTTATATTGCGGAACCAACTACGGTTGCCGAGGTTCAGGGCAAAATCAGTACCGAATTCTGTTTCGGTTGATACCTCTACGTTCAGGTTGGCGTTACTGCTTGTCGGCTGAATGCTGTATGTCTGCAATGAACCGATGCTGTAATTATCCAAAACAGGGAAGCGGTCAAAAGCCCCTGGCTGAATACCGGCCTTGCCGTATGCCGCCCGGAGTTTGAAGTAGGACAACGTGTTTTGAATCCCTGCACTTTGAAAAAACGACAATGGGTTTATGTAGGCATTGGCGTGCGGAAACGTAAACGGCGTTGAACCCGAACCGAACGTTGATGAATAGTCGCTTCGGAAGCCCACCTTCACCCCTCCATACTCGCCAACGTCAACCGTCTGGTCAACTAAATAACCATAGGTAACAAAAGGCCGTATATAATCGAGGGCTACGTTTTTATTATTGGCTGCCTGTGTATTAAACGGGGGAGACAGTCCAAGACCAGTACCGTAAGTACTGAGTTCTTTGTACTGCTGATTGCGGTAATCAAAGAGCGCCAGCGTTGTTGTCTGGATGGGAATCTTCAGGCCGAGATCTTTCTCGAAATCGAGCTTTAAATTAGCCGAAGCCAACAGGTTCTGGTTGACGTTTTTGTACTGAAAATTGTCAATTTCTCCCGTATTATCCGTTCCGTAGCTGCTGGCCCAAACGTTGTAATTGTTGCTGGTGACGTTCTGCGACTGGTTGTAGTACGTCCAGCGGGCGTTTTCGTCGCGGTAATTTACCCCGTATTTGACGTTGAAATCCAGATACTTGCTCGGTTTATAATCGGCCTGTATGCTTTGTACGATTTCCACCTTGTTATCTAAGCCATCGGTGTATTGCAGGGCGTAGTAGGGGTCAGCCGCGTTGATACTGACAAAGCCCGCCCGTTGGTAGTACGGATAGTTTCCGTCGGGTGTTGTAGCCGAGAGGTCGAAAAAAGGCGATGTGTTCAAAAAACCGTAAACCCGACCGATAGAGCCTGCCCTGTTAGCAAGCCCAAAATAAGTACCGCCCGGCGCACCCAAGCCCGGCTTCATGTTATTTTTGGTGTAAATCAACTGCGTCCCCGAACGGATTGTGAGTCCTTTTGCCAACTCAAAACCGAGATTGACCGACACGTTAGTCCGGTCGAGATAGCCGTTTTTCAGAATAGACGTAACGGTATGGTTATTCGAGACGGAGATGTTGTAATCGCTCTTGTCGCCACCGCCTGAGATGTTAATGGAGGCATTGGTAGTGCTGCCTTTCTGGAACACCTGATTAAAGTGGTCGTAATACTTAAAATTACCGACGTACGGTTTATTGGCTACGTTGCGAATATCCTGAATAGCATAGCGCGTACCACCACCGTATTGGTACGAAAGACCCGTAGTACCACCGCCATCTACGCCACCAAAGGCGTTCAATTTAATAACGTTGCCGCTCGAACCGACCAATTCGCCACCGGCATTGGTCAAGTATGGGTGTAGGCTTGCCTTCGACACGCCCCCTACGTTCAAAAACTCGTTCTGGGCATAGCTGGCCGAGAAGTTGACCTGCGCCCTGCCTTTCTTGCCGCGTTTGGTAAAAATCTGGATAACCCCGTTGGCTCCCTGCGCCCCGTAGAGCGACGATGAAGCCGCGCCCTGAACAACCTCAACGTGGTCAACGTTAGACAGGTCAAGCGAATTGAGATCAGTAGCGGCTACCTGCACACCATCTACCATAATCAGGGGCCGTGTGCCGCCCTGCACCGTGTTGACACCCCGCAGAAGAATGTTGACCGGGTCGCCGGGGTTACCGGATACCGACGAAATCTGCGCCCCGGCAATTTTACCGACCAATGCCTGGTCAATCGAAGCGGTTGGCGTTTGCGGCAGGTTTTTGAACCCGATACTCTCAACGGCAATGCCAAGTTTGGCTTTGCTGGTCTCAACACCACTACCTGTTACAACAACCTCGGTCAATACGCGGCTATCAGCCGCCATACTTACGTTCAGGTTTGTTTCCGTTGATACCAGAATTTCCTGCGTCGCCAACCCTACCGCGCTGAACACGATAGTGGCTCTTCCGGTCGGAACATTCAGGGTATAGGCTCCGCTTCCATCGGTTACAGTGCCTTTTGAGGAGCCTTTCAGCACCACCGATACGCCGGGGACAACCGAGCCATCTTCTGACGACTTGACCACGCCCGACACTTTGCGCTCCTGGGCCAAAGCTGGCAACCAGAGTGAGCAGACTAATAGTAGACTCACGAATAGAGTTTTCCTCATTACACGATTTATTTAGGTTAAGACAATATGAATGATACCACAAAACTATGTAGTTAGAAAACCATTACAAAGTTTTTGTCTGAATTTTAAAATCGGCATATAGTATTGCTCGTTTTGGTTTATGCCAAATAATATTTGGAGCTATGAGTTCTATATACTTAAATATTAGTGCTGGCCCGGCGAAACAGTGGTGAAAATCAAGTTTATATTATCAGGGTGTTAAATCTTTGTGTACGGGTACTATCGGAATTGTTCTGCTTTCGCCTTTGTGGGTCAATGATGTAATCCACAATACAACGGGGCCGCTCTTTTCAGAGCGGCCCCGTTATGTAAACAGTAATCACAGATAGTGTATACTATACCGTCAGTAATGTCTGCGACAGAGCCTTGTCTATCTGACCGGCCATGCTGTGGGCGTGTTTGTAGCCGATGCGGAAAATATCACGCGCTTTTCGCACATCAAACACATCGAACCGGCTCAGTTCAGCCGGTTCGATCAGCACGTTGCACTTGGCAAAGCGTTCGCGGGTTTTGCTCTGCACAGCCAGTACCAAACTCCGCTCAATTACGTCGCGCATACTGGCAAGGGGCTTTTGCCAGTGGATGGGGTTGCAGTGCGAACCGATGATGAAATCAACTTTATTCTCGATCACTTCAACGGGCATATTGTTCAGTACGCCCCCGTCAATATACTGGACTTTCCTGATCGTCATCGGCTCGAAAATCCCCGGTAAACAGCTCGATGCCAGTACGGGCCGGATGAGTTCGCCCGAATCGAAAACAACGGTTTCGCCCCCGTTCAGATCAACGGCCACAACGTGCAACGGAATCTGCAAGCCCTCGAAACTGTCGTGCGGAATATATTTACGATACAGATCAATGGCCGCATCAATCCGTAAAATGCCCATCTTAAACGCCGGACGCAGGTGCCAAAGCAACGTCGGTGATTCGATGCGTTTGAGAATCTCATCGGGCGAAAATCCCTGGGCAAACAACGCGCCCGAAATAGCCCCGGCACTCGTACCGGCAATCCTGTTTATCGCAATGCCCTGTTCCTGAAGGGCTTTCAACACGCCTAAATGGGCAATGCCCCGCGCTCCGCCCCCCGATAATACCAATCCAATTTCCATAACTCAGTCCTGAACATGAGGTGAATGACTCCTAAAACCGTATGCATGCATACCATCTTGTAACGGCGGCTGACTGGTTTTGGTTTACAGGAAGTCGGTTAGTCGCCCGCTTTCCCGGATTCGGACACCCTTGGGCGTATGCTCCACAACGGCGGCCTCGGTAACGGGGTCGTGCTGAAAAACCAGAATCCAGTTCTCGTCGGCAGCCTGACTCAGCACCCGCGCTTTTTCGTCCATTGTCAGCAAAGGCCGCACGTCGTAGCCCATCACGTAGGGCAATGGCACGTGATGGGCCGACGGAATCAGATCGGCGCAGAACAGTACGGTTCGTTGCTGACCCGCGCCCGTTTTTACGGTGAGTTTGGGCAGCATCATTTTTTCGGTATGGCCGTCCATGAATAACAATGAGGTATCGGGCAAACCGATGTCGGTTTCATCCACAAACTTCAGTTGGCCGCTTTCGTGCAGCGGCAGTATGTTTTCGGTCAGAAACGAAGCCCGTTCACGGGGGTTGGGGTGCGTGGCCCAGTGCCAGTGCTGGCTGTGCGCCCAGTAGGTTGCATTCGCAAACGTCGGCATCAGCGTTTGGCCCCCGCCATCTGCGTTTTCGCGGGCGGATTGCCGGATTACGGCCCCGCCCGCGTGGTCGAAATGCAGGTGCGTCAGCAGTACGTCGGTAATGTCGGTTTCGGCGTAGCCAGCCGCCCGGATCGAGTCAATCAGCACTAAGTCGCCGGGTTTGTCGGCGGGGTTCGGGTTGGGGTCGTAGTAGTTGAAAAACTTGGTTTCCTGCTTATTACCCATGCCGGTATCAACCAAGATAAGCCGGTCTTTGCCGTGATTATCAACCGTTTCGATCAGCAGACAGCGCATGGCCCACGTGCAGCGGTTTTGCTCATCGGCGGGGTTCAGGCGTTGCCAGAGCGGTTTTGGCACCACGCCAAACATGGCCCCACCGTCGAGTTTAAAGAAGCCGGTGTCAATCGGTTTGAGGGTCATAAACAGGTTTTTTGTGGGTTGTGCCGCCTATTTTCTTCGTAAAAACATTAGTGGTTTACCGTCTGAACCCAACCCCGATAAATTTCAACGCATCGGGCAGTCCGGTTCGCCAGTAGGTCCAGGTGTGTGCGCCATCGCGGACGCGGTATTCGTGGGCGATTTTCCGGTCGTTGAAGGCAACGTGCAGCAGGGCGTTGGCATTGGTCAGAAAATCGTCGTCGCCACAATCGAGCCACCACCGCACTTTTTTCAGATCACCTTCCGGGGCCGACTTTGCCAAAATCAGGGGGCTGTTGCGTTTCCAGTGATTACTGAGCCGTTCCTGACCCGCGCCCGGCCCCAGCAAAAACGCAAACCGGCGGTTGTAGTTGGTGGTGTCCATACTTACTACCGATTCATCGGTGAACACAGCCGCGCTCAGGGCCGCGCAACTCCCAAACAGATCGGGGCGGTGCATGGCGTATAGCAACGACCCATGCCCACCCATAGATAAGCCCGACACGGCGCGGTAGGCCCGGTCGGTGCGGGTGCGGAGCGTGGAGTCAATGTGCGGGATAAACTCCTGCATGAACATATCTTCGTAGCGCGTTTTGCCCTGATAATCATTCATATACCAGGTCACCTCGGCATCGGGCATCACGATAATCATCGGCGGGATTTCGCCCGATTTAATACCCTCATCGGCAATGCGGTCGGCCTCGCCAAACTGTACCCAGCCCGTTTCGTCGTCAGAATACCCGTGCAACAGATACACCACCGGGTAGCGTCGGTTGGTGGTGTAATAATCGGGTGGCAGATAGACCGAGTACTTCACGGCCCGATTCAGCAGCGAACTGTTGAGCCGCAAACTCTCCAACAGCCGGGCTTTGGGGTCAGACACCACCGGAATGGGGCCTTGTGGCCGGTTAGCCGCCGAATTAGTAGCGTTCCGGCGCGACTGCCCAACGGTTGGACCAACGGCTAAAGCGACTAAAATGATAACAATAAATTGACAAAGGCGCATACGTGACAACAGGGTTCAAGGGTGAATTTTGCGGGCTAAACCTGCCCAAACCAATAAAACTTCGACAAAGTACGGCGAACGATTGAAAATAGAGTGTATCATTCGGTCGTTGTTTGATTAGTCAATTACCTACTAACCCATTCATGAAAAAATCACTACTTCCTCTTTGCTTCCTGCTCGTACTTCACTTGCCAACGGTTCTTTGGGCGCAGCAAACACCCGCCACCCTGCCCGATTGGGAAGACCCCAAAATCATCAGCCGAAACACCGAAACGCCCCACGCCACGCTGATTCCGTTTGTCTCTGAAATACAGGCGCTTACCGCCACCGACTGGCGCACGTCGCCCAACGTCAAACTGCTGAACGGCACCTGGAAATTCCGGTGGGTGAAACACCCGAATTTAGTTTCTGCGGATTTCTTTTTACCCGCCACCGCCGACCAAACCTGGGATAACTTGCCCGTACCCTCGAATTGGCAAGTGGTTGGGGCGCGGGAAAACGGTGTCGGACGCAACCCCGGGTACGACCGGCCTATTTTCACCAACATCAAGCATCCGTTTCCGGCCACGCCACCGCGCATTACCGCCGACACCAACGCCGTTGGCCTCTACCGAACGCGCTTTACCCTGCCCGTTACTTTCCGCGACCAACGGGTTTTCCTGCACTTCGCCGGCGTACAATCGGCCTGTTACGTGTATGTAAACGGGCAGATGGTGGGCTACCACGAAGACGGCATGACCCCCGCCGAGTTTGATGTTACCGACAAATTAGCGTCGGCAGGGGCCAACGGGTCGGAGAATCTGTTAGCTGTCGAGGTCATCAACTGGTCAGACGGCAGTTACCTGGAAGATCAGGATTACTGGCGGCTATCGGGCATTTTTCGGGATGTGTTTGTGTATGCCACGCCCATGCTGCACCTCCGCGATTTGTCTGTGACAACCGATTTAGACGATCAATTCAAAGACGCAACGCTGAAAATACAGGCGTATATCCGCAACCTGACCGGCCAGAATCCAGCCTATTCGGTGCGGGCCACGCTGTATGACCCCGCTCAGAAGCAGGTCTTCTCCGAAACCATTCCATCGAGTCAGGCCGTTGGTACACAGCAGGATGCGCTGCTTCGGCTTACCAAATCCGTTGCGGCCCCGTTGCTCTGGACTGCCGAATCACCGAACTTATATACCCTGACGCTGCAAGTGCAAAACGCCGACGGGCGGGTGCTGGAGGCTACCAAACAGCGCATCGGTTTTCGCGAGATGAGCCGTGCCAATGGGCAGATTCTGCTCAACGGCAAGGCCATCACGTTTAAGGGCGTGAATCGCCACGAGTTTGAACCAACCACCGGGCGCGTCGTGAATCGGGAACGCATGATTCAGGACATCAAACTCATGAAACAGTACAACATCAACGCCGTTCGCACCAGCCATTACCCCAACGTGACCGACTGGTATGACCTCTGCGACGAATTGGGGCTGTATGTGATGGACGAAGCCAACGTAGAAAGTCACGAACTGTGGAGCAAAAACGTGCTGCTCTGCGCCCAACCGGAGTGGCGCGATGCGTTTGTGGCGCGGGGCCGGGCCATGGTTGAGCGCGATAAGAACCATCCGTCTGTCGTGATCTGGTCGCTGGGTAATGAATCGGGCATGGGCCAGAATTTTACCGATATGGCCGATATTATCCGGCTTATTGACTCCACCCGGCCCATTCACTATGAAGGCCGCAACCAGTACAACACCGCCGACTTTGGCGACCCCAACCTGTCGCTGAGTAGTTTCGACATTATTTCGTGTATGTACCCATCGGTAACGGGCATGATTCGGCTGATGGAAAAAGACCCCTCGCGGCCCCTGATTGTCTGCGAATATGCCCATGCCAAAGGCAACAGCGTTGGCAACCTGAAAGACTACTGGGCCGCCATTGACCGCTACCCCCGGATGCAGGGCGGCTTTATCTGGGATTGGGTAGATCAGGGACTACGGGTAAAAAACCGGGCCGGTAAAGAATTTAACGACCACATTGATTACCTCGACGGGGCCAACGCGGGGGATGGTCTGGTCAATGGCGACCGGACTCCGCAACCCGAAATCAATGAGGTGAAACTGAATTATCAGTACGTGAAATTCGCGCCGAACGCACCCCTCGTTGGCGGCTCAACGGTGAAGTTAAACATCCGTAATCTGTATGATTTCAGCACGCTGGAACCCTTCCGACTTGAGTGGCAGGTACTGAAAAACGGCACCTTGCTGCAGCAGGGAACCGAGACTAATCTGGTTGCCAAACCGGGCCAAACGCAGGTGCTGACGATACCGGCCAAAATCCCCTACTTGGCCGAAGCGGGCAGCGAGTTTTTGCTGAACGTAAGCCTGAAAACCAAACAGGCCACTGCCTGGGCCGAAGCCGGGCATGAAGTGGCATCGGGGCAGTTTCCGGTGTCGGTGGCCGCGCCGATTGTGATGGGCATGAACAAGATTCCGGCCCTGAAAGCGCAACCCACACCAACGGGCGTAATCGTGCGCGGCACCGATTTTGCCGTTTTCTTCAGCAATGCCACCGCCACGTTAAGCGAGTATTTCAGCAACGGCAAAAACCTGATTCAGCGCGGGTTACAACCCAGTTTATGGCGCGTTCCGACCGATAACGACGAGGCATCGGGCGTACCGGCCTACGGGATTGGATGGCAAAAATCGGGATTGGATACGGCCCGCGCCCGGCCCGTTTCGGTTGAGATTCTGGCAACGCAACGGCAATCGGTGCGGGTGCGGTGCATCAGCGAGGTGGTGGGCGTGGTCGGAAAAATTCGGGTGCAAACCGATTATACCGTTTTCGGCACCGGCGATGTGCAGGTCAACAGCACCTTCACGCCCGAAGGCAATCTGCCCGTTTTGGCCCGCGTCGGAATGCAGATGCAACTCGCCCCGACCTATATTGACTTTAGCTGGTACGGTCGCGGGCCGTTTGAGTCCTACGCCGACCGCAAAGATGCCGCCCACGTGGGGCTGTATGCGGGCAAAGTGGCCGACCAGTATTTTCCGTATCTGATGGCGCAGGAAAACGGTAACAAAACCGACGTTCGCTGGGCTAAACTCACCGATGCGTCGGGGGTGGGCCTACTCATTGTTGCCAACACCGCGCTGCCCGGCAGTGCCACCGCAACCGTGTCGGGCTTGCTCAATATCAACGCCCGCGACTATTCCGACGCGGCTCTGCTACGCGCCAAAAACCCGGATACCCAGGAAGTTGAACGCGGAAACATAACCATTGTAAATATTGATATGGCGCAGATGGGTCTCGGCGGTGATGATTCGTGGTCTCCGCGTGTGCATCCCGAATACCTGATTCCGGCCAGCAAGCCCTACACGTATTCGTTCCGGCTGCGGCCCGTAAGTGCCAGTACCAATGTGGCAGAGGTGGTCGGGTTGTTGTTGCCGAAGTGAGAGAGGTTTTAAACTTTATCTCCCTCCTCTCAAAACCGCAGCACAAAATGCTCTTTCGGTTGCTCTTTTCTGAAAAATACCAACCCTACCCAAAACAGATCAATCGTGACCGTCACCGCCGGATGTGCCTGAACATCAGCCCAGGCGTGTTCCATCTCTGCCGACCAGTGAATATCATCAAACACAAAACAGGTGTCGTTGTGGGCGTTGGGCAGGCAGGTCTCAAAATAGCGCAGGGTGGGTTGGTGGCGGTGGTTGGCATCGAAAAACACCAGATCAACCGGGCCGAGCGCGGCCATTTGCGGAGCCAGGGTATCGTCAATATTTCCCACTATGATGTCCACGTTTTTTTCGGCGAGGTGGGCGAGATTTTGCCGGGCCACAGCCGCCGTTTCGGGGCAGCCCTCAAACGAGACCACCCGCCCGCCTTGGGCTTGCGTAGCGGAAGCTAAATACGCCGTTGTCAGCCCCAGCGATGTGCCGAGCTCAACCACCGTTTTGGCCCCTAACCGCCGGATGAGCCGGTATAGTAGCCGCCCGAACCGGGCTGGTTTTTCGGCGTTTTTCACGATGTCGGCCACGCGCCGTTCGGGGCTGCTGCCTAACCTTGACCCCGCCCCCAGGTCCGTTACCTGAATAGTAGTTTTGCTGGCAAGTAACTCACCGCGAAGCGTTTGAATAGGGCAAAATGCGGGCAGACTGGCGTTGTCAGGTCGAATAATGCGGCTGTATAAATCAAACACAAACGGTGAATGCAGGCCGTGTTCGTTGCGGGCGCGGAAGACGTAGCGGAGGTAGGCAGAAATCACGTCAGTTCCGTTTGCGCCGTTCGTCGCGCCGGGCTTTGCGGCCCTCTTCGATAAACTTTTTGGCTTCTTTATATTGGCTCGACTTGCGCTCGGCGGCATCCATCACCTGCTGATAGTAATCGCGGGCGAGATCATATTCTTTCTCGGTATCAGCAATGCGGCCTAAGTTCAGCAGCGACGACCAGTAATAACCCGCGTTGGTGGCGTTGGTCTGTTTGGCAAACTCCAGACTCTGGTTATAATATTGTTTGGCAACGGCGTTGTTGTGGTAAAAAAACTGGTTGATATACGCCAGAATGTACGTTGCCGAGCGTCCGCTTACGCCTTCGTAACCGGCCTTCCCCTGCCCGATCTTCTCTAAAATATCTTTGCAAATCCGCTCGGCTTCGGGCAGTTGGCCCCGCACAAATGCCGACCGCGCAAAGTACCGCTCAAAATAGGGGTTATCGGGATATTGCCCGGCCATGTATTTGGCTAAATCGTAGGCTTTGTCATACTGATTTTCCATGCTGTAAATCTGGAGCAGGAAATACCGGGCCTCGGTGCGGGTGTAAAAAGCATTGTTCGAGGTTTTCTCTAACTGACTGATTCCGAGATTTTTATCGCCCTTCGGAAAGAACAGCAGCACGGGTTTCAGCAGCGGATAATTGGCCGGAATCCACTGCGCGTAGTAGTTATACAGCCCGTCACCGAAAAGCAGTTCGGGGCTAAGATCGCCGTTGTTTTTGCACTTCTCGAAATATTTCAGCGCGTTTTTAGCCGCGAAGGTCGCCTTCGTCCATTTTTTGCGCTCCGAGTACAGCCGCCCTTTGAAGGCGTAAGCCGCCGACAGAAAAAACGCGGCTTCGACCTTGCTTTCGTTTTCGTCGTAGAGATTTTCGGCCAGCGTGATGGTCGTATCCATCAGAGCCTCAAAGCGGTAGTCGTAATCGGTGAGGTCGGTATTGGGTACTATTTTCCACCACTCGGCCAGCCCCATCAAAAAATACGGCATCGGGTGTTTGGGGTAGCGTAGCCGCAACCACCGAAACTCCTTGTCGGCCTCATAAAACTTGTAATTGTAAAGCAGGTTAATGGCCTCTGCCGACTCTAACTGCACGCCGGGATGTTTGAGCAGGCCGTCGTATTTCTTGTCGAACGCCGAGGGGTCGTAGAGTTGGGCCTGTGCCGCCAGGGTCAGGCTCATCAGCCAGACGGCCAGACCAATTCGGATGTGCATTTCGTGTTTCAGATTTGTTGTATGTGCAGGGTATTAACGCTGCAAACGGCCTGTCAGTTTGTGAAGAGGTGTTTTTTGCGCGTTACCTTTGCCCGATGAAGACCCTCACCATCCACGACAAAACGTTTGTCCCGTTTATTCCTGAAACTGCCATTCAGGAGCGGGTTACGGTATTGGCGGGGCAGATCAGCACAGATTATGCCGACCGTTGCCCCCTGATTGTGGTGGTGCTGAACGGAGCCGCTATTTTCGGGACCGACCTGCTCAAAAACATCACCGTTCCCTGCGAAATCACGTTTATCCGCGTAGCGTCATACCGGCAAACAGCTTCGACCGGCGAGTTGAAACAGATTTTGGGCCTGGCCGAATCCGTAACGGACCGCCATTTGATTATTGTGGAAGACATTGTGGATACCGGCCTGACGATGGCCGACGTTTGCCGGCAGATGCGGTTGCAGGACCCGGCCAGCATTGCCATTGCCACGCTATTGTTCAAGCCCGATGCGTTGCAGGAAGAAATCGAGTTAGACTACGTGGGTTTCGAGATCGAGAACCGCTTTGTGGTTGGCTATGGCCTTGATTACGACGGGCTTGGCCGCAACACGAAGGCTATCTTTGTGCTGGAAAAGTAAGTTCGCCATCGCCCCCAGACTGTGGCGGTTGTTCGCTAAATTCCCACAGCCTGGGGGCGGTGGGCAACAAGTTACCCCCCAATGGTTGACATTGACTCTGACACCGGCGAGCGTTTTGCTTCGGCCTCGAACCCGTTGGCGGGGCGCTGGGCAAAGGCTTTCCTGAACGCCATTTCTACGTCGAGATCGGTGGCTCCGCTCCGCAGCAGGGCGCGAACGTCAAGTACGCCATCGTCATACAAGCAGGTTTTGAGCGATCCCTGCGCCGTGAGCCGAATCCGGTTGCAGGTGCCGCAAAACGTCCGGCTGAAGGCGGCAATAATCCCCACCGTTCCCCGATAGCCCGGAATCTGGTATTCCTGTGCGGTGGCAAACGGCTCGTTTTCAAGAGCCTGGATGCCGGGGAAATTATCCTGAAGTTCCTGAAAAATCCGGCGATACGTCCAGTTCAAAACCGGATAATGAGTGCCTTCGCCGTTGAAAGGCATTTCCTCGATAAACCGCATCGAAATCGGGTGATGGCGGGTCAGTTCGGCGAGAGGTACGAGGTCATTGGTGTTTTGGCCGTCCATGACCACCGCGTTTATTTTCACGAAAATACCGTGTTTCAGGAGTTCGTCCAGCGTTTTCAGCACGGCGGGCAGTTCGTCGCGCCGGGTAATCTGATGAAATCGTTCGCGGTCGAGGGTGTCAATGCTGAGGTTCACCGATTTTACGCCCAATTCAATCAACTCCGGGATGTGCGGGGCGGTGAGTACGCCGTTGGTTGTCAGGCCAATTTCGTTCACGCCGGGCGTTTCAGATAATCGGCGCATGAACCCCATCAGGTCGTTCCTGACAAAAGGCTCTCCGCCTGTGATTCTGATTTTCGAGACTCCCAACGCGGCCAGAATTCTGACCACACGCTCCATTTCTTCGTAGGTAAGCAACTGACGTTTAGGCAGATACTTGATACCTTCTTCGGGCATACAATAAAAACAACGCAGGTTGCAGCGGTCGGTAACGGCCAGCCGCAGGTACGAAATCGGGCGATTGTGGTTGTCGTAAAGCATATCGAAGTTTTTTCTAAACGCAGAGTTTACAGAGATCACGCAGAGACCGCAGAGATTTAAATTTATCAGGCGTTCGCTGCTCTTTTCTCAGCGACCTCTGCGTTTAAACTTACAATAAAAGCCCGGCCAGGGTTGCCGACATATAACTCGCTAACGTGCCACAGATGAGGGCTTTGAAACCTAATTTTGCCAGATCACTCCGGCGCGACGGGGCTAACTCACCAATACCACCAACCTGAATAGCGATGGACGAAAAATTGGCGAAGCCGCAGAGCGCGAAACTCACGATAGCCACCGTTTTCGGGTCGAGCGTATCCTTGATTTTCACCAGGTCGAGATATGCTACAAACTCATTCACCACCATTTTTGTCCCCATCAACGCACCCGCCGTTTGAATATCGTTGCCCGGAACGCCCATCGCCCACGCAAACGCCGAGAAGACTTTGCCTAACAGGAAGTTCAGGCTCAGGTAGTCTATACCAATGGTGTAATACCCAATCCTGAACAAGATGCTGTTAATCAAGGCAATGAGGGCGATAAACCCGATCAGCATGGCAATCACGTTGAAGCCCACTTTCAGCCCCTCGCTGGCACCGGCAGCAATCGCGTCGAGCAGATTGGCGTGGTTTTTCTTAATGTCAATTTTAATAATGCCCTCGGTTTCTGATTTCTCCGTTTCGGGATACACGATTTTGGCGATCACCAGCGCACCCGGCGCAGCCATGATGCTGGCGGCCAACAGATACGGAGCCGGCACGCCGAGGGCCACATACGTTGCTAAAACACCTCCTGCAATGCAGGCAAAACTCCCTGACATTGAGGCCATTAGCTCGGAGTTGGTCATAGTTTTCAGGTACGGTTTCACCATAATCTGCGCTTCGACCTGCCCCACAAACGTACTCGCCACGTTGCTCAGGGCTTCGGCCCCGCTCACGCCCATGAGCCATTTCATACCCCGCGCCATCACCGCCACAACGCGCTGCATGATGCCGAGGTGATAGGCCATGTTCACCAGAACGGCCACGAAAATGATGGTCGGGATAATCTTGAAGAAGAAGATGAAACTGTTAGCCGGGCCAAACGCCTTCGTCAGCACGTCGGTTTTAACCAACGGCGAAAACACAAATTCGGCCCCGGCATCAGCTTTTCGCAATAATCCCTCGACCAATGCACCCAATGTGCGGAAAATCTGCTGCCCGATGGGGGTTTTCAGCACGAACACCGCCAGTCCAAATTGCAGGGCCAGCCCTACGCCAACGGTCCGGTAATTGATGGCTTTGCGGTTGTTTGACATCAAAAACGCGATGCCCAGGATTAAAACGATGCCAATCAGGCCGGTAAAACGCTCCATTCGGTGGTTAATAATTTGGCGAAAATACGCAAAACGGCGGGATAGCGGTCGGAACCAGCCTTAACAAACAGATAATGTTCGGTAACAGACTGACTGAGTTATCTTTGGTGTCTTGTTGGGGCGCGTTCTTTTGCTAACGATTACGATGAATCCTGTTTGTGTCTTCTTGATTGCTGGTTTGATTATGCTGGGCGCAAGCGCGGAAACGACTCCGAAGCAACCCCATCAACTCGTCAAAATCCGGTACGTGTCGGCCCTCGCCCGGTTCGATTCGGCGGTGGGCGTGTTTCGGCAGGCGGTGCAGACCAACCGGCCTGCTACGGACGTACAGCGGGCGTTTCGGCAGATGCGGCTGGCCTACAAACCCGTTGAGTGCCTGACCGAGTTTTATTTTCCCGGCTCGGCCAAACGGCTCAACGGCCCGCCCGTGCCGGATGCTGATTTTGACGATGGTCGGTGGATAGCCTGGCCTCCCTACGGTTTACAGGTGATCGAAGCCTTAGTTTTTCCGCTCGACCCGGCCCGGAAAATAATCCTCAACGCCGAACTTAAACGGTTGCAGGAAACCACAAATTCGCTGCGAAATGTGGTTAATTATACGCAATTAAGCGATGCCCACGTGTTTGGGGCCATGCGGCTGGAGGTGTTTCGGATCATTACGCTTGGCATCACCGGCTTCGATTCGCCGATTGACAACAACTCGCTGCCCGAAGCCGCCGTATCGCTCGAAACCATGCAGCAAATGGTAACGCACTATCCGCTCGCGGCCAGAAACCAGGCCCTTGCCACGCAACTAAACCGGGCGTTTAGTCTGGCAATCAGCCGGTTGCGCGGCCAAAAATTTATGCCGTTTGACAGGCTGACGTTTATCCGGGATTGCGCTTATCCGTTGAGCCGTTTGCTGGCCGAGACCCAGAAAACGCTGGGTTTGACCCTACCGACCGATAAACGACTCCTGAAACAATCGGCCCGGACGCTCTCGGATGTGGGCGCGTTTGAGCCGATGGCCTTCGCCCGGTATGACACCCGCGCCCCCACCCCCGACCGGGTGGCCTTAGGCAAGATGCTCTTCTCGAACCCCGTGCTATCAAGCGATGGCAAACGAACCTGCCAGACCTGCCACCAACCCGAACGCGGCTTTACCGATGGCGAAAAAACGGCGTTCAGTATTGACGGAAAAACCCGCATCAGCCGCAACACGCCCACGCTGCTAAATGCCGGTTTGCAGTCGTTTCAATTCATAGATTCGCGGGTGTTTTTCCTGGAAGACCAGATTACGGATGTCGTGCATAACCCCGATGAGATGGGCGGCTCAACCCAAAGAGCCGTAGAGATTTTGAAAAAAGACGCTGATTATCAGGCTCATTTCAGAAAAGCCTACCCCGACAGCCTGACAGAAGTAAACCTCCGCAATGCCCTCGCCAGCTACGTCCGGTCGCTGACTCCTGCCGACTCCCGCGTTGACCGTTACCTCCGCGCCGACGAGCCGAAAGCGATGCTCACCACCGACGAAAAGCTCGGCTTTAACGTCTTTATGGGCAAAGGTAGGTGCGGCACCTGCCACTATTTCCCAATTTTCAACGGCACGGTTCCGCCCGCTTACATCAAATCGGAAAGCGAGATTATTGGTACACCCGCCACTGCTGCCGGTAAAAAACTGTCGCCCGACATTGGCAGGGCGGGATTCACCGGGCTTGAGATACACCAAAACGCCTTCAAAACACCAACGTTACGGGGCATTGGCAAAACGGCTCCGTATATGCACAACGGAGTTTATAAAACGCTGGAACAGGTGGTGGATTTTTATGACAAAGGGGGCGGCAAAGGATTAGGCTTCGGCCCTGAAAACCAGACCCTTCCGTTTGACAAACTCAACCTCACGGCACCGGAAAAACGAGCGTTGGTCGCGTTTATGAAGGCGTTGTAAAGGGTTCCCGACAGCATTCTGCTGTCGGAGACAATTTCTCTACTGACTCACTTCCCGCAGCAGTTTATTGGCGTAAATGAACTCGTTGAGTTCTTTCACGTCTGAGTGCGTGATGGTCGTATTATCGCCTTCCCAAAGTTTTTGGCCTTTGTAGAGAAACAGAATTTTCTCGCCAATCTCCATCATCGAGTTCATATCGTGCGTAATCACGATGGTTGTCATCAGAAATTCGTCGGTAATTTCTTTGATGAGCTGGTCAATTTTGATGGATGTGAGCGGGTCGAGACCGGAGTTGGGTTCGTCGCAAAACAGAAACCGGGGGTTCATCACGATGGCCCGCGCAATACCAACCCGTTTTTTCATGCCGCCCGAAACCTCGGATGGCATCCGGTCGCCAACGTTCTCTAAACCAACCCGTTGCAGACAAAATTCGGCGCGGTCTCGTTTTTCGTCGTCACCCATGTCGGTCAGCATTTCGAGCGGGAAACGTACATTATCCAGCACGTTTTTGGAGTCGAACAGGGCCGACCCCTGGAACAGTACGCCCATTTCGCGCCGGATGGCTTTGAGCGTGTCTTTGTCGGCTCCCAGAAATTCGCGGCCATCGTAGAGTACCTGCCCGGCTTCGGGTTTGATGAGGCCAATCATGCACTTGAGCAGTACGCTTTTGCCGGTGCCGCTGCCGCCGATAATCAGGCTGGTATCACCGGGTTTGAAGGTGCCGCTCACATCATCGATAACTTTACGGTCGCCAAAGGTTTTGGATATGTTTCTGATTTCGAGCATTTTAGAATTTCTCCATAATCCCCCGGTTTAAACCGGGGACAAAAGATTTTGTAATCCGGGACGGGTAAATCCATTGCCCCCGGTTTAAACCGAGGGCATTCGGTCTCACACCAGAAACTGCGCCAGCAGAAAATCGGCTACCAACACGGCAATACAACTGTTGGTGACGGCGGCTGTTGAGGCCCGGCCCACCTCCAAGGCCCCGCCCGATGTGTAGAACCCCTGATACGACGAGATGGTGGAAATCAGGAACGCAAACACCACCGATTTTATCATGGCAAACGGCACACTGAACGTGTTGAACTGATACCGAAGGCCATAAATGTAGTTTTCGGGCGAGATAATTCCGGTCAGCGTGCCGGCTAAGTAGCCGCCGTAGATAGATAGAAAACAGGCCAGAATCACCAGCAACGGCACCATCAACACGGCGGCAATCACTTTGGGCAGCACCAAATATGAACTCGAATTGATACCCATAACTTCCAGCGCGTCAATCTGTTCGGTGATGCGCATGGTGCCGAGTTCGCCCGCAATGTTAGAGCCTACCTTGCCCGACAAAACAATGCACATAATGGTCGGGCCGAGTTCGAGAATGGTGCTGTCGCGCACAATCAGGGCGATAATGTACAGCGGCACCAACGGACTGACGAGGTTATACGCGGTCTGAACGCAGGTTACGGCCCCGATAAAAGTGGAGACGATGG
>JBBRNH010000020.1:0-70864 GCA_038230415.1 Cytophagales bacterium | reverse complement strand
GGTGATTGTGGGGCCAAACCCAAGCGGGCCGGGAACGGTGACGCTTTGCCAAACGGTGAGCAATACGGCTACAGGTGCCTTTAGCTGTTCGGTGAGCGTTCCTGTGGGGCCAAACACCTTAACGGTGATCGCGGGTGGGCCAGGGTCAAACACAACTGCACAACCCGTCAGCTTCACGGCGATTCCCCGGCCAACGGTTGACGTAACCGGGCCAAGCGGGACGACCAGTACCACGCCGACGATATCGGGAACGGCCACGCCGGGCAGTACGGTGGTAATTTCTACGCCGGGTAACCCAACGGCTTGCCAGACAACGGCCAGCGCAACGGGTAGTTTCTCGTGTGTGATTCAGGTTCCGGTTGGGCCGGTGAGTGTAACGGCGGTGGCAATCAATCCGGGTGGTACGAGTACGCCTTCGGTAACGACGTTTACCAGCAGCAGCGCGGTGGCTCCAACCCCGCCGAGTTTGACGGTGAGCCAGCCGGTGAACACTTCTACCAGCACGAGTCCGGTGGTGTCGGGAACGACGAACCCCGGCATTCCGGTGGTGATTGTGGGGCCAAACCCAAGCGGGCCGGGAACGGTGACGCTTTGCCAGACGGTGAGCAATGGCAGCGGCTTGTTCAGTTGCACGGTGAGTGTTCCTGTGGGGCCAAACACGCTGACGGTGATCGCGGGCGGGCCGGGTAGCAATACCACCAGCCAGCCGGTGAGTTTCACCAGCATACTGCCGCCAACGGTCGTAATTGTGTCTCCAACGCCGGGTAGCAACCCAACGGGGCCAACGGTGGTCATCAGCGGCACGGCCACGCCGGGAAGCAGCGTAACGATAGGCGAAAACGGTGCCGTTTTGTGTAGTACAACGGCAACAGCAGGTGGTTCATTCAGTTGTGCCATTCCGCTGACCGACGGGCCGCATAGCCTCACGGCAGTTGCCCAAAACCCCGGTGGCAGCACAACCACGTTACCCCTGAACCTGACAGTTGGTACGCCAATAAGCAGTTCGTGTGTGACGATGAACCTGAAAGTCCTGCTCGAAGGGCCGTATGATGCTGCATCCGGGCTGATGGGTACGATATTGAATCAGTTTGGATTGCTGCCGGGCCAGCCCTTGAGCACTACCGTTGCTCAGTATGGATTGCCGCCAACGCCTGCCGGACAGCCCTACAACGAAGCTCCCTGGAACTATACCGGCCCCGAAAGCCTGACAACCTATCCGGCAACGGTGGTTGACTGGGTGCTGGTCTCCCTCCGAACGAGTGCGCCAACCAGCGCCACCGTTACCGACGCGCTGCAAGTGGTCGGCCTGCTACATAACGACGGTCATATCTCGTTCGTGAATCCGTGTTTCTCGCTGCCGTCGGGTAGTTATTACGTGGTCATCGAACACCGCAACCACGTTGGCGTAATGTCGCCGGTGGCGGTGCCGATTGTCAACAACGTGATGACGTTCGATTTCACCAAACAGGAGTCTTACGTGATTACCGATCCGCCATCATTCGGGCAGATTCAGATTGGCAACAAATGGCTCATGTATGCCGCCGATGGCAGTAAAGCTGCATCGGGTGAGAACTACGATATTAACTTCTATGACTCGCTGTTGTGGCAGTTACAAAGCGGCACCTTCGGTAAATATCTGCCTGGTGACTACAACCTCGATGCTGATGTGAACTCGGACGACAGCGTGCTGTGGAAGAAAAATAACGGACGGTATTCGCGGGTGCCACAAAAATAACCAAGCTGACAGACCATGAAAAAAACCCTTTTAGTGCTGATAGCCACTGCCCTCATGGGCAGTGGCTCAATGGCCCAGACCGGGCGGTATGAGGTGCAACTCACGCAGAAAACCCTCGACTGCGCCAAA
The DNA here is from genome assembly GCA_038230415.1 of Cytophagales bacterium. Taxonomy (GTDB): domain Bacteria; phylum Bacteroidota; class Bacteroidia; order Cytophagales; family Spirosomataceae; genus JBBRNH01. The sequence goes on along the minus strand of JBBRNH010000020.1, from coordinate 69,000 downwards.
CGCAAACTCCAGGTTGAGGTGGCTGTGCGGGCCGCCGATGCCGCAGGTTTCAGGATGGGCGATGCCAACTACCGCTTTCGGTATAGCCCGGCGATGGCAAAACAGCCCGTGCTGGTGGCCGAGCAGACCTTTACCAACGCCACCGCTGGCTATGCCGGGCAAACCCTCACCGGATCGCTCGAAACGGCCAGTACCGGAATTGTTTCCCTCAATACATTTTATGTGGGCGATGGTAAAACTGCCCGGCTCGTTGGCACCGACTGGACAGCCGTTGCTACGCTGGAGTTTGACCTCGTGAATACCACCGCCACCACGCCCCTCGAAATGGCCTGGCAAACCGATCAGACCTTCCCCAAAACCAGTTTGGCCGGAGTAGAACCGGGGCCGTCGGGCTTCACGACCTACGCGGTAAAGGCTTCCGGCAGGTTCACGAATTACGCATTGGCATCGGTAGCGGCAGCTTGTCAAACCATCACCACAACACCGCCCGCCAACCTGTCGGCCACTACACCGGTGGCAACAACGGCAACGGGCAGTGGGTCAACATCGGCGGTGGCCGTAACGCCCGCCCCGGCAGTGCCGGTCGTTATTGCTGATCCAACGGTGGTATTGACTGCCGAAGATGTGTTTGTGCCGGAAGGGTTTTCGCCCAACGGCGACCGGGTGAACGACCGTTTTGTGATTCGCAATACGACCAAACAGCCCGTTGACTTATCGGTCTATAACCGATGGGGAACGCTCGTGTATCAGAAAGAAGATTACCAGAATGATTGGGAAGGCCGCAGTATGCAGGGCCGTGACCTGCCCGATGGCACGTATTTTTACCAGATTCAACTCGGTAACGGCCAGAAAATCACGCGCTACGTTACGATTTCGCGGTAGAGTAAGCGGTTAGCAGTCAGTGGCAAGTGGCAAGTGATCAGTGGCAAGTAGTTGGCAGTTCGCGTCAGCTAACTAATCACTTGTCACTAACCACTTGCCACTTATTTCACGGTTTCAGCCCGTAGCTATACCGCCACACAACGCCGAAACTCCAGCCGTTGCCGCCATTGGTGAGGGTAGCCAGGGTGGGTTCGGCCCGGTTTACGGAATAACTTACGGCGGTTTTAAGCGAGTAGCCTACCGCCCAGTATCGGCGTAAAAACAGCGATAACTCCGTGCGGTGGCCGAGCCGAAACACGTAGTCGGCCCCTACTTCGGCCAGGCCCGACCACTGCTTATTCTGCCGGGTATCAACTGTCAGCCGAATACTGTCGGCGGTGGTTCGGCTGCGTTGAATGATCCCCCGAAACGCTAATGAATCCAGTGATTGCCCGTTGTTTGGCACCAAGCCAACCCCGCCACTGAGCCACAACCCTGCCCCGTTGCTGATCTGGCTCTGCCCGCCGAGCCGAACTTTGCCGCGCAGCATTAGGCTGTTGCCGCCGTTGGCGTACCGCAGCGTGATGGGACTGCGGCCATTGGCAAGAATCAGGGTGTTTTGTACCGGCTGATACACATAGGCGATTTCGGCGGCCCAGCGTTCGTTCAGGATAACCCCCGCCGACGCGCCCCCGCCAAACGCTGTGGTGCCTTGCGTCGAGATCAGGCCGTTCAGTGTGTTGTTAAGCTGGCCGGTGTTGCTCCGCAGGTTCCCTTCCAGGGCCAGATACCAGCGTTCGTGGGTATGGTCGCTGCCGGGGCCGAGCAATACCTGCCGCGACCGTTGCCGCCGGTTGCTCAGTTCGGGGTCGGCGTTAATCAGGTCCTTAGGGTCGTTGATGCCCGGTTTCCAGCCTTCGCTGCGGCTGGGTGTACGCAATGGCGCACCTGCCGACTGACTAAGCGGTGGCGTATAGTCGGGGTTGGGTGTTGTTTGGGCCAGGGCTGGCCCGGCCAGCAGCACTGTCAGGATGTATAGTGGTTTCATAAAGAAATACCTGTCACAACCATTAATACGGCGCAGGGGCAGACAGCGTTGCATCGGAGACCGTCAGACAATGAGCTTAAAACCCTCCCCGTGTACATTCACCAACTGCACGGCGGGGTCGTTTTTGAGGTATTTGCGGAGCTTGGTGATGTAAACATCCATGCTCCGGGCGTTGAAGTACGAATCATCTCCCCAGACCATTTTCAGGGCGAAACTCCGGCTGATGGGCTGGTTGAGGTTCTGGGCAAACAGGGCCAGTAATGCCGTTTCTTTGCTGGTCAGTTTCTGGGCCACCGGCTCGCCAGCGGCCCCCAAAAAGGTCATCGTCTGGCGCGGCACATCAAACGTCAACTGCCCAATGGTATAGCTTGTCGGGTCGGCGGCACCAACATTGCCGCGCTGATACCGGCGTAGAATCGCCTGAATCCTGAGCAGCAATTCCTCCATACTAAACGGCTTGGTAATGTAGTCATCAGCCCCGACGCGGAACCCCTGAATGGTGTCGTCGGGCATTGATTTAGCGGTTAGAAAGATAATCGGCACGTCGCGCCCGGTGAGCCGCACCTCGCGGGCCAGGGCGAAACCGTCGCGTTTGGGCATCATCACGTCAAAAATACAGAGGTCATACCGGCCCTGCGTAAACAGGTCAAGCCCCTGCTGCCCGTCGGTGGCACGGTCGGTGGGGTAGCCTTTCATGGTCAGGTATTCCTGCACCAACTGTCCCAGATTGGGGTCGTCTTCAACAAGTAGGAGAGTCATGGGGTAATGAAGAGTGAAGAATTATGAGTGAAGAATAGACGTATTAGAAGCGATATTCTTCACTCATAATTCTTCACTCTTCATTGAATAGGGTAAAATCAACTCAAAGGTGCTGCCCGCGCCGGGCTGGCTCTCAACCGTGATGCGGCCCTGGTGTTCGTCAACCATTTTTTTGACGTAACTCAGGCCCAAGCCAAAACCCTTCACATCGTGGCGGTTGCCGGTTGGCACGCGGTAAAACTTCTCAAAAATCCGGCTCAGTTGCTCTTTTGTCATGCCCAATCCTTCGTCAGCCACGCGGATGCTCACCCCGTCGGGCAGGCTTTGGGTGCTAACGGTCAGGTGCGGCTCGCCGGGCGAATATTTAATGGCGTTGTCAACGAGATTGGTCAGGATATTGGTCAGGTGAACGGCATCGGCCCTAACGATTTCATTGTCGGCATCAAAGGCCAGGTCAACCTCGCCGTGCCGGGTTTCGAGTTGCAGGCTCATGTTGTTCAGCACGGTTTCGATGATGTCATGCACGTTCACGGGCGCGAGGGCGAGTTTGATTTCACCCCGGTCGAGGAGGGCCATTTGCAGCACTTTCTCCACGTGCGAACCGAGTCGGCGGGTTTCGTCGCGCACGATGCCGAGGTAGCGCGTGAGCCGCTGATTGGTTTCGTCGGGGCCGGGGTTAGTAGCCGGGCCATGCTCCGCGCTGAGTTGTTCGCCCGCCATTTCGATAGCTAACGAAATGGTTGAAATGGGCGTTTTCAACTCGTGGGTCATATTATTGATGAAATCGTTTTTGATGTCGGCAAGTTTTTTCTGGCGGACAATGGTGCTGATGGCGATGTAGAAACAGGCCAGAATCACCAGAATCAGTACAGCCGAGGCCGCAAACGTGGCACCGAGCCGTTGCAGAATGTACTGCTGCTGGTCGGGGAAATGCACATAAACGAAATTACCCGTTTCGAGCAGGTTGTTGGGAAAGAGCGCGGCCCGGTAACCTTCCTGACGCAGGGTCTGGTTATCAACGCCAAACGAGGCAAACAAAAACGGTGATTTTATGCCCCGCACGGCCCAGGCGGGGTTAGTGGTGCGGGCCGTCTCAACGCCGTATTCGTAGGGAATGGCGATGCCCCGCTCGTGCAGGGTGTTAAACAGCAGCGTGTCTAATGTCAGCCGGTCAACGCGCTCTTCAACGGGCCGCTCCGACAGCATCAATTCTTTCATTACGTCTTTGACGAGCGCAATCTGTGCATCAGAAGAGGGATGCGTTGTGGTTGGTGCCGGTGGGGTTTCTTTTCCCCCGGTCTGTGAAGAGGCCGGGCCACGAGAGGCCGGGCCACGAGAGGCCGGGCCACGAGAGGCAGAATGGGGAATTAAAGAAACAGACCGGGGCGGCTTTTCTTTGTTGGTTATCTGATTCCGTTGCCGGGCTTTTTTGATTGAGTCTGCCGACAGAATCTGGACCTGATAGTGCTGAATCTGTCCGGCCAGCACATCGTCGGCCCAGGCTTCAAACTGCTGTTGCTGCGCTAATTGCGCTTGAAAATCGCCCGCAGCCATCAGTTCTTCCTGCTGCCGAAAAAACGCTTCGACCACCTGCACCTGCTCTGGCGAGAGGGGCGTAGCCACTGGCTGCAAGGCATCTGAGAGCGACTGCGAACTGAAATTCTGCGGCAACGACGGACGCAGGGAACGCGGGCCGCGCCCGGTTTGGCTGTTTATCTGTTTGGCTGTTTGACTGCCTGCCGGTGCCGGTTTTTGAACGCGGTCTCCGCCCGGTTTGGCTATCGCCATCAGCCGTTGCTGTTGCGCCTGCGCCCGACCGCGCTGCCGGGTCAGGTACTGAATCTCCTGCCGCTCAAGGGTGCGGACAACTTCCTGAAGGGCATCGGTTACGCGGTAACTAAACTGCTCCTGCTGCAACTGCCAGGCCGTGCGGAGCCAATAGACCTGCAAGCCAATCACGCCCAACAAGCCTACGCCCATCAGGGCCACAATCCAGCGAATATACTGTCTCGACATTTTTTCAGTTCTTGTGCAACGTTCGCCCGGCAAGCTGCGTCTTTCCGCAAGGCATCCTAAAAGTAACGGGCTAACGCCTTGTTTACCGGGCTTTTAACAATCTTTAACGACTCTTGTGCCATGAAAACATTTCGCAACGCCCGCCGGTTCGGGCTAACGCTGCTGCTGGTTTCGGCGGGTATTGCCCGCGCAACGGCCCAGCAAACCAACCCGACCGATAACGAAGTGCGGGTGAAAATTACCGAACGCACCGGCGATGAAGTCCGTGAACTTGACCGGACCTATCGCAATCTGCCCGCCGGTGAACAGGATAAATTGGTCGAGCGACTGATTGACTCCTTAAAAACGGCCCACAAAGACGGCAAAAAACGCCAGTTGAGCGTCACCGTCGAAGACAATCAGGGCAACCGAACCAGTCTGGAACGGCGCATGAACCGCAATGATTATGCCGGGCCAAACCCCAACGGAAACCCCGGTTTCCCCAATATGCCCCGCACTCCTAAGCCCTCTAAATCGCCAAAAATGGATTATCGGTACTGGAACGATAACGAAAAGAATTATCGGTACTGGGATGACAATGACCGTAATGCCTGGAAATACGAATTTCGGGTGCAGGCCGACTCGTTAGCCGACCGGATGAACCGCGTGTTTACGCCCGGCTGGGATCGGAAATTATTCATAGAGCCGTTCGAAAACTGGGCCGATGAGTTTGGCCGTAGTACCAAACCGGCCAGCATCCGGGGCTTGCAGGCCTACCCCAATAACCCCGACCGCGACCAACTCAACATCCGGTTTACGGCACCGGCAAAAGGCGATGTCAGCATCCGGGTCACAACGCCCGGCGGTAAAGAAATTGCCCGCAAAGACATTAAAGACTTCGCGGGCGAGTTTGTCGGTCAGCTTGACCTCGGCAAAAAAATGAGCGGAACCTATTTCCTGACCGTTACCCAAAACGACGACGGAGCCACGAAGCGGGTGGTGGTAGACTAATGTACGAGCGTTTAGGCATTGCCTGAACGCTCGTAAAAAATTTTAGTACTTTGTATTGCAAGATACCCAAGAACACCCATATCTTTGCATCATCAATCAAACAACCAACTACGGTTATGAAAAGGCTGATTTTGGGAATCCTGCTGGTGACGTTCTCAGTGCAGGCAATGGGCATGGGGCATCCGCACAATTTGTTTGCCGCCCGCAAATTGGTGAACGCTAAAGCATTCCGGCAACCGGGACTGGGACAACCGTTGCTGCGGCAGCCGGGATCGCGGCAATCGGTATTACCCTCTCCGGTTAAAACCGCAGTATTCCCGTTATCGTCAGGGCGTGTTCTTCGTCAAATTCGGTTAGCGTTCGGCGTTGGCGGTGCGTAAACTGGTACCCTGCTTCGAGTGCGTAATGCTTGCTGAACTGTCGGCCAAGCATCAAATTAACCCGGTTAATGTCAATCGGTTGCGGGTTTAAGTCTCTGTTGGGCGGGGCTGCGGTGATAATTTCCTGCCAGACATAGCCATACAGCCGGGGCGAAAATACACACCGTAGCATCGCCCGAAACCGGACGCGGCCCGTTGTCGGATCGTTCTGAAAATAGCGGTATTCGTAGCCTCCACGCAGCCGTACCGACAGTGATTTCGACAGATTCTGGCTCCACTCGGCATACAGACTGGGGCGCAACTCCTGTACCGCTGGCCGCTCAAAATCACTGGCCTTGCCTAAAGCCGGAAATGAATTGAACCACACAAACGGAAACGCCGTGATGGCCCAATGGGGGGTTCGGTAGGTGAGACCCACCCGCCCCGACGGATTGAGGTAGGGGCGGCTCAAAAAATTCAACTGACTTTCGTGGAAATCATTCTGCCGCCGATACAGCAGGTCGCCGGTCAGCAGCCAGCGTCTGGATAAATCAACGTTGGCGTTCAGCCGCAGCCACAGCGAGGTATGCTGATAATGCTGGGCCGTTGCCGGAAATGATAGGAAACTGATAATCAGCACGCAAGAAGACAAAAGTCGGTACATAGTTTGCAGGGTGTAATTTCTGTCATTCCGACCTAAGGAGGAATCTATTCAGCTTGGCACCGTAGATTCCTCCTTAGGTCGGAATGACAGAAAATGGCTGCACAAAATTTGCACTATTCCGGTAGAATCACAGAAATTTCGGGAATAAAGTGCGGGCTTTGTTGCACATCCCTTATTTTTATCGTTCATTTCTGTATGCCTATCGGGTTATCGGCCCGTTTTTACTACTCCGTAACTATGCGTAACCGAATTATTCTGTTGTTCTTCTGTTGTCTGTTGCTGGCCGGTATGCCATTGACGGGCAGTCAGAAGCGACCCGGCAAACACCGTTCGGTCCGCACGAAAGCGGCTTCTCACCGGGCAAAAGCCAAAAAATCAGTTCGCCACAGTAAACAGTCCATTCGGTTTGCCCGGCCCGCCCCTCACAAACCAGAGCCGCCCGTTTTAACGGCCTCGCTTGATCGGTCGCTGATGTATTTGGAGCCAGAAGCTGACCCCAACCACCTGAATGCCAGCGTTGTTGATGTGCTGGCCCTGCCCGATTCGATAGCCCGCCACTGGGTTGATAGTGTGTTTCAGACCATGACTCCGGCCCAGAAAGTGGGGCAGTTTTTTATGGTTGCCACGTTCTCTAACCGGCACGACAACCATTACCAGTACATCGAACACCTGATTCAGAACTACCACATCGGCGGGCTGATTTATTTTCAGGGTGGCCCCTACCGGCAGGCCGTGCTGACGAATCGCTACCAGTCGCTCGCCAAAATTCCGCTGTTTGTGGGCATTGATGGCGAATGGGGCTTGGGGATGCGACTCGACAGCACGATGGACTTTCCCAAACAGATGACCCTCGGCGCGGTCAGAAACGACGAACTGATTTTCAGGATGGGCGACGAAATCGGGCGGCAGTGCAAACGGCTCGGTATTCACATCAATTTCGCGCCGGTTTCTGACGTAAACAGCAACGCGGCCAACCCGGTTATCGGCAATCGGTCGTTTGGCGAAGACAAAGACAACGTGGCCCGCAAAGCCGTTGCCTACATGAACGGCCTGCAACATAACCGCATCATTGCTACGGCCAAGCATTTTCCCGGTCATGGCGATGCCAGCACCGATTCGCACCACACGCTCCCGCTCATCAACCGGACAACCGAACAACTCCACAACATTGACCTGTATCCGTTCCGCAAGCTCATTGCCGACTCGCTGATGGGTGTCGTAACGGGGCATCTGCACGTGCCGGGCATTGACAATTCGACACCGGCCATTGCCGCTACGCTCTCCGGCAAAGTTGTTACCGATCTGCTAAAGAGAGAGTTAGGGTTCCGGGGGTTGGTCTTTACCGATGCCATGAACATGGCCGGGGTGAGTCGGTCGGCCAAAATAACCGACGTAAACCTACGGGCGTTGATGGCCGGTAACGACATTTTGCTGTATCCCGAAAACGTGAAGCAGGCCATCACCAACATCCTGACGGCGTTAGAAACGGGCATTATCTCGCAGGCGTTTATTGATGAGAAAGTCCAGAAAATCCTGCGGGCCAAATACTGGGCCGGGTTGCACAAAACGCAGCCGATTGAGCTGCTGAACCTCGGTGCCGACCTGAACTCGCCCGAAGCCCAGGCCCTGAAACAGGAACTCTGCACCGAGGCCGTGACGCTCGTTGAGAACCGCAATAAAACCCTGCCCCTCCGCGATTTAGACACCCTCCGGTTAGCGTCGGTGGCTATCGGGGCCGAGTGGGGCAACACCTTCCAGAAAACCCTGAGCCAGTACGCGCCGTTTCAGCACATCTTGTACAGCGAAAAGCCGACCGACGAAACCGACCTCAACGATATGCTGGCGCAGGTGGGCGAGGCCAATGTGGTGGTGGTGAGTCTGCACCGCATGAGCGAATCGGCAAGCCGCAAGTTTGGCATCACCAAAACCACGCTCGATTTTATTGCGCGGCTAAAAGCGTCGGGTAAACGGGTAATTGTGGCCGCGTTTGGCCCGGCATACAGCCTGAGCCAGTTTGCCGATGCCGATGCGGTACTGTGTGGGTATCAGGACTTTGAGGAGATGCAACGGGCGATGGCGCAGTCGGTTTTTGGCGGCTCAGGCGTAAATGGTATCATGCCGGTTTCGGTCGGCGACCATTCGGCGGGGCAGAGCCTGACCATGCCCCCCGGCGACCGGCTTGGCAACGCCACCCCCGAAAGCGTGGGTATGAGCAGCGAAACCCTGGCTCAGATTGACAAAATTGTGCAGAAAGCCCTCACCGACCGCGTGGTGCCGGGTTGTCAGGTGCTGGTGGCCCGGAAAGGTAAAATCGTGTATGACCGTAACTTCGGGAAACTGACCTACGCCGGGAGCGATAAAGTAACCAACGAGACGCTCTATGACCTGGCCTCGCTGACCAAAGTGCTGAGTACGTTGCAGTGCGTGATGTGGCTCTATGACCACAAACAGATTGACCTTGACCAACGTGCGTCGGTTTACCTGCCCGAACTGCGCGGCACCAACAAGCAGAACATTACCCTGCGCGATATGCTCTGGCATCAGTCGGGCATGGTGTCTTATTTTCCCGGCTCGTGGGAGCGTACCAAAACGCTGGGCGGTGGCCTGAAAGCCGACTATTACAGCAGCAAGCCCGACAGTCTGCACCCGTTGCAGGTTGGCCCCGCGCTCTGGGCCACGCCTGCCCTGAAAGATTCGGTCTGGAAGTGGGTGATTCAGTCGCCAATGTCGCGCAAATACGAAGACGGCAAACCGAGTTACGTGTATAGCGACCTGAATTTTATGACGTTGCAAAAGGTGGTGGAGCGCGTCACAAAACAGCCGATGGACAAGTTTGTGGTCGAGACGATTTATAAACCGCTGGGTCTGCAAACGCTGGGTTTCACGCCCCTGCAACGCTTATTGGGAACGGCGGGCGGCTCCGTTCGCTGCGCCCCAACCGAGCAGGACACGTATTTCAGAAATGGCTTGTTGAGCGGCACCGTGCATGATCAGATGGCCGCCGTGCAGGGCGGGGTGTCGGGCCACGCGGGGTTATTTGGCAACGCCCACGAAATTGCCACGTTGCTGCAACTCAACCTGCAAAAAGGGGAGTATGGCGGCAAACGTATTTTTGACGAAAAGACGGTTCCGTATTTCACGCAGACCATCAGCCCGCGCTCCCACCGCGCCCTCGGCTGGGACAAACCCAACCCCGACCAGAGCAGCGTGTATGTGGCCGATGCCGCGTCGGGCCATTCGTTTGGGCATACGGGGTTCACCGGCAACGTGGTTTGGGTTGACCCCGACAAAGACCTCGTGTTTGTGTTTCTCTCGAACCGGATTCACCCGACGGCAGCTAACAACCTGATTAACACCACCAAACTCCGCAAACGGATTGACGAGGTGATTTATAATTCGATTGGGAAGTAGCGCGGGTGGAAACCCGCGTTGTTTTGCACAATCGCGGGTTTCCACCCGCGCTACTTGCACAAACAACGCAGGTTACTCCCGCACAATCTTCACCGTCTCCCGCCGACCCTCTATACTCACCGTCAGCACATATACCCCCGCCGAGTGACCCAGTGTAACGGTTTGCCGCTCCACGGCCCGCGCCGATTTCAGCGCATGGTTTGTCCAGATTTTTCCCTGTGCATCCGCGAGTTGAAGGCGCAACGACTGGCCTTCGGCCCCGCGAATCTCTACGTCAACGGTGGTATCGGTGGTGGGGTTGCCGAAGACGGTGATTTGGAGACCGTCGCTATTGTTGGTAAGCCCTTCGCGCCCGCCACCCAAACAGGCCGCTTTCAAATCAAACACATAGCTGACGGTGGTAACGGAGGTGCCAGTGCCGCTTTGGGTGGCCGTAATGGTGAGCGTTTTGGCATCGTTCCGCACACCCGCTTCTACGGTGCCGCTCGTGCTAATGGGCGAATCGCGCTGAATTCCCGGCGTATTGAATGTGATGGGAGAGCCATTGCCCCCGCTGGTTTTCAGGATGATAGCCCCGGTTTTGCAATCGTAAACCGGCGGTAAAACGGCGAGTATTCCCACAACGGCTGTTCCCGTTGTGGCGGTTCCACTGGTAACGGTACTGCTTGATGTTGTGGTACTTACGGGGCAAAACGCCCGTGCGTTAAAAATACCCGTCAGGGTGGTACTGCTTTGGCGGGTCAGAAGCGTCAGGCTGCCCGATGTGGCCGGATTACCGAGCAGGGCCGTGAGGTTGCTGACGCGGGCCGTTGCGGTGGTTGTCCAGTTGGTTTGTCCGGTGATTTGGTACTCGATTGTTGAACCGTTGCCCCCCGCCGTAACAAACGTCAGGCTGCCCGTTTTGCAGTCGAAGCCGGGCGTAAGCAGGCTCAGAGCCGGGGGCGCGGTCAGGGTTTTCCCCCCGCAGTTGCACGTGATTCCCTGGGGCAGGGTAGGGGGGCAGGTGTCTTTGAAAATCGTGAATTGGTCAACAATCTTACCGTCTTCGTCAATGGTTTTGGCATCGAGTCGTCCGCCGTCCACTTCTAAATACATCGAAGCCCCTTTCGTATTGTAGGCCGTAACCATTGCCGGGTGCGGCCAATTGGCCTGCGAGTTGCCCCCGGCCCCGCCCGACCCGTTCACCACATAAACGGTGCCTTCGTGCTGGGCGGGGGGAGTTTTGCTGCTTTTGACGTAAAAACACGAGTTGGCCGAGCCATCGAATTTGCCCGTTGCCTTAGCGTTTGCGGCATCGGCGGGGCGGTTGGTGGCGGGGTCGTAGGTGCTGCCATCGCCAACCAAGCCACGCATCAGGCCCGTGCGCTCATACACGTGGCTGTGGCCGTTCATCACTAAGTCAACCCGGTATTGTTCCAGCACGGGAATCAGGTTCTGGCGAATTTCGATCAAATCGGCAGCGGTGTCGGTGTTGTGCGTTCCGCGGGAATAGGGCGGGTGGTGCCAGAACGCGATGATCCAGTTGATGGTGCTGTCGGTCTGGGCGGCTGAGAGGTCTTTTTTAAGCCACGTGATCTGCGGCCCTGCCGGGTCGAAAATACGCTGATGGCCCGTTCCCGGCTCAAATCCGTAAGAGTCGAGCGCGACGAAGTGGATGTTGTTATAATTGAACGAGTAGTACTCCTTTTTGCCCGATGCCACCCCGCCCGCTTCGCCTTTGGTGGGGGGCGAAATCATATCGAAATACGGAATTTTGTGCGTTGTGCGGCTCTCGCCGGTGGGGTAGTCGTGGTTGCCGGGCGCGGCATAAATCGGCGTTTGGCGCATAATCCGGCTGTTTCCGTATGCATACGGATTGGCAATGCTGTCGCGGCTAAAGACAAACTTTTGGAGTTCGGGTTCGTTGCTGTCGTAGGCAATATCACCGAGCCAAAGCCAGAGATTGATGTCGGGGTTGCCGATGCTTTTGACGTAGTTTTCAAACGCTTTTTTGACGTTAGTTTGCCGCGTTGTGCCAATCCCAAAATCGGCTAATGACCAGATTCGGGTTTTCTGACCGGCAATCGGGTATGTGTTCGTGCGGAATATATTAGCGGGGTTGTTGTCTAAAACCGCGCCGTTGGCACAGCCGACGGTATAGGTGTAGGATGTATTCACCCACAGATTCGTCACCGAAACAACGTGGTCAGTCCGGGCCGAATCTTCATCGGTATACCTATCTCCCCACGTCACCCGGCCCACGCACGGCACATCGGTTCGGAAGCGGAACGTCATACCCGACTTAGTGGCGTTTTGCAGATACGGCCCCCGCACTAATTTCGGCGGTTCTAACACGCTGATGGTGAATCCGGTAGCCGCTGATAAGCCACCGGGATCAGTAGCGGTAATGGTTAACGATGTGATGCCGCTTGCGCTGGGGGTTCCAGTAATGACGCGGTTGCTGGCGTTGAAACTCAGGCTGGCTGGCAGGCCGACGAGTTTGTACGAAAGTACGTCGTTGTTGTTGTCGCCAAACCCGGGAATCGTGTACTTGAACGGCTGCCCAACAAACGCTGTCTGGCTCTGCACCCGGCTGGCAACGGGTGGGTATGGGCCGGTAGGGTTGCCGGTTAGTTCGAGGTTGAAGGCAAGTTTATGGGTAGAGCCTGTCGCAATAGCGACAATCACATTCTCACCCGGTTTGAAAAACCGGGTTGGCAACGGGGCATAGCGTTGTTCATCTAAGCTACCAATAAACCATCCGTACTTGAGTTCTGGTGAAGTGGATGGCATGGAATATGTGCTATAAACAGCTTCTCCATTGATATAAACCAGAAAGCCGCCCGGTAATCCCGTAAACTTGAGATCGAAACTGGCCCACGCGTTCAAGTTATTGATGAGGATTTTTTTGCGGAAAGCGGTTGCCGTTTTAAACGATTGTGGGAAATAGCCCGGATTAGACACATCGCCGAAGGGTGCAGCCGTTAGCGATGGCGTTACGTTATAGGTAGTGAAACTGGTCACGGGCGCAATTATACCCGGATTCACATCGCCCGGATATCCATACCCAATGTGGGCCGGATTCCCGGTTGTCCGAACATTTCGCCAGTTATTCTCATATAATGTTCGATAATCACCCAACGGATTCTTATTTATTGACCGATAATTAGCTAAGTAGGAAGGACTGACAAACTCGAAATCAACAATGTCGTGAATGTCTTGCGTTTCCCATTCATCGCCCGACAGAACGGGAAGTTGCGCGGCTGCCAATGGCGCGTTATTGCGGTAACTATATTGCGTCAACTCCAGATCGAAGAACAGGTCTTCCTCAGAGCCGACCTGCTGATGGATTTCTACGACAATCGTCCCTGTTTCCTTGCCTGACCCGTTGAGGAGTCTGGCAAATACAGAGCCGGGCAGGAGTATACTATACCAGTTTGAATCAACCGTTGTAACGGCTTCGCTGGCGGTGGTAGAGGTCGAGACGGGGCCAGTGAGCAGGTTATCGCGACCTACTTCAATGCCGTTTACCCGAATCACAATTCCATCGTCGCGCCGATAACGCAGCATGAAACAGGCGTTCCAGTAGTTATCCAGCGTCGAAATATCTTTCCGAAAAAACACCGTCGCCTTCCCTGCCGCAACTGACGTGCTGGCAACCGTTGTGCTGATCGGGTAGCTGGAAATGGCCGGTTGGTAGCCTAATGGAGAACTGCCCGCTGCCCAGGTTGCCGAGGCCGGGGGCGCGGTGCCTTTGTCCCAAAACTCCCATGTATCGCCAGATTTGATAATGACCGTGCCGGAGGTGGTCGTTGTGGACGTTTGGGCGCGGCAAACCGGGGCGGTGAAAAGGGTAAAGGTCAGCATTAGGGCGGTGAACAGGCAACACCGGGAAGAATACAGAACACGGAATAATGCTACCCGGAGCCGGGCAAAACGAACTGGTACAGAATGAATCATGCAACGATTGACTAAGTTTTGTGCAAAAATAGCCATAAACCCCCAATCCGTTGCGCTTGCCCTAAACCGGGGCCACCAACTGACGTTTTACGGCTGGGTAGTCGGTAGAAGGTCTTTACTAATCAGGTTGTTTTGGTAAGTGACTGGTTTTTACCATGTTTGCGGCTCATTCAGATCACAAATCAATATGACAAAATCAATCCTCTTGCTGGCTGTGCTACTCCTGACTGCCGGGCCGGGCTGGGCGCAGTTCGGTAATGTTCTCGACCGGGTGAATAATGCCGCCACCAACCGGGCCAACCAAAAAATTGATCGGGGCATCAATAAAGGTCTCGACAAGGTGGAGAACGACGTAAAAAACGGCAACAAAAAGAAGCCAAACACAACCACAAACAGCACCACCCCACAACCCGCTACCACTAACGGCCCGGCTGATGCCGCACCGACCGATGCGCCGAAAACGACTAAAGACCAGCCCGTTAGTATGCGTTCCTACGCCAACTACGATTTTGTGCCGGGCAACAAAATCATTTTTGACGACGATTTTCATGCCGACCAGGACGGCGAATTTGCCGAACACTGGGATTTAGTGTATGGGCAAGCTGTGCTGAACAAATTTGGCGACGGGCTGGTGATGAAAATCACCGATGGCAACTACGGTAAAGTGGCCCCGTTGATGAAAACCAAAAACTACCTGCCCAAAGAATTTACGCTGGAATACGATTACTACCAAACGCCGGAGGCATATGGCCTGGCGTTTTGGTTTGAGGATGCCAACAATAATAGCGAGGCAATTAGCATCAAAGCCGATGCAGGCGGGGCTTCGGCTAAGTTTATGGTGAACGACGAAAGCCGCGAACTGGCCGGGAATATGCCCGCCGAATTGCAGGGCGAGAACTTCTTCAACCACTGGCACCACATAGCGTTTATCCTCAAAGGCCGCTCAATCAAACTATACATCGATCAGTTTCGGGTGTTGACCATACCGCAAAGTACCGCCGTGCCGACGCGGGTGATTTTTGGCGGTATCGGTTCGCAGGATGCCCCGCAGGTCTTCAAAAATGTGCGTATTGCAGAAGGGGGAGGGGCCAACCTGATCGGCGCGAAATTTGGCGAGGGCAAATACATCTCGCACGGTATTAATTTCGATGTGAACAAGGCCATCATTAAACCCGAATCAATGGGCGAACTGAACGCCATCGTGAAATACCTGACCGAAACGCCCGGCACCCGCTTCGAAATTGGCGGCCACACCGATTCTGACGGGGCCGATGCCGTCAACCTGAGTCTGTCGCAGAAACGTGCCGATGCCGTTAAAACCCAACTCGTTACGATGGGCGTTGATGTTGCCCGGCTGACGACGAAAGGCTATGGTAAAGCCAAACCAATGGCCGACAATGCTACGTTTGATGGCAAAGCCCAAAACCGGCGCGTTGAGTTCGTGAAGTTGTAAGTTCAAAACCGCCCCCGGCTGTTTGAGTTGCCGCGTTATCAAACGGTCTGGGGGCGGTTTGGGACATTTGGGGTACTTTTGCCAAATAATACTTGCCAAAACCACCTCTTCGCTTTATGTCTGTTCTGACTGCTCCGGCCCCGGCCAAATCTGACCGGCAACACCTGCTCGGCCTGCCCGTGATTGTGGCCGCGCTCGGCTACTTCGTTGATATTTATGACCTGCTCCTGTTCAGTATCGTTCGGGTGCCAAGCCTGCGCGACCTCGGCCTGACCGATGCCCAAATCTCGACCACCGGGGCCACCATCCTGAACTGGCAAATGGGCGGTTTGCTCCTCGGCGGCATTTTATGGGGCGTTCTGGGCGATAAGCGCGGGCGGCTGTCGGTGCTGTTTGGGAGCATAATTACCTACTCCATCGCCAACATTGCCTGCGGGTTTACCAAACACGTAACCTTCATGGAACCCACCGATTATTACGCCCTGATGCGGTTTGTGGCCGGTATCGGGCTGGCGGGCGAGTTGGGCGCAGGTATCACGCTCGTGAGCGAGGTGCTGCCCACGCGGTTGCGGGCCATCGGCACATCGTTGGTGGCAGGAGTCGGGCTGTTCGGAGCGGTGGTGGCCTATTTCACCGTTAAACTCTTTAATTGGGAGCTGGCGTTTTTTGTGGGTGGAGGCCTTGGCTTCGGTCTGCTGCTGTTGCGAATCGGGGTGATCGAATCGGGGATGTTTAAGGGCTTAGCCGATCAGAAACACGTGGTGAAGGGTGACTTTTTCTCATTTTTCACCAACCGAAACCGCCTGAGCCGCTATCTGAAATGTATTGGTATGGGCCTGCCAACATGGTTCGTTATCAGCATCTTAGCCACGTTCAGCAACGAGTTTGGCGTGGCCTTTGGCATTGCTGAACCCATTCAGCCGGGCCTTGCCATCATGTGGTGCTACGTGGGCCTGGCAACGGGCGACATCGTGAGTGGCTTTCTGAGTCAGGCGTTGCAGTCACGCATCAAAGCCGTTGCCATTCAGATGGGTTTCACGCTCCTAATCAGTCTGATTTATTTGTTTTCGGGCGTAAAAAGCGCGGGGTTGCTCTACGCACTTTGTGGGTTTCTGGGCTTCG
The DNA here is from genome assembly GCA_038230415.1 of Cytophagales bacterium. Lineage (GTDB taxonomy): Bacteria > Bacteroidota > Bacteroidia > Cytophagales > Spirosomataceae > JBBRNH01. Next base: position 52,378 of record JBBRNH010000020.1, on the reverse strand, counting down.
GCATTGGCTACTGGGCGATGTTTGTGACCATCGGGGCCGAGCAGTTTGGCACTAACCTCCGGGCCACAGCCGCCACCACCGTGCCAAACATGGTGCGGGGTATGGTGATTCCGATGACCGGCACCTACCTCGCCCTGAAACCCGCCCTGACCACCACCGGAGCCGGGGCCGTGGTGGGCGCGGTCTGTTTTGTGATTGGCTTTTATTGCATCCTGACCATTCCCGAAACGCACGGCAAGGAACTGGATTATCTGGAGGAGTGATTCACTACTGGTGTCTGACTCTTCGCCAAATGCGCTGATTTTCAGCCTTCAACGCTTTAGTTTCGCGCTTTAAATCAATCACATAAAGCATCAGTTCTTCAATTTTCTCCAACAGTTTAGCGTTCAACATTGCCACGTCAACGCCCTGTTTAACGACCTCCTGTGCCGACGGCAAACCCGGTAAGTGGGCGTGGGCCTGCACATAATCAGCTACCTCAGCTAATGGCCGCAATCGATAATCTGGCGCAAACACGCGGTCGGCCCAATCAGTGGGGGTGGCATATTGAAGCCGGTAACGGGCCAGCACCACATCGCCCCGGTCGGTCACGGTCAAAAACTTATCAGCCTGGGATACAGCCCTGCTTTGGTTGGTGAGGTTCTCTAACCGAATCCCCGACTCGTCAGCGCAGCCCGTCCGAACGTGTAAGCGGGCCGTTGGCGCACTTGTGCCAATGCCAACGTTGGCATTATGACCCAGAATGAGCGCGTTGCTGATGGCAACGGCGGCCCCGGCTCCGATGGCGGTTGCATTGGTGAGGTGTTCGGCAAGGGCATCGGCCCCGGCACCGAGGAAGGTATTGCGCGAGCCGCCGTCGTGGTTGCCGGTGGCGTAGCCGATATAAACATTATCGTCTGTATTGCTGGTGGCTGGCCCGGCGGTGTTGCCCACGAACGTGTTGCGGCTGCCGACCTGATTACCCTTACCAGCACCGATACCAATAAACACATTTGATGTGCCGGTTGTATTGTCATAGCCTGCCGAGTGACCGACGAATGTATTGGCCCCAACGGTGGTTTGAGCACCCGTTTGAAACCCTACAAACGTATTCTGCGTACAGGTCTGGCTGAGAATACCCGCGCTCACACCAATTAGTGTATTAGCACTTCCGGTTTTGTTGCTTTGGCCCGCGTTTTGGCCCATAAATACATTGTTATCGCCTGTTGTAGTGGCAAAGCCCGCTTCGTCGCCCACAAATGTGTTGGCATTTCCTGTTGTATTGGCAAAGCCCGAATAGCTCCCCAGAAATACGTTAGAATAGCCTGTTGTATTTGCTTTCCCTGCCGACGCGCCCACAAACGAATTGAAGTACCCGGTTGTGTTGGCATTACCTGCATCACTGCCCAGGAAGGCATCGTAAAACCCGGTTGTGTTGCTGAAACCTGCCTGATTGCCAATAAATGAATTATTGGCTCCGGTTGTGTTATGATAACCCGCCGAATACCCCAAAAATGAATTGTTTGCTCCGGTTGTATTGACGTTGCCCGCATAACTGCCCACAAAGGCATTGGCATCGCCGGTTGTGTTGTTGCGCCCCGCAAGCCCACCAATAAAGGTGTTGTTAGAAGCAGTTGTGGTGGCAAAGCCAGCACGATAGCCGAGAAAGGCATTGTTTACGCCCTGAGTGGCATACCCAGTTGATGTGCCTACAAACGTATTATAATCCCCAATACTAAATCGCCCTGCTTCACTTCCTGCGAACGTGTTCTCTGACCCTATTTGACTACTGGCTCCGGCATCATAGCCCAAAAACGTGTTTTTGGTGCCAGTTGTATTGTTATTGCCCGCCCAGGCACCCACAAAGGCATTATAACTGCCACTTTTATTGGCATAGCCAACCGCATGGCCCATAAATACATTACAGCAACCTGTTGTACTGAATGCTCCTCCGGCCTCAGGGCCAACGAGCGTGTTGTACGTTCCAAAGGCTGCTGCGTTAGATGTGTTAGGCGTGGTAGCAACATAACTACCCTGCCCAAACACCTGCCCGCCCGTCAGTAACACCCCAAATCCAAATAGTACTATTTTGTAAAAGAAACGCATGGCCGTTGTCTGTTTTAGGCGAATAAAAAAGTACCACCCGACCGGATGACGCTTCAAAATTGATGAATTACCAATCATTATTACACTGAAGCCAGCCAGTGGTAGTATCTATCGCGTGAGTGGTAAAAATAGTGAGTGAGTAAACCGATAAGTCACCTTGAAGCGGGTGGTTGACCGGGTTTTGTTACGCAAAAAAAGGCTGTTTCCCCAAAAAATAGTGTCATCACTCTCCTGACCTCAATGCAAACCACCACTAACCCAATCACCGCCCCTAACCCCAACCGCGTTCTCTTCACGTTGCCCGTTATTGCCTGCGCCCTCGGCTTTTTTGTGGATAGCTATCACCTACTGATTTTCAACTGAGCAGTACAGACTTTGCACAGGCAACACAGACCGATGTTCTAACTTTTTCCCCTGCCAATGAGTTGGCTTGTTTAGAACAAACCAGTTATGCACCGGACATTTCACATTCAGATTCCTGCCGACAAAACGCAGGCCATTGTTTCAGACCTCCTGAAACGGAAAGACGTAATCGGGCTGTCGGCCAGCGTTGGCAGTTCCAAAAAACCAGCCGGTGACCTGCTCATGGTGCAACTCCTGAACCGGGGAGCCGACGAGGTGTTGTCCATCGTGTCAACCCACTGCGGGGAGTCGCCGTACCTCGTTACCACCGCCATAACCGAGGCCATGATTGAACCCGATCAGGCCGAGAAACTCGAAGATGACATTGACGAAGCCATCTGGGAAGAAATCGAGACCACGATGCGCCATCAGGGGCGGCTGTCGATCAACTTTATCTCGCTGATGGGGTTAGGCGGCATCATGGCAACGGTCGGTATCCTGGCCGAATCAACGGCGCAAACGATGCCTTTTGTGGCGGCTGCCATTATCGCGCCGGGTTTTGAGCCGATTGCCGGTATGTCGCTCGGTTTGGTGCTGCGCCGGTGGGAATTGTTTGGCAAAGACGCGCTGTCGTCGCTGGTGGGGTATGCCGTGCTGATTGCGACCTCGGCCCTGACGTTCTGGCTCATGCAGGCAACGGGCAATACCAGCACCAACGATTTTGTGGACAGCGAAGAAGTGAAACATATGGCTCATTCGGGCCTCGGCGACTGGCTGCTGTCCATGTCCGGGGCGTTGGCCGGCGGGCTGATTATCTCCTCGTTTCGCAAGAGCGTTATCGCCGGGGCGTTAATTGCGATGGTGCTGATTCATGCCGCTGCGGTGGTCGGTGTTGGGCTGGCCTGCGGGCGGTTCGATCTGGCCGGGGTCGGTTTGCTGCGCTTTGGCGTTGACATTGGCTTGATTCTGGCCGGTTGCAGTGTTGTGTTCTGGATCAAGCAACGGTTTTTCCACCAGCGTCAGCCCGTTGAATGAACTTGGGTTTTTATCGGTAGTTTTAGCCGTGCTTACCCTACCGCAACGCATCTGTACCAATCTATGCCGGGCATTTACCCGCTTGCTTTATGGCCTGATCCTGATTCTGTTTCTTCCGATGGCATCTGCTCAGATTCCATCGGCTGTAGTTTCGCTCACGGAGCTACCCGGCGATGGATTGCTGCTGACAGACTGGCGGTTCCGGCCCGGCAACGACCCCAACGGAGATAATCCGCAACTCGATGACCGTCAGTGGGATAGCATTGACCCAACGAAAGATATCCGGGATTTGCCGCAACTGCAACGGGCCGGTATCGGCTGGCTGCGGCTGCACATAACAACCGGAGACCGGCTGCCGCCAACGATGCTGTATGCGTTTCAGTCGGTGGCCTCGGAGGTGTACTTAGACGGGCAGTTGTTGTATCGCTTCGGCACGGTCAGTACCAATCCTGATTATGTGCGGGCCTATAATCCCAATGCTGCTTTCAGTTTGCCCCTCCGGCCCGCTTCCGAACACATATTGGCGGTGCGGTTTGCCTGTGAACCGGGTTTAGATTATAACAGAACCTACCTCCGCTGGGATGCTGCTGCCGTTCAGTTCAGGCTGTTTTCGGCAACGGCACTACCGGCTGTCTTGCCGATCTCGTTGCAGGCAGCCTATTTGGATACGGTCAAAATCGGCATCTCATTAATCCTCTTTATCCTGCACCTGAGCCTGTTTTTTGCGTACCGTACCCAACGCGCCAACGGTTATGCTGCGGCTATGTACCTGATTCTGAGCCTGGCATTTTTAGCCAAGACCATGAACAGTGCTGCCCATTCGATGGACCTGCGAATGGTGTTGCACTATATCTCGATGATTGATGCCGGGGTTCCGTGCATTGCGATTCTGACGTTTTACAGTCTGTTCAATTTTCGCAAGGGGTGGTTTTTCTGGCTGGCTATCGGCAGTGTCGGGCATCGGTTTATTCCGTTTCCGGCTGATTATCAGTGGGCTTACGTTGTTTTTTCGTATTACCTTCAACTCGAACTCCTCCGGCTGTCGGTAGTGGCTACCCGGCGCAAACTCTTAGGTTCCCGCATCGTTGCGGTTGGGGTTTTCTGCAACTTAGGCGTGTTGGTCGGGTTCTCGCTGATGTCGGCCCTGAACGTCTCATTTGGGGGTAACGAATGGCTGTATCATTCGCTCTTTATGATGGCTTTTCTGTGTATCCCGCTCACGCTGTCGCTTCGGCTCGCCTTAGAACACGGCTGGATAAACCGGCAACTCGTGGCCCGGCTTCAGGATGTAGAAACCCTTTCGGCCCGGAATCTGGCCCAACAGCAGGAACAGCAGCAAATCCTGGCCCGGCAAAACGAAGCGTTAGAACAGCAGGTGGCCGAACGGACGCAAAAACTCCGTCAACAGGCCAACCAACTACAGGAACTCGATCAGGTAAAGTCGCGCTTCGTAACCAACCTCACCCACGAGTTCCGCACACCGTTGTCGCTGATTATCTCGCCGGTGGAGAAACTATTGCAGGATAGCCGGTTCGACCGCCCGATGCTGACAACCGTGCAGCGCAACGCCGGCCAGCTCCTGCGGCTCATCAATCAGTTGCTCGACCTCTCGAAATTAGAAAGCCACTACATGGCCGTTTCGCCCGTGCAGGGCAACGTGGCCGACTTTATCCGGCAAACGATGGCTGTTTTCCAGCGGTCGGCAACGCAGAACGGCGTAACGCTGACGTGCGTCGTGGCTGATTTGCCACAGCAGGAACACCTATTCGATGCCGATAAGTGGGAAAAAATTCTGTCGAATCTATTGGCGAACGCCCTGAAATTCACCACATCGGGCGGTCATGTAACGCTCACTATTATGCCCGTGCTGGCGGCTGGCGAGGTAACGGGTGTGCATATCGAACTGGCTGATTCGGGTATCGGGATTGCTCCGGAACACCTGCCCCATATTTTCGACCGCTTTTATCAAGCCGACGCATCGAATACCCGCGCATATGAAGGCACCGGCATTGGGCTGGCGTTGGTCAACGAATTGGTTGGGTTGCTGGGCGGCACCATTGCGGTGGAGAGTGCATTGGGCGTGGGAACAACCTGTCGGCTGATGCTGCCGGTGCTGCCCGTGTCGGCAACGGTTGATACCCCGAAAATTAACTGGCGGGTGCCGGAACCGGGCGACGCGTTGCCGATTGTTTTTTCTCCGGGCGACGCATCGCCATTCGTTTCGTCGGTTCCGGCTGCTCTTAACGAACATTCAGTTGATAATCAGTCTGTTTCCCGGATTTTGATTGTGGAAGACAACCACGAACTGCGGGCGTTTCTGGTGGGTGAGCTGTCGGCGGCATACACTGTTTTTCAGGCCGCTGACGGGGTTGCGGGCTGGGCCATTGCCCGGGCCGAACTGCCCGATATTGTGCTGACCGACGTGATGATGCCCCGTATGGATGGCTACCAACTGACCCGGCTCATCAAAGAAAACCCCGATACCGATCACATTGCGGTGGTGATGCTAACGGCCAAAACCGCCCAACCGAGCCGGATGGAAGGCTTGCAGCGCGGGGCCGACGATTACCTGACCAAGCCGTTCAGCGTAGCCGAACTACACCTGCGGCTGCACAACCTGACAACCCGGCAGCAGAAATTGGGCGAGCATTACCGGCAGCAGTTCGCCCTGCCCGCTGCTCTGCCTATACCCGAAGCGTTGCCGGGCGAAGTCGGCGTTGCAATGGATTTTCCGGGCGACGCTTCGCCTGACCCATTTCTCCGGCGGATTTATGAAACCTTAGATCAGCATCTCGATGATCCCACAATCAGCGTGGACTGGTTAGCCGACCAACTCGCCATGAGCCGCAAAACGCTGTACCGAAAAGTACAGAGCCTGATTCAGTTGCCACCCGCCGATTTGATCCGGCAATACCGGCTGCGACGTGCGGCTGAGTTGCTGCGGGCGGGCCATAACGTGGCCGAAACCGCTGATCTGGTAGGGTTCAACACGCCGTCGCACTTCAGCATTGTATTCAAAGACTTCTACCAGAAAACGCCCACCGAGTTTGCGGGAAGCCGGGTAAAAATTGGCTGAGTTACCAGAACTCTGAAACTGCACCGGCGCAGGACATAACGGAGCAGCGTCGGCAGCCGCAGTTCATTCCGTTGATGCTCAAGTCACAAAAAACGCTCAAATCGGGCGTTTTTTTGATTTTAGGGCCAGAATGTCCCCAATCTGAACGAGAATGTCCCCAATCTGAATGCTCAACGGCGGGCCAAACCCAACCTTTGACCCGGCAAAACAGCGGCTATCTATACTGTTTCAACCGCTATCGTTCCAATGCTGCCTGTCAAATCAATCCTCGGCTTACCATGAAAAAAATCGTTACACGCTCAATGGCTACGGCCTGTTTTCTGCTCCTGTTGTGGCTGGGTGCTGTTGTCCCGGCTCTGGCCCAGACCACCAAACCTACCCAGCCCCTGCTGTGCGGCACCGAAGAACTGGCCCCCGCCCAGCGGCAGGCTCTCGAAGCCGAAGCCGCCTTTGCCCTGAAAACCAAACGCGCCACGCAGGGCAAGGCCACGGTGATTACCTACGTGCCAATTCGGCCCCACATTCTCCGGCGGAGTAACGGCACGGGCGGTTTCACAATGAGTCAACTCAATACCGTGATGGCCCTTACCAACCGCCGTTATTTGCAGAATGGCTTGGGAATCCAGTTTTATCTGGCTGGTACATCGCCTGATTACGTGGACAACGACACCTGGTTTACCAACTTCGATGGCCTGAGTGCCACTGAAAACGCGATAGCCAACCCGCGCGATGCCAGCAATGCCATGAATGCCTATTTCACTCAGGGGATGCCCAACAACGGGTACGCCTATTTCCCGGATAATGCGCTGTACTCGACCCGGATGTTTCTCAAAGGCACCTTAGATACTTACTACCTCGGCAGCGGCACCATGCCGCATGAACTGGGACATAACTTTAACCTGATTCACACGTTCGGAACTGATGCTGCAACCGACGAATTAGTAACGAGGGGGGCAGGAAAAAACTGCGATATTGCCGGTGACCTCGTTTGCGACACCCCAGCCGACCCCGGCAGGAGTTATCCGGGCTTTTCTGTTACCAATCAGAATGGTTGCGATGCGTACACGGGCAACTGTCAGGATGCCAATGGAGCGAGCTTCTCTCCCGATGTAACAAACCTGATGTCCTATTATAACTCCACTGCCTGCCGGGACCACTTCACCCCCGGTCAGTACGACCGCATTGATGCGGGCCTGGCTACCCGGCAGGGCCACACGGCCTACTCGCTCAACTATCCTTCTACCAATATCAATGCGCCGACTGATGTGGTGGCTACCCGAGCAGGAAATACAATGGTAATTACCTGGCAGGATAACGCTACTAATGAAATGGGTTATTTTATCGAACGCTCAACCACCTCGTCCACCGGCGGCTTTACGCCCATCGGTGGTGTGGCCCCAAACGTCACTACGTTTACTGACAATGAAGCCCCGGCCAATGGCGCGGTGTATTACCGGGTGAGGCCTTCCAACAGCACGGGCAATATCAGCGCGGTAATCTGCCGTCCGGTGTTTGTTTATGGCTGTACCCGTGCCGTTGGTTTCGACGGGTTCACGATAAACAATGTTGTTCTGAGCCAAAACACAGGCTGCGCCAGCGGCACCGTCGGATACAGTGCGTATTATAATACGTTGCCTACTGTTCTGCCGGGCCAGGCCTACTCGTTTTCGGGAACACTGCTTGGTAATCAGGTTGGTATCACAATCTGGGCCGACCTGAACCGCAATGGCTCTTTCGGCGATGCGGGCGAAAAATTGTTTCAGACCCCGGCGGCTACGCTGACAACGACTTTTTCGGGTAACCTGACCATCCCGGTTGGTACCACGCCGGGCGGGTTGCCGTTGCGAATTGCATCATCGTATCTAAACGTACCCGCTGGTCCGTGCAACAACTACGACGATGGCGAAACCGAAGATTATCAACTCAATGTAGTCACAACGCGCTATGTCTCTCAGGCTGGCACCAACACCAACCCGGCCAGCGCAACGAGTTGGGCATCGGCCACCGCCGATCTTCGTGGGGCCATTGACATCAGCCAAGCGGGTGATTGGGTTTTCGTGAAAACAGGTCTCTACAAGCCAACAACCGGCGCAGACCGTACCATCAGTTTTGCCATGAAAAATGGAGTCACCATTACAGGCGGCTATGCGGGTACGGGAGCCAGCCCCGATGCCCGGACACCGCTGAGTACTACCCTGAGCGGCAATATTGGCGACCCCAACAGCACCACCGACAACAGCTACCATGTCATCGTAAACCCGGCAGGACTCACCAGCACCGCTATTCTGGATGGCTTTGTGATTACGGGTGGTGCTTCTGATAGCGAATACGGCGGAGGGATGTACAATGGGCAGGATTCCAGCCCGGTCTTACGCAACTGTTTGTTTCACGCTAATTCGGCCCTTAGCGGAGGAGGTATCTATAACAATGGTAGCCCCGATATTATCAATTGCGTCTTTCAAAACAACAGTGCTGCCTACGGCGGGGCCATGCTCAATGATGGCGAAACGGGCACCGCCAATCCACAACTCTTTAGCTGTTCGTTCCAAAACAACACCGCTTCTTTTGCCGGAGCCATATACAATAAGGGGAGCAGCAGCCCCAGCCTGATCAATTGTGTGTTGTTTGGCAATGGGGGCAGCAACACCTTTTTCAATCAGGGTTCGGCCAGCCTGTTTGCCAGCTACTCGCTCTTCGAGCCATCGGCAGTGACGGCAGCGGGTGTGAACATCAACACGCCTGGCAACATCACCACCATCATGTCGCCCTTTGCCAGTACGGTCACTACCCAGTTAGCACCGTGTTCTCCGGCTATTGATGCCGGAGACTCATTCTACAATTTGACCACTGGAACCGACCTGGCGGGCAACCCCCGGATAGCGAACGGACGCATCGACATGGGCGCGTATGAGTTCAGTGCCTTTCCCACCAGGCTTTACGTGCGGGCCGGAGCCACCGGGGCCAATACGGGTCTAAGCTGGGCCGATGCGTTTACAGACCTGCAATCGGCCCTGAACCCGACCTGTGGCAACAGCCTGACAGCAATCTGGGTAGCGGTTGGAATGTATAAACCCACCGGAACGCCGACCGCCAGCACCACAGCCCGCAGCATCAGTTTTGCCATGAAAAACGGGGTAACTATCCTCGGCGGCTTTGCCGGCACGGGAGGCAGCCCCGATGTCAGAACTCCGTTGAGTAGTACGTTGAGCGGCAACATTAGTTCAACCGCGCTAACGAGCGACAACAGCTACCACGTAATCGAAAACCCGTCTGGCCTTACTAGCACAGCTATTCTGGATGGCTTTGTCATTACGGGCGGAAATGCCGATGGTGGGTCCAGCGGGTATACCTCTGGCGGGGGAATCTACAACCGTGCCAACAACGGGCAGGTATGCAGCCCCACCATTCGTAACTGCCTGTTTATGGATAACTATGGCGGAAGCGGAGGAGCCATTGCCAACGTTGGCAGCACGTCGGGCAGCAGCAGCCCCACGGTAATCAATTGCGGGTTTCAAAACAATTCAGCCGGAGCGTATGGCGGGGCGGTGTATAACAACCGGATTACCGGGGGCAGCAGCAGACCCGTTTTTATCAACTGCTCGTTCCTGGGCAATTATACCGGCGGGGGCGGAGCAGCCGTGTTTAATGACAATAATAGTAGTTCGGGCATCACCAGCACCACCCTGACCAACTGTGTGTTCTATAATACTGGCGGGGACAACACATTTTTCAGTTTTGAATCCGGTTCCGTTTTTGCCACTTACTGTTTATTCGAGGCTTCGGTCACAGGGTATGTCAGTGGGCCAGGCAATCTCACCATTTCAGGCGTTAATTCTCCCTTCGCCAGCTATAACAGTATACAATTGTCCGCCTGTTCACCCGCCATCAACGCCGGGCTAAACTCAGCCATAACCGCAACGGGCGTTGCCACCGACATTGCCGGGAACTCCCGTTTTTATGCCGGTGGCACGGTGGACATGGGTGCGTATGAATTTGACAGTCCCTTGCCCACGATTACGAATCTCAGCATCGGCACCCCGGCGGCAACGTCCGTAACGGCCACCTGGACCATGACACCGGCCACCGCACCGACCGAAATTCGCTGGCGGGCCATTGGCACCACTGCCTGGAGCAGTGCCACCACCACAGCCGGTGTCACTACCTACGCCATCACGGACCTGAACGCAGGAACCAGCTATGAATGGCAACTCCGCATGGTCTGTGCGGCAGCGGTCGGGGCGGGATACGTGGCGGGTAATGATTTTACCATGTCTGGCACGTACTGCCCGGCCATGACCACGACCAAAGCCGGTGTCTGGAACGACCCCACAGTTTGGTCGTGTAACCGAGTACCAACCAATACCGATGCCGTAACGATCCGTCACGTTATTGGTGTGGGTGGGGGCGTAATCGGTAACGCGCTGAAAATCAGCTATGGATCGGGGGGTAAACTCTTGTTTGCCACGGGGGGCAAGGTCAGGCTGGGGTTATAAAGGCGGGAACAATCACACCCATCCCCGGTCTGTGTTTTCACAGACCGGGAAATAAACAACAGTCAATCGTCCTCTTTATGAAACCAGCCAAAGTCTATCAATACAAAACCGCGATTCTCTCGCCCACCGCCCTGCTGCTGCCATTTCAGGCGGGCCGACGCTGGATCAGCCTCGACCAGATTATCCGGCTCGAAGGCGAAGGCAACTACACCACCTGCATCTTTGCCGATGGGTCGGTGTTAATGGTGGCCCTGACAATAAAGCGGTTGCAGGACAGGATTCCTGCCGGACTGTTTGTGCGGCCCCACAAAAAACACCTCCTCAACCGGGCGCACGTAGCCGACGTTTCGGCCAACACGTTTATCGTCTCGCTCGACAATGGCGATACGGTTGACATTGCCCGCCGACGGGTGAGCGCGTTTAAGCGGGAAATGGATAGCTGAAAGCCGATAACCCCGGCAGACAGAGCCGTGCCGTTTGCCAACGCCGAAAAGTTTAGCCAATATTGGGATACCCGAAGCCAAAAAGACTTCGGGTATTTATCATGACCATTGCGTTCATCGGAGCCGGGAATCTGGCCTGGCACCTCGCCCCGGCCCTCGAAACGGCCAATTATGCGGTTTCGGCGGTGTATAGCCGCCAACTCAGCCACGCCCGGCAGTTGGTGGCAAACCTGTATGACGCGCACACCCACAGCGACCTGAATTTTGCCGACAGCCCGGCTGCGGTGTTTGTGCTGGCCGTGCCGGACGATGCCCTACCCGATGTCTGCGCCCGGCTCGTGCTGCCCGAAAACGCCCTCGTGGTGCATACATCGGGCAGTGTTCCGCTCCAGGATTTACAGCAGTGGATGGCCGTGTATAGCGATGTGGCGGTGAGAACGGGGGTGTTTTATGCCCTGCAAAGTTTCAGCCGGGGTCAGCCGCCGATGGATTTTGCCGCGATTCCGATTTGTATCGAAGCCAGCGATGCCGATTCAGAAACCGAGTTGGTTACGATGGCCGAAGCCCTGAGCGAAACGGTTTACTTGGTCAATTCTGCCGAACGGCGGGTGCTGCACTTAGCGGCTGTGTTTGCCAACAACTTCACCAATCACCTGCTGGCTTTAGCGCAGGATTTGACTGAAGCCAACGAAACGAGTTTCGAGTTGCTCAAACCGCTCATTGCCGAAACCGTGCGGAAAGCCCTGAACGCCAATCACCCCGCCGATGTGCAGACCGGCCCCGCCCGCCGAAACGACCTCCGCACCATAGCCGCTCACCGCGCCCTCCTCGCCGAAGAACCCGATTTGCTTCGGGTGTATAACGTGCTGACCGAGAGCATACAAATGCGGGGTTAGCCCCGCGCCATCCGGTCTGCCGCCACCGCCATCAGCAACGAATCAAGCCCGTTTTGCTCGGTCACTTTGCGGTGGGTGCCGGGTTGCTGAATAAAGGCGAGTTGGTCGCGGAACATGAGCCGGAGGATTTCGCTGTACAGGTGTTGTTTTTCCTCACCGAAACCGTACCGAAGTTCAAGTTGCTGATAAGCGTCGAAGGTTTTGCCCCGGCCCCGCAACTGACGATCCTTGCCGCCAATGTTGGCCGTTACGTTGAGTTGTGCGCCGGGAAAAAGCGTCATTAACTCGCGGGTGGTTTCTTCGTCGGCCACGGCCCGCAGCACAATCCGGGTTGGCACCCATTCGTGCAGCGTAATGTCGCCCCGCTCAAATACCAACCGGAGTTCCTGCCGGTCTAAGCGGCCCGTTTGGGTGAAGCCGTGATAGAAATTGACGGTTTTGAATCCATCGGTTTCCGAGCCATAGCGCACGGTGCAGCTTACCTGATCTTCTAAATCAGTGGTACCGGGCCGCTTAATCGTTTGAGCAGCAATTACTTCGCCTTTGCCGAGCCAGCCTTCGACCATATCGAAAAAGTGAACGCCGTGTTCGATAAAGATGCCCCCGCTTTGCTGCCGGTTCCAGAACCAGTGGTTTTCGGCTAAGCCATCGTCACCGGCGTAGTTCTCAAAATAGCCGTGCAGTACCTCACCGAGCAACTTTTTTTCGACTAAGTGCTGCACGCGGGCAAACATCGGGTTGTAGCGTTGCATCAGATTCGTAACCATCAGCAAGCCCTTTTCCCGCGCCGTTTCAATCAGTTTGCGGCCTTCGTCAGGGTCGGTGGCGAGGGGTTTTTCGCAGATCACGTGTTTGCCCGCGTTCAGGGCCAGCATGGCCTGTTGGTAGTGCAAAAACGGGGGCGTGGCAATGTAAACAAGGTCAACGTCGGGGTGAGCCACCAATGCTTCGATGCTGTCGAGTTGGTCGGCCCCAAACCGCTTGGCGGTGGTGATGGCCTGCTCGCGGGTTGAGCCAGCAATGGCAACGAGTTTTATATCAGGCTGTTGCAGGAATTGCTGTGTGGCAAACAGCCCGAAGCCGCCCATGCCCATTACGCCCAAACCGAGCGGTTTTTGTTCTGTGTTTTCCATACCGTTGCGTTGGTGTCGGTAAGAGAACAGCGAAAGCGTGGTAGTGTTGAGAAAGCCTACGCTATGGCTTGCCGGTATGTTGATTTAACCAAACAATTTACGAACCACTTCGTCTTTGGTTAGGTCGAAATGACTGGCAACGCCTGATAAAATTCCGCTTAATGTGCCGATCTTGACCGGGTTATGATTCGGGATAGTGATGTGATGTTGTCCATTTTCGGTCGTCGTTACCTTTATGTGGCTACCATTCTGACTAACGGGTTCATAACCAAAAATGCCTAATGCTTTCACCAACTCCCAACCGGAAACATCTCTCGGAATTTTCATCAATGAGCCATCAAAGTGCCATTACTTCATCTTTGACAAAATGAAGATGGGCCAGTTTTGGGGCTTCAGCAGAATTTTCGTAGTGGCAGTCAATGCCACCCCGAATGTTGGCCTTCAATTCATCAATCGTATCGCCCTCGGCGAAGATAGACGGCCCAAGCGACCGGGCATAGTAGCCGCCTTCTTCGGCTTCATGCACTAAAAAGGTGATTTCTGTCATCATACCCGTAAAGTTAATTGTCCTTGATTGGTTTGATCCCGTAGTACGCTTTAATGGCCTCGTCGGTTGGTGTTTTGGCGGGCCGCACAATACGGAAGCCCACGAACGAGGCCGACGTGAGCCACCAGTTTGATTTGGGATTCTGCGGGTCGAGCATTTTCCAGGCCGGTGCCGAGGGTGTGCGGGCCGCCGACCGCAACGTAGCCGGGTCGTCGTCCCAGGAGCCGCCCCGCACCGAATGTGGGTACAGTGTTTTGGTTGGCGGGTAGGATTCGCTGACTTTTCCGGCGGCTTTCTGGGCGTAATAGTTGGCAATGTACTGATCCTGCGTCCATTCCATCACGTTGCCGTGCATATCGTGCAGGCCAAACGAATTGGGTTTTTTGGTGCCGATTTTCTTGTACGATTCCTGGCTATTGCCTTTAAAGACCGCGTATTCGCCTAATTTTTTCGGGTCGTTGCCAAACGAATACGCCAGCGTTGCGGTCGGGCCGGTTCCCCGGCAGGCATATTCCCATTCGGCTTCGGTGGGCAGGCGGTAGAAAATTCCGGTCTTGTCGTAGAGCCACGCGCAGAATTTGATGGCCGCGTATTGGGTCATATTGATAGCCGGATACCCAGCTCGGCCCATTCCGAACGACATATCCACATACGACGGGCTGGGCCGGGTGCTGGCATCGGTTTTGGTCAGATCGGCACCGTCGGGGTAGCGGGCGGCCATTTCTTTCTCGATATTTTTGGTGGTGAAGAGGTCGTAAATATCCCAGGTCAGCTCAAACTTACCCATCCAGAACGGCTCAACGGTTGCGGAGTGCATCGGCCCTTCGTCGGGTTTATGTCCTTTTTCGGTAGGCAAACTGCCCATCATAAATTTACCGCCCGGAATAGCGACCATCGGATACGTCTGGTTTGAGCCGGTGATGACCTGCGTGTAAGACACAAACCCATCGGCGGCTGGCGATTGGCCGAAGGTTCTGGTTGAGAAAAATACAGCCAACGCGAAGAGAATCAGGAGTTTCATACCGACAAAAATACCATCCGGCGGTGAGATGCAACATATTGCGTCTCTACATAATCGCGCCATTCGTCCGGGGTTCCGTAATTTTACGCCATGAATTACCTATCAGCCGAAAATCTGGCGAAATCCTTTGGCGACCGGACGTTGTTTAAAAACGTCAATTTTGGGGTCAGCCGGGGCGATAAAATTGCCATCGTCGGGGCAAACGGCTCCGGCAAAACCACCCTGCTTTCTATTCTCGCCGGTACCATTCAGTCAGACGCGGGCGGCACGGTTACGAGCCGCAAAGACATCACCATCGGCTACCTCGATCAGCAGCCCAACCTCAACGAAGCCCTGACCGTGATGGAAACCGTGCTGTCGGGCGGAACCCCGGCTTTAGATGCCGTTCGGGATTATGAGAAGGCTCTGAACGCCGGCGATGCCGACGCGCTCGAACGCGCCATGACGCAGATGGAAAAACACGAAGCCTGGGATTACGAATCGCAAATCAGGCAGATGCTGGGGCAGTTGGGCGTTCAGGATGTGGAGCAAACGGTGGCAACGCTGTCGGGCGGGCAACGGCGACGGGTGTCACTGGCGCGGGTGCTGATTCAGAATCCTGACCTGATTATCCTCGATGAGCCAACCAACCACCTTGATTTAGAAGCCATTGAGTACCTCGAAAACTTCCTGACTACCAACAACGGTACGCTGCTGATGGTCTCGCACGACCGTTACTTTTTGGATAAAGTCTGCAATCAGATCGTGGAACTCGACGGGGGCGAAATCTTCGCCTACAAAGGCAACTACGCTTACTTTTTAGAGAAAAAGGCCGAACGCAACGCCCGGACAGCCTCCGAACTCGAAAAAAACCTCAACACCTATCGCCACGAATTAGAATGGATGCGGAAGCAGCCGAAAGCCCGCAGCACCAAAGCCAAATACCGCGAAGACGCGTTTGGTGATCTGGAAGGCAGGGTGAAAGGCCAAAAACGCGACGGAACCCTCGACCTCAACCTCCGCACGTCGCGCTTGGGCAGCAAGATTCTGGAAGTCGAAAACCTGACCAAACGCTTCGACGATAAACTCATTCTGGATCATTTTTCGTACACCTTCAAACGGCTCGATAGGGTGGGGCTGATTGGCAAAAACGGCATGGGCAAAACCACCCTGCTCGATATGCTCACTGGCGCAACCCGGCCCGATTCGGGGAAAATCAGTACGGGCGGTACTGTGAATTTCGGCTACTACAAACAGTCAGAAATTGTGATTGACGACAAACAGCGCGTGATTGATGTGGTGCAGGAAGTGGCCGAGGTGATGAAAATGGCTTCGGGCGAGACCATCACGGCGAGTCAATTGCTGCACCATTTTCTGTTTGATCGGCAGAAGCAGTACGACTTTGTGGCGAAACTCTCCGGGGGCGAAAAACGGCGGCTTCAATTACTGCTCGTGCTGGTGCAAAACCCGAATTTTTTGGTGCTTGACGAGCCAACCAATGACCTCGACATCACGACGCTCAACGTGCTGGAGGAGTTTTTGATGAACTTCCCCGGCTGTCTCATCATCGTCACGCACGACCGCTATTTTATGGACCGGCTCGTTGACCACGTGTTTGTGATGGAGGGCGAAGGTAAGATAAAAGACTACCCCGGCAACTACACCGATTACCGCGAATGGCGTGATAATCAGCGTAAAAACGGGTCTTCACAGCCAGAAACAGCAACCAATGGAGCCAAGAACCAAAAACAGGGAACGGTAGTTACGCAAACGGTTTCTGACACGGCGGTTAGGAAAAAGGTCTCGTTTAAAGAGCAGAAAGAGTACGAAACCCTCGAAAAAGAAATTGCTGACCTCGAACAACGCAAAGCCGACATTTTGACGCTGCTAAATACCGGCGGCAATCACGAACAACTCTTGGGCTGGGCGCGGGAAATTGAGACCTTTGACCAACAAATAGCAGCAAAGTCAGATCGTTGGCTCGAACTGGCCGAGTTTATGTAATCCGTCTAATGAACCAACTCCTCGAATTTTTTAACTACATCATCAACTCCGAAGCCATTATCCGCACGGGTGGTCTGGTGCTGATTTCGATTATTATCTTCTGCGAAAACGGCCTGTTTTTTGGTTTTTTCCTGCCCGGCGACTACCAGCTGTTTCTGTCGGGTGTGTTTGCCGGTACGGGGCTGCTGCCGGTGCCGTTTTGGTTGCTGGCGGTGTGCATTTTCGGGGCCGCCGTGATGGGGTCATTAGTCGGTTACGGCACAGGCCATTTCTTCGGGGCGCGGCTGCAAACCCGCCCCGATTCGCTATTTTTCAAGAAGCAATACATTGAAACCACCCGAAAATACTTCGATAAATACGGCAGCCGGACGCTGATCATTGCCCGGTTTTTGCCGATTGTCCGCACGTTTGCGCCGATTCTGGCGGGGCTGATTCACCTCGATTTTCGGTATTTCATGCTCTATAACATCCTGGGGGCGGCCATCTGGGTGTTTGGCTTGGTGGGGGCCGGTTTCTACTTTGGGGCGCGGTTTCCGGGCATCATCAACTACGTTCACTGGATCATTATTTTCTTTCTCGGCATCACCACCATCACCGTTGTGCGCGGCTACCTCAACGCCCGGCGCGAGATGAAGGAATAGTTGCCAATTTCACCCCACCATTTGTTTGAGCGTAAAAATCCGGTTGCGCCAAAAACCCACTGTCTTGTCCCGAAACCGGCTGCGGTTGCTGGTGATATCGTAGGCCTGCACATAGTCAGGTGCGGCCATGTAATTGCTTCAATAAACCCGCCCAAACGCTGCTGCGTTGCTGAATGTGGCGCAACAGCGTGCGGCCTTTGTTGAGGATTTTATGCTGCCGGGGTAAACGTCGGGCGTTCCAGAAACGGCGCATCACTGCTGCCCAACAGTGAGGAAAGGGTATCGGGCGGGACAGGCCACCGGGGATTTTATCTGGCTCATGCGCCTGAAATGGGCCGCTCAACTCCTTGGCGGACAAGTCGGTGATATATCTGAGGCAGCGTATAGCGTAGGGTTCAATTCGCTGTCTCACTTTGCCAAATGCTTCCGCGAGTAGTTCGGCATCCTGCCCAATGAGTATCACGGACTGGCGGGGCGGGGTGTGGTTTATTTATCTTCCTCGCCGAGGTTTATGAAAACATCAACGACTGTTTTGAACTGTGGATGTTTGCGGTGTAGAATTAGCGAGAGGTAAATAAAGCGGTCGCCGTCAATAATCAATCGGTCAATCTTACCCATGTCGGTTCCGGTTTGCCGGTTCTGAAACCACGTCGTAAACTTCCGGCTTCGTGCTTTCTGCCGCCCGTCCGACGAATCGCAAACGAAAATAATGGCCTGTTTCTCGTGCTGAATAAAGGCATTGAAGATAAGCGCAATGGTGGCCGACAACCCGACGGTCAGACGGTATTCGTCCACCCGTCGGGTTGTCGGCCACCGAAATAATCATCTCAAATACCTCAATATCAAGCTCCGGGTAGGCATCGAAGAGGTACGTTGATGGCACGAATTTGACGTTGTAGCGAATTTTATCAGTTGTTGAAAATGAATAAACATTCTGCTCACCACCGAGAAATTCGTGGTTGTAAGGGGTCTCAGTCTCGTTTATCATTGAGTTTTTTTTCGAGACGTTCATAAACAGCCTGTACTTCGGGGTCGGTTCGGAGCGATTCCTCAAAGTCGCGCTGCGCTTGTTCCTTCACTTCCAGCAGCTTACGGATAATCTCCATGCCCCGGAGTGGTTTGGTTGGTGTTTCCATGATTGGTTCTGTTGTCCCGATAAAATTAGCGGACTTTCACCGTTTTAACGAATTTTCGCCGGGGGAACGTTCGTGGGTTCTACTACACGTTCAGCCAGTAGGTCACTTTCAGCACCAACGCCCGGTTCTTAACCTGCGGCCCCTGCAAAAGCCTATCCGAGTAATAATTGTCGGTGTAAACCAGAAACACGTCTGACACGGGCCGGAACCGCCATTGCAACCGCGAATTGACGTTGAAATTGTTAGCCTGCGTGTTGTACTGCAAAAACGTACTGAAAAATACCGACCGGCTGAACGACAGTTCGGCCCTCGGCCCGATGAGCCAGAAATCGGCACTGCTGTATGGTTTCGGCAACCGGATAGCCGTGTAGGTATAATCGAGTGCGAACACACCGTATGGCTGATACCGATACGTGAAACCACCCTGCACACTCACAAACCGCCCGCCAAAATCGGAGCCGGCTTCAACGTTGGTAGTGGTCGAAAAATTTCGGCGCGGGTTCGACTCGAATTCGGCAAAGACCCCGTTTTTAACGTAGCCGGTGCCTTCCGGCAATTGTTGGCCGCCGGTATTGGTCGGGTCGTAGGGGAAATACAGGTACGTGTAGCCGTTGAAGCCGCCCACAAACGCATTGGCCTGATTTTGCAGACTGGCAAAGGCATACACCGAGTTTTGGCGGTCGGTCAGGCGGTAGTCGGGCAGGTTGAATTTGATGTCGTTTTGGCTGCCAAACCCCCAGTTGTTCAGCACCTTAGACACGCTTGGGTTCTTGGGATAAATGGTGTATTGCACCGACGGAAACGTACCGACGTAGCCCCGGCGCGGCACATAGCCAACCTCGGCCCGGTAGTGTTGCCCAACATACATACCGCCCGCTTTGATTTCCCAGCGATTGGTAACGTAGTTCAGCAAAGCCGCGCCCGTCTGCGCGTCGGCGTTGGTTTCTTTGGGGCTGAGCGAGCGGTGGTAATAGGCTTCGCCCTGCCATTTGTTGTCTTTTGAGTACAGATTATATTCCAGCCCAAACACCCGGTTATAGGAGGCCGCGCTGCCGGGGTCGGCGCGTTGGGTATCGCTCAAAAAATTCTGTTTGTTCACCACGATGGCCCCGATGGTGCTGCGGCCAAAAATCCGGCGTTGCACAATCCCGACCGAGTAGTTGGCTCCCGGCAGCGAACCGCCGTCGGGCGTGATGTTGGCTACCCGGCCCGTCTGCATCGTCAGCAGCCCCACGCGCCAGTTCTTGTCTAATTTTCCGC
Organism: Cytophagales bacterium; assembly: GCA_038230415.1. GTDB lineage: Bacteria > Bacteroidota > Bacteroidia > Cytophagales > Spirosomataceae > JBBRNH01. Next base: position 32,287 of record JBBRNH010000020.1, on the reverse strand, counting down.
TGAGTCGCGCGCCAAACTGAATCGGGACGTTTACGTTGCCGCTATACTGAATGGTATCGTTTTCGGCGGTGATGCGCCGGGTTGTCCGGCGGGCGATACCGACGCGCCGGCTGAAAAACGGGCGGCTCTGCGGAAAACCAAACGCGCCGAAAAGATCGCTGTTTTCTAAGAAAAACTGCCGCTTTTCGGGGAACGCCAACTCAAACCGGCTCAGGTTGGTCTGTTGCTTGTCCACCTCGACCTGCGAAAAATCGGGGTTCACGGTCAGGTCTAAATTGAGCGATGGCGTAACGGCAATCTTGGCATCGCCCCCCACCTGCACCCCCGAAACACCGGGCGTTTGCTGCTCAAAATCGCGCGTAGAACGGGCCGACGCGTAGGGAATCACCGAAACGTTGGGGCCGGGTTTGGGCGGGGCATCGTCCCAGACGAGCAAACCCGTGAAGGCTATGTTGTTGGGGCGAAACTGACGCGGCACGGGCCGCCAATTCGATGTTTCGTTTTGTTTGAGCGAGTTGCGGGTGAAATTGATGCGCCACGAATTTTGGCCCTCTACCTGCCGATAACGCAGGGTTTTGAACGGAATGGCAATCTCGGCAGTCCAGCGGTCGTCGTAATTCTGAACCTCCACATACCATTTGTTGTCCCAGTCAAAAGAAATATCGGAGCCGTTGGCAATCAGTCCCTCGCGCTGCACACCGTAGGGCGTAGTGGCGAAGTGAAACCCGTTCAGCCTGTCTTTGAAGGGGTCAATGTTGATGCCAAACACATCGCTGCTGCCAGCCCCAAAGTCGCGCTTGAGCGACCGCGTAATGTAGGTGCTGCGCGGTTGGAAAACAGTTACGCCGATGTACAGAAAATTGGCATCGAACGTAACCCGGACTTCGGTTTGCTGTTTGGCAAAGGAGGTATCGAACGGAAAAAACTGAAAAAAATCGGTGGCTCTTCCCGCCGACTGCCAGGCCGGTTCATCGAGTTTGCCGTCGAGGGCGATGGGGGCTGTCGTTCGGGCAATGTGCAGGGTGTAAGGTTCATCGTCGGGAGATGTGGCCGGGGGCAGGGTTTGAGCGCGGGCGTGGCCGAGGGCCACTGATAAACAAAGAAACGCACTGAACAGGCGATACAGAAGAGCCATCCGTTTTTGCTAATGATAAAGAAAAGGGAGCAACGTTGCACCCAAAAGTACCGCCCGATTGGGAATCAGCCCAATCGGGCGGTACAATCATTTCTTCGTCAATCCCGACAAATACGCCACCATGTCGCGGATTTCGCGTTTGGTCATCAGGTAGCCCATCGGTGGCATACTCGACGGGACGTTTTCGCGCTTCGTAATCCGGGTTTTGGCGATTTTCAACGGCTCGGCGGCTTCGGTTTTCAGCACCAGTTCGGTGTCGGTTTCCTGCATCAGCACGCCCGTTGCGGTTTGTCCGCCTTTCAGCGTTAATGACAGTGTGCCGTATCCCGGCGAGAGCCGCGCACTCGGTTCAATCAGGGCTTCCAGAATCTGGTCGCGGGTCAACACCGTGCCGATGTTCGTCAGCGACGGGCCAACCTCGCCCCCCTGCCCGCCAACGGCGTGGCACCGGACACACTGCCCCACCGAGTTGGTGTTGAAATACTGCCGACCCAACTGCGCGTTGCCACCAAAAAGCGCGTCCTGATAATCGGCAACGGTCATGCCCGCCGACCGCAACGGTTTTAGTTTCGCCAGCAACGGCACTGATTTGGTGGAGTCTATGGCTTCGGCCAAATCAAGGGCTAAGCTTGGCGCGAGGGTTTTGCGGGCCAATTGGTCAATCAGGCCGGTGAATACGCGCTCGGTTTTGGCAACGGGCAGCGTTGCCAAAACCCGCAGTAGTTGTTGTTGTTCGCGTTCGGTTCCTTTGACAAAAATGCTGGCCGAAACATCGGCAACGGTTTCTGTTGATAAAGTCAGGCCACTCATCAGCCCTAAGGCCACCGTCCGCACATCGGCATCGGAGTCGTTCATGCCTTGCTTAATCAGGGCTTCCATGCCGGGGTACTTCAGTTGGCTCAGGGCGGTCAGAATCGCGGCCCGTTCGGTGGGCGATTGGCTTTCGGCAAAGCGACGGGCCAACTGTTCGTTTACGTTTGTGATACCTAACCTGCTCAATGTCTGCGTCGTAGCCACCACTACCTGGTTGTCGGTGGCTTGCAGGAGTTCGGCCAGCGCGGGCTGAATCTTCTGCCGAACCTGCGCCGGGTCACGGGTCAAAATACCCCGGTAGCGGCCATCTACCCGGTCTAAAACTGACGGGTCGGCCCAGCTTGCCAGCGTGGCGAGGGCTTCGGCGCGGAGGGTTTTATCGGCATCGGTGCGTTTGGCGAAGGCAATCAGCAAATCGATTTGTTCGGGGCCGCCAACCCGCAAACAGGCGTTGATGGCCCGGCGCAGCAGCGGTTCCGACGTAAATCGTTTCTCGGCCAGCGTTGCGGCTAAGGCGGGCAGGGCAGCCGAAATAGATTCGTCGTCGTTGATGGCGCGGGCGGCTTCGGCCACGATGTATTCGTCGGTATCGCGCAAAAACAACTTCACGTTTTCATCTTTTAACCGTCTCAAAACCAGCACACCGGCCAGCCGCAGGGCCGGGTCAGCGTTGTTGGCAAGCGCGATAATCGGTTCGGTTTGCCCAATCCGGCTCAGGGCCAAAACAGCCGCATGGCGCAGATACACGTCCTCATTGTTGTTGGCTTTAAGCATCGCCAGCAACGGCGCAACGGCGGGGGAGTATGCCAATTGCCCCAATGCCTGTGCGCCAAAAAATTTGACCCGTGCGTTTTCGTGGGTCAGCAACGGCAGCAGCATCGGCCCGGCTTCGGCAATGGCGGCATCGCCGAGTATGTTGGCCGCCTGCGCCCTGATTTCTGGGTCAGCATCGGTGAGCAGGGCCAACAACGGGCGACCAAACGCGGGGTCTTGCCGGGCTAACTGACCCATGCCCCAAATGCCATGAATCCGGGCTAACTGACTGGTAGTCTGCGAAATAGCTTTCTGAAATTCTGCTGCGCCGGAGCTTCCGCGTTTGGCAAGTTCAAACTGCGCCTTCTGCCGGATTCGGGCATCGGGGTTCAGCAGCAACGCGCCTAACGCGGGGCCGGTTTGCGCCGGATAGTCCAGCAACATCAGCCGTTTGGTGTCGGCGCGGAGGGCCGCGAGGTCGTTTTTATCAGCCGTTACGTCTATTTTCCAGACGCGCCCGTAGTTTTTGGCATCCCAGCCGTTAATCCAGTCGGCAGCATACAAGGCTCCGTCCGGCCCGAACCGAATACCCGTTGGCAGGATACCCGACAGGATTTTCTGCTCGCCATCCAGCACAAACGACGCGCCCTGCGGTTTGAGACCAAAAGACCAGATGGGCGACCGCGCCGGATTTCCGACAAATTCAACCAAAAAAAACTTGTTTCGCCACGCCGAGCCGAGTGCCGTGCCGGGGTTATAGACCATGCCCGTTGGCCCGTTGTGGTAGTTCATAATCGGCGGAATGATGTAGGCAGCCTGCCCGTCCCAGCGCGGTTTGTACAGTTTTTCGTCCATCCAGACCTTGTAGCTGTTGTTTTTGGGGTCGGTGTATTTGCCGTATTGCCAGTTCGACCGCCAGCCCGCATCCGAACCCTCCACGATATGCACGAGCCGTTCGCTTTCGCCGGGGTGGTCGCCGTCGTTGTCGCAACTGATGAGGTTGCCGTAATCATCAAAAACAAACTCGTGGGTATTGCGAAGGCCACCGGCAAAAACCTCAAAATCAGAGCCATCGGGGTTGGCGCGAGCGATAATGCCCTCGTTGGTGCGCTTGAAATTCTTACCCTCGGCAGTGGTGATATTGGCCCCGATGTCGCCGATGTTCCAGTAAATCCGACCGTCCGGTCCTTCAATCGGGTTCGACATACCATGCCCGCCGAAGCCGATGTGTACGCCGTAGCCGTTACTGATCGAGGTCTTTTTGTCGAGCGTACCGTTGCCGTCGGAGTCGGTCAGCCGCCACATATCAGGCGCGATACTCACAAAAACGTCGTTGGCCCGCACCAGCAAACCACCCGCCACGTCAGACACTTCCTCGAAGAAATCGGACAGAATCCGCACTGACTTATCGGCGATACCATCGGCATTTGTGTCTTCCAGTCGCCAGACTTCATCGCGTTCAACGGTCAGGTCGTGCCAGTCGTGAATACCATCGCCGTTGAGGTCTTTGAGCCAGGCGTTTTCGGCACTGCGGTCGGTAGCGAAGGTTTTGTGGAGGAATGCCTTCCGGTCAGCAACCGATTGAAAACCAATGGATTCGGTCATCCAGTCTTTGTGTCCGCGAATGTCAAATTCCGAGTTCAGGCCCCGGTTGGTACTGCTGAGATAGACCCGGCCCCGGTCGTCAATTGACATCCCGATGGGGTCGGGAGCCAGCGAATCGGATGCCCACAGCGACACCTGCAGGCCATCGGCAATGGTAAGGGCAGTTTTGGCCCGGATAGTATCAGCCCGGAGCCGGGCAACGGCGGGGTTTTCCTGAACCGTTACGATGGGTTCGGTAGCGGTTTTGCTGGCCGATTGGGTAGTGAGTTTCATGCACGAAATGACCCCGACAGCGAGGAAACTAAGGAGCAGAAATGGCGTTCGGAATGAGTTGGGTGAGTGCATTTGATGAGGGGAGCGCGGACAAACGGTTCGTCCACGTTACTTTTTGTTAAAATTTTAACACTCGTTTTGTGCCAATCACAGCTCCGGTTTCGCCGTAAACGGTCAGAAAATAAACGCCGGTTGTGAGCGTAGAAACAGATAACTCGTTGTTCTGCAATTTGTTGGTGATTACAACGCGCCCGGTCTCGTCGGTGAGCGAAGCGGAAGCCGCTACCGGCCCGGCAGATACGATTCGGAGCAGGTTTTGGGCCGGGTTTGGGTAAACCTCCAGCGAGCCGGTTCGGACGGGGTCGGTTTCCAGCACCTTCAGTTCGCCGGTGGCATAGGCAATGAGCGCGTCGTTCATGCAGGGCATAATGGTGCTGCTGCCGGGCGCGAGCATCGAAAAACCGTCGCTCCACTCCCACCACGCCGACGGTATCTGGAGTTTGCCGAGAGCAATATAAATCGCTTCGGCATGGCGGCAGCGGCTATCCGGGGCCGACCGCAGGTTGTAGGAGCCAAATTCGCCTAAGAAAATCGGGACTTTTTTGGCCGTTGCCCAGGTCTTGGCCGCTTCGATACGCTGAAAAATCACGCTGTACGTGGCTTCGCTGGCGTAATTGTTCAGAGCGTTTTCGATCCAGGTGCCTTTGGCCGCAGCCGGTACGCTCAGCCGGACGTTGGGGTTGGCCGGAAACGGAATTCCCTGCAAATCAGGCAGTCCCGACCCGGCCCAGGTTGCGCCCTGATGCGTAAAGACAAACGGGTCGTAGAAATGGAAGGTGTAGATAATGTTTGGGTCGGCAAACACGTCGGATTGCAGCAGCGCGTCGCGACCATTCCAGTCGTGAAAACCCACCACTAATGTATGGTTTGGCGCAATGGCCCGCACGGTGCTGATGAGCCGGTTAGCCTGAGTCCGCCAGGCCGCAGCCGTGATGTCGTGGGGTTCGTTGCGGAGTTCAAACAGGACGCGCTCCGGGTCGGTGTTTTTGTAGCGTTGGGCAATCTGCTGCCAGAGCCACACCACGCGGTCAACGCTGTCGGCCCCGGCAATGCTGCCATCGAACTCAACATGATGGAGATCAATAATGGCGGTGAGGTTATTGGCTAACGCCCAGCGCACGAGCGAATCGGGCGCGGCCAGAAACTCCGGGTTTTCCCACTGATACGGTTTGTTGATGCTGGCCCAGGCTCCAAAACACACCGGGATTCGGACGCTTTTAAACCCGGCGCGGGCCATGTCGGCTAATTGTTGTTTGCGAACGCCAACCTGATTTAGCTTCACATAATCGCTGAAATGCCGGGCTTTGGTGCCGTTCCAGTAGCCTTCCAGATAAGACAGATTCATGCCCAACCCCAGCCGGGTGGCGCGTTTTTGAGCAACGGACTGGCCCGAAACGGATGAACCGCACAGGGCCAGGACGAGACATAGACAACAGAGCAAATAGCGCATAATCAACCGGGGTTATTTTCTAAGATTGATAAACAGTTCCTTTCGGCCTTTGATAGCCAGCAGTTGATAGATATTCTTGATGTGGTACTTTACAGTGTTCTCTGACACACAAAGCCGGTCACCGATCTCGTGATTCGTCAGGCCTTCCATCAGATAAGTCAGCACGGTCTGCTGACGTTCCGATAATGCACTGAACTCCTGAATGTCATTTACGTTGACGGGCGGGGTTGCCGATACGGTTGCAGCGGGCTGAATCGAGGTTAAGTAGGTTTTCAGTTCGGCTTCCATCCGCACAAACTCAGCTTCCATCGTCCGTTGCCGTCGCCGGTAAATAACCAGCCAGGTCAACAGCAAAGCCAGTATCAGCAGCATACCCATTATGATAATCGTCAGGTAAGTCTGATTATATTTTCCCGTTTCAAGCTCGCGGTCTTTGGCTCCCAGCAGAATGGCTTCTTTTTGGTCGTGGAGGGCGGCAATATTCTCGGCCTGAGCGTAGATGGTGTTGAGCGAGTCTAACCGCCGTTTAGTGGAGGCAATGCGGGGCAGGTCATTGTGACGGGCATAGATTTTCAGCAGCTCGTCGGCAGCGTAGATATGGTACTTGATGATGCCGCACGAATCGGCACATCGCCCCGATAGCCGGAACGCATTCCGCATCAGATCGAGCTGATTCACTGCGTCATATAGCTGCATTTTTTTGACGTAAATCATGGGTAGATCGCAGGGCGAGGAGGCCCGCATAGCACCGATAGCCCGGTCATAAAACTGCTCGGCCTGGGCGTATTTCCGGTTTAGAAACAATAGATACCCCTGTTGCATGATCAGCTTCGACTTATTTTCGAGATTGACCCACTTGAAATCCGTCTTCGCCAAGATCGTCATCAGGCTGTCGGCCTTCTGATAGTGGTGAATATCGAAGTGAATGAAGGCTTCTTCAGACGCAATACCCGCCGTGTACTGGTCGATATGGGTGGTTTGATTGATAAATTGCCGGGCAATGGTCAGGAATTTCAGGGCCGACTGATAGTCGAGCAGCCGTTTGTAGGTATAGGACAGCAAGACCGCAGTCTTGTATTTTTTGTCGGCACTGAACGCCTGGCTTTGCAAAATTGGCAGCAGCAATGCCTGCGACTCGCGGTATTTCAACTGGTTGTTAAGCTGATATACTTGCTCCTCAACGTGTGAGAACGTATCTGTCTGGCTATAAACGGGTACTCCTCCGGCCAACAAAAAAAGACCTAAAACCACGAAATGTACACGCATAAAGAGGGCCGTTATTCTATAAAATTAAAGGTACAACAATTGTAATTATTTAGATAATCTGTTCGGCACCGCCCCTCGGCTGTGCCGTTTCAGGCGAGAACGTCCGTTTATGTCTGAATTCCCACAGCCGAGGGGCGGTGGGTAACAAGCCTGGTAGCACCCAAAATGAACATAATTAAATAGCTACCGACAAGTACTTAATGCCCACCATTCGCTGACCGCCCCCGTATAAGCTCCTGCACCAGTCAACCCCAATGAAAATAATAATCATTTTACGAGATAGTTTAGAAAAATAAACATACTAAAAATAGTATTTAGTAGATTTTCACTAAAAAATACACTATCCGAGCAGGTAGTTTTTATATTTATTGGCCGAACTACCCGAACGGGTAGGGACAATTTAATTGCAAAGCAACTACATTTGGCAGTAGTCAGGCCAACCCTGGCGGGGCCTTCCTCTTTTTATTTTTTATAAATTTTTTCCTTCCTTTTATTTTTCCTTTACCAGATGAAGACCAGACTTTTATTACCAGGAGCCTTGCTGACAATCGGCCTGGCAGTTACGACGCTGTTTGCCAACGCGCAGAGCGGTTTTTTTGAACCGGCTTCTCCGGCGCAGGCCCGGACAGCGGCTCCCGCAGCCGACAACATCCAGAAGTTCTTGACCTACCGGCTGCGCGATGCCGAGATGCGGAGCTACTTAGCTAAAGCTCCGCTTGAGTTTACGCCCAACAGCAAAGCCCTGCGGCTGGAGATTCCACTGCCCAACGGCACGGTTGAACCCTTTGCCATGCTCGAATCACCGATTCTGGCCCCCGCCATTGCCGCCCAGCACCCCGACATCAAAACCTACACGGGGCGCGGACTGACCCACCCGGCCTACACCATCCGGCTTAGTTTTACCGGCAGCGGTTTCGATGCCATCATTCTGGGCGTGGAGGGTGATGCCGTTTATTACACCAAAGCCGTAGCCAACGATCCCGCCGACCGGACGTACCTGACATATTTTGCCCGGAATGTTAAAAAAAACGATGAGCCGCAGCCCTTCGGCACCCTCAATAAATGCGGCATCAGCGACGAGGGTGCCGGGGTCATACCCGAAAAAACGGACAAGCAGGGGCGGCTCGGTTCGGCCCTGAACAACACCGGTGCCACCCTCCGCACGTTTCGGCTGGCGGTGGCCGCCACCGGCGAATTTACCCAGAAACGGGGTGGTACGGTATCAGCCGCGTTTAACTCTCTGGTGGGCTATGTGAACCGGATGAACGCCGTCTATCGCACCGAACTGAGCGTGGCGTTTGTACTCGTAACGGGCGACAATCTCGTCTATCCAAATGCCCTCACCGACCCCTACACCAACTCCAGCACCAGTGCCATGCTGGACGAAAACCAGGCCAATCTGGATCAGGCGAACGTGGTTGGAAGTGCTAACTACGACATTGGTCACGTGTTTGGTTATGCGGGCAGCTCCGGGGGCGGCATTGCTCAGAAAGGGTCCGTTTGTGTAGATGGCGGCAAAGCGCGGGGTGTGTCGAACGTTGGGAACACAAACTACGGCCCCACTGAACCCAATTTTGTTCCTTACGCGCCCGTTTTCGACGATCAGCTCATTAGTCACGAGGTAGGCCATCAGTTCGATATGAGCCACTCCTTCAACAGCAGTATTTCGGTCTGCACCACCCGTGCGCCCACCACATCGGTCGAACCCGGTTCCGGGGCCACCATCATGAGTTATGGCTTTACGTGTGGCGGACAATCTGGCGATGATTACGAACCGGGCTATCAGCCATTCCTGAATTTTCATACCGTCAACTACCAGCAGGCGGCTACCTTCATCAATACCCTGACGTGTTTCACCAGCACTGCCCTCAACAATGCCGTTCCGGTAATCGGGACGTTTCCGGCTAATACCACCGTACCAAAGTCAACACCATTCGAACTGGCTGGCGCGGCCACCGATGCCAATGCGGGCGACGTGCTGAGTTATCAGTGGGAAGGCACCAACATCGGCTTAATAGTGCCAACACCAGATAGTAAAACGGTGGTGGGTAATTCAACGCTGCTCGACACGGCACAGCCACCTTTTTTTCGGAGTTATGTCCCTGTTTCGACCGGCACCCGGACGTTTCCCCGGCTCTCGGCTATCGTGGACGGCACCAACACGGCGCGGGGCGACAAACTGCCCTCGGTCGGCATTGCCACCACCCACCGGCTGACCGTGCGCGACAATGCGGGCGGGCTGACGTACCGCGAAGCAACGGTGACGGTTGACGGTAATTCGGGGCCATTTTTAGAAACCACCAACCTGTCGGGCGTGTATCAGGGCAACTCCATGCAAACCATTACCTGGAGCGTGAACAATACGAATCAGGCACCCGTCAGTTGCGCCCTTGTCAATATCCTGCTCTCGACCGACGGTGGGCTGACCTTCCCGACGACGCTGCTGGCAAACACCCCCAACGATGGCACCGAACCCGTTACGCTGCCCCTCGTCAGTGCCAATCAGGCCCGAATCAAGGTGATGGCGGTTGGTAATATCTTTTTCGACATCTCGAACGCGAACTTTACCATCATCAACCCGGCCAATCAGCCGCCGGTAGCCGTAGCAATCCCTGACCAGACCGGCACTCTCGACGCGCCGTTTATGGCGACCTTACCCGCATTCACCGATCCTGAAAACCAGCCACTTACCTATACCGCACTTGGTTTGCCGACATCGCTGACACTCAACCCAACCACCCGCGTCATTAGCGGCACACCCGGCTCGGTGGGCGTTTTTTCGGTAACGGTTGTCGCCACTGACCCCGGCAACGCCACGGCTACCGCAGCGTTTACGCTCACCCTGAACGGCATTCCGTTAGTGCCGCTCTTAGTCAGCACGACCACCACGGCCACCACGTTTCCGGTCACCACAGGCACCATCAGCGTTACCACAACGGTATCGGGTGGGAGACCACCGTATCGGTACGATTACAGCGCAAACCGATCCCTGGCTGGCAATTCAGGACGGTTCGCAAACTATATAACATTTACGGATGTAAACGCGGGTGTACAGAGCTTATCGGTTGTGGTCGTTGACAGTTCGCAACCCGTCAACCAGACCACAACGGCCACAATTTCTGTAACCGTAACGACTCCGGGTGCAGTACCGATTGTGCAAGTAAACAGCACCGATCCCAACGCAGCCGAAGGACGGCCCAATGCAACCCAGAGCATTGACGGACTTCAGGCCAAACTAAGCGGCACCCTGAGTGTAACACCCAGCACCGCCAATGACGACCCCGGTTTTATTCGGTTTGTCCGCAGCAGCGGGGCCGGTACGCTGGTTGTGAATTACCAGATTGGCGGCACGGCCACCAACGGGGTTGATTTTCTGTCGCTGCCCACATCCGTTACATTTTTGCCGGGCCAGACGGAGTACATCGAAGAGATGGACCCCATAGACGACGATATCGTGGAAGGCGACGAAACGGTGATTATCACCTTGGTTGATGAAGCTGGCTATGACCTCGATCCAAACGAGACCACAACAACGCTGACAATCAAAGACGCACCGCCGACAGTGGCACCAGCCGGTAGCCTAACTATCACTAATTTCAGTTGCAACACCACCAACGCGGGCCTAAGCAGCGTGAGTTTTGTGGTAGGCTACACCAACGGCACGTTTATTCCGGCAGTGGCTCCGTTGTTAATTGTGGGCGTAACGGGCAACGGGCAGTTGGGCCAGAGCTACACCTTTGCCGGGTTCGATGCCAACGTGAGTACACTGAATGTACAGGATCAGGCCAGCCGCTCAACCTATTTTGTCTGGAATTTCCGCCAGGCTTGTTCAACCACACCCCAGCCGCCAATCACCCCGAATAGCCTGACCATCACCAGTTTTACCTGCAACACCACCAGCGCGGGCCTGAGCAGCGTGAGTTTTGTGGTGGGCTATCCGGGCGGGGTGTTCACTCCGGCGGTGGCTCCGCTGTTGATCGTGGGCGTAACGGGCAGCGGGCAGTTGGGCCAGAGTTACACCTTTGCCGGGTTCGATACCAACGTGAATACGCTGACGGTGCAAGATCAGGCCAGCCGCTCAACCTATTTCGTCTGGAACTTCCGCACTGCCTGCGCCAGTCGTACTGCCCGGCAGGGAGTCGAAGCCGATGCACCCTGGCAGGTGTCGCTGTTGGGCAACCCAACAAGCAGCGAGGTGTCGCTGCTGATTGAAGGCGCACCGGGACAGGCACTGACGATTGACTTGCTGACAATAACGGGCCGGACAATCACCACCCGCCAGATTCAGCCGGTTACGGCCCGCCACCATGAGGTATTTAACGTGGCCGGGCAACCGGCGGGGCTGTTGCTGCTCAGAACCACGAGCGACACCCACAGCCAAACCCTGAAAGTGATAAAAGAGTAGGAAGGCGCAAGTCTCTGTAAACAAAAGCGAGCGATAGACACGTGTCTATCGCTCGCTTTTGTTTATGAAAAAGGGTGATTAGCTATTTCACCGATACAACCTCAATGTCAAACACTAACGGAGACGACGACGGTATGCCACTCGTGCCGGCAACGCCATAACCCAGCGATGAAGGCATGATAACGGTGGCTTTTTCACCCTCGCGTAGCTTTCTGACGGCCTCTTCAAAGCCTTTGATAACCGACGTTGTACCCAGAACTAAGCTGAACACCCCCTTATCGAACGGAAGATCGTTCCAAAGCAGTTTTCCAGAATAGTTCAGTCCGGCAGTTTGGCCGGTTGTGGGCAAGGCTCCGGTTGGGTTGTCTTTGGTTTTGATAAACCGCAACCCGGTGGCAGTAGTTTCGGTAACGGTCAGTTTTTTAGCCGTGATGTATTCGGCAATCAGTTCGTCTTCGGTTCGGGTGCGGACTAACTGCACATCGAAGCGCACGTTTGAGTACGCCGGTAACTGCGTGTAACTGTCGCTGCCAAAGGCTAAGTAAGACGGCATCAACAACGTGGCTTTTTCGCCTTCGCGCATCAGTGCCAGTCCTTCGTTAAGACCCGCAAGCAGCCCACCCACACCAATACCGCCGTAAGACGGGGCTTTGGGGGATTTATAGAGGGTGTCGAGAATAACCCCGGCTGGCGTTGACAGCACGTAGTTGAACGACACAACATCCTTTGCCACCGGGGCGCGGCCCGCCGGATTTGCCGTTGTGATCACGTAATAAAGCCCCGTACTGGTTTTCTTGGCCGCTGGCAAACTCTGACTCACGAAGGTTGCCAGGTCAGCGTCGTTTTTCTTGTAGGCTTCCTGCGTCGAATCAACACTGTCGACTTTACTACAGCCCAACAGCCCGGCCAACAGAAATGCACACGCACTGAATTTGATAATTTCTTTTCTCATAATGCCACAAATATAACAGGTGTACGCAACGCTATCAGGACTCGCTTTGGTGCCGGATGGTTGGAAGACCCCGTTTTTTTCTTTACTGTTTACGCCGGTTTGCTACCTGACCGTTGCATTAGAAGCTGTTTGAGTTAGCGATTTGCGGCCAAAGCGATTAACTCAAACAGATTCTTAAGGGCGCAGCACCTGGTCAATCACGTGAATAAGGCCATTAGTGGTCAGCACATCAGCCCGCCGGATGGTGGCGGGTGTGGCGTTTTGGTTGCCTCTCACGGTGATGCCCGCTGCCGAGGTGCCAATCGTAATTTTATTGTTCGATGATGTATTGAGCGTTGTCTGCGTTCCTGGCACCAACTGCGTTGAAAATAGCAAACCCGACACGGCATGATACGCCAGAATGTTGGAGAGCGTAGCCGGCGATGCCGTTGTGATGCTGGTCGGCGTGGCAAAGCCAGCCGCAGCAAAAGCCGTATTAGTGGGTGCAAATAGGGTCAGGGCGGCTACATTGGCCGTGCTGCTCAACGCTGCCGCCAGAGTGGGGTTCACGGTGGCGGCCCGGCTCACGGCCAGCACCAGCAACGAAAAACTACCGGGGTCAGCCTGGGCAACAGACAGTACGTTTCCCGTTGGCGGCATCAGTACCTTATCAATCACGTGAATCACGCCGTTGGCGGCCTGTTGGTCGGCTTTTGTCACCACCGCACCATTGATCGAAAGGGCCGCAGCCGTGCCACTTGCGGTTTTGGTGACGTAGGCCACCGCCCCGCCCTTCGACTGAATGGGCGTGTTGATTCCTGCCGGGAAAGCCGCCACTTCAGTTTTTCCGTTGAAAACGTGGTAGTTGAGAATACCGGCCACCGCCGTTGTTGACAGGGTTGAGATGGCGGCTGGCGTGGCAATACCAGCGGCCTGAAACGCAGCATCGGTCGGGGCAAACACGGTTAGGTTGGCTCCTTTGAGCGCGTCGCCAAGTTTGGCGTAGGTAATAGCCGCGTTCAGAATCGTGAAGTTTTTGTCTTCGGCTACCACATCGGTCACGGCTTTGGGCTGGGCAGGATTATTGGTAGCATCGTCGTCAGTGCTTTTTTTACAGCCGCTCAACGTAGTCAGCAGCACAAACAGGGCCAGCACACCAGCCGACAGGGTCATAGAATTACGCATGGTTTCCGGCGTGTTTTTGTAGTAGAACGCTTTTCCTGCAAAATAACGGCATAAATCAGTTTTTCGCACCGATAGAAGCGGTTGACTAAAAAATGACGGGTAGGTCGGGTTCTGCTTAACTAATTGGTCAGCCGAGTCATCAGGAACCACTCTACCCGTATAATCACGTAAAATTCAGCAGATTTCTGTAATTTTGTCCGCTCATTTTTCTGCCATTGGGTCTGATAAGTCAGTGAAAGTTAATTATTCCTAAAAGACGGGGTTCTGCATGAAGTCAGCCATTGATTCTGGCAATCTGCCCAAACACATTGCCGTTATCATGGACGGGAACGGCAGGTGGGCCAAGCGGCAGGGAGCAGCCCGCATATTTGGGCATCGTAACGCCATCAAGGCCGTGCGCGAGGTAACAGAAGGGTGCGCCGAGTTAGGGATTCGATACCTCACACTCTATGCGTTTTCGACCGAAAACTGGAACCGGCCTCAGTATGAAGTAGATGCCCTGATGACGCTGCTGGTTCACACGATAAAAGATGAGATTAAAACCCTCATGGATAACAACGTGCGGCTGGCAACCATCGGCCACACCGAAAGTCTGCCCGCCGACTGTCGGCGCGAATTGCAGGAAGCCATGACCGCTACGGAGCAGAATACGGGCCTGACGCTGATACTGGCACTGAGTTATAGCGGACGCTGGGAAATTCTGGAAGCCGTGCGACAACTCACCGCTGAGGTACAGGCCGGACGGATGACGGCAGCCGATATTGACGAGACTATGTTTGGCAAATACCTGACAACGAGCAATATACCTGACCCAGAACTGATGATCAGGACGAGTGGCGAAATGCGAATCAGTAATTTTATGCTTTGGCAGTTGGCCTACTCTGAACTGTATATGCCCGACGTTCTCTGGCCCGATTTCAGAAAAGAACACCTGCACGAAGCCATTTTGAACTACCAGCAGCGCGAACGACGCTTTGGTATGACCAGCGAACAAGTGACAAAATAGAGGTTAGTGATTAGTGGCAAGTGGTTAGTTTCTCCGGGACAACTAACCACTTGCCACTGACGACTTACCACTGCAAAACAATGAAAAAACTTCTTCAAAAAACGATTCTGCTTGCCCTCTTCGGGCTGGCGTTGATGCCGGGCCGGGCCTGGGCGCAGCTTCGGGTTGGGTTTGGCAGTGGCGGCACCAAAACACCCGCCACCACCTCGCCAAACGACATCATGAACTACGCCCAGCCCAAAGAATATACCATTGCCGGGTTGAGCGTGACGGGAACCAAGTTCTTAGACCCCAACTCACTCGTTTCACTGACGGGCCTGCGCGTGGGCGACAAAATCAGAATCCCCGGCGAAGGCATCGGCTCCTCGATTCGTAAACTCATGGATTCGGGCCTGCTCGATGACGTTGAACTTATTGCGACCGATGTGGCCGAGGATAAGGTGACGCTCTTGGTGAAGGTGCAGGAGCGGCCCCGGCTTTACCGGGTTAATTTCCTCGGCGTGAAAAAAGGCGAGCAGGACGCACTCAAAGAAAAAATTAAGCTCAACATTGGCAAAATCGTGACCAACACCGTGACCAAAAACACGCAGTTGGCCGTTAAGAAATATTTTATCGAAAAGGGCTACCTGAACACCAAAGTTAAAATCACGACCGTACCCGACAGCAACCGTAACAACGCCACCATGAAGGTGCTGATTGACAAAGGCAGCAAGGTTAAAATCAGCGACATCGAGTTTGCCGGGCGGCAGGATGTTGACGAGATGAAACTCCGCGCCAAGATGAAAAACACCAAACAGATGCGCTTTGGCCGGTTGTTTACACCCTCGAAGTTTGTGCCAAAGAAATATGCCGAAGACAAGCAGAAATTGGTTGGCTACTACAACAAACTCGGCTACCGCGATGCCGCCATTGAGCAGGATTCGGTAAAAAACAACGGCAAAACCGTTGCCGTGAAGCTACAAATCAGCGAGGGCCGCAAGTTCTACATCCGTAATGTGAGTTTTGAAGGCAATTACCTGAACACGGCGACCCGGCTGCGGGAGGTGCTGGGCGTGCGGAAAGGCGATGTGTATGACCCGGAAGATGTTGACAAGAAAATCAACGGTACCCCCGGTCAGGATTTGAGTTCGCTCTATATGGACGACGGCTATCTGTATTTCAGTGCCACGCCCGTCGAAAAATCGGTGGACGGCGACTCGATTGACATTGGCATCCGCATTTTTGAGGGCAAACAGGCCACCATCAACCGCATTATCCTGAACGGCAACACCAAAACCAGCGACCACGTGGTGCTGCGAACCATCAGGACGTTACCCGGCCAGAAATTCTCGAAAACGGCCCTCATCCGCACCCAACGCGAATTGGCGACGCTCGGTTATTTTGACCCCGAAAAGATCGGCATCAACCCCGTGCCACAGCCCGATGGCACGGTGGACATTGAATATACCGTCCAGGAAAAACCATCTGACCAGATCGAATTGTCGGGCGGCTGGGGCGGCTACATCGGCTTTGTCGGTACGCTTGGCCTGACGTTCAACAACTTCTCGGCCCGGAACATCAACAATTTTACTGCCTGGCGGCCCCTGCCATCGGGCGATGGGCAACGGATTTCGCTGCGTTTTCAGGCCAACGGACGGCAGTTTCAGACGTATTCGCTGTCGTTTGTTGAACCCTGGCTCGGTGGCCGCAAGCCCAATGCGTTTTCGATCAGTAGCAGTTACACCGTATATCGGTCATACAACTACGCCGATTTATACAGCCGGTCAACGGCCAAAGCCACGCCCATCGGGTCGTATGATAACTTAGCCATTACGGTCGGACTGGGGCGGCAGTTGAAAAAGCCGGATGACTTTTTCTCGCTTAGTCACTCGCTGTCGTACCAACGCTACCAGTTGAACAACCTGAATTTGTTCTACACGTCTGACAACTACAAAGACGGTATCTCGAACAACTTTACGTTTAACACGACCATCTCGCGCAACAGCATTGACAACCCGCAGTTTCCGCGTAACGGCTCGTCGTTCACGTTGAGTGGGGCCTTTACCCCGCCGTATTCGCTGTTCCGGTCGAAAGATTACAAGCCCGACATCACTAACAAATACAAGTTGGTTGAGTACCACAAATGGATGTTTGATGCAAGCTGGTTCCAGACCGTAACGGGTAAGCTGGTCCTCAGCGCACGCGCCCACATGGGTTTCCTCGGTAACTACAACTCGCGCACGCCCATTGGCCCGTTTGAGCGGTTCGTGCTGGGCGGTGCCGGTCTGGCCGGTCAGGGCGTGTTTGCCCTGGCACAGGATATTGTGGGCCTGCGCGGTTATCCCGACCGCCGGGTTTACACGGCAGACAACAACGTGGTGGCAACGCAGGCGCAGAGCCAACAGGGGGGCGTGGTCTATAATAAGTTCGTGATGGAACTGCGCTACCCGATCTCGCTGAACCCGTCGGCCACGATTTTCGCGCTCACGTTTCTGGAAGGCGGTAATAACTGGGGCAGCTACAAACAATACAATCCGTTCGACATTAAGCGGTCGGCGGGGGTTGGGGCGCGAATTTTCATGCCTGCCTTCGGCCTGATTGGTATTGACTACGCCTGGGGCTTTGATAACCTGCCGGGCATTCAGAAGGCCGGAGTCGGGCAGTTCCACTTCACCATCGGGCAGCAAATCAGATAAGGTTTCGTTCATCGGGGCGTTATTAAACCAACCGGCTTATGAACCATCCAAGTCAGTAGAATACCATGAACAGAGCCTCGATTTTTGTACTTTTGTGTTTGGTTTGCGCGGCATTTCCGGTTCGGGCGCAGAAGTTTGGCTACGTGGATACCGAATTTGTGTTCAGCAAAATGCCTGAATATCAGAAAGCCCTCGGCGAAATTGATAAATTTGCTGACAAATGGTCGAAGGATATTCAGGACAAGTACGTGGAGATTGACAAACTCCAACGCGCCTACCAACTCGAAGAAATTCTGCTGACCGACGATATGAAACGCGACCGGCAACGGGTGATTTCGGAGAAAGAACGCGAAGCGCGGGAGTACAACAACAAAGTATTTGGCTACGAAGGGTTGCTGCTTCAGAAGAAAAAAGAACTCATCAAAGCCCCGATGGAATTGGTAAACCGAGCGTTGGAGAAAGTAGCGTCGCAGAAAAAATTGGATTTTGTATTTGATAAAGCCAGCGATTTTGTGATGCTCTACACCAATCCCCGGCACGATTACACCGATTATGTGATGGAAGAGTTAGGCTTGGATGCCGAAACGAAACCGACTAAAACCAGCCCAACGGCGGGAAATCCGGCGGGCGGTCAGCCAACGGTTCCACTGATGGGAACGTCAACGCCGGGCGGAACCCCGGCAACAATACAGCCAAGCGTAAGACCTAAATAAGTGATTAATAACCAACTAACAATGAAAAAGTACTTTGTTGCCGCCTTTGGCGCGGCATTGTTTATGGGAAGCCTGAACGTACAGGCGCAGGCACCGGCGACTGTTGCTGCTACCACACCGACAGCCACAGTGGCTGGCCCGCTCAAACTGGGATACACCAATATTGATTATCTGCTGCGGCAAATGCCCGAATCGAAAGAAATCGAAAACCAACTCACCATTCAGCGTACCCAGGCCGATAACGAGTTGAAACGGATGTCGAAAGAGTTTGAAGACAAATATGCCGCCTACGAAAAAGGGCAGGGCCAAATGTCGGAGGTGATTAAAAAAGACCGCGAAGCCGAACTGCAAAGCCTGCAAAGCCGGGTGCAGGAGTTCCAGACCAACGCCCAGAAAACGTTGCAGGACAAATACGGTCAGTTGGTGAATCCGGTGATCCAAAAGATTCAGAAGAATATTGACATCGTGGCGAAAGAAAACGGCTTTACCTACGTTTTCAACCTCGATGCCGGTGCCGGTACTACGCCAATTCTGTTGTTTGCGCCTGAAGATGGCAACATCTCTGACCTCGTGCTGAAAAAGATGGGCGTAACGCCCAAGCCAGCCGCACCCGTTACGGCTCCGGCTACTACACCGGCAACGGCTCCGAAAAAGAATTAGTACTGTGCTTTTGTCATTCCGACGATAGGAGGAATCTAAGGTGCTAATCTAAATAGGTTCCTCCTATCGTCGGAATGACAAAGGCACGAAAACTAGGAAAAGCCGCTCTTCATTGGGCGGCTTTTATGTTTTAAGGAAATGATAGCCGCTATTTTGCGTTTACCAGGATAAATACGCTGCTCTACTCGATGCGCTTAGCCAAAAACCCTGTTTATTTTTTGCTCTTCATTTTGCCGGTCTCGCTGATTCAGGCGCAGGACACAAAGCCGTTGCAAGTCACCTTACCCACGCAACCCGGCTGGACAACCATAGCTGAAGGAATCCCTATCCGGTTTGAGGTGAAAACCACTGCCAGCCCTACTGACACCTTACAATACACCATTACTCAGGGAAAATTTGACGGGATGGAACTCGATTCGCTGGGTCATTTTAGCTGGACTCCAGATTATGACCTCGCCAGCCGGATTCAGACTACCCGCGTTGTATCGGTCATTCTGGAAGTGAGCAATCAGCGGGGCGAGAAAGTGACCCAATCCATTGATTTCAAGGTGCAGCACGTCAACCGCCCGCCGGTTGTTGATGTGCTGCGGCCTTTTTACGTTCGCTACCGCGCCCCGAACAGCTACAAGCTCGATGCTGACGAGCAGATTTATGACGATGACGATGACCCACTCGTATTCGTCCCGATTGCCGACCAGATGCCCGAAGGCTTGAAGCTCTCGGCACAGGGCGAATTGACCTGGACGCTCTCACTAAATCAGTTTAACCGCCTGAGAGACAAGCCCTACTACATCGAATTTTGGGTAGAAGACCAGCCCGCCAAAACCCGCACCAAAGGCCGCTTAAAAATTGAAGTGACGGCGATGGATTTACCACCCGACATTGCCATTATCCCAAAAGAGACTCACTACCGGCTCCGCGAAAACGCAACGGTGAATCTCAAATTCTACCTCAGCGACCCCAATGGCGACGATGACATTGCTACGTTCGATTTTTTGAGTGATAACCCGCAAGTACCTAAATCAGCCTTGGTCAAAAACACGGCTAACCAGTATGAATTTACGTGGAAGCCCGGCTATGACTTTGTGAAAGACCCGCTCGACTCGTTGCAGACCACGCTCACGTTTTATACCCTCGACAAGGCCCAGAACCGCGAGCAACGAACCCTGACGTTCAGCGTACAGAATACCGTGAATGAAGCCGAAAAGGACCGTTACTATTATGCTCAATATCGGCAGACGATGGTGATAGCCTGGAACTTAGCCGAGCAATTGGCCGAACGCGAAGAAAACCTCAAAACCAGCTACCGGCGGGCCAAGAAAGGCAAACGAAACCGCTCCGTAGCCAACGCTGCGCTGGGAGCCATCACGGGCGTGACCCCGGCCATCACAACGGCCAGTTCAAGCCCGCAGGCCCAACAAAATCAGCGGCTTATCTCGGCGGTGGGTGGCACGGCAGTACTCACGATGGGAACGCTGGAAGCCACTGAGGTAATCGGAAAATCAATGAAAGACCTCCTCGACCGCTACAACTATGTGCTGGGCAAGAAAGCAGAAATTCAAAATAAGGGAGACGTTTTTGCGCGGGAGTTTGCGCTGAAATCCGCCCGGCGCGGCACCGATTTTATCCGACGGTTGGATGATTTCAGGATCGTACTAAGCCTGACCGGCCCCGTAGCGATGGAGTTAGACGCGGCCTGGGAGAACAAAAAAGAAGCCACCGACAAGGCCATCAAACGCGCCTTTAAGGACTTCACCCCGCTTGATGATGTGCAGTAATAAATGCTACTAATCGTGATGACGCTTCAACTCCTCCTCCGATTTAACCGGCTGACTTACGCCCTGCTTTTCAGAAGCCGGTTCTGCAACGGCTCCCTCAGCGGGGGGCAACTCCGAGGTTTCATCGGTAAGTAGTGTGGGTGGAAACCCGCTTTTTCTCTCTACATGGTCTGAATCAAGTACCTCCGTATCAGTAACCGCCTGTATATCCTGAGAAGCCGTTTCTACTACCTGATTGGCTTCCTGCTCCTGACTTTGCTCCCGAAAAAACCGACGCTGAAAGGCCAGAATCAGACAAACGCCGATGAAGATGCACGAATCGGCAATATTAAAAATTGGTGTCGAATAATACTGACCGCCCCAGACCGGCACCCAGTCGGGAATGAATCCTTCCCAAACGTCCACAAAAATCATGTCAATCACCTGCCCGTGAAACCAGGGCGTTGGCGATCCGTAGGGCGCATTGTTCAGAAAAACGCCGTAAAACGTGCTGTCAATCACGTTGCCGACGGCACCGGCTAAAATCATTGCCATAGCCCAGAGCAAGCCATTTGGTGCGCCGTTGCGGGCCAGATACACGAGATACCAGGCAATGCCGCCCATGGCAAACAGCCGGAACACACTCAACATCAGCTTGCCATACTCATGCCCTAACTGCATCCCAAACGCCATGCCGGGGTTCAGCACATAATGCAGTTTTAGCCAGTTGCCAACCACGTTTATCTGCCCGGCAAAACCCGGCAGCATATACTGATGAACCGCCAGCTTAACGCTCTGGTCAAGCGCAATCAGCACAAACGTCAGCAAGAAATAGATAAGCGGATTTTTCTGATTCATTGGGCAAAAATACGACAGAACCCTAATAAGACGGACATTGCCACTGGCAATGTCCGTCTTATTAGGGTTCTGTTCTGTGGTACAATAGTTCGCTTAACGGCAACCTTTTCGGCGCGTCAACTCATTACTGATGAGGGCAAACTCGCGGCTGGTCTGCCCGGCGATGGATGTATTTTCATCGGCCCGGCGGAATAAATACGGCATCACCGCTTCTACCGGGCCGTATGGCACATATTTCGCCACGTTGTAGCCCGCCTGAGCCAGATTATACGAGATGTTGTCGCTCATACCCAGCAATTGCGAGAACCAGATGTGTGGGTCGTTGGGTTCAATACCTGAGCGGGTCATCTGCTCAGCGCAGTGCTGGCAACTATACTCATTGTGCGTACCAAGACAGATTGATACGGTGTCGCGGTTATTGAGACAAAAGTCAACGGCGGCATCAAAATCACGGTCGGTATCTTCTTTGCTGGCCTGAATCGGATCCTGATATTCACATTCGTGCGACCGGAGACGCTCTTTTTCCATGTAGGCTCCGCGCACCAATTTCGCACCGAGGGCATATCCTTTTTCGCGGGCTTCGCGGGTGGCCTGTTCCAGCCGGGCCAGTGTATCCCAGCGGTACAGTTGGTAGGTGTTGTAAACAATGGGCCGCTCGTGGTTATAGCGATCCATCATTTCGTAGGCGAGCGTATCAATCGTGTCCTGAATCCAGGATTCTTCGGCATCAATAAAAATCTTGACATTCCGTTCGGCAGCCCGGCGGCACAGGCGGTCAACCCGATCCAGCACCAGATCAAATTCAACTTTCTGATCTTTGGTGAGCGAATCGCCAATCTGCACCGCTTCGAGGAGGTCAGTAGGGGCGATACCGGTCATTTTAAAGACTGAAAAGGGAATGTCGGTTGTTTCGCTCGCCCGCTCGATAGTACGAAGAACTTCGAGCGTGGTGGCCTCAAAACACGTGTCGTTTTCTTCCCCTTCGATTGAGTAATCCAGGATGGTTCCGATGTGGCCGACGTGCAGTTTCTGAATCGTCTTTTCGCACTCCTGGATACTTTCACCGCCACAGAACTGCTCAAAAATCGTGTTCTTAATCAGTCCTTTAATGGGCAGTTGAAGCCGCAGGGCAATCTTGATGAAAAAAGTCCCTACATTTACCAGCCATGCCTGACTCATCAGGGCAAACAACCAGTACGTTTTCAGGAGTTTGCCATTGGGCTGGCAGGCGAAGGCAACTGAGGTGTCTTCAAAGACAATTGGCTTAGCTGACCCTCGGCTCAGCGTTGATTTTGGCCGGGCCTCACGTGGGTCACTAAGCCGTTCAGGAGCAATAGTCGGCATGAAACTACTTCGATTCGACATAAATGGGTACCGCTTTGGGCGGCTTATCTCACAGGTTGGCCGCGCTTGATAGCGGAGCCGAAAGGTATAACGAAAATACGGACTATTTGGTTTTTCAGCGCAACCGGCGCGAACTTTGCCGGGCAAATCAAGTTGACCGGATAATTGGACCCGCCCGTTTTCAGGCTGATTTGAATACAAATATACGGCAAAACTACCATCGAAAGTTCCCGATAGAGTAGTTATAGTAATCCATTTAACGTACAAGCGTATGAAACCTGAACTAACCGTCTCACCCCTGAATTCCTGGGTAGAGACCAACGGCAAGCCCCTCATTATTGCCGGGCCATGCAGTGCCGAAACCGAAGAGCAATTGGTAGAAACTACCCGTCAACTGGCGCAGTTGGGGGCTGTTCATATTGTGCGGGCCGGTGTCTGGAAACCCCGCACCCGCCCCGGCAGTTTTGAGGGCATGGGCGAACCCGCTCTGAAATGGATTCAACGCGCCAAAGCCGAAACCGGCCTGCCCTTCGCCATTGAGGTAGCCACCCCCGAACACATCGAACTGGCCCTGAAATATGGCGTGGATGTGCTGTGGATTGGCGCAAGAACCACTGTAAACCCCTTCACGGTGCAGGAAATCGCCGACGCACTCCGGGGCGTTGACGTGCCGGTGCTGGTCAAAAACCCGGTTAATCCTGATTTGGCCCTGTGGGTTGGCGCATTTGAGCGGCTCGCTGGTGCGGGTATTACCAAACTCGCGGCTATTCACCGGGGTTTCTCAACCGGCGAGGCCAGCAAATACCGGAATATTCCGCTCTGGCAAATCGCTATCGAGCTCAAGTCTATGTTCCCGCAGTTGCCCATGATTGGCGACCCCAGCCATATGGCCGGTAAACGCGCCTACCTCGCCGAACTCACGCAGATGGCAATGGACCTGAACTACGACGGCCTGATTGTTGAATCACACATTGACCCCGATAACGCCTGGAGCGATGCCGCCCAGCAACTTACGCCGGTGGCCTTCGGCGAAATGCTCGATCACCTCCAGATTCGGCAGGTCGCATCTGAAAACATCGAGTTTCAAACCGTTTTAGAGCAGAGCCGCCGGAATATCGACAACGTTGACCGGCAGATTGTGGAGATGCTCTCGGCGCGGATGGCCCTTGTGGAGCGGCTCGCCGAATACAAACGTGATAACAACGTGACGCTGTTTCAACCTGACCGCTGGAAAGAGATTCTGCAAACGCGCACCAGCCTCGGCGAAAAACTGAATCTATACCCTGAATTGGTGGAAGAGATTTACAAGATTATCCATATGGAATCAATCCGTAAGCAAACGGAGGTGATGAACAGCGAACCAATGGCCTGACTATTCAGAAGCCGACAGTTTATCAGCGGGGCCAGCCAATACGGTTGGCCCCGCTTTTTTGTGTGCCGAACAAGTCGCACGTTGTGGCTCAGACAACCCGGCTGATGTAGCGGTCGAGCATCTCGCCGGGTTGCACCCGCAGCACGTTCGCCAGCACCAGCAGCACCAGCGTTCGAGACGCGATCTTGCGGGGGATGTTGGCAATAGCGGCAAAGCCCTCAACGGTGATGCTGTCGTGCTGACCGAGGTGGTGCATGAGCGCAGCCTCTTTCTCGCCGTAGCAGAAACGCACGTCGCGGGCCAATCGCTCGCCCTTGAGAATTTCGCGCATTTCGCGGCTGGCCTGCAACGACTGGTCGGCTACCCGGATGTAGGCTTTCTTGTCATCGGGCAGATTCAGATCAGGCACCACGTAATGCGGACGACCCACGCTGCGCGGCACCGAAAACACCAGTACCTCACGTTCGTCGGGCAGGGCAACGCGATCAACGGCGTATTGGATGTGCGGGAAGCAGTGTTTGTCAATCGCACGGCAGAGGAGGTACTCGTCTTCGTCGGCGTATTTGAGGCCGGGTATGCTCTTGTCATCGCCGACACCGATGAGGAGAAGGCCGCCGTCCGAATTGGCAAAGGCGACAACTTCGCGAATAATTTTTTCGGGGTGAGCCGATTTCAACTTAAACTCTAACTGGTGGCCCTCACCCCGGCGAACCAACTCTTTAAGTGCCCGGTAGTCCATGGATGACATACAGATAAGCGTGGGAGCACTGAACTGCCTAAAGTTACAACTATCTAACAAATTGGCAAACGTTTTGTCAGACTAAATAATTGTTTCCTGCTAAACGGCCCATTTTTCCGAAATTTACGCACGGGCAAACCCAACTTTTCGGGCCAACAATAAGTTTGATTGATAGTATTGGCATCAAAAAAACGTAAAAATGCTTCTGAACGTTGCTTTAGTTATTGCTACTTTCTTCTTTATGGAGGGTGTGGCCTGGTTTACCCACAAATATGTGATGCACGGCCTGCTTTGGAGCTGGCACAACGACCACCATAACCATCACCCCGGTTTTTTTGAATGGAACGATCTGTTTGCCGTTGTCTTCAGTGGGGTAGCTATCTCGCTGATTATAGTAGGCATTGAAGTGCCTTCGCTCAATTACCTGCTTTACATAGGCATTGGCGTGACGGGATACGGCATTTTCTACTTTATTTTTCACGACGTGATTGTGCATCAGCGGGTGAAATTCCGGTCGAAGTTTTTGCAGCAGCCGTATATGCAGCGCATTATCCGGGCGCACTACATCCACCACAAGGTGCATAGCCGCGAGGGAGCCGAAGCCTTCGGCTTTTTGTATGCCCCGAAAAAATATGACCGGGCGGTGAAATAGTAATGGCGTTGTATTGTTGTAAAGTTGTACTGTTAAAATCAGGGGGCGGTTTTGTTTGCACAGGCCATAACTCCACAACAATATAACTTTGCAACCACACAACGCCAACCGTATGAACCGCACCACCAATCTGGCCCGTCTGCGTACCGAATCATTCGATGTCTGCGTGATTGGGGGCGGGGCCACCGGCGCGGGCTGTGCGCTCGATGCGGCCTCACGGGGGTTACGAACGGCCCTCATCGAGCAGGATGATTTTGGCGCGGCAACCTCCAGCACGTCCACCAAACTGATTCATGGCGGAGTGCGCTACCTCGAACAGGCCTTTAAAAATCTTGACCCGAAGCAGCTTGGCTTGGTAAAAAAAGCCCTGCATGAGCGCAAAACCTTGTTGCAGATTGCCCCACACTTAGCCCACCCATTGGCATTGCTCACGCCCTGCGAAACCTGGATTGACGGGGCGTATTTCAGCATTGGCCTGAAATTATACGACCTCCTGGCCGGTAGCCGCCAACTGCAACCCAGCCGGTGGCTCTCTAAAACCGAAGCCCTGACGTGGTTTCCGGCCTTCAACAAGAAGCAACTGCACAGCGCGGTGCTGTATTACGATGGTCAGTTCGATGATGTGCGGTTGAATCTGGCCCTCGCCCAAACCGCCGATGAGCAGGGTGCCGCCGTAGTGAACCACCTGAAAGCTACGCACTTTCAGCACGATGAAACCGGGCAGTTGGTGAGCGTAACGGTCGAAGATAAGTTGTCGGGGGAGTCGTTTGCTATTCGCGCTGTTGTATTTGTGAACGCCACCGGCACCCGCGCCGATGCCCTGCGGCAGGATGCCAATGACACTCAGGGGGTCAGGATGCGGGCCAGCAAAGGCTCGCACGTGATTATGCGGGCGGGGGCGGTGGGCAAAACGTCGGCGGCTCTGCTGGTACCAAAAACCGCCGATGGCCGGGTGTTATTTGCCATCCCCTGGCGCGGCCATTACCTCATTGGCACCACCGACACCGAGGCCGATCCCGCCGAAACCCCGTATCTACTGCCCGACGAAGCGCGGTATTTGGTCGAACACGTAAGCCATTACCTGACCAAGCCATTAGCCATGAGCGATGTAACGGGTGGTTTTGCCGGCCTTCGCCCCCTCCTCCAGGCCGACCCCAATGCCGAGACGAAGAGCTTAGTGCGGGATCATGAGGTAGAAATTGACCCGAAATCGGGCTTAGTGAGCATCATGGGCGGGAAATGGACAACCTACCGACTCATGGCGCAGGACACCATTGATGCCTGCTGCAAGCGGTTGAATCGGCAGGCCAGTGCCGTTACCGAAACCTTGCCGCTGTCGGGAGGAGACGGATATGATGAGCAGTTTTCGGCCCGTTTCGCGCAGGAAAACCCAACCCTGCCCGCCGACGTTGCCGAACACTTAACGAATAGCTACGGCGTTCGGGCCGAGAACGTAGCCCGCCTGATTACCGACGAGCCCGCACTTGCCGAACGGTTAGCCACTGCTCACCCATTCATCGGGGCCGAGGTGGTGTATGCGGTACGGGAAGAAATGGCCCAGACGTTACCCGATGTGCTGATGCGCCGGATTCGGTTAGGCGTGGTTGACTGGGCGGCTGCACTCGACGCGCTGCCGGTTGTGGCCCGGCTCATGGCCCGCGAATTAGGCTGGTCGGCAACCGATGCCGCCCGGCGGGAGACTGATTTTGGCCGAACAATAGCCCAAATGATGGAGCAGGCAGGCATGAAAAACCAGCGTTTTGGTGTGCCAGACTTGACTTAGAGACACACAGGCCAACACCCGATTCCAGGAAATAAATCAGCAGAAATGCTTTAAACCGGGTATTCCCAGGCCCCGCGATAAGCCCGGCTGAGGAGTTTATTCGCTTCGGGATCGTTCGGAATCTCGGAGCCGTTCCAGGCCACGCTGCGGCCTAACTTCATCGAAAGCATAGCCAGCAGGGCCATATTGGTGGAGCGGTGGCCCTGCTCGATATCACAGACGGGCAGTCGGTTTTTGGCGATGGCATCTAAAAAATCAGTCCAGAGACCGGCAATATTCTGGTCGTCAGGTTTGTCGAGTTTCGCATCCTGGTGAATAATCGGTTTTTTTGAGTCTGCCGGGTAAAACGTCCAGCCGTCGAGCCAGCCCTGGTGAAACGTGCCTTCGGTGCCGTAGAAATAGCAGCCAACGGCCTGACCCGGCAACGTTTTTTCGGCATTGTTGCCGGCAAACAGCCGGTGTTCCCAGGTGGCCGTAAACCCCTCAAACTCAAAGGCCGCTATCTGATGGTCAGGCGCATCGGTGTTGTCTTGCCGAATGGCCCGCCCGCCTGTCGAATACACTTTGCGGGGGTATTTCTCGTCGGTCCACCACAAAATCTGATCGAGCCAGTGGATGCCCCAATCGCTGATCTGCCCGTTGGCAAAATCGAGGTATTGCCGGAAACCACGCGGGTGCATCGTTGGGTTATAGGCCAGCAGTGGGGCCGGGCCGCAATACATATCCCAGTTTAGCTCGGCGGGGGGTGCGATTTCGGCTACGCGCTCACCGGCTCCACCGCCATAATGCACAAAACTCCGCACCATGCCAATCTTGCCCGCCTTGCCCGATTTCAGAAAGTCCATGCCACTCACATTATGGGGCGACACGCGCCGGTGCGTCCCGACCTGACACACGCGCCCCGTCTGCCGGGCCACGCGCACCATTGCCTTGCCCTCATTAATGGTGTGGCCGATGGGTTTCTCTACATACACGTGCGCCCCAACCTGCATGGCCGCAATAGCAATGAGCGGGTGCCAGTGGTCGGGCGTGGCAACAATCACGATGTCCGGTTTTTCAGTGGCGAGTAATTCGCGGAAATCGGCGTAACGTTTGGGCCGGTCGCTGCTGAGTTTTGTAACAAGATCAGTGGTTTTTTGCAGGGCGCGGGTGTCCACATCGCACACGGCCACCACCTGCGAGCCACCCGCTTTAATGGCGGTTAGCAGAATATTGCCGCCCCACCAGCCCGACCCGATCAGGGCTAATCGGTACGGTTTTGCCGGGCGACGGTAAATAAACGGCGTGGCCGAAACGGGGGTCGTCAGCAACGATGCCCCGGCGAGGGCGGTGGTTTTCAGGAAGTCGGAGCGGTTCATAAAGCGGGTTTGTTTTGCTCAGGCAAAGGATAGAACGGGCTGAAACTACCGAACACACCGTGAAGCAGGCACAACCACTTGAAACCCGAAACCGGAGCCGTAGTTTTGCGGCATGAATACCATTTCTATTGCCGCCCTGTTTGATATGGATGGCGTATTGGTTGATAACCACCGCTATCACGCCGATTCCTGGCAACGGTTTGCCGCCCGACACGGCCATAGCATCACGCCTGACCAATATGCTCAGTTCATCAACGGGCGCGTGGCGGCTGACTCCATGCCCTATGTGATGCAACGCCCCCTGCAAGCCGACGAACTAACCGCACTGACCGAAGAAAAAGAAGCGATTTATCGTGATCTATACGCCCCCACTCTGACCCCAACCCCCGGTCTGCTCAATTTTTTAGCCGATCTGCAAGCCCACAACGTGCCAATGGCCGTCGGTACGTCGGCACCTGTGAATAATATTGCCTTCACGCTCGATGGCACCGGCATTCACTCTTACTTCATGCATGTTGTTGATGCGTCTATGATTCAAAAGGGTAAACCCGACCCTGAAATTTACCTGACAGCAGCCCGGCGGCTGGGCATACCGCCGACGCACTGTGTGGTGTTTGAGGATGCGTTTTCGGGCCTCGAAGCGGGTCTGCGGGCGGGCATGACCGTGATTGCCCTCGCCACAACCCACACGCGGGATGAACTGCAAGGCACCGACGCCCACTTGATTGTTGATGATTTCACGCAATTGACATACGACCAATTACTGAAATTAGTGGCCGGGCGCAACATAAACCCCTCATTATGAAAGTAGGTATAGAAATAGGCGGCACCAAACTGCAACTCTATGTGGCCGATGGTGGCGGGCAGGTACAGCAGCGATTCCGGTTCGACGTTGACAAGGCCAGCGGAGCAACCGGAATCTTGACGACCATCGCCGATACGCTCGGTCAATTCCGCGACCCGATTCTGGCCGTAGGCGTGGGATTTGGCGGCCCCGTCAATCACGAGACCGGGCAGATCAGCACGTCCTTTCAGATTGATGGCTGGGCCGGCCTGAACTTGACAAACTGGTTGCGGCAACAGACCCATGCCCAAACTATTCGCATTGAAAACGATGCAAACGTGGCCGCCCTCGGCGAAGCCCTGCACGGGGCCGGGCGCGGCTATCGGCACGTGTTTTATGTTACAATTGGTAGCGGCATTGGCGGGGGCATGGTAGTTGACGGACAGATTTATCACGGAGCCATGCCCGGCGAGGCCGAACTGGGCCATCTGTGGCTCGTGCCACCAACAGAAACCATACTGGGCAACGCTGCGCCGGGCAACGCTGCGCCCGGCCAAACCCTCGAAGAAACCTGTTCGGGCTGGGCCGTTGACCGGCAGATTCGGGCGTTAATGCCGCAGCTTCTGCCCGATTCACCGCTTCGGCAATTAATCGAAACCGCTGCCGACACGGGGCAGGCGGGTGGAGAAGCCCGGTTTCTGGGTATGGCCTATCAACAAACCGACCCCGTTGCCCGACTGTTAATCGAACAGATTGGCGCGGTGCTGGCGTTGGGGCTGTCGCACGTGGTGCATCTGTTTCATCCGCAGGTGATTGTGCTGGGCGGTGGGTTATCACTCATCGGCGAGCCGCTGCGGGTCTCCGTAGAAAACGCTCTTAACCGGCTCATAATGACCGCCTTCCGGCCCGCTCCTCTTGTTTTACTGGCTCAACTCCGCGAAGAAGCCGTTCCGGTTGGGGCATTGGCACTTCTGTAAAAACGATGACTTACTTCGCTGATTACCTCGCCCGGCAGCAGGCCACTTACAATTCTATTCCGCTCGGTCAGGTTGCGATTATCGCCGACCTGATAAAAACGTGCTGGCAGCAAGACCGCCAACTGTTTGCTTTTGGCAACGGCGGTAGTGCCACCAATGCCTCCCATTTTATCACTGATCTGGGCAAAGGAGCTTCTGACCGGGTTCAGCGCGACGGATTGGGTAGGCGGTTTCGGTGTATGTCGCTCAACGACAACGTGGGCTGGCTAACGGCCTTGGGCAACGACTACGGCTATGACGATGTGTTTGCGGGCCAACTCCAGAACTACGCCAACGCCGGTGATCTGGTGCTGACCATGAGCGTGAGCGGCAACTCGCCCAACCTAATCAAAGCCGTTGACTGGGCTAACAGCAACGGCCTGATAACCATAGCGTTGGTGGGGGCCCAGCGCGGCAAACTCGCCGACCTCGCCCAGCACACGCTCGTGATTGACTCGGCCCACTATGGCCGCGTAGAAGATGCCCAGATGACCATTGCCCATATGGTGTGTTATTATTTTATGGAGGAATTTTATTGACCAATAGCCCTATTTTCTGGAAGAAGATTGGCGTGAATTAAATCGGATTGTGTAATCGCTAATACCATTCATACTTACCCTTCTGATTTTAAATGAAAATTATTCTATAAGTTTGCAATTGAATTTAACTATTAATTGTGAAGAAAATGAAAGCAACTACCCTTCGGTTTCTCTCGCCCAGCGAAAACGTGTCAGCTAAAAAAAGAAAGTCACAAAAAGTGGTTTTCACCGGATACATTTCCGGCGCGGGAAAATTGGTGTTTCCCGATAAAACAACTGCCGACTTAGGCGTTGATTTTGCAGATTCAGCCTTCAAAATTGGTGTTCCCGAAGGAAAAACCAAAGCCAGCGCTATTTATATGGTCCCGGCAAATGATGACGATCAGGACACGTTTTCGTTGCTGCGGGCCGCCAAAGGCTACACGTTGCTATTAGCCGGCATTCTAAAAACTATCGGCGTTGACTACACTAAAAATAAGCAACGGTTTGTTATCCGCCCGGTTGATTTAGACGGCGTTGATGCGCTCGAACTGCAATTGCAAGCGAAAGAAGCCAGCGAACCAAAACCACCGTATACGGGCAAACCGCGTGGTCGCAAGCCAGCCGCTGTATAACGGACTACCGTACTGAAACCCCTAAAATAACCCCCGTCCGGCTCCCCTGATTTTAATCGGGAGAATCGGACGGGGGTTCGTACTTTCGTGGCTACTATGACCACCAAACCCTTTATTGTCGGTATTACGGGCGGCAGCGCGTCGGGCAAAACTTCATTTCTGCACGAGTTGATGGATGCCTTTTCGCCCCAGGAAATATGCCTGATTTCGCAGGATAATTATTACCGGCCCCTGCACGAAATCAAGCCCGATACCAACGGTGTGCATAATTTCGACCGGCCCGAAACCATTGACGAACATCGCTACGCCTATCATATTCAGCAACTTCGCGAGGGCCATGCCGTTGAGCAACCCGAATATGTGTTTAACAACCCCGGCGCGGCTCCCAAAATCATGACGTTTAGCCCGGCTCCGATTATTGTTGTTGAGGGGTTATTCGTGTTTCATTACAAGGAAGTAGCCGCGCAGTTGGATTTGAAAATTTTTGTGACGGCCAGGAATAAAATCAAACTCCACCGCCGTATTCAGCGCGATGCCATCG
>JBBRNH010000019.1:0-73199 GCA_038230415.1 Cytophagales bacterium | reverse complement strand
TTGTGGATTTTTGCCGGGCGAATAAAATCCCGTTCGTAGCTGCTAATGTTCCCCGCCGATACGCGAGTTTGGTAGCCCGGCAGGGGGTAGCCGCCTTGGATACGATAACGAATAAAACCCTGCTTGCTCCCCTGCCCCTTACCGTTGACCTGACCCTGCCCGGCTATGCCGCCATGCTCGACATGATGGGCGGCAGTCATGGCAACAGCACCGGAACTGCGAACCCGCACGGCACCGACGGCCAGGCTCCACCATCTGATATGGCCGCTAACTTTGCCCGCGCCCAGGCGTTGAAAGACGCAACAATGGCGCACAGCATCCTGCAAAACTGGCAAGTCGGCAAGCTCTTGCTGCACCTCAACGGCGATTATCACTCCAAAAACTTTGAGGGCATTTCATGGTATCTGAAACGCGAACAGCCTGATTTGAAAGTGGTTACCATCTCTTCGGTCGAACTTGATGCCGTTACTGCGTTACCCAAAGAGAACCGGAACCTCGCCAATGTGATTCTGGCGATTCCGGCAGACATGACAAAAACGTATTAGTCATTTTGGGGGCGTGCCAGCCACGCCAGCGCGCCCATGCAGGCAGCAAACCAGAAAAACGGCAGGCGCAAATCCACCACCGATAACGCGCCGAAAACAACCGTTGTGCCGAAACTCGCCAGACCCTGCATCGCCTGATTTAGCCCGAATACTTCGCCCCGGTCGTCGTCGGTGGTGAGTTGGGCCATTAGTCCCTCAATGAGTCCCTGAACGAGCGAAATGGTCAGGCAGTCAACCACGATGATCATGTATAGGCCAACGAGCGACGAGCCGACCAAGCCGTATCCGGCCAGAATTGGTATGCCAGCCAGAGCGAGCCAGAAAATCCACCGGCGTTGGTTGATGCGGTCGGCCACGAAGCCGTAGAAACCGTAGTTGACGGCAATACTCAAGGCACCGAAAAAGATGAAAAAATACGAAATATCGCGGGCGGTCATCTGCAACGCACCGAGGCTCACAAAGGCCACAAAATAGTTGTAATACCCCAGTCCGAGTGTCAGGCAAACCTGCATCAGTACGAGTTTCAGCAGGCCCGGAATCGCAGCGTCTTTGGCCTGCAATCTCGCCCAGATGGTGCTGACGTTCAGTGAGTTTCTTAATTCAAGGCGGAGTTCGGCCTGCGACACGCCGGGCGGGTTGGGGTGGGTTTCGGCCAGCAGGAAGGTGAGCAAAACGTTTGCCCCCGAAATAACCAGCGTCATCGCCACTACCACGCCCGCCTGCTCATCGGCTGGCACATCAAACACGGTGAGCAAAATACCCGATACCAGCGGCCCCAGCACAAAGCCCAGCGAGACGATTACGCCTTCGATACCGAGGTTTTTGAATAACTGCTCTTTGGGCGAAATATCGGTGATGGCCGACCGCACGGCGGCATACATCCCGTTGCTGGCACCGTCGCTCAGGCGATTGCCGAAGTAAAACCCAACCCGAACGGGCAGCAACAGCACATCGGCCAGGAGCGTACCGATGGCCGAAACAATGAAAATGGGCCTGCGCCCGTACCCATCAGAGAGTTTGCCCAGCAGCGGGGCCGAGAACAACTGAACACCCAGAAACAACGCCGTGCCAACCGAGAGCCAGACCTGTGGCTTATCTAAGCCCGTCACAAACGCGGGCATGATTGGCCCGATGGCCGAGCCAACAATCACGTCGAGCAGGATAATGGCGTAGATAAGGGGCAACCGGCTATCTCGATACATAAATTAATGTATGATGTGTCGTGTATGATGTATGATCCGGTCAATTATCTGATTTGACAGTATACATCATACATTATACACTATATATCACACATCATATATCAATAACCGGGCGGCTTCTTTGGCAAAATAGGTCAGAATTACCGAGGCACCGGCGCGTTTAATTGCCAGGAGGCTTTCCATCATGGCCCGCTCTCCGTCGAGCCAGCCGTTTTGGGCAGCGGCCTTAATCATGGCGTATTCGCCACTGACGTTATACGCGGCAATCGGTAAATCATAGTTATCGTGCAGGAGTTTAATCACGTCTAAATACGCCAGGGCGGGCTTCACCATCAGAAAATCGGCACCTTCGGCCTGATCTAAATCGGCTTCAATGAGGGCTTCGCGGCTGTTAGCGGGGTTCATCTGATACGTTTTTTTGTCGCCAAACTTCGGGGCCGAATCTAATGCATCGCGGAACGGACCGTAGAACGCACTGGCATATTTGGCGGTATAGGCCATGATTGCTACGTCGGTAAATCCTGCATTGTCAAGTTCTTGCCTGATGTAACCAACGCGCCCGTCCATCATGTCAGACGGCCCCACAATGTCGGCACCGGCCCGCGCCTGCGCCACGGCCATCGCCCCCAAAATAATCAGCGTTTCGTCGTTCAGGATGCGGCCGGGCGACGAAACGCCGTTCTCCACAATCCCATCGTGACCGTCAATGCTGTACGGGTCCATCGCTACGTCGGTCATCAGGCAAACGTCCGGGAATTGGGATTTAATGGCGCGGATTGTTTTCAGATACAGCCCGTCGGGATTCAGGCTTTCAGTAGCGAGTTTGTCCTTCTTCGATTCGGGCAGTTGCGGAAACAGATCGAACGTCTTGATTCCCAACGCTACGCACTCAGCGATTTCATCGAGCAGCAAATCCGGTGAAAACCGATAAATGCCGGGCATTGACGAAACCTCACTGCGGACGTTTTGGCCCTCAGTAACGAATAGCGGAAAGATAAAGTCAGAAACGTGCAGCCGGGTTTCCTGCACCATATCACGGATAACGGCTGACTGACGGTTCCGGCGCGGGCGACGAATGAGGTTCATATGGAAAAAGGGGTTCGCGCAAAGACGCAGAGACGCAAAAGAGGTAAAGAGTCTTTTGCGTCTCTGCGTCTTTGCGTGCTGATTATTCTAAGATATCGGCCAGCACGGTTTCAAAGCCTTCCAACACGGTTTCGCCCGATAAGGTGGCCGAAAACGGTTGTATTTCTACGGGTTGGCCGGGGCGGTAAATTTCGGTTTGCTGATGACGCGGATCAACGAGCCACGCCAGCCGAACGCCGTTTTTAATCCATTTTTCCATCTTTTTCTGCGTCTTTTTCAGCCGGTCGGTATCCGAAAGCAGTTCGATCACAAAGTCGGGAACGAGGTGCGGAATTGACTTTTTTTCGCCCTCACTGAGCGCGTCCCACCGTTCGCGCCGAATCCAGCCCACGTCCGGCGCACGCATCGAACGGTCTTTCAGAAAAAACCCGCCATTGGAGTCAATCACTTTACCGGCTTTGGTCTTGCGGTTCCAAACAACCAGTTCGCCATTCAGTTCGCTGTTATTAGAACTGGTCAGGATACAAGAAGGAGACATATCAATAGAAATTCGACCCTGTTCGTCGCGTTCGATACCGATGTCAGGGTTTTCGGCGCAGAACTTAACCAGTTCCTGATCCGAAAATGTACCGGAATAAGGCAGTGCCAGTGGAATTGTCATGGGTAGGGATTTGGTTAATCTTCGTAGAATTTCACGCTTCTATCGCGCAGGAACTGCTTTATCACGTCAACATGAACGCATTGGCCCACGTTCAGAAAGGGGTAGTTGGAGACGCGGGTTTTGCGGCCATTCACCAGCACATCGCGGTCTTCAATATCAA
Organism: Cytophagales bacterium; assembly: GCA_038230415.1. Lineage (GTDB taxonomy): Bacteria > Bacteroidota > Bacteroidia > Cytophagales > Spirosomataceae > JBBRNH01. Next base: position 69,545 of record JBBRNH010000019.1, on the reverse strand, counting down.
AACCGAGGTGCAGGTGGCGGGTCGCGCTTTGCATACCGAACACGGTTCCGTTGCTGTCAAAAAGCGGCCCGCCACTTTGCCCGCGCAGACCGGGGGTGCTTAGTTCGATGCCCGACACGTCGGGGCCGTCGGCCATGAGCCGGGTAATAATACCATCAATCGGGAACCGGGGCGAAAGCGTCCGGCCTTCGGTTGTCCACTCGATATCGTCGGTGGCGGTGTTATAGGCGAAATTGGTGAACTCCGGGAACGGATAGCCTAATCGGCACAAACTGCGCCCGGCTTTCACGCGGTTGCTGTCGCGCAGAAACCGGGCCGGTTTACCATATAGCGTTCGGTTGTAGCCCTCAAAGCGGATCAGGGCAAGGTCGGCGCGGGGATGGCTGTCAATTTTCAGACTCGTAAACTGATCCACGCAGTTGAGAAACGTGTGCCGGATTCGGATAACGGTTTCGGCTTTGAGGGCATATTTTGCTTCGAGCCGGGCAACGTGCTGGCTGGCATTGGGGTCGCGGAGGAACGGTCGTCGTTCACCCAGAAAATTCTGGTAATTGCGGTGAATCTGATCGGCCTGGGCAATCAGGTCGGCCACGTGTTTGCAGGTGATGGCGCAGGCTTGCTCATTCACAAAAAACAGCGTGGCCGAACCGGGAATCAACTCGTTATGGCCGTACAGCCGCACAATCGAATGAACGGGACGGGTAAATAAATCGGCGCGTTCAATAGCGTCAACGAACATAAAGAGGGGTCAAAAAGCGACGGTAGCCGATCAAACGTCGGGCCACAAAATCTGCGTCAGGCCAGAGCCGCAATGGGGTTTGCGGGCTGGCTGGCGGTGATTCGCTGGGTTCGGTAGCGCATCACGGCAATGAGTTCGGCCTCGCTGGCAAAGGCTCCGTTTACGTTCACGGCGTGGCTTGCCAGAACGTCATAACGCTTCCGCATGAGGTTATAAAACACGCCTAAGAAATCCAGTCCGTCAAAGACAATAGCCTGGTTCTGCGTGTATTTGTCGAGCGTTTTCTGGAAAAACGTGGGGTGTTCGGTCCAGTGCATGGCCGGGCGTTGGTGGTGGCTGATGTGGTAGCCGTCGTTCCAGCACTTGTGGTTATACTTCACGTTGATGCAGGTAATGCTGTTTTTGAAGGGGTTTGCCGGATCCTGGGCATCCACAAAAGCGTGTTGGGTCCAGTTGCCAAGCATGGCAATGAGCCGGTAAATCACGAATGGCAGCACAAATACCATTATCGTGGCCGGGATACTGATAAAGCACAAGCCGATGCACATCGCAATAAAAAGCCCTTCGCCAACGGCGGCTTTGTAAACGAGTTTCATGCGGTTTTTGCTACGCAGATAGGCCAGCAAATCGCGCACACCGAAGACAAAAAACTGCCCGAAATACGTTAGAAAACTCCGCAGGCTGTCGCGCTGATACGGCATGGTGGTGCTGTCGTCGGGGTCAACGTTGTTTTCGGGGTGGTGCATCCCGATGTGGTGGCTGTAATAGGTTTCGGGGGCCTGCCCAAAAAACGGAGCCAGAAACCAGGTCAGATAATAGTTCATCCACTCGTATTCGGGCTTGAACAGCGGGCGGTGACTGGCGCAGTGCAGCATCAGCCCAAACGGGCCTTTGACGGTGAAATTGCTGATGTAAAAATAAACGATGGCAACGGCGGCAAACCACCAACCCGTCACAAACGGCATAAACAGCAGCGCGGCCAGGGGAATCATGGTGGCCGTGATGCGCAGCATCAGGTATGGAAATGGCAAATCGCGTTCGTCTTTGATAAAACGCAGAAAGAATCGGTCTATCGCCGTGTGAGATTGGGGTAAAAAAACGGGATCTGTGATGGCTCCAAGCAATTTCATGAACAGTAGGTTACAGTTTTCAGGCTACAATATACGGCAAAAAGATGGTTGGACGCAAGAGGAAAGACCCAAGACGGTAAGACCCAAGAAGAAAGACGCAAGACGGTAAGACTCAGGAAGAAAGACAGTCAGATGAGTTTTCAACCGTCTTTCCTCTTGCGTCTCATTAAAACCAGGGTCGCCTGACTTTGAAGGTTTTTTTCAGACCGATCACTAACAAAATCGCGCCGATAATACCGAAGATGATGGCCAGGGTGCTGATGTTAAGAATGGCAAATACAACGGCGACGAGAATCACAAAAACCGACGCTTTGATTTGCCAGCTAATGCGCTGCCACCAGTTCAGTTTGGGGCGGGGCCTCAACCCTAACCACTCGCGGAAGGTTTTGCGGGGCGGGTTGCTGTTGCTGCGGGCCTTGGGGCGGGGTTGCTGATCGGCGATTTCGGGCTTCTCCGGCAATAACCGTTGCCCGTGTTTTAAACCGAACGCAGCCCGAACCGGGGCAATGGCTATTGCCGGAGAAACAGACACCGATGCTTCCATCGTTTCTTCGTCAACGGGCTGTATGTCAACCACTATAGTCTCTGGTATGGTATCAGCAGACAGCACTTGCCGGGCAGTAGCCGGTTTGGTTTCGGGCCGAAATACCTCGCCGGGCGTGCGCTGATAAAGCGCGTATGGACGCTGGCAGGCGGTGAAAAAAGTGAAAATAATGAGTGTACTGATGAGCCGAAAAGCAAGTTGCATGAAACGTACAGAGAAAAACGGGAAAGCCGGAAAACGCTTTTACAACGAACCGGCTCCCCGAAATCATATCTGAACGCAGTCAGTTTTCCCCGAACCGTTGGCTAAAGCCGAACGGCACAGCACGCGGCAACTCACAAACTCATCAGTTCTTTAAACCGGATGGCCTGCCGGCGGCTGATCTCGATTTTGTCGCCCCCACCGCGCAGCGTTACCAGCAGCCCGCCACTGAACCAGGGTTCGATTTTTTCGATCCAGCTCAGGTTGATAATGTGCTTGCGGTTGGCCCGGAAGTAGGTGTCGGGGTTGAGCCGGTCTTCGAGGGCGTTCAGCGATTTAAGCACGAGGGGCTTCTGATCATCAAAAAACAGCCGGACGTAGTTGCCCATGCTCTCAAAGAGCCGCACCTTGTCGAGCCGCACAAACCAGCATTTCTCGCCGTCTTTGACAAACACCTGATCCATCGGGCCGAGGATTTTCTGGCCGGGGGTGTCGGGGTTTTTAGCGGCTTCGCGGGCGTGTTGCAGTTCTTCTTCCACGCGCTGAACGGCCTCGGCAAGGCGCGGCAGGTCAATGGGTTTCAGCAGGTAATCGAGCGCGTTGACTTCAAAGGCTTTCAGGGCGTATTCATCGTAGGCGGTGGTGAAAATCACCTCCGGCGTTTTGCCTTCGATGGATTGCAGCAGCTCAAAACCGTTTTTGCCGGGCATCTGAATATCCAGAAACAACAAATCGGGTTGCAGTGCGTCAATCATCGGCAGGGCTTCATCGGCATTGGCGGCCTCGCCCACAATGTCAATCTTGGGAAAATTGTCGAGCAACCGGCGGAGTTCAGCGCGGGCTAATCGTTCGTCGTCAATTAAAATTGTTTTCATCTGAAGAAAGTAGAAAAAGGGTCACACAAAGGCGCAGAGACGCAACGGTTTTTTTTGTTAGCGTAAAAGGAGTGTTATCAGAAAACAGAAGGGAGGAACGATTTTAGGTACTCTTTTTAGCTTTTTTGCGTCTCTGCGTCTTTGCGCGAGACACTTTTTCGGTTAAACAGCCCTTCCGAGTGAGCCGGGATGATCACTTCGGCCCTGACGACACCCCCGGCTTCCTGCCCGATACTAAATGTAGCATCGGAGCCAAAGAGCAGTTCGAGCCGTTGTACGGTGTTTTGCAGCCCAAAACCGCCTGATTTTGACTCGTTTACGTTACCCAGTGTTCCGGTGTTTCTGATCACGATGTGGCACAGGTCGCTCAGGCCCCGGTCGGTTTCTTCGAGCCGGGAGGTGATCTCGACAAACCCGCCACCCACCACCTGCGACACGCCGTGTTTAATGGCATTCTCGACTAAGGTTTGCAGCATCATCGGCGGCACCTGCCAGAACAACGTCCGGGCATCGAGCGCGACGCGGGCCTGCAATCGGTCTTCGTAACGCACTTTTTCGAGGGCTAAATAATCGTCAACGGTTTTGATTTCTTCGCGCAGTTCAACGGTTTTACGCCGGTCGGCCAGGAGCGAGTTACGGAGAATATTCGAGAGTTGAGTAATGCCCTGCTGCGCTTTGGCGGGGTCTTCATACACCAACGCCCGGATACTGTTGAGGGCATTGAACACAAAATGCGGGTTCAGTTGCGACCGCAGCACCTTCGCTTCTGACTCGCGGATGCTGGTTTTGAGGAGGATTTTCTCGATTTCATTCTGCCGCGTTTCTTCCACGTAATGGTAAGCCGTGTAGCTCAAAACCCAGGCCAGCATGGTTTTTCCCCACGACATCAGGTAGCCGAACATCACCCAGGGTTCGTCAATAAAATACTGTGGCACAATGAGCCGGTCGAACGGCAGGTTCACCATCGTCATAATCAGGGCCAGGATAAACACCGAAATCAGTACGCGGGGAGCGAGCCGAAAAAATGGCAGCCGCACCCAGTTCCAGCGTCTGATCATAAGCCGGTAGAGGTGGGTGAGGGTAATACCGAGCGTGATGTTGGCGAGGGCCAGATAGAGTGCGTCGGAGTCGAAACCGTCTTCGAGCAGATAGGCCAGATACTCCACCGTGATGAGGAGCGTCCAGCCAAAAAGCTGACAGAACCAGTATAATTTTTGTTTCGACCAGGGCATTTAATTAGTGGCAAGTGACCAGTGGTTCGTGGTCAGTTTAGGCATTGGTGGCTGGCGTGGAATCTGCCATGCCGGTGTGCTATTTACGAAACTATACAGAAACCTGCGTGGCAGTCGGGCGAATTACATGAGCGGGCCGATGGATGGAGTAGCGGCAACTACGGCATCTACCACCGGCAGCGCGTTTCTGACCAAGGCGCAGATGTTGTCTTTGCGCCAGATCAGATACAGATCGGTTTGGTGCGGCAACGGAATAAACCGAACCCCCACCGGCGAACCGCTCTGATACGACAATGGCATGACTGACACGGCCAGCCCCCGCGCCACCAAACTGAGCAGCGCACCGCCGTAATTTGACTCGAATACTACGCGGGGCCGGTAATCATACTGGTCAAAAATGCCGAACAAGACCGTCATGTAATCGCCATCGGTGGTGCGCGAGGGCAGCGCAAACGGCTCATTCTCCAAGCAGCGCAGATCAGTGAAGGAGGTCGCATCGAGCCAGTGATTATCGGCCACTACCACCGCAAACGGCTCCGACATGATTTTTCGGTGTCCAAGCAGCGGGCTGTGGGGCGGGTCGCGTTCAAAGGCAATATCAGAGCGGTAACTCAGCAGGTCTTCCTCAACCTGAGGGCCGCACTGTTCGGTGAGTTCAACGCGCACGTCGGGGTATTGCTGCCGGAAGGCAATCACCAGATCGGGCAAAATTGAATACGTGACCGAACCGGGGTAGCTGATGTTGAGCATCCCGGCCTCGCCCCCGGCAATCTGCCGCCCCTGCCGGTGAATGTTCTGAATATCAGGCATGAGCCGCTGCCACTCCTGCGCCATAAACCGCCCGGCACTCGTCAACTCAACGCGCCGTTTGGTGCGCTCAAACAGTTGAAAGCCTAATTCGGCTTCTAACCCCTGAATTTGTCGGCTCAGGGCCGACTGCGTGATATTGAGTTTTTCGGCGGCATTCCAGAAGTGCAGTTCGTGGGCAAGGCCCAAAAAGTAGCGAATCGTGGTTAGGTCCATAAATGCAATTTTCGCATTAATTCAGCAAAAAACAGCATTTCTACTCATTAATAAAGGCCGCTACTTTGCAGCCAATACAACCACAAAACACAGCTATACGCATGAAGACTTTATCATTTCTACTCCTTTTGCTGCTGCTCGCCGGTCGTCAGATCGCGTCGGCCCAATCGCTGACGGTTAACAGCGCAGCGCATTACGCCCCGGCCTCCGGCACGGTTGCGAATCCCGATAACGGCGATGAACTCTGGAGCAGAGCGTCCATTTTGCTCGAAACCAACCACCTCCGCATCAGCCGCCACCCTGCCGCCGTACCCGCCGTGCTGAAACTGCTGTTTCAGAATCAGACCGGAAGCCCGTTGCAACTGACGATTTTGAACGACCGGCACGAACCGATTTATGAGACCGGCAAAGACCGCCGACGCACCTGGGGCTGGCTGCTGTTTGACCTGAGCGCGTTGCCCGACGGTCAATACACGCTGCACATCAAAGCCGCCCGCGAGCAAACCGAGCGCACCTTTACGCTGGGGGTGCCGCACCCGGTGAGGCTCAACACGGAGCCGGAAATCTCATTTTGACGCTATTCTACGGGGCTTATCCCAGCCGCCCCCGCAGCGAACTCGATGCGTTGAGGTGCGCCGTATCGTCAACGCCCACGCCGAGCCGGTTTACCAACTCGCCACCGAGCCAGCCGGTGATAACGGCCAGCCCAAACCCGGTAAACGACAGAATCAGGGCCAGCATAGTCGGCACGTGGCCGGGGCTGGTGGCCTGGTTGCGAAATACCCAGCTTACGCCAAACAGGATCATTACCAACACATTACCCAGCCCGTGAATCAGCCCGACGCGCCTGGCCCGCGTTCCTTTTGGGATAGCAAACCAGTCGATCAGACCCGGAATAGCCGCCACAAACCCGCCTACCAGCCCCGAAAACAGCATCCAGTAGGAGACGAGCGCGAACGCGGCAGTGCCGGTGTAGAGATAAACGCCGTCGAAGATGACCGACGTTGCCAGTAGCCCCAGCGGAAACACAATAAGGATCGGGTGAGCCGGATGCCCGGCTATTTTTGCGTTACTTTCCATTTGTCTATTGAATCAGTAGTATATGCCGTAACGGGTCGGTGGCGGCTTTGTTGCATAAAAAACCGAACAACGGGCCGTTCGGTGGCCCAAATAACCATCCGGTGCGTTAGCCCGTTAGTAACCCGGTGGTAGCTCTGTAATCACCTGGCCACCGATTGCCTTAGTCCTGCTGAACCAATGCCGCAACCCGATAATTTTCAGGATAACGAAACCGTCCGCATCGAAGCCTTCAGCGACGGCGTGTTTGCCATTGCCATCACCCTGCTCACATTTGAGTTAAAAGCACCGGCGTTCAAAGCAGAATATACCAGCCGGTTGCTGGCGCGGGCGATGCTGCACCAATGGCCCGCCTACCTGGCGTTTCTGCTCAGTTTCGGCACCATTTTCGTGCTGTGGGTCAATCACCACCGGATGTATAACGTGATCCGCCGGAGCGACTCGCGGTTTATTTATTACAACGGAGCCTTGCTGCTGTTAGTGAGCCTGATCCCGTTTTCGACCAATGTGCTGGCCCTGTACATCCAGACCTCGGCCACTGAACTCTCGGCGGCATTTTCGATGCTGATTTTTGCCGGTGTTACGGGAGTGCTGTATCTGATGTGGAACCACGCCACCACCGATTATCAACTGCTCAAACGCCCCGCTGCCGATGTCCGCATCCTGACCGTCAAGAAAGGGCTGCTCATCAGCACCTGCGTTTATGTAGGGTCGGCGTTGCTGGCGATGATTGTGCCGTTGGTTAGTATTCTGATTGGCTTATTGATGGTTGTGTATCTGGCGCGGCTCAAATATCACCGCGAAAAATCCGTTTAGTATAGCAAGCAAATAGCCTGTTCAATTCAATCCGTTTTCTGTCCGCAGCCATGCGTTTTCTGCTTTATTTTTCGGTAGCCATTGCCTGCACTGCCGGGCTGTTTGCCTGCACCGCCGTTGGCCCGGCCACCAACATCTTCGGCACCGATACGCCCCACGAACAGTATGAACGGTCGCTGAAACGTGCCGATCTCGACCGCACCGCCCTCGGCTCCGACTGGCTCGCGGCTGCCGGACGCGCCCTGCAAGACTCCCTTAAAATCACCCTTCCTTACCGCGAAACGGGTTATTTTCCGGCCAACCGCCCCATTGCCATCGGCTACACGCTCAACGCAACGCGGGGCGACCGGCTCCTGATTCGGGTACAGACGCAGGGACAGCAGTCGGCGCGGGTGTTTATTGACGTGTTTGAGGTGGACAGTAAAAACCGGGTAACGCGGGCTATCTCGGCGCAGTCCGATACGGCGGTGCTGACCTGGGATGTTCGCCGGACGCGGGCGCACCTGATCCGAATCCAGCCCGAACTACTGCGGAGCGTGGGCTACACCATTTCCATTACGCGGGAGCCGGTGCTGGCGTTTCCGGTGCAGGGCCGCAACAGCAGTCAGATAAGCAGCTATTTTGGGGTTCCGCGAGACGGTGGCCGACGCAGGCACGAAGGCATCGATATTTTTGCGCCAAAAGAAACCCCCGCCATAGCCTCGGTCGGTGGCACCATTGCCGAGGTTGGCACAAATGAATTAGGCGGCAATGTGGTGTTTCTCAACGATGATGCACACAACCAACGGCTGTATTACGCCCACCTCGACCGCTGGAACGTGACCACCGGGCAGCGCGTCAGCCCCGGCGACACGATTGGTTTTGTGGGCAACACCGGCAACGCCCGCACCACCGGCCCGCACCTGCATTTCGGGATTTATGCCGATGGCGAAGGCGCACTCGACCCCTTACCGTTTGTGCGGTTGGGGCGCGGCCCGGCGCGGCAACCGCTGCTGACTGCCAACCGGCTCGGCGATTCGGCGCGGGTGTCGGCAAAGCAGGCAACCATCAGGCTGGCTCCCACCGCTGATTCGCCCGGTTTGCGCCAACTGCCCCGCGCTGCGGCCCTGACCATTGTGGGCGGCACGGCAGACTGGCTGCGCGTTGAACTCCCCGACGGCCTGACGGGATACCTGACCCCGGCCAGTATCGAAACCGTGCAAAAACCCATTCGGCGCGTTGCCCTCACCACGCCCACCGACCTCCGCGCTGCCGCCGACGTTCGGGCCGCCATTATGCAAACCCTGCCCGTTGGCACCGCCGTTGACGTGCTGGCGACTGCGGGCGGGCTGCAATTGGTACGGATTAAGCCGGGGTTGCTGGGGTGGGTGGCTTTATGAATTCATAGCCTTTTTGGCCGCTAAACGCCACCTTTGCCGGATGGACAACATACCGTTTCGGGTCACTACATCCCGGCTTATCCGGTTTCTTTTTCTTTGTTTGTCCACTCAACAAACAGCCGCACAAACCGGCCCGGCCCAGTATCGCAATCTGGTATTCGAGGGTGGTGGCGTTCGCGGTATGGCCTACGTCGGCGCGTTGCGGGTCTTGCAGGAACGTGACGTTCTGGCTGATATTCAACGGGTTGGCGGCACGTCGGTTGGGGCCATCACAGCCCTGCTACTGGCATTGGGCTACACGCCCGGCGAGATGGAGACTGTGCTGACAAGGCTGAATATCGGGCAGTTTAACGATGGCCGGTGGCTGTTTGTCGGCGGCTTTGCCCGAACAACCCGCCGGTATGGTTGGTATCGGGGCGAACGCTTTGAGCGGTGGCTCGAAACGCTCATCGCCCGCAAAACCGGCAACCCGAATCTCACCTTTGCCCAACTCCATACTCTGCGAACTGACCACCCCGGCACCCGCGACCTCTACGTTACCGGCACCAACCTCACGGCGCAACAGTCGGTGGTGTTCTCGCACGAACAGACCCCGGATATGCCGCTCAAAATCGCGGTCAGAATCAGTATGTCGGTGCCATTATATTTCGGGGCGGTGTTTTTAGACGAGCAAAATCAGCCCGTTCAGCGGCCCAAGCGGGGCGGGTCATACCAGATTTTTGTGGATGGCGGGCTAACGGCGAATTACCCCATCGCGCTCTTCGATACCAACGGCGTTGTGAACCGGCAAACGCTCGGTCTTAAACTCGAACGCCCCGAACAACTGCGGCCCGGTCAGCCTGCCGATAGTATTGCGCCCTACGCCATTCACAGCCTGACCGACTATGTGTCGGCGTTTTACAACTACGCGCTCGAAAATCTGAACCGACACTCCGCCCTCGACACTAATCGAACGATTTACATCAGTACGGAAGGCATCACGCCCCGCGTCCGCCGAATGACCGATGAGCAGCGGAACAGCCTCATTAACAGCGGGAAACGCGGAGCTACGCTGTTTTTTCGGTAACGTCTCCTGCTTATCCGGCTTGGGCATCAAACTGACTCGTGTGATAAATCTCGCGCAGCGGCAAGGCCACCGCACTGAGTTGGGCTACGCATCGAAGGAGGATTAATAAAGTCGGTTTAACTTGCCGGATAAAACACGCAAAACCCGTCGCAACGATGAATTTCAACCCCGTTATGCTGGCGATCCCGTTCTTCTTTTTGGCAATGGGCATCGAAATCTGGATTGACCGCTACCAAAACACCAAACGCTACCGGCTGAACGACAGCATTACCAATCTGAGCGCGGGAACCTCGCAGCAGGTGGTCGGTATCTTTTTGAAAATCATTACGCTGGGCATTTACGAAGCGGTTTATGCCAACTTTTCATTTTTCCACGTACCGCATACGGCCTGGAGTTGGGTGCTGGCCTTTGTGCTGTATGACCTCTGCTACTACTGGGGCCACCGGATGAGCCACGAAGTGAACCTGTTCTGGAGCGGCCACGTGGTGCATCACCAAAGCGAAGAATATAACCTGTCCGTTGCCTTGCGGCAAAGCTGGTTTCAGGGCATCTGGACGGCCCCGGTCTATCTGCCGATGGCCTTGCTCGGTTTCGATACCACGCAACTGCTCATTGTGGGTGGCTTCAACCTGATTTACCAATTCTGGATTCATACCGAACTCGTTGGCAAGATGGGTGTACTGGAATGGGTCATGAACACGCCCTCGCACCACCGCGTACATCATGGCCGCAACCCCAACTACATTGACAAAAACCACGCCGGCACCTTCATCGTCTGGGACCGGCTCTTTGGCACGTTTCAGGAAGAAGACGAACGCCCGGTGTATGGCATCACCACGCCGATCAATAGCTGGAATCCGGTCTGGGCCAACTTCTCGCATTACGAACACATCGGCCACGAACTCCGCCACGCCCCTACCCTGTCGGGCAAACTAAAAGTGCTGTTTTACAAACCCGGCTGGGATGCCAAACAGTCGGTCTATCACCCGATTCCAACGATTTCGCACGAGACCTACCAGAAATTCGACACTACCGTTCCGCAACGGGTCAATCTGTACGTGCTGATTCAATACGTGATTCTGACGGCGGGGGCGTTCCCGTTTTTACAGTTTCAGGCGAGTTTGGATTGGTGGCAAAAGGGATTGATTGCCGTGCTGATTGGCGTGGCGGTGGTGAATTTCGGCTGGTTTTTCGAGGGTCGGCGGTGGGCCTACCGCGTCGAAGCGGCCCGGTTGGTGGTCAGCGCGGGCGTGGCTATCGGGCTTCTGCTGCCAACGGCAATGGGGCCGGGGCTGGCCGTTGGCATTGGCGTGGTGTGTTTGGCATCGTTGGGCTGGCTGTGGTGGTTAGCCAGTAGCAAATAGATTCGCTCCGCTCCCCGCTTTCTCCCTAAAACCCTCTCAAAACCATGCCGCTTCGTTCGCAGGATTGGTTTGGCCGCACCGGAAAAGACGGCTTTATTTACCGGGCCTGGATGAAAAATCAGGGATTCCCGCATCATCTTTTTACCGGCGAAAAGCCCGTTATCGGCATCTGCAACACATTTTCTGAACTCACCCCCTGCAACGCCCATTTCCGCGACTTGGCCGAGGCCGTGAAGCGCGGTGTCTGGGAAGCGGGCGGCTTCCCGCTCGAATTTCCGGCCATGTCGCTCGGCGAGTGCCAGATGAAACCCACCACCATGCTCTTTCGGAACCTCGCCAGTATGGACGTGGAAGAAAGCATCCGGGCCAACTCGATTGATGCGGTGGTGCTGCTCTGCGGCTGTGACAAAACCACGCCCTCGCTCGTGATGGGCGCGTGCAGCGTTGACGTACCGACGATTGTGCTGTCGGGCGGGCCGATGCTGGCGGGGCGGTTTCATGGCAAAAAAATCGGCACCTCTGACCTCTGGCGGTTTGCCGAAGCCCACAAAATGGGCCAGATGAGCGATGCCGATTTTGTAGCCGCCGAAGCCAGCATGGCCCGCAGCATTGGGCATTGCGCCGTGATGGGAACGGCCAGCACAATGGCCGCGATGGTCGAATCATTGGGGCTGGCCCTGCCCGACAACGCTACGATTCCGGCGGCAGATTCGCGCCGGAAAGTACTGGCCCACCTCGTCGGGATGCGCTCGGTGGCGATTGCCCGCGAGGGCGTGAAACCGTCGGATATTCTGACCCGGCAAGCCTTCGAGAACGCCATTATGGTGAATGCCGCACTTGGTGGCTCCACCAATTTTATTCTGCACCTGATGGCAATTGCCGGGCGCGTGGGTGTAACGCTGACGTTAGATGATTTCGATCAGCTATCGGCCAGGATTCCGCTCCTGACCAACCTGCAACCGTCGGGCGAGCATTTTGTGGAAGACCTGTTTTATGCCGGTGGTCTGCCCGCTGTTATCCGCGAGCTGCACGGCGTGTTGCACACCAACGCCCTGACCATCAACGGCAACACCATCGGCCAGAATACCCTCGACGCACCCTGTTACGATGCGGATGTGATTGGCACGATTGCCACACCGTTTAAACCGGAGTCGGGTATTGCCGTGTTGCGGGGCAACCTCTGCGAACACGGGGCTGTGCTGAAACCCTCGGCAGCAACGCCCGCCCTGATGCAGCACACGGGCCGGGCGGTGGTCTTCGCCGATATTGACGACTATAAAAACCGCATTGACGACCCCGATTTAGCCGCAGGGGTCTTTCCGCTCGATGCCAGTTGTGTGCTGGTGCTGCAAAACGTGGGACCGAAGGGTTATCCGGGAATGCCCGAAGTGGGCAATATGCAACTGCCCGCCAAGCTGCTGGCGCAGGGCGTGCATGACATGGTGAGAATTTCGGACGGGCGCATGAGCGGCACGGGTTTCGGCACGGTGGTGCTACACGTCTCGCCCGAATCGGCGGTGGGCGGCAACCTCGCCTTAGTCCAGAACGGTGATTTGATTACCCTCGACGTGGCCGGGCGACGGCTGCATTTGCACGTCTCCGACGACGAACTGACCCAACGCCGGGCGGCCTGGAAACCCCTTGAGTTAGGCTATGACCGGGGCTACGCCAAACTGTTTTTAGAACACGTCTTGCAGGCCCACGAGGGCGTGGATTTCGACTTTTTGCGGGGTGGTTCCGGCCCGGTCGTCAAACGGGATTCGCACTGAGAAAACCGTATCTTTGTTGCCCCTATAAAATCTATCCGCGATACCGTATAAACCATAAAATAACCGCTGAGATACGCATTTACTTAGTACTACTTTCTACGAATATCATACAGTTAGTTTACATACATACAGTCTCGTTTAACGTACCCAATCATTATGCCCAACAGTAAGCCCGGCCTGGTCCGAATCGGCGTTTTTTACGACGGAAATTATTTCTTACACGTCAGCAACTATTACAACTACTCTCACGAACGACGCAGCCGCATTGCCATATCGGGGCTGCACGAATTTATCCGGCGCGAGGTGGCCGGTCTGGAAGATACCGACCTGCGGCTGTGCCAGATTGTGGATGCCCATTATTTCCGGGGTCGGCTCAACGCGCACGAAGCGCAGCAACGCAACAACCAACTGTTTTATGATCGTCTGTTCGATGATATTCTGATGTCGGAAGGCGTGGTGACCCACTACCTGCCCGTGAAAACCTACCAGGGCATTCGGCAGGAAAAAGGCATTGATGTATGGCTGGCATTGGAGGCTTTTGAACTGGCGCAGTACAAAAAATTCGATGTTGTGGTACTCATCACTGCCGACGGTGATTACGTGCCGCTCGTTCGCAAACTCAACACGCTTGGCTCGCGGGTGATGGTGCTGAGTTGGGATTTTGAGTTCTCGAACGACGAAGGCGAGAAAACCGTAACCCGCACCTCACAAGACCTGCTCGAAGAGGTATCTTACCCCATAGCGATGCACGAGGTGATTGACAACCGGCTGCGGAAAAACGACCCGATTATCCAGAATTTATTCGTAAAACAGCAACAGGCGACTCGCTTCACCGTTGGCAATGGCAGCGGCCCGCAAACGGGTAGTTTCAGTAACGGGTTCAGCCCGTCGTATAACAGCACCATTCCGGCAATCAGCCCCGGCAACGGCTTCGCCACCTACACCGATACCGAACCCAACTACAACGTAGCCAACCCGCCACTACTGATTACCGGCGACCCCGCCGAGCGGAAAATCAGCACCGTTCGCAGCCTGAAATCGGGCTATGGATTCATCAATTACCCGCCCAACAACCTGTTTTTTCACTACTCCACGCTGCTCGATGTGGACTTTAACGAGTTGCAGATTGACGATCAGGTGGAGTTCCGCATCGGTCAAAACACGGAGGGTAAAGACATCGCTACCGATGTGCGTTTGGTGGAGGGAGTTTGATTAGTGGCAAGTGATTAGGGGTTGGTGGCAAGTGCTTCGCCCGGATGGAAACTGACCACTGACCCCTAACTACTTGCCCTTAATCTTTCACCGGCGCTGATTTAATGGTGGGTTTTCCAGTGGCTGCGGGCCTGGCAGCCGGTTTACCCATTCCTGATTTTTGTGGTTTAGTGGCCGTTGGGCGAGCTGTTTTGACGGTTCCAGCCACTGATTTTTCAACCGGCGACACAGCCGCTGTCGTTACCGGATTTCCGCCCTTGATGAGGCTCATCATAGCGTTGAACGAAGCCGCTGAGGTAGCAAGCCGACTCATGTTTGCCGGGGCATAGTTTGTTGCCAGCAAGAAATTCACGTGCCGGAATCGGTCAAGCGGGTAGGCGTGGCCGGGGAAAACGGACTGCATGGCCGATGCACTGACATTCTTATTTGTTTCGGCATAACTTCCTGACTTATAGCGTTGTTGGAGCCAGTTCTGGGCGGCAGTGCGTTGAGCCGTCAACATCTCGTTGGTAGTCAGTTCGGCTAATCGCTTCCAAATTGTTGCGGTCTCGCGGGGGTCATAACCGGCCTGCACCGCGTAGTGCAGCCCGATTCGGTCGGCCTGGGTTTCCTGCGATTGGGGAAAAACGGCCATTGACATCTCGCCCACCGCTGCCGTAACTACCGCCGGAATCGGTTCATTTTTGCCCATGATATTGGTGGCTCCAAACGTCTGCACAGTCTCCCAGTTGGCGTTTTGGCGGAGTTGCTGCACGGCGTGTTTGTGGGTAATGTGCGCGATTTCGTGGCTCAGTAAAGCAGCCAACTGCGCTTCGTTATCCACGATTTTGAGCAGGCCGGTCGGTACGATTACCGTGCCGTTTGGGTATGAAATCAGGCCCGTACCAGACTCGTCAGCCACATAAAACGCAAACCCAACAAAATCGGGATGCACCGGGGCTAAGCTGCTGATATACTGCGGAATGAGTTTGCGGCCCACGCTGCCGACGTATTCCTGCACGGTGGGGTTGGCAACTAACTTAAACGTCCAGCCATCGGCAATGGTCAGGCTCCCTTTGTTCACCGTGATTTCGGGCGTAACGGCCTTGCGAAGCAGCCGGGCTTCGCGGCTCAGTTCGGCGGGTTGCATAGTGCCGCGTGTGGCATAGATAACACCGTCGGGCCGTCGTTCGCCCGACAGGTCGAGTTTCGCGCCCAACTGCATATCGGCAAACGACGTAAATTTTTTACCTTTCCATTCGTCCAACCCGTCAACAAACTCTTTTTTACCGAGGGCCAGCCGCACCGCCTGCCCGTCAACAATGGCCGTGTTACTGTCGAGTTGTTCAAACAACCCCACCGCACTGGCCGGGCCGTAGTAGGCTTCGTCAGGGCTGATTCGCTTAACGATGTTGCGCTGGCTGATCTGGTAATAATCGAGCGAGAGGTTGACTTTCATACCCGGTTTAAACTCAGCCGCCGTTGTCAGTTCATCGCGTTTTATGCTTTTTTTCTTTTTGGCGAAGGCCGATTTTTTCAGCAGCAGCGTCGTATCCTGAATCAGTACAAGGCTGTGCCGCCCGTCTTCATCGCCAGCCGTGTAGATAACCATCTCGCGGTATGGCTCATTAAATTCGATGATTGTAGCCCCCGTCAGGTTGATGTCCTGCGGAACTTCTTTCTGGGCATCGGCCAGCCGGGGCAATGCCAGTAACAGGGAAATTAAACCAATAACGGGGAATTTCATGGGTTGCAATCAGGCAAAAAGCTGACGGTCAGCAGATTGGTTGGATTGCCAAAACTACTACATTATCAGCAGTTGACGACCGCCCGACGCGCCCAAACAGCACCTTGGCACCGATAAATTAACTATTCGGTGGCCTGATCTGTCCGTTTGGTCGTCACAATCCTGACAATCGGTCCTGGTAGAAGTCCAGAATTTTAGTCCGAAACACGTATTCATACTTACTCTGCACCAGGGCCGACCGGCTGCGGTCGAGGGTGGTTTTGGCAATGCTGTACTCAAATGCACCCAGCGTACCGGCATTAAAGCGGCTTTCGGCGCTGGCAAAGGCCCGTTCGAGCGAGACGGTCTGTGCCTGCACGGCCCGGTAGCGGTTGGCACCGGCGCGGAGGTTGGCGTAGGCCGTTTCGATCTGCTGCCGGAGACGCTGCCGCACCACCCGCCCGTCGAGTTCGGCGGTTTGCTGCTGCATCCGGGCAACCGTAATGCGGTTGCGGGCTATGTTTCCGGCAAAAATCGGCACCCGGACATTCAGCGAAAACGACCGATTGAGGTTGTTGCTCAACTGCTCGCCGTAGCTAACCGCCGTGTTGGCCGCGCTCGAAAACAGGCTGTTCAGATTGGCATTTACCGACACGAACGGCAGCAGATTTCCCCGCGCCACCGCCACGCCGATGGCCGCGCTTCGCACCCGCAGGTCGGCACCGTTGGCTTCGGGCAGGGTTGCCACCGCGGTTTCATACACCTGCTGCACCATTGCCGGATACGCCCCCGGAATCACGTCGGTCAGGGCAACGGGAGTAATCTCGATGCCACCGCCCGCCGAACCCGTTTCGGTAGCCGTTGGCACATTCATGGCTTGCAGTAGGGTTATTTTTGCTAAATCGAAGGTGTTTTGGGCGGTGGCGATGTCGGTTTCATTACCGGCAAGCGTGGCCCGGAGGTCATACAAACCAGCTTCCGGCACGGTTCCGGCGGCCACCTGCCGCTCGGTGCGGGCAATCTGGGTGCGGGCAACGTCGGCCTGCTGCCCGGCCATCACGAGTTGTTCAGTCGCCATCAGCACGTTAAGATACGCCTGAATCACGGTCAGCGTGATGGTGTTGCGGATAACGCGGAGTTCCTGCTGACTCGCTTGCCGGGCCAGATCGGTCTGGCGAATGGTGTTGCGGAGGGCGAACCCGTTGAACACCGTTGCCGAAGCCGATAGCTGATAATTGCTGGCGGTGATGGTTTGCAGGATAAACTGGTTGGTATAGGGGTCAATGTTGCGGCCACTGTTGAGCGACTGCCCGCCGAACAGCGACGCGGTGGGCAACAGATTCAGCCGCGCCTGCCGCAGTTGCAGTTCGCTGGTAGCCACCGTTAGCTGCCCCTGCTGCACGGCGAGGTTGTTCTGCAACGCCAGTTCGATGCACTGTTGCAGCGTGAACTGACCGGCATTGGGCGCAGTGGTTTGGGCAAAAGCCAATGGGCCAAAGGCACTGATAATCAGCCAAGTAAGTCGAGAAAGACAAAGCAGTGGCTGCACCCGGCGATTGGCCGGGCGATCTGGGCAGAAAAATCTGTTCATGGTTTTGGGAGTTTATCCGTTGGTTGATGCCTGGAGCCAGCCGTCTTTAAGCCGCACGATGCGGTTGCCATAACCGGCGTTGGTTTCGGCGTGCGTCACCTGCACGATGGTAATGCCGTCGCGTTTGTTCAGTTCCTGAAACAGTTCCATAATGTCGCGGGCCTGGTCAGAATGCAGGTTGCCGGTTGGTTCGTCGGCGAAAATCACGGTTGGTTCGGCCACCAACGCCCGCGCAATGCCCACAAGTTGCTGCTGCCCGCCCGACAACTGACTCGGAAACAGGTCTTTTTTGGCAACCATATTAAAACGGTCGAGTAGTTCGGCCACGCGGCTCTTGCGCTCGTTGCCGGGGGTACCTTTGTAGAGCAACGGCGTTTCGATGTTTTCATAAACCGTCAGTTCATCAATCAGGTGATAGGCCTGAAACACGAAGCCGATTTGGTTGCGGTGCAACTCGGTACGTCGCTTTTCGGAGAGCGACTGCACGGGTTCGTCGCCGAAGCGGTATTCACCTTCCGACGGTTCTTCTAAAAGGCCCAGGATATGGAGCAGCGTGGACTTACCCGATCCCGACGGCCCCATGATCGAGACAAATTCACCGGGATCAATGGTTAGGTTGATGTTTCGAAGGACGTAGGTTTTACCGAATCCGGCGGGGTAATGTTTGGCAATGTTTTGGAGTTGAATCATATACAGTTTTGTTATCTTTGAAAAAAACTCGTTCAGTTATGGAATCGCCGTCGTTTGATCTAATCGAAGAGTTTCACTCCGAAGACATCATGTCATACAATCACTCCAAAATCATTCATCGTCTGAGTGTGGCTCTTGACCGCTATGACGACGAGTATGACATATTGCCCGAACTGGAACTCGAACTGGCGACTGGCAAGTGCAAACCCGATGTGAGTGTATTCCCCAAGCGGTCTGAAGACTGGGAAAACGACATCATTTTTTATTCACAACCGCCTATCGTTGCCATTGAAATTCAGTCGCCCAAACAAGCTACAACCGATATCACCGGCAAAATGAACGCGGTTTACTTTCCGGCAGGCGTTCAGTCGGTCTGGATCATTATTCCTCCGCTCCAGATGGTTCAGGTTAGAACCCTCAATGGTGGCAAAACAACCTATACCGATGGCATTGTGAAAGACCCGGCGACAGGTTTTGAAATACCGTTTAACAAAATTTTCCGGTAAGCCTATTCACTCCGCAAACTTTTCACCGGGTTCATCAACGCGGCTTTCACGCTCTGAAAACTCACCGTCAGCAGCGTGATCACCAACGCGCCTACGCCCGATACAGCGAAAATCCACCACGAAATTTCGGTGCGGTATTCGTATCTCTGGAGCCAATTATTCAGGAAATAATAGGCAATGGGCGTGGCAATGCAGAAGGCTATCAGCACCAGCACCACAAAATCTTTGGAGAGTAAGCCCCACAGGTTCAGCACGCTGGCTCCCAGCACTTTGCGAACGCCGATTTCTTTGGTGCGGGCCTCGGCCATGAACGAGGCCAGCCCGAATAATCCCAAACAGGAGATAAAAATGGCGAGGACAGCGAAGACCGATGCGAGTTTGCCGATGCGCTCCTCATCCTGAAATTTTCGGGCGTATTCATCATCCACAAATTGATAGTCGAACGGAATAGCCGGGTTATATTTTCTGACTATATTTTCCAATACGGTCAATGCCTGACCGATGTTCATAGCCGGATTAATTCGGGCGGTAACGACGTTTGCCTCGGTCTGGTCAAGGTGATAAATAGAGGGTCTGATTGGCTGATAAGGCGATTCGACAACCATATCCTTCACAACCCCAATAATGGTAAACGGCTTACCGTCCCAGCGGATAATTTCACCAACGGGTAATCCTACCCGTTGACCTGTACGGTTTTTGAATCCCAGGTACTTAGCCGCCGTTTCGTTGATGATGAAACCGGCGGAATCCGTGCCAAACACGGGTGAGAAATCACGGCCCGCCACCACTTGCCAGCCGATGGTTTTGCCAAATTCATACGATATGCCCGTATTCGGAAAATCGACGGATAGGCCGGGGTCTTTACCCCGCCATTCAAAACCCCCGTTTGTTGACCAGACCTGAGTGGTTGGGCCACCCGATTCGGCCAGTTCGGTGATGCTCCCGGATGCTTTCAACTCATCCCGTATCGCGTCGATATGTTTGTGGGTATTAGCTGTACCGGCCAGCATCACCAGCCCGGCGCGGCTGTAGCCAACGGGCCGGTTTTTGGCGAACTGAATCTGACGGAACACAATGACCGTACCGACAATAAGCGCGATAGAAACTGTGAATTGCATAACCACCAGTACCCGGCGCGGAACCGTCGCAAAACGCCCCACCCGAAAAGTCCCCTTCAATACTTTAACAGGCTGAAAATTAGACAGGTACAAGGCCGGATAACTTCCCGCAATCAGGCCCGTAAGCAGACTAACGCCAAGACCCATCAGCCAGAATAAGGGGCTGGCCCAGGGCAAACTCAATTGTTTGTTGGCTACCTGATTGAAAGCGGGTAATACGAGTAGTATCAACCCTAAAGCCACTACGAAGGCCAACGATACGACCAACAACGACTCAGCAAAAAACTGTGTAATCAACTGATACCGAACTGAACCAACGGCTTTTCGGATGCCCACTTCTTTGGCCCGTTTTTCGCTCCGGGCCGTGGTGAGGTTCATAAAGTTGATACAGGCCAACAGCAGCACAAAAACCCCAATCATACCAAAAAGCCACACAAACTGAATGAGGCCACCGGAGCGAATACCATTTTTGAACGCCGAATATAAATGCCATTGCCGCATCGGGTTCAGGAAAACCTGCGGGTGGTAGCGCAGTTCTATTTTTTGGATATTTTTGAGTTTAACATCCCTGATTTTAGCCGAAACCTTGTCAATGTCCGCATGATCGGCCAACTGAACAAACAACTGAAATGAATTGGCACGCCAGGGATTTTCTGACTCCTGAATCCATCTATGCTCTGACAGATATAGGTTCCAGGGAGCCATAAAAGCCGATTCACCGAACGATGAATTCCGGGGCAAGTCTTCATAAACGCCGGTCACTTTCACTGTCGTTTTGTCATCGAGCCGAACGAGCTTATTCATCGGGTCAACTTCCCCAAATAAGGCGCGGGCCGTTGATTCAGCTAATAAAATTGAGGCTGGTTCGGTCAGTCCGGCACGGGTTCCCCGGCGCATCGTTAGAGTGAGCATATCAGGAGCCTGTGACTCAATAAAAATACCGAACTTAGACAGGGTCTTGTTTCCAACCCTGAAAACGTGGGATTCTGTCCAGGAGGCCATCAGAATATGCTTAAAATTATCACCATAATTACGGCGCAATTCGGCTCCAAGTGGCGATGGTATAGCTCCCTGAGTACCAATCTCTCCGTTGGAGGTCTGATGTTGCATCACCTGAGCAATGCGGTCATAATTCTCAAATGAATGGTCAAACGAGAGTTCATCATAAACCCACAGGCCAATGAGCATAGCGACAGCCATACCAACGGCCAGCCCACCGATATTGATGGCCGAATACACTTTGTTGCGGACCAGATTCCGCCAGGCGATTTTGAGGTAGTTCGAGAGCATTGGATGTTCGGGGTTTTGGTTGTCAGCAACAGGGGCGCAATCGCCGTGCCAACGTCAAAAACCCTCAAATCAGGCCAGAATCGGGGGTTTGGGTATCGGGCAGTGTCCGTAATCGGACAGTCGGCGTTCGGAATCGGACACGTTAGCACATCGAACGTCAATGGTCGAATGTCCTGATTGGTCAACTATCGTGTATCCCCGGCCTGTGAAGACACAGGCCGGGGACAGGCACGCCGGGCCAACGGAACAGCCGGGCCGGTAAGCGGGTTATTTGCCAAACACAAACCCAGACAGTAATCACGGCTATTGATCACAGCTATTCATCACGGACATGACAAAGACTATTTTTATCACCGGAGCCTCGT
This sequence comes from Cytophagales bacterium, assembly GCA_038230415.1. Lineage (GTDB taxonomy): Bacteria > Bacteroidota > Bacteroidia > Cytophagales > Spirosomataceae > JBBRNH01. The sequence continues at coordinate 47,853 of JBBRNH010000019.1, read as the reverse complement.
CGGGCATTGGCCGCGCTGCCGCCATCGGGTTTGCCCAACACGGCTGGAACGTGGCCGCTACCATGCGCCATCCCGACCTCGAAACCGAACTTAGCCAATTGCCAACGGTGAAACGCTACGCCTTAGACGTAACCCGGCCCGAAGCCGTGAAAACCGCCGTAGCCCAGGCCATCACCGATTTTGGCACGATAGACGTGCTGCTCAACAACGCGGGCTACGGCCTTGCCGGGCCGCTCGAAACGGCATCGGAAGAGAAGATTATGGATCAGTTCAACACCAACCTGTTCGGCTCCGTGCGGACGATTCAGGCCGTGTTGCCCACCATGCGGCAGGCCAGGAGCGGGGTCATCATCAACGTTACATCAATCGGCGGCTTAGTCGGGTTGCCGTTCAACTCGCTCTATCACGCCACCAAGTTTGGCCTCGACGGACTGTCAGAATCGCTGAATTATGAACTGCGGCCTTTTGGTATTCGGGTAAAAATAGTGGCCCCCGGCGGTGTAGCGACTGATTTTGCTACCCGGTCAATCAAAATGACGATGGACGGGCCGAGTGCTTACGACGAAAATCTGCAAAAAGTGTTTGCCGGTTTTGCCAGCAACAGCGGGAATTACTCGACCTCGGAGCAGATTGCCGACGTGATTTACGAAGCCGCCACCGATGGAACCGACCAGATTCGCTACCTTGCCGGGGCCGATGCCGAACGGCTGTATGGTGCCTGGAAACAAATGAGTAATGAAGATTTTTTTACAATGGTGAACCAGAATTTCGGTCTCGGTGCCTGACAGTCAGGCCGTTAATCAGCTTCAACCCTTAACCCTTCTTTTCTATGAAATCGCTGCTGCTCACGGCTTGGTTTGGCCTGTTTTTAACCGCTTCTGTTTCGGCGCAGTCGTCACCGCCCAAACCCGGCCAATGGCGTTCGCTGTTCAACGGAAAAGACCTGGCCGGTTGGGAAACCTACCTCGATAGCCCCTATTCGGCAGATAAATCGGCCAAAACACCGCCGATTGGGTTAAATGACGACCCGAACCACGTTTTTTCGGTGGTGACGACTGACGGCAAACCTGCTCTGCGCGTTTCGGGCGAAACCTTCGGCGGCATCAATACCCTGGCCGACTTCGGGAATTATCACCTCCAGCTCGAATTTAAGTGGGGAGCCAAACAATGGCCGCCCAAACTCGGTCAGCCCCGCGACAGTGGCCTGCTGTATCACAGCGTTGGGGCGCACGGTACGCCGATGCTCTGGATGGAATCGTTTGAGTATCAGATTCAGGAGGGCGACTGCGGAGATTACTGGGGCGTGATGGACGTGGTGACCGACATTGCAGCCCGCAAAAACGATGCGGGCAAATACGTCTATCAGCCGGGCAGTGAAGCCGTTACGTTTCAGGATAAAACGCCCTATGGCCGGTCGTGCCTGAAAAGCCCGAACACTGAAAAACCGTCGGGCCAGTGGAACGTGGTTGATCTGTACTGCGTGGGTGATACCTGTCTGCACGTCTTGAACGGCACCGTAAACATGGTTCTGATGCACACCCGCCACGTTATTGACGGGAAACCGGAGCCGCTGACGAAAGGCAAAATACAGATTCAATCGGAAGGGGCCGAGGTGTTTTACCGGAACATTCAACTGCGCGGCATCACGGCATTACCCGCCGAATTACGCCAATAAAACGCGATAGTGCTGGTCAGGATCATTGTCAGGCGGTGGCCCTAACAACCGGCGTTTTGGTGTGATTATCGCTGCGTTTCTGCTCATTGCTTGCTGTGGCACTACGCTTGTGAGGTTCTACTTGGTAGAAAAACACGGATTGCTGTGGAATTACCAATCGAAACCGAAACTGAGGTCGTGGAGCTTTCTCCTTACGAAATCGAACGAAACAAACCGATGCCCAGCAAAAACCAGTCTATTGTTCAGGGGAAACCTACTCATTGTGTTAGGTTGCCCGTTACCGCAAAAACACGCGCTGCCGTATCTGCTGGGCGTGATGCAACATATTATTAACCAGTTTATTGATTCACTCGCTCCGCAAACTCGTCACCGGGTTCGTCAGCGCGGCCCGGATCGCCTGAATCGAGATCGTTAGCCCGCCTACGAGCAGCACGAACACGCCCGTCAGTGCGAAAATCCACCAGCCGAATTCCATGCGGAACACAAACGTGTTGAGCCATTGTCGGGCCGCATACCAGCCAATGGGCATCGCAATCAGGCAGGCCAACCCAATCAGTGCCAGGAAGTTGACCGACAGCAGCCCCGTAATCTCGGCGACACTGGCCCCCAGCACTTTACGGATTCCGATCTCTTTGGTGCGGGCTTCAATCGTCAGCGACACCAACCCGAACAGCCCCAGGGCCGAAATCAGGATTGCCAGCAGCGACGACCACGTGATAATCTTCGTCCAGCGGGCATCGTCGGCGTAGCTTTCCAAGCGGTCATCTTCCATGAAATGAACGGAGAACGGCTGCAACGGAATCAGTTTTTTGAACTGCTGTTCGATGGTCTGAGCGGCCTGTTGCGTTTGGGCCGGGTCGAGTTTGGCGTAGAGCTGGTTCATCTGTTCGGGCTTACCGAGTTGCCACAACACGGGTTCGAGCTTGTCGCGTAAGGAACCGTACTGGTAGTCGCGCACGACACCGACAACGGTATAGCGGGTTTTGTTACCCCCGTTCTGATCTACGACCTGACCAACGGCAGGTTGGCTGACGTTCAGGAATTTTTTGACGAAAGTTTCATTGACCATGATGTTGGTCAGGCTGTCGGCGGGGTTGGTGTAGGTCAAGGCCCGGCCCTGCACCACCGGCACGTTGATGAAGGTAAGGTATTGATCGTCAATGCGTTCGATGGCTGATTTTACGGGCTTATCGCGTACCCGGAACGTATTGAAATGCGTTCCTCCCGCCCGGCGGGTCACGGCCAGCACTCCCGGCTGATTTCGCAATGCGGCCTGTAACAGTTCGCCCCGGCGTTCGCGGCCCCAGGGGATATAGACCCGCACCCGGTTGGCGGTTTCATAGCCCACGTTAGCCGTGCGGATAAACTGAAACTGCCCGTGCAACACCGCCGTGCCGATGAGCAGAAATACGGCAATCGCAAACTGCACCACCACCAATGATTTACCGAGCAGAGTACCGCTCAACCCGTTGCGCCCGCCTAACCGGAACCGACCATAGAGCGTCTGCACCGGGCTAAACCCCGACAACACCAATGCCGGATAGGCCCCCGCCAACAATGCCACCAGCAGCAACAGCCCCACAAACAGCCCGATGGTTTGGGGCGTAAACAGAAGTTCAACCGGCAACTGCTTGTTTATCAGCGTCGAAAACTCCGGCAACAGCCCCCACACCAGCAACACTGCCGGGATAAACGCCAGCAACGTCAGCAACAGCGACTCGCCTAGGAACTGCCCCACGAGTTGGGCGCGGGTACTGCCGCTGACCTTCCTGACCCCGATTTCTTTGCCCCGGCGCAACGACCGGGCCAGCGTCAGGTTCACAAAATTGATACCCGCCAGCAGCAGAATCAGCCCGGCAATGCCGCTCAGAATGTAGGAATACACCGATGATGACCCCGATATCAGGCCGTTGCTCAACTCATAGCGGGCATCGAGGTGCATGGCCGTAAACGGCTGGAGGTAATACATTGACCGGAATTGGCCGAACTGTTTGCGGGCCAGCGCGAGTTGCGGGCCAGCATAGTTAGCGAATACGGTTGCCATTGTCTGCTCGGCTTTGGCGGGGTTGGCCGGTACGCCGTTGCGGTCGGGGCGCAGCAGCAAAAAGGTATTCAGGAAGCCGTCTGACCAGTCGCTCTCGTTCCAGTCTTTGCGGTTGGGCGGCAGCGAGGCTACAAACGGGCGCAGCACATCAAACCGGATGCTCGAATTCATGGGGGGCGTTTTGACCACGCCCGTCACCTTGTATGACTCGAAATTACCACCCGCATCAATCTCGATGAGTTTGCCCAGCACATCGGTCGTGCCGAAATACTTGATGGCGGTTTCGTCGGTGAGCACCGCGCTCCGGGGGTCGTTGAGCAGCGTGTTGGGATTGCCGGCTAAGAGATCGAAGCTGAACAGGTGAAAAAACGACGTATCCACATACATCACCCGCTGATAAATGCCTTCGTTGCCCTTGCGGAACAGCATTTCATAGCCCTGCGCCCGGCAAAACGCTTCTACGCCGGGAATCTCTTTGGCAAAAGCGGGGCCTTGCGGCATACCCGTAGCCCCGGTAACAGACTCGTTACCGTCTGACCCAATGGTTTGCTGCACAATTCGATAAAGCCGGTTGCCGCGCTCATGGAAACGGTCGTAGGATACGTCGTCCTGCACAAAGAGCAGAATAAACAGCACACCCGTCAACCCCAGGCTCAGGCCAACGATGTTGATACTGCTGAAAACGCGGTTGGCAACGAGGTTGCGCCAGGCGATTTTGAGGTAGTTTCGTAGCATTGGGTTGTTGTGTTTTGATTATCTTTGGAAAAAACTCGTCGTTTTATGGAGTTACTGACCGAAACCATAGAAGAAAGCGAACGTTCTTCGTACGAACTTGACCGCAACAAACCCATGCCTACCCTTATTCATGGTGCGATTCAGGCGAATCTATCGTTTGAACTCAAACTAAATTACCGTACCAAATTCCGTGTTGCCAGCGAGGTATTGTTAGACACGCAACCGCAAGGCAGTACGCCCGATGTTGTCCTGTATCCGGCTGGCGCATTAGACTACAAAAATGACCCGTCGCGCCGAATTGATGCCCCATTGTTAGTCGTAGAGATTCAGTCGGCCTCGCAAAGCACCAAAGACATGGTACTTAAGTTGGAACCGTATTTCTACTTTGGCGTTCAGTCCTGCTGGATTGTTATCCCCGATTTGCAGGCCATTTTGGTTTATGATAGTCCGTTTCATTACACATTTTTTCATGAGAATGACCTACTAAGCGATACCGTACTGAACATTGAGATTCACCTCGACAAGGTATTCGAGTAATCATTATTCGCTCCGCAAACTCTTCACCGGGTTCATCAGTGCGGCTTTGATGCTCTGTATCTGTCAAACTGAGCCGGTGACAGAACACCTTTGAGCGTCTCCTCAAATGCGGTCTGATTAGCCCGCAACGCCAATTTCTTTTCCTTGTCGGTTTCGGTACCCATTCTGATTTCGTCCACCGGCTTGGTGTTGGCTAAGTAGGCCGTGAATACCTTTTTAGTCGTTGCCGGATCAAGGTTGAGCGATTTTTTCAGTTCATCGGCAAATTGCTGAGAGCGGGGAATAGCATCGCCGGGCATTCGCCATTCGTCCCCCGTTTTTACAGGTTTTGCCCCCGGCGATGATAGCGACTGGGCGATGGCCGTTGTATTGATTGCCAGCAGAGCCGGCAGCAGGAGTTTGAGGGTCGTTTTCATTAGTCTTTTCGTAGTGAAATAGCCGGGTTTGTAGTAGCCGCCCTGATGATATGGTAGCCAACCGTTAAGAAGGCCAATATGTTGATTATCAGAATAGACAGAGCAAATGTGGGCCAGGAAACATCAATTTTATAGGCGTAATTTTCCAGCCAGCGGTGAATCGAATACCACGCAATGGGCGTAGCCACGATGAACGACAGAGTGATTAGACCGATGAACTGCGTTGAAAGCCCCATCGAGACATCCAGAATGGTAGCTCCCAGCACTTTCCGAACGGCAATTTCTTTGGTGCGTTGCTGCATCGAAAGCATCGTCATACCAAACAGTCCAATGCAGGAAATAAAAATGGTGAGTATAGCCCCCAGCGTGATAATCTGTTTCCATTTGGCCTCTGCTTCGTAGTTCAGTTCATTCGTGTCGGCCTTAAAACTGTACTGAAACGGGTGGTTGGGCATGATTCGGTGATAAACCCGTTCCAGAGCCTGCACCGTCTGCGGAATATGGTCGGGGTTGAGCCGGATCAGGAATTTCCCCAGCGGCAATGCCGATTCCATCGTGAATACCTGCGGCTGAATTTTCTCCCGCAGGGTCGTGGCGTGATAGTCTTTCACTACGCCGATCACGGTAACTTTCCGGGTTCCCCAGTTCGGGAAATTCATTGCGTCAATCGGTTGCCCGACCGGGTTCTGCCAACCGGCCTGCCGGGCAAAGGTTTCGTTGACTACTACCGAATTGAGGGAGTCGGCGGGGAAGTCGGTCGAAAAATTCCGGCCCGCTACCAAGGGTATCTGCAACGTCGGCAGGTAGGCTTCGTCAACGTGTTCATAAACGGCTTTGAACACCCGGCCACCCGCCTGAGTCGGCCCGCCAAACAGGCCCACGTTTCGCGGGGCAACCCGCTCAACACCCCGAACGCGGGCAAATTCAGCCGTGACTCTCGCCATCAGCGACTTGTTCATAATGGCCTCATCAACGGTAAGTTCCAACAGGTTTTCGGCGGTATAGCCGAGTTTGGTTTGGGTTAGGTACGTGAACTGCCGGTAGATAAACAGGGTCGAGATAATCAGAAACGTTGCCAGGGCAAACTGCACCACCACCAGCCCCTTAGCCAGGTAGTTTTTGCTGCCGACCTTAACCCGGCCATACAACGTTTGGGCGGGCGTGGCCTTCGACACAATCAGGGCCGGGTAAAAACCGGCGGCCATCCCCGTCAGCCCGAACAACCCCACAAAACAGGCTACCAGCACCGGGTCAAGCAGGTAGTTGAGTTGCAATTGCTTGTTTGCCAGTTCATTAAAAAACGGCAATGCTACCTGAGCGAGCAGTAGCGCACCCGCAAAAGCCACTAAGCACAGCAGCAACGACTCCCCGAAAAACTGCCGGATCAGTTGGCCGCGCTGACTACCCATCACTTTTCTCAACCCAATTTCTTTGCTCCGTTTCAGCGACTGCGCCACGGTTAGGTTCACGAAATTGACACAGGCAATGAACAAAATAAACAGGGCGATTCCCGTCAGGATGTAGGTATAAATGGGGTCGCTGGCTTCGGGGGTTCCCTCAAAAGTCGTATTGAGGTGCATTTGCGAAAATGGCTGCAGCCCCCAGATAAATTGATCGGTGTAGCCCATGAGATTGTTTTGGGCCAGTTCTGTTTTTGCATTGCGGGCAAATACGCGGTTCATTTTGGCAACCACCACCGGCAGGCTCGCCTTCGGATTTAGCACGAGATAGGTCGGATACGACACCCACATCCAGCCATTGTCGGGGTGCCTTGCTTCCAGATAAGCGAAGGGCAACAGCATCGTAAATTTAATGCCGGAGTTTTGGGGTGCTTTCCTGGCGATGCCAGACACGGTGAAGAATTCAAACCGCCCGTCAATCTCGATCTCCAGATTTTTACCTACCACACTGGTGGTGCCGAAGTATTTACGGGCTGTTTCGTCGGTCAGCACAACCGAATGTGGGTCTGCCAGCACCTGCTGCGGGTTGCCGGCCAGGAGCGGGAAAGAAAAAACGGAGAAAAAATTCTGATCGGCCCAGGTTCCCTGCTCGGTGAATGTCTGGTTATGACTGCGAACGATGATACCTTGCTTATTGACCCGAACAGCGTCTTGTATTTCGGGGATTTCGCGCTTGAACGTCGGCCCCTGAATCATGGCAGCAATGGCAAAGTGTTTATCCTCGCTTTCGCCGGTTCGGTGGCACGTCAGTTGGTATAAGTCATCTTTTTTCTGATGAAACTGGTCATAACTAACCTCGTCTTTTGTGTAGAGCACAATCAGCATACAACTGGCAAGGCCAATGCTCAACCCGGCTATGTTGATGGCTGAATAGACTTTGTTGCGGAGCAGATTTCGCCAGGCGATTTTGAGATAGTTTCGGAACATGGTTCTCTATTTTGGGTATCTTTGAATTCCGTCACGGCAAAAAACTCGTTGCGCTATGGAAGAAACCGTTGAATTAACTGAACTCGAAATTTTACGTGGCAAGCCCATGCCCAGCCGCAACCATTCTATTCTTGAAGTCCGTATCAGCCATCAGATTATGGAGAAGTACGAGTCAGATTTCGATGTACTGACTGAATTAGACCTTGACCTTTCGGCTGGCCCGGCCATTCCCGATATTTGTATTTACCCTAAAATGCAGTTCAACTGGGAGGACGATGATATTCTTAAAATGACAACTCCACCCATCACCGCTATCGAAATTCTGTCGCCCCGGCAAGCCTACGAGGTGCTGGTGCGAAAAATCAGAGCCATTTACTTTCCGTCTGGTGTTCAGTCGGCCTGGATTGTTATGCCATCGGTTAAAACAATCCAGTTGTTCGTTCCGAACGCGCCGGTTAGCTATTTCAACGATGTGATCTTCCATGACCCAATCACCAACGTTCAGTTAGACCTGACACAGGTTTTCCGTTGACTATTCGCGCCGTAAACTCTTCACCGGGTTCATCAGGGCGGCTTTAATACTCTGGAAACTCACCGTCAATAAGGCAATGCCTACCGACAGCAAACCCGCCAGCGCAAACACCCACCACTCGATGTTGATGCGGTAGGCGAAATCCTGCAACCAGCGGTTCATGGCCCACCACGCAATTGGTGACGCGATGACAATGGCGATCAGCACGAGTTTCAGAAAGTCTTTGGAAAGCAACGCCACGATGCTCGATACACTGGCTCCCAGCACTTTGCGAACCCCGATTTCTTTGGTGCGGGCTTCGGCGGTGAACGTGGCTAAGCCGAATAGACCTAAGCAGGCGATGAAGATGGCTAAGGCCGTGAATACACCAACTATCTGACCTGTTTGCTGCTCGGTACGGTACGCCTGCGCGAACTCACGGTCTAAAAACGTGTAATCGAACGGCGTATCCGGGGCAAAACGCTTCCACAGAACCGCTACCCCAACAACCGCTTTGTCGAGGTCACCCGCCCGCACCCGAACCAGCAAATTCGCCTTCGACTCTTGGTAGGTTTTCGATGAAACATGAAACAAAGCAAACGGATCGACCGGATAACGTACCGAACTCGCGTCAAAATTCTTCATCACCCCGATCACCGTAAACTGCTGGTTGTTGCCTCCCGGATAGGTCATTGTTCGACCAATTGGGTTCTTCCAGCCGATCTGCTTCACCGCCGTTTCGTTCAGGATAACGGATGCAGAATCGGCGAACGCCTTCGAGAAATTTCGCCCCTGTATCAGTTTGATGTTCAGCGTCGGCACCAGTTCATAATCGGTCATGTAGGAGAATAGCATCAGGTCTTTGGCTACCCGTTTATCGGTACGGGTTTGTTCTGGAATGTAGAAGTCGCCGAAGCCGCCCTTGAGCGGCACGCTGGTTGACCGGCTGGCGTTGATTACTTCGGGCAGGCGCAGTACTTCCTGGCGGAACGCTTCCCCGTTTTGGCCTAAGCGACTGACGTTGGGCAATATCAATACGTTTTCTTTATCGATGCCTAAGTCTTTAGTTTGGGCAAAACGCAACTGCCCAAACACGACCATCGTGCCAATCAGCAGTGCCGTTGACACTGAAAATTGAAACACGACCAGCCCGTTCCGAATCAGCCGGTGCGTCCAGGTGGATTTTTGCAGGCCGTTTTTAAGTGTCTGAACCGCGTTAAACGCGGTCAGGTAAAAAGCGGGGTAGCTGCCCGCCATCAAACCGACTAAGACAGCCAGCAAACCGGCCACGCCCAGACTATTGGCTGACCAAAGTGCATCCGTCGAAAAGGCTTTTCCGGCCACGTGGTTCAGCAGGGGTAAGGCCACCGTTGCCAGGCCCAACCCTAAACCCGTTGCCGCGAAACTGTACAGCATAGACTCGGTTAGAAACTGGCGAATCAACCCGCTTTTTGTCGAGCCAAGTACCTTGCGAACCCCCACTTCCTTAGCGCGTTTGACGGAGCGGGCGGTCGCTAAATTCATGAAGTTTACGCAGGCCAGCACGATGATGAAGAGGGCCAATACCACGAACGTATTGACCTGATTGGTATCCCCCAGATTTTTATAACCCGTGCCTATCCCGGCAGATTTCAGATGCACATCCGGCATGGCTTGCAGCGAGAAATCCCACCGGCCACCTTTCTGAATAAACTTATCGAAGGGCTGACCAATGCGCTCAAAAGCGGCCACTGCGTGTCGGCGCATCATCGCCGGAAATTTAGTCTCCAGCACCCGAACCCGCTCCGGCTGGCGGGCTACCGACTCGTTGAGCAACAGATACGTATTCACGTTGAGCCATACCCAACTCCAGTCAAAGAAGGTGACCACTTCGTAATCGCGTATTGGCCGCAGGAAATCGAATTGCAGCGTTGACTGGGTCGGCAACTGACCGAGAACGCCGGTGATCTTAACGGGCTTATCGTTGATGTGCAGAAACTGCCCCAGTGCGTTTGTCGTGCCGAAATACCTGCGGGCCGTAGGCTCGGTTATGACAACCGAATTAGGCTCCCGCAAACACGTAGCGGCATCCCCCGCCAAGAGGGCAAAGCGAAATACACGCAGGAAGTTCGAGTCCACGGCCAACATAGCCGACTCGGTGAAGTAGTGGAGGGCTTTGTTGCCCTGCTTCCGTTGGACAACGGCATCGTCGGGTTTAAAGGCGCGGGTGTACGCGTCAATTTCAGGAAATTCGCCCGCCATCGTTTTTCCAACCGGCGGTGGTGTACCGTTGGTGTTGAATTCGTTGCCGCCAAAGTTCCCGGCGATGTTAACCTGATAAATTCGGTCGGCGTTGGGCAGAAATCGGTCGTAACGCTGCTCGTCTTTCACAAAAAGCAGGATCAGCAGGCAACTGGCAATGCCCACGGCCAGCCCGATGATATTGATGGCTGAAAAGGTCTTGTTTCTGGCAAGGTTGCGCCAGGCGATTTTAAGGTAGTTTCTGAACATCATGTTATTCGTTATCTTTGGAAAAAACTCGTCGTCTTATGGAATTGCTAACCGAAACTGGGGCTGAGGTTGTGGAACTTACTCAGTACGAAATTGAGCGAAACAAGCCGATGCCAAGCAAAAACCATTCTATTGTTCAGGGGAACTTGATTACCGCGCTGAATATCCAGTTCCGAAAAACGCATTCCTTTTTTTCGGAACTGGATATTATCATGCCCCAAAAGCCAAATTGTGTTCCCGACGTTGCGATTTATCCAAAACTTAAAATAGATTTTTTAGATGATGTCATCGGCATGACCGAAATGCCACTTACGGCCATTGAAATCGTATCGTCTTCCCAATCCGATTATGAAATTGTCCGAAAAATCAATCGTTATTTTCAGGCTGGTGTAAAATCCTGTTGGCTCGTCAACCCTCCACTTCAAGCCATTTCTGTTTATTCTGAAATTGGCAAGTACACCTTCTTTAATACCGACATGATCCTGACTGACCCTGTTACGGGCATTGAATTACTGTTGAGTGAGGTATTTGCCGAGTAACTGTCACTCGCTTCGCAGGCTCTTCACCGGATTCATCAGCGCGGCTTTGACACTCTGGAAACTCACGGTGAGCGCGGCCACGAGCAGCGTTACGCCAATCGCCAACAGGAAAATGCCGGGGCTAAGCGTGATGCGATAGGCAAAACCCTGCAACCAGCCGTTCATCACCCACCACGCCAACGGAGCCGCCAACACAAACGCCACCGCAATGAGCCCGGCAAACTCACGCCCAAACAACCACAAAATGCTGCCCACACTGGCCCCCAGCACCTTCCGAACGCCAATCTCTTTGGTCTTTTGCGCGGCCATAAACAGCACCAAACCATACAAACCCAAACACCCGATCAACACGGCGATAGCAGCAAAGAAATTGACGAGCTTGCCCATCGTTTTCTGCTGCTGATAGCCTTGGTTAATTCGGACATCAACAAATTGGCTGCTGAAATAGGTGTCAGGATAGACCGTGGTGAATTGTTTTTCCAACGCGCTCACCACACGCTGAAGATTGCCGCTGTGCAGTTGCAGGTTGACAAAATGATAGTTAGAAGTCGGCGTAGTCATAAACAAGGGCGCAATCGGGTCGTCGAGCGTGACCTGATGAAAGTCTTTCACCACGCCCACGATGGCTAATTTTCGTCCATTGTTGTTTAATATTTTACCGAGTACCTGGGCCGGATTGCTGAAACCAAGTTTCCGCACCATCGTTTCGTTGATGAGCGTTTCGCGGGCCGAGTCAGACGGATATAGATTGCGCCCAGCCACGAGTTTAAGGCCGTACAAGTCCAGATAATTTACGTCAATGCCCTTGTAGTGGGGAGAAAACTTTTCGTCGTCGGGTCGGGTATCAAACCGAACGTTACTTTGGCTCACCCAGCCCGATTGGGGTGCGCCACTCATGGAATAACTCAACTTTTTTACGTCGGGAATGGCCGTTGCCAGATTACGAAACGTATTCATTTTCACCACGTCCTGCGCGGCTACCATCGGCAGTTCGATGGTTAGGATGGCATTTTTGCGAAAGCCGAGGTCTTTTTCCTGCACAAACCGGAGTTGGCCCGCCACCACCACCATGCCGATAATGAGCATCTGCGAAATGGCAAACTGCGCCACCACCAACCCCCGGCGCACCGAAAAGCCGCCCACCTGCCGCGTCGTAATTTTGCCTGCCAACGCCATCACGGGCTTGAACCCCGCCAGCACTAACGCCGGGTACACGCCCGACAGCAAAATCACACCCAGCACCAGCAACACGATCCAGCCGATGACCGACGGGTCAAAATAGAATGTGAATTTGAACGCGCCACTCATATACTGCTCCACCAAGCCCAACCCCATCTGAAACAAGAGCAAGGCGAGGGCTGTAGCCGTGAGGGTAATCAGAGCGGTTTCGCCCATAAACTGCCCGAAAAGCTGCCCCTGCGTGCTGCCCATCACCTTTCTGACACCCACCTCCCGCGCCCGCGTCATGGCCTGCGCCGTGGCAAGGTTCACGAAGTTGATACTGGCCGTGACGATCAGAAAAATACCGATAATAAATAGCGACAGAATCAGTGATTTGCTCACCCCGCCGTAATCAGTGGCGAAGTGAATACCGGCCAAAGGCTGCATCGGATACCGGATTTTGTTGAGGCCGGTGGGGTTATATTTTTTGACAAACCCCGGCATTCCCCGTTCCCAATCGGCAGCCGTGAATTGGTTGTTGAGCAACACAAAACACTGCGACGAACTATTGGTATTGCCAAAATTGTCGTCGAGTGGCCGCCCGCTAAAGTCGGGGATGGTGGCGTAAGAGGGCATGATGTCGTACTCAAAATCGGTGTTGTCCAAATAATCCCGGAAAACCCCAACAACGCGGGCGTTTGTACGTCCGTTGAGTTTGAGGAGTTTACCCAGCACATTGACCGTTGTACCAAAATATTTCTGCGCGGCTTTCTGACTGACAACCACCGTGTTGGGCTGTTTCAGGTCGGCAGAACTACCGGCCAGCCAGTCATAATCGAAGATGCGGAAATACGACGTTTCCACAAACGCACCAACCATGTCTGCTTCTTTGAATTTCTTGTCTGGCCCGTTCCTCATCGGCACCGATACCATTGGCTGTTCCCAGACCTCAATCATGGCAAGTTGGGCTATGTCGGGGTGGTCAGTGCGAACAGCTTTGCTCAACGGCATCGGCACACCAGGCGTGTGGAAGTCGCCGTCGGGCGTTTTGAAAGTTGATACAATCCGGTAAATCTGGTTGTAATTATGGTGGTGGGTGTCGGTGGCAAAATGATACCGGACGAGCGCGAAAATCAGCAGCGCACCGCCTAAGCCGAGGGCCAGGCCAATGACGTTGATACCGGCGTAAGTGCGGTTTTTAGCGAGATTTCGCCAGGCGATTTTGAGGTAGTTGCGGAACATGGCTGTTCGGGGTTTATCGGTCTGTACCGTACCCCGCCAACTTCTGTGCCACGAAAAACAGGTACTGACAATCAGCGGTTTACGCAAATAAAAAACAGCCGGGTGTCCGATAATGGACACCCGGCTGTTCGATAACGGACAGTTTTAAACGGCTTTATCAATTCACCGACACCGAGCCGCTGCTGGCCGACAGTACCACCGGAATACCGCCCCCGTTGAGCTGCCCCCGAACGCGGTCTTTCTCGATACTGCCCGAAAAGCCCGCCATCGGCTGCGGCACCGTCACACGGTTGCCGCGCAAATCAAGGTCAAGCCCCTTATCGAGTGGCATCCTGACGCGAACGCTGCCCGACGATGCCGACAGCCGGACATACTTGCCAATCGCCACCATCTCGGCCTCCACGCTGCCCGAACTCGTGCTGGCTTCCAGACTTCCGGCCATGCCTTTTATCCGCACCGAACCGCCCGATGTGCTGGTGAACAGCTCGCCCTTGATGTCGTTGCCCTCCACGCTGCCGCCACTGGTAGTCGCGTGAACGTCGCCGTTGAGGTCACGCATCCGCACCGACCCGCCCGATGTTTCGAGCCGGATTTTACCCGACGAGGCCATCGCTTCGATACTGCCGCCACTCGTTTCTACGGCTACCATCGGGCGGCAGTTGTTCAGGTTTATGGAGCCACCCGACGTGTGGCCCTGGGTGTTACCGTCTAAATCGGTCAGGCTCAGGCTGCCGCCACTCGTCTCAAATTTCTGACTACCCGCCAAATGGCTCAGGTTGATGGAACCGCCGGACGTGTGCAGGTCGGTCGCCATTTGGCGCGGCACATACACCCGGAAGGCGATGCTCAGGCCGTTTTTCCAGCTCATGATGTTCCGGTTGTCTTTCCGTTTGGCCGTTGCCACAAGGACACCGCCCTGCGTTTCGACCGTGATGCTGTACTGACTGAGCCGCTCATCGAGTTCGGCCTGGGTGAGTGCCTGGCTACCGTTCTGGTTGTTGGGCTGCACATAGACTTCCACTTTGGCTTCGCCCGCGTGGTCTCCCTCAACGAGAATGCTGCCGCCAGACGTTTCGACGCGCACGGTGGTCAGGCCGTTGGTGGCAAAGGTTTTGGTTTGGTAGGGCGTTTGACTGGTGTTTTGGGCGATTGCGGGGCCGGTCAGCAGCAGCGCAACGGCAAGGGTTTGACCGAAATTTTGCATAATGATTGTGTTTTTTGGTAAAGATGCCCGAACGGGGCCGGGCGTTGCACCGGAAAGAAAAAGCTGTTTTTTTGCTATCTTTGAGAAAACGTATCAGCTATGGAAGACCTCCTTGAACTCCCTATCATTACCGACGAATTAGAAGACGAAAAAATGTCGAGCTACAATCATTCCGATTTACAAACCCGTTTGGGCTTTTTACTCATGGTCGCTTACCGCCATGAATACAGTATCCTGACCGAACTTGATTTCAGCTTTGCATCAGGCAAAACCCGCCCTGACCTTTGTATTATGCCCAAGCGGAAAGCCAACTGGCTGGCCGACGAGATTGTGGTGCAGGATGTGCCGCTGACGACCATCGAAATTCTCTCGCCGGAGCAAAGCCTGAACAGCCTGACCGAAGGTATTTACAAAAAACACTTCCCGGCGGGCGTTAAAACCGTTTGGTTAGTTGTTCCCAGTGTTCAAACCGTTTCGATTCTGTTACCCGACCGCAAACAGGTTAATTTCTCTACTGGCACTGTTCTTGACCCCGTTACGGGGATTCAGTTAGAGCTATCCGATATCTTTGAGGGTTGATTTACTCACTCCGCATACTCCTCCTCACCAGGTTCATTCAATACGGTCAGGTCGTTATTTTTCTTTGGTCCAGTAGTCGCGGCCAAAGGCGGTCAGGCCCGTGATGGTGCCGTCGGGGGCAGCGGCAAACGAGAACGCACCGCCATCGCCTTTCACAAAAAAATCCCGGTCCGATTCGGGTTGCAGCGTAAATTCAAACCGATCCCAGCCTTGTTTTACCCGCAACTCCTGTTGCACCACCGAGACGTGTAGCACCAGGTTAGGCTTGTTGGGCAACGTATAGCGTCCGGTCATGGCCTCCAGTTTTTGCGGGGCCACCCGTGCCAGCTTTTTGGTAACGGGCCTGAACTCCGCCCAACCGTAGGCATTGGACACGCTCCGCATCAGTTCGTCAATCAACTCCATACCCCGGTCCGAATTGGTCATGATAACCACGCCCTGCCCGGTTTTAGCCAGCGCGTAAAACAGGCATCTATATCCGGCATTACCCCCGTTGTGGCTGAACACCAGTTCGTTGCCGCTACCCCGCACTTCGGGGCCGAGACCGTGACTGCCTAATTGATTGGTGAGCATGGCCTTCGTCATCGGCTCCGACAGTATATGACTGCCTTTTCCCTGCAATGACTGCTGCACCTCGATAATGTACTGCGCCAAGTCAGAAGGGGTTGTCCACAGACCGGCGGGAGCCATTTCGGGGTAAGTATTCCAGTTGCCGGGGATTTTTTTGCCATTGCCAAAGTGGGCCACACTGACATTGGTCTGCCGCGATTCGGGCAGCGGCTGCTCGTAGGTGCTGTGCGTCATGCCGAGGGGAGTCAGCACCGTTTTTTGCATAAATGCCGGGAAGGTCTCGCCCGTTACGTCGGTAATGGCCTGTTGCATCACCACGTACCCACCCCCCGAATACTGCGACCGTGTACCCGGCACGGTATCCGACACAACGGGGGGCGAATTAGCCGGTTTTTCGCCGTTCAGAATTTGAACCACCGTAGGAATGGCCCGCCCGTTGGCGTAGCCCCCAAAGCCATGCACGGTTAGCCCGGCGGTGTGCGAGAGCAGCCCCCGGAGGGTAATGGGTTTCTGGCTGCTAAACGGAGACGGTTTGGTATGCCAGCTTTTCAGATACTGGTTGATGTCTGTATCCAACCCTAATTTGCCCCGTTCCACTACGGTCAGGGCACCAAATGCCGCAATCGGTTTGCTGACCGATGCAGCCTGAAACAGCGTTTGGGTATCGGCCCGTTGCAGGCTGTCGGTGCTTCGATAGCCATACGCCTTTGCCCACTCAAGTTTGCCGTTATTGACCACAGCGATACTCACCGCCGGGATTTTCATCAGCCGCATTCGCTCGGCCAGCGTGTAGTGTACTGGTGGTTCTCCCGCAAGTTGCACACCGGGCATCAGGGTGTTTTCGACTTGCTGAATTCTTCGGGCCACATCGGGCGTGAGGGGTTGGGTTTGGCCAAACAGCATCGGAACGAGCCATAAAAGGAGAAGAGCAGTAACTAAGAGTTTCATAGACCGAGTGCGTTTAGTTCAGGATGCAAGACAAAGGCAAATTGCATAAGCGAACTCATTTTTGACTCATTTTACGATAAATTCCACCCGCCGGTTTCTGGCCCGACCCGTTTCTGTATCATTATCAGCCACGGGCCGCGAACCACCATAGCCCATTGCCCCGACGCGGTCGTCGGCGATGCCATGCCGGGTCAGGTAATTCACCACCACCCGCGCCCGGTATTCTGAGAGGGACTGGTTCAGGCGGGGGTCACCCACGTTATCGGTATGCCCGGCGATGCTGATGCGCAGGGCCGGGTTCTGGCGCAGGGTTCGCACTAACTTATCCAACTCGGCAAACGACTCCGGGAGAAGCACGTAGGTACTGCGCTCGAAAAAGACGTTCTCCAGCACCAGCAGTTTACCCGTCTCGACTGACCCGAACGTTTCGGCCTGGGCCTGGGCTTCGGGGGTTTTCTCCGGCGCGGCTACTACCGGAGGGATTACCGCAGCCACTACTGACTCTGGTTTGGGTGGCACAACAACGGGTTTCGGCGCAGGTTTTGGGGTGGGCGCAACCACCACCGCAGGTTTAGTAGTGGGTTTTGGCGGAACAACAGGCTTAGGCGGAGTGGGGATTGTCTGATACAGGTACTGACCGGAAATAGGCTTCCCGCTGCTGAACGGCGGGTTTACCTCGTCGGGACGCTGCCAGAATAACTCGATTACGCCCCCCAGCAGGTCGTTGAAATAGTCAATCTTCAGGTCGTAGTACTGCCCGGCCTTTAGCGTTACAGCACCCGTGAACCGTTTGGAATCGTTCAGTTGCCAGGCATCCATCACCTGCCGGTTGCCCACCCAGATGCGAATACCATCGTCCACCTTCGCGTTGAAAACGTACCGCCCCGACACCGGTGCCAGCAGTTTACCCGTCCAGCGGATAGAGTAATAGGACTTACCGAGGCCGGAAACCGGACTGCGCCCCGTCCAGTCGAAACTGATTTGCGGATCAATGCGGGTCAGCACTTTTGTCTCGAAGTTAGTCCCGCTGTAATACGTCCCTTTCAGGCCCGGTTGTGCCTGAGTGTGACCGATCAGCAGCCCGGTTAGCATCCTTAAGATAATCCATCTTCTCTTCATCGCTGCGCTTGTTGAACCACACAAAAGACGCAGTTTTAGCGATACGGGTGTCGGCTTTGGGATGAGTGGCGGTTATACTGCCCCCACGTTCAGCTAACCTTACGCGGCAGAACAATCGGGCATCATTGCGGGTATGGCAACTACCCTACCGGGCCACAGAGTAAGGGTATGCCGGTCCGTCAAACCGAACACCGTTACCATCTGTTCAGGTATAGTCGGTTGTCCGGCCTGCCCCGCCAACCGGCGCGGGTGCGCTGGGCGGGTCGCTACCGGTTTACACTCAAGTCTTATGAATTGGCAGTCTGTTCTTTTTACGTTGTCGTTGCCTGATCTGTTGTTTGCCGCCCTGCTGGTGTTCCAGCTTCCTGCTGCCGTTCGCCTGCTGTTGCACCTGATAGAAACCGCGTTTCGGCATCCGCCCGTTGGCCCCACCCCGCTCCGGCCAGACCCGTTGCCCCCCGACCCCTCGCTCGTGGGCAGCGTTAGTGTGCTGGTGCCTACCCTGAACGAGGTGCATCGGCTGGAACCCTGCCTGTTGGGTCTGATGCAGCAAGGCTCCGAAGTGCGCGAGATTCTCATCATCGACAGTGATTCGCAGGATGGCACCCGCGACCTCGTCCGGCAGTACGCTCAACGCGATGCCCGCATCAAACTCCTGACCGACACGCCCCTGCCGCCGGGCTGGGTGGGGCGGCCCTGGGCTTTGCACTACGGCTACCGGCAGAGTTCGCCCCGGAGCCAGTATGTGCTGGGCATTGATGCCGACACCCGCCCGCAGCCGGGCTTAGTTAAAACACTCGTCACCAAGGCCCGGCAGGATGCCTGCGATTTGGTGTCGTTGTCGCCCCGGTTCATCGTGCGGTCGGCGGGCGAAGCGGCCCTGCACGCGGCCCTGCTCACCACGCTGCTCTACCGGACCAACAGTTGGGGCAACGGCCCGGCTACAGAGCAGCAGGTGCTGGCTAACGGCCAATGTTTTTTGAGCCGACGGGCGGTTCTGGACGCGGTGGGCGGCTATGCCTGCGCCCGCAGCTCGTTCTGCGACGATGTGACACTGGCCCGCGCCGTCGCCAAAGCCGGTTTCCGGGTGCAGATGCTCGACGGGGCGCAACTCATCCAGGTTCGGATGTATGAGGGCGTGGCCGAGACCTGGCGCGAGTGGGGCCGCTCGCTCGACCTGAAAGATGCCTCTACCGCCCGCCAGCTCCGCAGCGATCTGCACCTGTTGTTGAGCGTCCAGGCTCTGCCCATCCTGGTGCTGGGTGGCTTGGCGTTGGGCGTTCTGACGGGCGTGACCTACTCGTGGGTGGCACTGGCCCTGCTCGGCCTGAACGCCCTGTTGCTGGGTCTGCGGCTGATTCTGCACGTAGCTACCGCTCACTGCTACACCTGGACGGGGGCCAGCGTTGGGATAGGCTACTGGCTGTCGCCCCTGCTGGACCCGCTGGCCGTGCTGCGCATTTTTCTGTCGGCTGGCCGGGTACCCACGCAATGGCGTGGCCGAACCTACCGGGCGCAATTACGCTGAGTGGGGCGGGTATAGCCTCTTATTCGCTTCTCAATGATTTGACCGGGTTCATCAGCGCGGCCCGGATACTCTGAAAACTCACCGTCAACAGCGCGATGCCTACCGACAGCAGACCCGCCAGCGCAAATACCCACCACTCGATGTTGATGCGGTAGGCGAAGTCCTGCAACCAGCGATTCATGGCCCACCACGCAATCGGGCTGGCAATGACAATAGCAATGAGTACGAGTTTCAGGAAATCTTTTGACAACAGCGTTACAATACTGGCAACGCTGGCACCCAGCACTTTACGCACCCCAATCTCTTTAGTGCGGGCTTCGGCGGTGAACGATGCTAACCCGAACAGACCGAGACAGGCAATCAAAATAGCCAGCACAGCAAACGATAAGATGAGCGTACTTACTCGCTGCTCGGCGCGGTACACGTAATCAAACCGATCATCCATAAACTGATAGCTGAAAGGTTGACCGGGCATCAACTGCTTCCACTTCGATTCGATCTGCGTTAGCAGGGTGGGTACATCTGCCTTGTCGAGCCGGAACGAAGCCGAACCGGGATCCCTCCCCAGAAAAAGAGCCACCGCCCCCACCTGCTGGCGCAATGACTCATAATTGAAATTTCGCACCACCCCAACAACCGTAAACGTTTTACGCCGACCGGGACCCTGAAATACATCAACCCGCTGACCAATGGGATTCGTAAAGCCAAAAAGTTTGACGGCGGTCTCATTCAGAACAACCCCCGACGAATCGGCCCCGAACGCGGGCGAGAAATTACGACCCTGCGCCATCTGCATCCCCAGCGTTTTTATGTAGTCGTAGTCCACCGTCCAGCGTTGCGTCGTGACGGCTTTTTTCTGATCGGTTTCGCCCATCGGGAACAAAGGAACGCTTGAACGGTCTGACGGAACGGGCAAAAAGCCAGACAATGTACCACTCACAACACCGGGCAACTTTAACACTTCCTGCCGAAACGACTCATCCTGTTTTGAGCCGTTTGTGCTGACGGTCAGTACATGGGCGCGGTCGAAGCCCAGGTTCCGGGTCTTGATGTAGGTCAGTTGGCGATAAACCACGAGGGTGCCAATGATGAGCAGCGCCGACGTGCTGAACTGAAACACCACCAGCGCACTCCGCAGACTCAGCCCCCGGATACCCGCAGTTCGTTTGCCGGTCAAGACCTGTATGGGCTGAAAGGCGGATAGAAACAGAGCCGGATAGCTACCCGCCAGCCCACCTACCACCACCGGCACGGCGGCTAACGCGGCCAACCAGCCGGGTGCGAGCAAACCCTGCCAGCGCAGTGTTTTGGCGGCCACGTTGTTAAACAAGGGCAGGGCAACCACCACCAGCAGCAAGGCCAGACCCAGCGCAACCGTCGTTGTCAGAACCGATTCGGTCATGAACTGCCCAATCAATTGCTGCCGTTCGGAGCCAAGCACTTTGCGAACGCCCACTTCTTTAGCTCGCATGGAGGCCCGCGCCGTAGCCAGATTCATGAAATTCACGCAGGCAATGAGCAAGATAAACAACGCCACCACCGAAAAAACATAAACGTACTGGATATCGCCCGGTGCCATCATTTCAATGGTTTGCTTCGAGCGCAGGTGCAGGTCAGTCAGGGGCATCATCCATAACCGAAACCGATTGCCCGACTGCCGGAACTGGGCTATGGTTACGCCAACTTCTTTCATCAATACCGGACTACAATATTTCTCTACCACCGCGTCGAGATTACGGGTAAATACCACCGGGTCGGTGCCGGGTCTAAGCACGATATAGGTGTAGTGGTTAGTGCTCAACCACTGTCCCCACTGGTAATCATCGTTGAGCATGGTTGGGAAAATGTCGGCCCGGAAGTGGGAATTCGCGGGCATATCGCGCATGAGGCCCGTTATTCGGTACGGCTGATCGCCTAATAACAGTGTCTGTCCCATTGGGTTCTGGCTCCCGAAATGGCGTTTGGCCGCCGATTCGGTGATAACAACGGTGTTCGGTTCGGCCAATGCCCGCTTCGGATTACCGGCAATGAGGGGCAGCGTAAACACATCGAACAGGGTCGAGTCGGCAAAGGTGATGTTATCCTCGCTGATAGCCGTTGGTGAACCGGCCAGCCTGACGAGCCACATACCGCGATGGTGCAGCCGGACAAACTGCTCTACCTGTGGGTAATCCTGTTTAAGCGTTGGGCCAAGCGGATCGGGCGTAACGGCTAATTCAACGGTGCTTCCACCAAATTTAGCATCCGTATTCAGGCGGTAAGTCCGGTCGGCTTTGGCGTTATAGCGGTCGTAGCTGAGTTCATCGCTCACATAAAGCACAATGAGCAGGCAAGAGGCAAGCCCGACAGCGAGACCAACAATGTTGATAGCCGAATACACTTTGTTGCGGAGCAGGGTCCGTCCGACGATTTTGAGGTAGTTTCTGAACATGATTTTATTGGTTTTGGGTATCTTTGAAAAAAACTCGTCCGCTTTGGCGGCATACTGCTTATGGAGGCCATCGTTGATCGCTTGCCCTACGAACTTGATAGAGGAAAACCTATGCCCAACGCCGTTCATGGTTCGATTCAGGCCAATCTATCGTTTGAATTAAAACTCCGCTACCGGACTACACACCGAATCATGTCTGAAACCTCGCTGGCGACCCAACCCGACAGCACCACACCGGATGTATTGGTTTATCCGGCCAGTATCAAACTGGATTATGACAACGAACCGGCCAAACGACCCGACCCACCGCTGACCTGCATCGAGATTCAGTCCCCGTCTCAAAGCAACCGGGACGCCGGACCGGAAGAGATGGTGGCTAAGACCCACGTTTACTTCCAGTTCGGTGCTAAATCCTGCTGGATTGTGTTGCCGGTTTTGCGGGCCGTGATGGTTTTCGACCGGCCCGGTCACTACCACTTTTTCCATCATGATGATACGCTGGTTGATCAGGCAACGGGTTTTGAGCTTCCCCTGTCCACTGTCTTTGCCTGACAGAAGTCAGCTACACCGCTGATTATTCACTCCGCAAACTCGTCACCGGATTCGCCAAAGCCGCCTTCAGGGCCTGAAACACAACCGATATGAAGGCGATGCCCACCGCCAGCAGTGCCGCCACCACCAAATACCACCACTGCGGTTCGATGTGGTAGGCCCAGTAACCGAGCAGCTTCTGACCCAGCCACCAGCCCGCCGGCCCCGCAATCAGAATGGCGATACCCACCAATTTCAGGAAATCGGACGAGAGCAACAGGGCAACGCTCAACACGCTGGCTCCCAGCACTTTGCGAACGCCAATCTCTTTGGTGCGTCGCCGGGCCACGAGCGTAATCAGCCCAAAAATGCCCGCGCAGGCCGTCAGCACCGCAATCATGGTCACGAAACTGACGATGCGCCAGGCGTTGTTGATGGGCTCGTAGGCTTTCGCCACCTCGTCGGCCAAGTACGTGTATGACAGCGACCGCCGGGCCGGAATCTTTTTGAACTGCGCTTCCATATCCCGAATTAGGGCCGGGGCGTTGGCCGCATCATTCAGCCGCACCGACAGGAACGTACTCAATCGCTCGCGGCCACTGTACCACTGCAACATCGGCCCAACCCGGTCTTTGAGGTCGCGGTAGTGGTAGTCTTTTGTTACGCCGACGACGGTGAACACCCCGTCGTCGTTTTGCTGGCGGAGTTTTTTGCCCACCGCCGTTGTCCAGCCAAAGGCCCGCATAGCTGACTCGTTCAGCACCACCGCCCGGTTAGCCGAGTCGGCGGGTGTAGCATCGGAGACGTTTCGGCCCTCCACCATTGGGATTTTAAACGTTTCGGTGTAATTCACCGCGCCCGGCACGTGCCGGATGTTCACCTTCCGGGCTTCGTTGCCGTCGGGGTAGTAACTGTTGAAGTTGTTGTAATACTGGGCCGGGGTCAGTTCCGAACTCGTGAACGACAGCACATTCGGGTTCTGGCGAAGCCCGTTCATAATGGCCCGCCCCTGCGCCACAGCAGCCGTTGAGTTGCGGTAGGCGAGGTCGGTTTTAAAGACCAGGACGTTGGTTTTGTCGTAGCCCAAATCCGCGTTTTTCATGTATTCGATCTGCTCGCGCATCCCAATCGTGCCGAGGATAAACAGCACCGCCAGCGCGAACTGCACCACAATCAGCGCGTTTTGCCGGAAGACCCCGCTGCGCGGACTGGCCGAGATTTTGCCCTTCACGGCTTCGGTTGTTTTCAGCCGCATCAGAAACAGGGCCGGGGCGGTGCCGGCCACCAGCGCAACGGCTAAGGCCAGACCCAGCACGGTCAGAATCGTGGGGTAATCCGTTGCCCAGACGATGGCCAACTGCATCTTTCCCTCGCGGAGATCGTTGAAGTGCGGAATCAGGAAATACACGGCAAACAGCACCGAAAACCCCAGCGACACCGCCACCACCATCCCCGACTCGATCCAGAACTGATTCAGCACTAATCGTTTGGTGGCACCCACCACCTGCCGCATCGCTACTTCTTTGGCGCGGGGCAGGGCCGAGGCCATGTTAAGATTAATGAGATTGATGCTGATGATGAGCAGCAAAAACGCGGCAATGGCGATTATGGCGTTGATGAGGCCCGCAAATGCCGGATTCTCGGTATAGATAAAATCCTTGAACGGGTTCAGCCGCAGGACGCGCTTCTGAGCGTCGCCCGCAAAATGCCGCTTGACTAACAGCGGAAACTTAGCGTCGAGCCGGGCTTTGTCGGCATCGGGCCGGAGCAGCACAAACACGGTGGCGAAGGTGTTGAACCAGTCGGCGTTTTGCCGGAATCCGGCATCGGCCATCAGGTTGGCGGCTGGCATCAGGACCGAAAACTGCAACGACGAATTGGCCGGCAGTTTAGCCAACACCCCCGTTACAGTGAATTGGAGCGTGTCATTGACGGTCACGTGTTTACCCACCGGGTTTGCCGCGCCAAACAGCGATTCGGCCACGTTCTCGTTCAGCACCACCGAATAGCGATTTTGCAACGCCGTAGCCGGGTCGCCGTATTTAAAGGCAAACGAAAAGACCCGGAAAAACGTCGAGTCCACGTAGTCCGTCGATTGCTGAACGCTCTTGCCCCGGTACTCGATCCAGGGGTTATTCCAGTGCTGGATGTGCGTGCCGGTCTCGATTTCGGGGTAGTCGTGCAGGAGTTGGCCGAGCAGCGGATAAACGGTCTGGTTGTAGGTTTCCCCGCCGGAGGAGGTCTGGATGGAATAAATCCGGTCGAGGTTGGCATGTTGAGTGTCCCAGGTCAGGCACTTCTGGGCAAACAGCACCAGCACCACCACGCAGGCCAGCCCGACCGACAGGCCCAGCACGTTGATCGTGGTAAAGAGTCGGTTGCGCCACAGGGTTCGGAGGGCGATTTTAAGGTAGTTTTTAAACATGATGTTGGGGTTTTTAGTATCTTTGAAAAAACAACTTTCGGTTATGGAAGCCCAATCATTCGACTTAATTGAAGAATTTTACTCTGAAGACATTATGTCATACAATCACGCCAAGTTGACCTACCGGCTTTCTAAAAGTTTTGGCCGCTATGACGAGCAGTATGATATTTTGCCGGAGCTTGAGTTTGAACTCTCGCACGGACGGGCAAAACCAGATGTGGCCGTATGTCAGCTTGGTAAAGCAAACTGGCTCCGCGACATCATCCGGCCAACAACACCGCCCCTGTTAGCTGTTGAAATTTTATCCCCACGCCAGGCTCTATCTGATTTAACCGACAAAGCACTGGATATTTACTTCCCATCGGGTACGCTGGTTGTTTGGGTCGTTATCCCTCATTTCAGGCAGGTAACTATTATGACTCCTGGTGGTCAGACAACCATCACATCAGGCATTGTGAAGGATGAAAGTACAGGCATCGAACTGGATTTAGTCAGCATTTTTAACTAGCAGTTACTCGCTTCTCAATGATTTCACCGGGTTCATCAGTGCCGCTTTGATGCTCTGGAAACTCACCGTCAGCAATGTAATCGCCAATGCGCCCACGCCCGACACGGCGAAAATCCACCACGAGATGTCGGTGCGGTAGTCGTATTGCTGAAGCCAGTTCGAGAGAAAATAATAAGCTAGCGGTGTGGCAATCAAAAAGGCAATCAGCACCAGCACCACGAAATCTTTAGAGAGCAAACCCCACAGGTTCAGCACACTGGCTCCCAGTACTTTACGAACGCCAATTTCTTTTGTGCGCTGCTCGGCCATGAACGAAGCCAGCCCGAAAATACCCAAACACGAGATAAAAATGGCGAGCACGGCGAAAATCGAAGCCAGCTTACCGATGCGCTCTTCATCCGAGAATTTTTGGGCATATTCCTGATCGACAAACTGAGCATCAGGTACCAGAGTAGGGTCGTATTTTTTCAGTATGGTGCCAAGCTGACTGACGGCATCGGAACTGGTCTGGTTCGGATTGATGCGCAACAGCAGGTTGTTGCCCGGCCCGTTGCCAATCATATAAATCGATGGCCGGGCTGGGGCATAGGGCGATTCCATGATCAGGTCTTTTACCACCCCTACTACCTTCCAGTTGATACTTTCCCAGCGCACCGTTTTGCCAACGGGCGATGTCAGGCCCATGTACCGAACGGCGGCCTCGTTCAAAACCATCCCAGTCGAATCGGCGGGGTAGTTACGAATAAAATCCCGCCCGGCTTTCACCTGCCAGCCCACGGTTTTACCAAAGTCATGAGTGACGAAAATAGTACCGAATTCAGCCTGTGCGTTGGTGACATTGCCGTTCCAGTCGAAGCCGTTCTGTGTTTGCCAAAGGGCCGTCATGGGGCTGCGCGACTCGGCCATGTTGCTGATGATACCCGCGTTTCGGAGTTCATTTTGGATGGCATCATAATGGTCATGGATGACTGAACCACCAATACCCAGGGTTACTAAACCGGCCCTGACATAACCCACAGGCCGATCTTTAGCAAACTGGATCTGCCGAAACACGGTAATAGTACCGATAATAAGGGTAACCGATACCGTGAACTGCGTAACCACCAATACCCGGCGGGGTAGTGACGCAAATCGACCTGCCTTCACTGTTCCTTTCAGCACACGCAGTGGGTTGACCGCTGACAGATAGAGTGCTGGATAGCTGCCTGCGACAAGACCCGTCAGCAGACAAAATAGAAGGATTACCGCCCAATACCCAGTATTCGACCAAGGGATGGCTGTCTGTTTATCGGCGACATCATTGAAAAAAGGCAGGGACACCATGGCCCCAATCATCGCCAACACAAAGGCGATGGCGACTACTAAAAGCGATTCGCTGAAAAACTGGCCAATAAGTTGCCCCCGCAAGGAGCCAACGGCCTTGCGGATGCCCACTTCTTTGGCTCGTCTTTCGCTTTGGGCGGTGCTGAGATTCATGAAATTAATGCAGGCCAGCAGTAAGACAAACAAGCCAATAGTGCCGAAAAGCCAGACGTACTGAATGCGGCCACCCACGTTTACGCCGTTTTTCCAGTCTGAGTACAAGTGCCAGCGACCCATGGGTTCCAGAAAGATTTCGGGTTTTGTCAGGGCTATCCGTTTATCGACGTGATCGAGTTTAGTGTTTTTAAGCAGCCTCGACACTGCCGACAGATCGGCCTTATCGGCCAGTTGGACAAAGAGTTGAAACGAATTATTGTCCCACTGCTGACTGGCCCGCCGAACGGATTCATCGTTGTTGAGGAGCAACTCCCAGGGTGCAATGAAGGTAAGGTCGCGGAAGGTGGTATTGTAGGGCAAATCCTGATAGACACCCGTTACGCGAACGGCCATTTTGTTGTCGAGTTTCAGAATTTTGCCCATTGGATCGGTGTCGCCGAAGTAGGCTTTGGCCACCGACTCGGCCAGTAGAATCGACCCCGGATCACGCAAACCCTGCCGGGTTCCTTTCAGCATCCGTAACGACAGCATTTCGGGGGCATCGGGCTGCATAAACCCGCCTTTCCTGACAAATTTCTGGTCGCCCATGTCCAGCCCGTGTCCATAAATCCATGACGCCAGCACGATGCGTTTGATCGGACTATTCTTCCCGTACTGGCTGCGGAGTTCAGCCTCCAGCGGAAGCGGGATCGAGTAATTCGTACTAATCTGCCCATCGACAGTTTGGTGTTGCATCACCTGAGCAATGCGCTCATAGCGATTGTGGTAGGTATTGAACGTCAATTCATCATAAACCCACAGCCCAATGAGCATCGCCACGGCCATACCCACGGCCAGCCCACCGATGTTGATGGCCGAATAGACTTTGTTGCGGACCAGATTCCGCCAGGCGATTTTAAGATAGTTGCTGAACATGATCGTTTGTTGTTTATTCGCTTCTTAATGAGTTGACGGGGTTCATCAGGGCGGCTTTTATACTCTGAAAACTCACCGTCAGCAAGGCGATACCCACCGCTATGGCTCCTGCCAGGGCAAACACCCACCAGTCGATAGTGACCCGGTAGGCGAAGTCGGCCAGCCACCGATTCATGGCGTACCACGCCAGGGGAGACGCAATGAGAAAGGCAATCAATACCAGTTTCAGGAAGTCTTTGGAGAGCAGTGATACGATGCTCCCTACGCTGGCACCCAGCACTTTACGTACCCCGATTTCTTTCGTCCGCTGCTCGGCGGTGAAGGTGGTCAGACCAAATAGCCCTAAGCAGGAAATCAGGATGGCGATGAGGGTGAAATAGCCCGCAACGGACGAAATACGGCTCTCGGCTACGTAGTTCTTCTGAAAATCTTCGTCCAGAAAACTATATTCAAATGGTTCGCCCGGATTGAGTTTTTGCCAGATGGCTTCGATGGCGGCTAACGTCGGCTGAAGCGTACCGGCTTCAACGTGGGCAATCACGTAGTTGTAGTCAAGGCTTTTGTTCAGCGTAAACGCGTAGGGCGTGATGGGTACGTGCAGGTCCTGGAAATGGAAGTCTTTAACCACCCCCACAATCGTGAACGCATCCCGGCCATCCCCCTGCCCGATGTAGGTTTTTCTGCCGATAGCCGCCTGAGCCGACGGGTATCCCATTGCTTTTACGGCTTGTTCATTCAGAATAATCCGTCCGCTGGTATCGGCGGGAAAGGCCCGCGAAAACAACCGCCCTGCTACCGGCCTGATGGCAAGCGTGTTCAGGTAGTCTATATCAACGCGGTTGGTTGCCGTTGGTTGGGCATCGTCTGCCGGTTGGTTCTCCCCGTAATAATGGCCGCCTTCGGGATTAAAAATGCCCGGATAATACGCAGACGCTCCCACTGACTGTACGCGGACCGAGTGAATCAACTCGTCTTTCAGGGCCGGATAGGTCGCTTTGGCCGTTGTACTCCGCAATGGAATAATGAGTTGCTGATCTTTGGCGAAACCCAGATCGGCAGACCGCAGGAAGGTCATTTGCTGGCTGATGACAACGACCGCCACAATGAGCATAACCGACAGCACAAACTGAAACACCACCAACCCTTTTCGGAGTGAAACAGCCGCCAGCGCAGAGCGTGGGTTGGCTCCCCCGCCCTTTAGCACGACAATGGGCCGGAACGAGGCCAGATAGAAGGCAGGATAACTACCCGCCAGCAATCCAACCGCCACACTCAGTCCGAAAAAGCCACCCAGCATGGCCGCGTTTTGAGCCAGCGACAGCGACAAGGACTTGCCCGACACCCGCTCAAACAGCGGCAGCAGCAGGGCCGTGAAGCCAATAGCCAGCCCAAAAGCCAGTATGCTGACCAGAACAGACTCGCTCAGAAACTGCCCGATCAAGCCCCCCTGCCGCGCGCCCAACACCTTCCGAACGCCCACCTCGCCCGACCGTTTGGCCGACCGCGCCGTGCTGAGATTCATGAAGTTGATGCAGGCAATCAGCACCGTAAACAGGGCGATGGACACCAGTAGGTACAGATACGTCAGGCTGCCGTTGGGCGTAACGTTGGCGGGCAGGTCGGTGTGCAGGTGAATGTCGCTGACGGCGGTCAGAAACTGGCGTTTATCGAACGCAGCCGCCCGCAGGTCTTGCCGCATATATTTCTCGACAAAGGCGGGCAGCTTGGCTTCTAATTTTTTGGCATCGGCACCGGGAGCCAGTTTCAGGTAGGTGAAAAACATATTGTTGCGGGCCATCCCCGGCTGACTCTTTACATACTGGGCCAGCGCACCCCCGGCAAACGAAATGAAGAACCGCGCGTCGATGTGCGAGGGTACCGCGCCGGGCCGGAACACGCCCGTAACCGTGTAATTACCAGTGCCGTTGGTGTTGCTTTCGACGTGAACGATCTTGTTAAGGGCCGACTGATCCCCAAAGATTTTGCGAGCGATTTCTTCTGACAAGACAATGGTGTTGGGGCTTTTGAGGGCTGTTTCGCCGTTGCCTTCGATGAACGGATAGGTAAAAAACGAGAAGAATGTTGGGTCAGCTAAGTAGCCTTTTGTCTCGTAGAAAACGGTGGGTTTACCGAAGGGCGCATCATAGCGTAACAGCGTCTTATCGTCGGCAAAAAGGCCAACTAACCGGGTCGTGCTGCCGATTTCGGGGTACTCCTGTTGGAGGGCATCGGCCACCGGATACGGCGAGGTGGCGGATTTTGTTTCGCCATCGGGGTTAATCAACACGGTGCCGACCTGGTAGAGCCGGGCCACGTCTTTGTGCTGCGTGTCGTAGCTGAGTTCGTCACGGACATACAGGCCGATGAGCATACAGCACGACAGCCCAACGGCCAGCCCGCCGATGTTGATGGCCGAATACACTTTGTTGCGGAGCAGGTTCCGCCAGGCGATTTTGAGGTAGTTGCGGAACATAACGGGTTTGGTTAAATTTGGGGTATCATTGATTATCAGGCAATCAACTCATTCAATTGGTCAGATTATGCAGCAGTACTCGTTTCCGGCTTCGTCTAAGTTTGTCGTTCATGATGATGATGTTTATGGCCCTTTATTACATCAGAGCATGATTGCACGGCTCACGGCTGGCTTGTATCCCTTATATCGGTCGGGTCAGATTTTGTACGAGCCACTGCCCGAAACCATGCTGACCGAAGGCTATGCAACGCCTGTTCCTGATGTTATTTTGTATGACCACCCCGCCGAACAAACCCGGATAATCATCGAAATCTGCAAAAACACGGGTTTCAAACACGATACCAGCAAAGTGATTCACCTGATCGAGAACGAAGATTACGGTATTCTCGAAGGGTTCGTTTACAATTACAAAACCGAAATCTGGCTTCGCTACCGCAAAGGCGATGGCGGTCAGGCTACCGAATCATCGTTTTCGGAGGTGCTGAATCTTGACCTAAACACGTTTCTGTTGCCGTAAAACCATCCGGCGGTGAGACGCAAGGAAAACCATCCGGCGGTGAGACGCAAGTATGCGTCTCTACACATTACACGTGAAAATTCTCCGTCACCACCTTGCCATCGAACAGGTTCACGATCCGGTGGGCAAACCCCGCGTCATACGGCGAGTGCGTGACCATGATAATGGTAGTGCCTTCGGCGTTCAGTTCGCCCAATAACTTCATCACTTCTTCGCCGTTTTTCGAGTCTAAGTTTCCCGTTGGTTCATCGGCCAGAATCAGTTTGGGTTTGGCAACCACCGACCGCGCAATGGCCGTGCGCTGCTGCTGCCCGCCACTGAGCTGCTGCGGAAAATGATTCCGCCGGTGCATAATCGCCATGCGTTCCAGCGATGCTTCGACCCGCCGTTTGCGCTCCTCGGCGGGGGTTTTCAGATACAGCAAGGGCAGTTCAACATTCTCATACACCGTGAGTTCGTCAATCAGGTTAAAGCTCTGAAACACAAACCCGATGCTGCCTTTGCGTAGCCCGGCGCGTTGCCGTTCGGTCATTTTGGCAACTTCGGTGCCGTAGAAATTGTAGGCTCCGTCGCTGGGATTATCCAGCAAACCGATGATGTTGAGCAATGTGGATTTGCCGAAGCCGCTCGGCCCCATAATGGCAACGAATTCGCCGTCTTTCACGGCCATCGAGATGCCATTGAGGGCAGTGGTTTCTACCTCTTCGGTAGCAAATAATTTCTGGAGGTTAATTGTTTCGATCATGTTAGTAGGGATTTATGACACGGAGATGCACGGAGGAGACACAGAGATGCACAGAGGGCTTTTTTAATAGAATTTTCTTTGTGCATCTCTGTGTCTCCTCCGTGTATCTCCGTGTCATAAATTTTAAAATTCCAGCACTTCGTTATCACCAAAATTTTCGTAGCTGCTCGTAATCACCTGTTCGCCAGGCTGTAAGCCGGTCAGGACTTCATAAAATTCGGGGTTTTTGCGGCCCAGCGTAATCGGTCGTTTCACGGCCCGTTTGCCCGATTTATCCACCACGTACACCCAGTTGCCGCCCGTATCGGAGAAAAACCCGCCAACGGGCAACAGCGTGGCGTTGGCAGCTTTACCAAGTTCTAACTGAATCGGCGACGATTGCCCCCGTTTGATGCCCTCCGGTGCGCCCTGCGGAAACGTCATATCCACCTCAAACCGCCCGCTTCTCACCTCTGGAAACACCCGGCTGATGCTCAACACGTAGGTTTTACCGTTGAACTCAAACGAGCCGGTCAGCCCCGGAAACACCCGGCTGATGTAATGCTCATCCACGCCAACGCGCATCTTGAAGCCCTTCAAATCATCAATCTGGCCGATGTTTTGCCCCCGGTTAATATTGCTGCCCACCTCCACGTCAATGCTGGAAAGCTGACCCGACACCGGCGCACGCACCACTAAGTTATCCAGCGTTTGCTGCCAGAGGGCCACGTTGCGTTGGGTGCGTTGAATGGTACCTTCGAGTTGGATAATCTGGAGTTTGGCGTTTTCTTCCTGATACCGTTGCGACTCTATCTCAATGGTGCGTTGCGCCACTACCCGTTCGTGGGCGCGTTTGGCTTTCAGGAAATCTTCTTCCGAGATCACTTTGTCTTTGTAAAGTTTGGTTTGCCGGTCGTAGGTATCCTGGGTTTGGTCAATCTGGGCATCGAGGTCGGCGAGGGTTCGGCGGAGGGTATAGCGGTCAACGCGCAGTTTTTGGCGGGTGTTTTGCAGGTCGTTAACCAATCGGTTGGCCTCGGTTTCGGATTGCAGAAAACTGAGTTTGAGGTTCTGGTTTTCGAGTTTGAGCAGCACCTGTCCCTGCGCCACCTGCGAGCCGCCTTCCACGAGTTTCTGGGTCACGTAGCCGCCCTCGATGGCATCGAGCCGGATGGTTTTCAGGGGCTGAACCACGCCCGTAACGGCAATAAAATCTTCGAACGGGCCGGTGGTGACGGGCGAGACGGTAATTTTGTCTTTTTCAACGTTTAGCTTCGTCCGGCGGTCGGCAAACACAAAAGTGTACATCAGCAGAGCGGCCACTGCCAAACCGCTAACGGACAAGATGATACGTTGCGGGTTCCAGAAATGTTTGGGTAAGGCGCGATCCATTGGTTTCAGCGTTTTTGTCATGCTGACGCAAGGAAGAATCCTGCGCCAGTTAATTACAGTTTTGTTCGAGTAAGCTACTTCTTTGCGTCAGCATGACAAAAAATAGTCAACCTTGCTGATTACTATATGCCAAACAATATGCCACATTTTTGATGGCTTGATTATCAATCGGTTAACCATTTACAACGCAACCAGATTGTCCGATAGCGGACGCAGCCTGTCCGATTTCGGACACAGCACCCGGCCTCGTTTGCCCTAACTGACTGACAATGAACCACCCGAAAATCAGGTACGGCATTTGCAGCGTTACCATCACACAGAGATAAACAGAGGCTTATTTAAAGAACTAACTATTTAGGTATGTTCATTTTTGGTAGAACCGGGTTTGTCGCCCACCGCCCCTGGGCTGTGAGCATACGCGCAAGAACGGACTTCCCGCCTGAACCGGCACAGCCGAGGGGCGATGCCAAACAAGCAACCTAAATAACTACTTAATGAACTAAAATCTCTGTGCAACTTCATGTTAAACTCTGTGTAACAACCGCCAATACCCAACAAATGACTAAACTCCTTATCATTGACGACGATCCCGACGTACTGCTGGCGGCCCGGCTGTTGCTGAAACGGCATTTTGGGCAGGTCGACATCGAGAAGAACCCCGAACGGCTCCCATTTCTCATCACCAATGGTCAGTACGACGCGGTGTTGCTGGACATGAACTTTACCGGGTCGCGCTCGACCGGGTCGCGCCTGATTGGGTCGGGCGTAACGCGGGATACCAATTCGGGCCACGAAGGGTTTCACTGGCTCGATCAGGTGCTGGATATTGACCCGGCGTTGGTTGTGGTGCTGTTTACGGCCTACGGTGACGTTGACATGGCGGTGCGGGCCATCAAAGCCGGAGCCACCGATTTTGTGCTAAAACCCTGGGAAAACGACAAATTGGTCGCTACGCTGATCGGGGCAGTAAATGGAGGAGGAAAGGGAAGAGAGGGAGGAAAGGGAGGAGAGGGAGACCCACGTTCTTCCCCTTTCTCCCCTTCTTCCCTTTCCTCCCCTTTCTCCCTCTCCTCCCCTTCCTCCTTTATCTGCTCCCCCCTTTCGCCCATGCGCCAGATTTTGGATACCATTGAGCAGGTGGCTCCTACGGATGCCAACGTGCTGATATTAGGCGAAAACGGTACCGGAAAAGACCTCGTGGCACGGGAGATTCACCGGCAGTCGGCCCGGCAAAAGGGGCCGTTCGTGGCCGTTGACTTAGGTTCATTAACGGAATCACTATTTGAGAGCGAGTTGTTCGGCCACGTAAAAGGAGCCTTTACCGATGCCCGCGACGACCGCGCCGGGCGGTTTGAGGAAGCGCGGGGCGGCACCATTTTCTTAGACGAAATCGGTAATATCACCGGGGCGCAGCAAGCCCGGCTGCTGTCGGTTTTGCAGCAACGCACCGTGACGCGGGTGGGTAGCAACAGGGCCATTCACGTTGATGTGCGGCTGGTTTGTGCCACCAACGCTGCCATTCACGAGCGGGTACAGAGCCAGAACGGTCCGACGCTTCGGTTTCGGCAGGATTTACTGTACCGGATTAACACTATCGAGTTAAGTTTGCCCCCCCTGCGCGACCGCCCCAACGATTTGCCACTGCTGGCAACTCATTTTTTGCAACAGTACAGCCAACAGCACAACCGAACAATTACGGGCATCGGCCCGGCGTTGCTGGCGCAGTGGCAGCAATACCCCTGGCCGGGCAACGTCCGCGAGTTGCAGCATACCATTGAACGGGCCGTCATTCTTTTTCGGGCCGGAGCCGGGCGGGGTACGCTGCTCGAAGCCGACGACTGGGCGAGAGCCGGAAAACCGGCCTCGTCGCTCACGCCGGTTCAGGAAATACAACTCGAAGACATGGAAAAACAACTGATTCAGAAGGCCTTGCAACAGCACAACGGCAACATCACCGACGTAGCCCGTGCGCTCGGCCTGTCGCGGCAGGCGTTGTACCGGCGGATGGAGAAATACGGATTATGAACCGCTTCGCCCGCCTGATTTCGCTCCGCATTGTTGCCCTGCTCGTTACGGGCGGGGGCGTAGGCTATGCCCTCAGCGCGGCCCCCGCCGGACAGGTAGCCTGGATCAGTGCCGGATTGATACTGACAGCCTGGCAATCGGTGAGTCTGTACCGATTCCTGACCGGCATAAACCGCAAACTGACCCGGTTTCTGGAATCGGTGCAATACGCCGATTTTTCCAGCACCTTCCGGGCCGACAGCGGGCTGGGGCCGAGTTTCCGGGGGCTAAACGAGCAGTTTAATACTGTGCTGGATGCCTTTCGGCAGGCGCGGGCCGAGAACGAAACCAACCTCCAATTTCTCAACACCATTGTTCAGCACGTTACGGTTGGCTTGCTCGCCTTCGACGGAGCCGGTAACGTGGCGTTAATCAATCAAACGGCCCTGCGACTACTGGCTCTGTACAGGCTGCGCCAACTAACTGAATTACAGACAGATCACCCGGCATTGGTAGCCTTACTGACGGGCCAATCGCAGTCTGAAGCCTTCGTTTATCACACCTCCGATCAGGTAGAATTATCGGTACGGTGTGCCAATGTCCGGCTTCAGGGGAGATTGCTAACAGTGGTTTCGCTGCAAAACATCCATTCAGAGTTGCAACAGAAAGAACTCGAAGCGTGGCAAAACCTGACCACTGTGCTCCGCCACGAGATCATGAACTCGATCACGCCCATTGTCTCGCTCGTTGGCACCATGCGTACCATCCTCGACCACGACCTGCCCGCCCTGCTGTCCCCCTCGTCCTCTTCCTCCCTTTCCTCTCCTTCTTCCCCCTCATCCCTTTCCTCCCCTTCTTCCCCACTCACCGATCTCCATCTCGCCCTCTCGACCATCGAAAAGCGCGGGCAGGGCATCATGCAGTTTGTGGATGCGTACCGGCATTTTACCACCATTCCGGCACCGAACCGGGTTGAGGTATCGATAACGGACTTGCTCACAGCGGTGGTGGCCCTCGTCCGGCCCGACGCGCACCGGCTGCATATCAGGATTACGCTTACTGTTTGGCCCCAGCCGCTGTGGGTTTTCGCCGATGCGTCTCAGCTCGACATGGTGCTGATCAACCTGCTTCGCAACGCCATGGATAGCCTCACCGACCAACCCAATCCGAGTATCGGTGTAGTCAGTAGTATTGACCGGGGCCGGGTTTGTATTCGGGTCAGCGACAATGGGCCGGGCATCGAACCCGAAGCGTTAGAAAAAATTTTCATTCCGTTTTTCACGACCAAAAAAACGGGTTCAGGGATTGGCCTGAGTCTGTCGCGCCAAATTATGCAGGCGCACGGCGGTCAACTCCGGGCCGAGTCTGTGGTGACCGCTGGCAGTACGTTCACCCTGGTATTTGCTTGACAGCTCAAGCAACCAAATGGTTTTAGGCGTTCAATCTCATAAAAAAAGCCGGTCAGTTTGACCGGCTCTGTGCACTCGTAGGGGTTCTGCGAACTCCGATAACTCATCTAATTCATGGCCTGAAAGCCCTTAGCTTTCGTGGTGTACCCCAAATGATGCCCCAAAGGTCGAAAAAAAAGGCGGTAATAGCCCTTTTGCAACCCAAATATGAGGGTAGTCATTTTGGCCTGAACGTACACCCTCAGACTTTCCCGATAGTAACAGCTCAATCATCTTCGACTTCTCGGCGTTGCTGCGTTCGAGTTCGGCAATGTACTTCATCAGGTAGCCGTCGCCCTGCCCATTGGGATCAACGGCCTTCTTGAACATCTGCCCCTCCCCCTTCATCAGCCAGTCGGCACTGACCTGGGGATAGGTATCAATAATGAGTTCCAGCAGTTCAAAGCCTGGCTTGCTCTTGCCGGTGGTAATGGGGCTTATCGAACCCCCTTTTTTGCCCAACGATGCAGCAAACGCGGACTGGCTCCTCGCCACCTTGCTAATCAGTTGAGCGATTCGCTCATTGATGGTTGTTTTCATTTGGTTGTCGGTTACTTGTTTTATCCGCCAAGTTGAATCTTTCTGATTTTTCCCGGCTTCGTCAGAATCACATCGGCAAATGACTCAAAATGCCGGTCGTTCGAGACCACATTGGCACAATGCACTTTTTGGCTCAGTGCATATTGAAGTGCGTCTTCCAGATCGGGGTGTTTGATGCTCAATGCCGCCACCACGTCTTTCTTTTCTAAATGCACCAGTTCGTAGCGGCTTGCCATTCGTTTGATCTCGTCGCGGATGGCTGCCTTATCAATTTTGGCAGCCTGAGCCGTTTTCATCAGTTGAATCAGCGTAAAACTGCCGATGTACAACGTGGCCGACTGGCGGGAACGCAGGTACTCCACGGCAACGTGTGCTTTGTAATCACGGCTGTTCCCTTTGCATCGGTACAGAAAATCACCGATAACCACATTGGCATCTAAATAGACGCGCTCTAAAAACTGTCTCACGGGCGAAGAAACAAATGCTTAAATCGGTCGCGCTCTGTTTTGGTGAGCAAGTCCAAGTTGGTCGCTATCCAGCTTCGCAGCGAACTTTCTACAATGTCACTCTCGGTCAACTCCGCTTTTTTCAGCATCACCTCCAGGAGTGATTTCAGGTCGCCGTCAATGGCGGCTTTGACCTGCTTTTTAGTAATTCGCTCATTGATGGTTGTTTTCATTGGTTGTCAATCATTTTATGATGGCTATCAATTTTTTGTTCACACGCATCCGGCAGGCCCTTGTAAGCCTTGTAGCTTTCGCCAGAATCAGCTTCTGATTTGCCGTAAACAATTTATGCACCCGCACCTCGCTGGGTTTGGGCAATCCGCTACCCCTAAAATCGGTTACGTCCAGCGGCTCACACAGAGCATCATTCCAGAGATGCGATGTGATCTGCACCAGAATATAATCGCCCGTCAGGTTTACCAGCTTCGACGAGATTATCAATGCCGGGCGCGGCTTGAATTTGCTGCCGTCGCTGTACGGGAAGTTCACCAGCACTACATCTCCTTTCTGATACATAATTCCTGGTAGTAAGCGTCCCAATGATCGTCTTCGGGCGTGAGCCACGATTCTGCTAAACTGGCTTCACTGAGAAGCAATACGGCATCAGCCCCCGGCTTAACCGTTGGGGCCAACTCAACGGCCTGTACGCCTTTCCGGTGAAGTAGTTCTTGATACAGGTCGCCGTCAATGGCGGCTTTGACCTGTTTCTTAGCAATTCGGTCATTGATGGTTGTTTTCATTAGCCCAACTCTTTGATTTTCAGAACATTATTTGTACAACAAAAATATTTTGTAAGAAATTTCTTGTATTCATAAGAAATTTCTTACGTTTGCAACACCAAACGGTACAAACATCGTAACAAATAGTGTAACGGCAAATGTAACGAATGGTGTACCTCCTAAAATTGATTATCCGGTATCAATACATGAACATCTCTGAACCCATTACGACTACGACTACCCTGCGCGACCACTGCGACCGGCTCCGGCAGATCAACCACCACCAGTACTACGCCTTTCTGGGCTACCTCGCTGGCAAACCCTCGCCCTTTGCCGAGGGCAACGACGGCAAAAAGTACTTTGAGCGCACCGTGCTGAAAATACCCCCCGCCGACCTGCGGCTCGACGTGCTGCCGACCTACATGACCTACGCCCTGCGGCAGTTCATGGGCTTCGACGAAACCGATATCATGGACAACCGCGTCCCGGCCTTAGCCGACCTGGTTCCCGTCAATGACCCCCAACCGGCATAACCCGCTCTGCCATGAACACCCAACTCCAAACCTTTACCTACGGCCATACCGCTATCGCCTTCGACCTGACGGGCAACCAAAAGCTGATGGTCAACGCCACCGAAATGGCCGCTATTTTCAACAAGCGGGTTGAGAATTTTACGCGAATGGACAGTACGGTTGCCTTTATGGAAGAGTGCCTAAAAAACGCGAATTCGCGTTTTTTAGGCATCGAAACCGAGGCCGATTTGATCGTCTCCAAACAGCGGTCGGGAACGTGGATGCACCGGGTGCTGGCCCTCAAATTTGCCGCCTGGCTCAGTCCGGCCTTTGAACTCTGGGTCTATCGCACCACTGAAGATGTCTTGTTTGGCCCGCAGTTGGCCGAAGCCGGCTTGCTCCGCGAACGCGCCCGGCTCACCACCCAAATCAAAGAAGCCGAAGCCAGTCTTGCCGACGACCCCCGGTTCGTTCACCTAAGCAACCTGAAAGCCGAGCGCAAACAGGTCAACCACCGCAAGCTCGAACTCGAACGCCAGCAGTACAGCCTGTTTTTTGATGAGTTCACCCACCAGCAACCCGCTTAATACCCCCTCACAAAATCAAACAAAACCCCAATACGTCCCATGAAACCCTCATCCCTGCGCCTGACCTGTGTGCTGCTGCGCCACAACCACCGCCACCCCGCCACCATGCCGTCCGTGATGGAGTCCACCGAGACCGACCTGACCCCCGCCGACATTGTGGCAACCCTGCGACGTGAGATCAGCTTAGTGGTCTCCGAAAGCTACCTCGTGGCCGCGCTGCGCTATCGCCCCTGCCTGACCTTGGCGGTGAAGCGCGGTAACTATACAACCGCCATGACGGTTCGGGCTGCCCAGCCCCAGTGCGCTCCGGCCAGCCCGTCCGATTCACGTCTGTCCGCTTTGGCCGCATGAACACCCTCGAACTACACGACCTGACCTACCTGAGCGTAGTGGAGTACGATGGCAACATCCGCGCCGTTGTCTCGGCCACGCCCCGCTCGGTGACGCTGCACAGCGGCAACAGCGCCACGCTGGCCCAACTCGATCAGATCAATCCGCTCCCGCTCACGCCGGATGCGCTGCTGAATCTGGGATTTATGCAGGATCACACCTCCGAAAACCACTACACCCGTGCGTTTGAGGGTAGCCCCGACGATCCCGATAGCCCGGCTGCGATTGACGTGTTTCTCGTGGAAGACTCCCCGGCAGTGGTCGAATGTCACGATGCTGACATTGCCATTGACATGGCCGAGTGCGAGAGCGTCCACGAGTTGCAGGCGTTTGTCTGGCGAAACTGCGGCTACTGGGTGCTGCCCGCCCAATTCGGCCACTTAGCCCAATCCGATTAACCCCCTGTTTACCAACGCCCCCGGCACCCGAAAGGGTAAGTTTAGAAATGGTTTAACTATATCGCTACTCCGCCTGGCTCTTTGGCCGGGTCGAGTGCCGGGGGCCTTTTTGTCGCTAATCAAACCGCGTATCACCAATCAAACCCATGTCTGACTTCCAATTCATTGCCTCCTCGCGGGTGCTGCTCGATAGCCTCGAAGCGGTCGGCGCGGTGGTGCCGACCAACCCGGCAGTGCCGATTTTAGAAAACGTGCTGTTTTCGCTCGACAGGTCCGGCACCCTCACCCTGCGGGCCAGCGACCTGCAAACCACCCTCATCGGGCGGTTGTTCGTTGAGGCTCCGACCGGCACCAGCGGGGCCGTTGCCCTGCCCTACAAGCTGCTGCGCGGGCTGCTCCACGCCCTGGCCGAACAGCCCGTCACGATCAGCGTCAACAGCGATAATTTTTCGGCCAACGTGCTGACCGACAACGGCCTGTATCACATTTCGGGCGAGAACCCGATTGACTTCCCCAAACTGCCCGCCTTCGGTGCCCAGATTGAGACCCGGATCAACAGCAGCACCTTAGCCGAGGCCATCAGCGCGGTGGCCTCCTGCTGCTCGACGGATGACCTGCGCCCGGCGATGACCGGGATGTTTTGGGAGTTTGCCGAAGACGGCCACGTGTTTGTGGCGACCGACAGCCACTGTTTGGCCCGGCTGCGGGTTCGCTACACCCCCGGCGAAACGGCCCCGACCCGGGAAGGCCCGGCCAAAGCCGACGGCAAGCCCATCAGCGTTATTGTGCCGCACAAGGCCCTGAAGCTGATCCATGCCGTGCTGCCCGTGAACGAGCCGGTAGCCATTGATCTGTCTGATAGCCAGATTCGGCTTGCCATCGGCTTCGTGACGGTGTATGCCCGGCTGATTGACGAACGTTTCCCCGACTTCGAGTTTGCCATCCCGACCGATAACCCGATCTCGGTACACATCGGTCGGCAGGATTTGCAACAGGCCCTGAGCCGGGTGCTGCTGCTGGCTAACAAAAGCACCGGCACGGTTTCGCTCGGCATCAACGGAAAAATGAGCATCGAGGCCCAGGATTTGAACTACAACCACAACGCCCGCGAATCGCTGCTGTGTAACCACGAGGGCGACGACATCACGATTGGCTTTGACGGTCGGCTGACGGTGAAGCTGCTGAAAATAATGGGTGGCGCGGGGGTAAGCATCAGCCTGAGCCAGCCGAAGCGGGCGGCCATCTTCCGGCCTTTGGAAACGCCCACCGGCGGCAGTGACCTGATGCTCTTGCAGATGCCACTCTTGCTTAACCCCACGTTTCCCTGAACCATGAACCCCAACAGTACCACCATGAGCGAAGCCAGCCACCTGCGCGACCGCTACAGCCAGAAAGCCGCCGAACTGGAAGCCACCCGCACAACGGCCATTGCCTACCGCAACGCGCTGATCGCCATCAGCACCGTGCTGGAGAAGCAATACACCGAAGACGGCCACGCCCCGACCAATGCCGAAATCGCCATTGCCGCCCTCTGCCACGAGTTGCTCAGAGCCAGACCCTGACCCACAAGCCCCGACCACCACCGGCAATGCACGACCCCCGCTACGACTTTATCTATTACCAACTGGCCGCGCTGCTGCTGGTGGTGGCGTTGGGGATCGTGGCGGTGTGGCCGTCGGTGACGCTCAAATTCTGGAGTCTGTTTTCCAAACGGCTCCGTAATCACCTGAAAAACAAACGATAACGCATACCAACCAACCCAATAACAGACATGACATCTGACCAACTCATTGCCGGCAATGCCCTGTATCGCCAGCAGGAAGACACCAAACGACTTGCCGAGGAACTCACCAACCAGGTACGGTACAGCACAAAGCACTACACCAACACGGCCAACGATGTTGCGTCCCTCGAAGCGAACCTGCTGGCGTTGGTCAACGCCTGGCAGACCCGCCAGGCTGAAACCATCAACCAACAATTCGCCGAACTATAACCCCGCACCCCAACCATGAACTTTAGAATCATCGAACCCGACCCGGCCAACTCCAACGGCCCCGACCGGCCCGTGCTGCTATTTCGTCAGGACGACGAAGTTGTAACCGAATGTTATTCCGACTCCGGCGTGTCACACTGTGACTTGACACAATGTCAGTCGGAAGAAGCCTCGCAGAGCTTCATCCGGGATTTTTCGCCCGAATCAGCCACTGAGTTTATCAACCGCATGAAAAAAGAATACGGCGATGACTGACCAACCCGACACCTCCGCCAGACGGTTTGTCTGGAACGAACACGACGTTTGCCTGAACTCCGAAGCGGCCCTGCAAACCAAACTTGGCAACCGGAGCCTGACGGTGCTGGTGGCCGCCGATGATTCGGGGTGGTATGCTGCCCTGAGCCACAAAGACAAAGATGGCTGTGGCGGGGGCGCACTGCCGGGCCGGGGCCAGTACCGGATTGCGTACCCGGATCGGCGGGGGGCCGTTGTTGGCGAACTCCGGCGCAGTTTTTTGTACGGGAAGCAATTGGGCGACACGGAGCTAATGGCCGTCTGCCAGCAGGCTGCCGACGAGTTCGGTCGCCTGAGCCTGTTTGACTCCGATGCCCAATGAGCCAGCCCACCGCCCTGTCTGACCTGCTGCCCGGTACGGCTCCGGCTCCGGCACCACCCGAACCAACCGGCATCCAGGCCGATACCGACTGGATTGCCGACCTCATCGAGCGGTATCCGCACAACGAGATGATGCAGCAACTCGGCACCCGGTTTGGCCGGGTGCTGGGCCACCTGATGCAGACCGAGCAGGTAGCCCAGCGAGCAACCGGCACCGGCCAGAGCAAACCGGCCCACGAGCATCACCATCACGGCAACACCTACCAGGATCGGCGGACGGTCTCGGCCCCGACGCTGAACCAGCATACCGAACAGTGGGAACGCGGGGCCATCACCCACCAACACGTGGAGGTGCTGCTGCCGAACCCGAACCAGTTTTACCGGCTCGCCACCAACCGGATTATCGGCACGGCCAGCATTGCACTGGTTGACGAACGCAGCATAACCCTGACTACGGGACATACCATTATCCTGACCGACCACGAGATGAACCGCCTGCAAACATTCTTCAAAAACGATTTTGGGTTATGAAATACAAGATTTTGCCCGATACGGCCACCTTTCTGGCCCTGTCTGATCTGTGGAGCCGGATAGTTGCCACCAGCGACCAAATCGAAAGCCTCCAGACTGACGTGGGCGCAACGGCCATCATGGTCTCGCCCCAGGTGCTGGCCGGGGGCGTGAACGGCTTTAAGATGCCCGACAAACCGGCAGACTGGAAAACGGCCTATCGCCACGCCCGGCAGCCGGTGTATTTTCCCAGACAAATGCAACGAAACCGGCCATTGCTCGACCGGATCGTCGCCATCTCTGCCATCCTGCCTGGCAGCCTTAACGACATTGTCGGCTTCAAAAGACAATGGAAGGGCCTCCGGCAATATACCTGCCCGACGGTTGAGTTCGGGGCTGATTTTCACCTGATGAGCGTCGGCGAGGAGGCCGACTACACCCCCAACGCCGATATGGAGGAACTCACCGTCAGCGAATACAAACGGCTGTCTGCCCTGCTCGGTAACGAAAACGGCCCCGGCACGGCCACCGCAACAACACCGGGCCAGACCGATCCGGGGCAAGGCGGCACCCCGCCCCCCGTGCTATTTTCCTGATTCTCTCAACCCTCCGAACCCTGCCGTTTCCTGAATGCAACGCTACACGCCACCCGCCAATGGCACCACCGCGCCCAAAGTAAAGATACCGGCCTCGCTCAACGGCTATGCCACCATCCTGACCGATGCCGACATCGAAGCCGAAGCCCGCGCCCGGCGCAAGGGACTGGTCTTTCCGCTCGATGTGTTCCCTGCGCCCCTCCAGCCCATGATTGCCTCGCTCATTACCGATCTGAAAGGCGAACGCGCCTTTGTGGGCCTGGGTCTGCTGCAAACGGCCAGCATTGCCATCGGCTCCTCGCTCGTTGCCAGCACCCTGCAAGACGGCCAAAGCTGGGAAACCAACCTGAGCGTATGGGGGGCAACGGTGGGCATTTCCTCGTCGGGCAAGACCATGATTCAGAAACAACTGCTGCGGCCCCTGAAAAAAATCCAGACCCGGCTCGATGACGACTATTTTGAGCAGTTGGCCGACAAAGACCGCGAGGAAAAAGACAGCAGAAAAGCCATTTTTATCAACGACATTACCTACGAAGCCATGATGAAGAAGGTGCTGCCCCACAACTTCAAAGGCATTGCCCGCTACGAAGACGAATTGGTAAAATGGTTCGACGACCTGAGCCGCTACAAATCCGGGGCCACCGAACTGGGGTTTTTCCTCGGCTCGTGGTCGCCCGCCGATGACTATACGTTCGACCGGGTGGGGGGTGGTTTTATCC
The DNA here is from genome assembly GCA_038230415.1 of Cytophagales bacterium. Classification (GTDB taxonomy): domain Bacteria; phylum Bacteroidota; class Bacteroidia; order Cytophagales; family Spirosomataceae; genus JBBRNH01. The sequence goes on along the minus strand of JBBRNH010000019.1, from coordinate 3,236 downwards.
GCATCAAGCAGGAACACCGTTGTTTTTCGCTGATGGGCGGCATCCAGCCCAGCCTTGTCTGGCGGCTCTTTGAGAACGACCGCGACACGTCGGGCTTTGCCTTCCGGTTTCTGTGGGCCTTCGCCGAGGCCGACCGCGCCATCAGCCCCAACCTGCGCCACCAGCGCAAAGAAGACGTTTTTGCCCCCTACGACAACATGATTGACCGGCTCTATGGCGAACTCAAAATGAACTACCGCACCGATACGCCCGGCAAAGTCTATCTCACCGACGAAGCCCTGACCCGCTTCCAGCAGTGGCAGGATCAGCAGACCGACAAGGCCAACGCGGCCGACGACACCCACGAGCGCGACATCAGAACCGGCGTTCTGGGCAAGGTGAAGGAGTATGTACTGCGGTTTGCGGGGATTCTGACGGCCATGAACGGCGCGTTTTATGCCCCCAGTCTGCACCGGCTGCCACCCGTGAGTTTAGAGACGTTTGAGCAGGCCATCCGGCTTGGCGAGTATTTTATGGCATCGGGCTACGAAGCCTACCAGGTGGCCCGCCAGAAGCTGACCATCCCCTTAGAGGTGCTGCAATTAGCGGCTGAGTACCGGGCGGCTGGGTATAGCCAGACGCGGCTGGCGGAGATGCTCGGCAAGTCAAAACAGGCCGTATCCGCCCAACTCAAAAAGGTCAGCGACAAATACCCATCGGCTTTTGGGGCCAAGAACTCATAATCAACGGGTTACGGCGAAGTTGTCACCATAGTCCGAAAACTGTTTTTCCGAAAACCAAAATGACATTGACGTTGACAAAGCCAAAAATCCGATTCTTGGCTAACTGCCTGATAATCAGCAAAGATATATTTCGCAGAATAACACTAAAATACAGCTAACTACTTGATAATCAACAGATATGCCCTGTCAATCAGCGTCAATCAATCTTAGAAAAGTACAAACGCAACTGCCTGATAATCAGAGTAGGGGTAGTCCAATCTGTCAACTTGGGTGATTGACACTGATTGACTTTTTGTCAATGACTGTCAATCACCCAGGTTGACAAAACCCGAATCGGTTTTACTGATTATCAGGTAGTTAAGATTGTACTATTCCGGGATTGATTTACTGACATTGACCAATAGACTACGCTGATAATCAGCATATTAACCCTTTTTTGGTATTATTCCGCGAACAGCTAATAGTGCTGATTATCAATGAGTTACGGCCATAATCAGTTTTGAGTCTTTGTCAATGTCAATCTACGAATTACCAGCGTCCCTGTTATATTTTCACAAATCGTTTACTTACATCATTAAACCACTGATAACCAAATGGATAATACACTACGGATTGCCGTGTACAGCACCAACGATGAAGACCTGACAACGGCCACCCTGCACATCGGCGATCTGGCCCCGGTCCCGCTCCTGCTTGGCACTGCCGATTACGACCGGCTGATTGCTGCGGGCTTCTTTGTGCGCCCCGGCGACTACGTGGATTTAGAAGGCTGCTGGAACCGCAGCCGCACGTACATACCGGCCCCGAACGGCAATAAGCATACCGCCGAACAGCACGTGCAGGACGCAAACTTGCTGGTGAAGGCCGAACACAGCCTGCGCCTTGCCCGTGATACCATCCAGAACTGGCACGGACTCTACGAGACCGCCAACGAAGCTGCGATGTGGGATGCCTACCAGTCCAGCCCCGAAATGAGGCGTATCAACTCCTGTTTGGCACTGCTACAACAACGAAATGAACAGATCATTGCCCGTTTTAACGAATCCAAGTAAAACCAATAAACCAATACAATGACGACTACCCAACAAATTACGGGCTGCCTGATGCAGATCAACGAGGTTGCCATGAAAGGCCCCAACAAAGATTACGCCACCCGGACGTTCTATGTGGACATCACCACCCGGCCCGATTACCCCAACTACCTGCCTTTTGAACTGCGCCGGGACAAAGTAAACCTGACCGACCGGCTCAAACCGGGCCAGACCGTAACGGTAAGCTACAACCTGAACGGCAGACCGTATGACAACACGGCGAAGGGCGGCACAAAGGGCATTTACCTGAGCTTGGATGCCTGGCGGATTGACGTGGTAGAACTAACGTCGGCGGCTGTGTATCAGTCGGCACCGCCCCCCGCCCCGGCTCCGACACCAGCCGCGCAGATGGCCGCCAATCCGCTGCCCGCCTTTGCCCCCATTGCTGCCGGACAGGAAGACGCATTACCGTTCTGAACCCCAACCGCCCCGGCTGGCTGGCAACCGCTGGCCGGGGTATGAACAAACACCGATGAATACTGACGAAATTATCCCAACAACCCCGCCTACCGCCCGTTCTCAAATGGCACTGAATATGAGTGGTGGCACTCGCGCAATTGCCACCAGTGCCGGTTTAGTGCCAACGTGGGCAACGGTGGTGATGTGGTGACCTGCACCGGCGAATACGCGCTGATGGTGGCCCTGATGGAGGACGGCACCGTGCCAACGATGGCCTTAGACTTTATCGGCACCACCAACCGCACCGTGCAGACTACCCATGATTTTACGGGCTACGATGACGATACCGTAGTGGGCTTTTGTGAGCTGCAAACCCAGTGTACCTACTTCGAGCCGGGCAAGGGCAATGGCTACCATGACGACGCGGACTTCAACGACTGTGGCACCGAGGAAGTCCGCATCAACTACGGTATGGCGCTCAAAGACGATGAACTATCCGAGGCCATCCGCGCCGGTTTCGACCGCTACGGCTACCACCTGACCCACAAACTAAACCAACTGCTGCAACCGTGAGCAAACCCCCAAAAAACACTGCCGCCCGCAGACGGGCCAGGGCCGAAGAAGCCGCCCAAATCGTGCGGGACGTGTCCCAAAGCCCCGCCTTTAAACAACAGATAAACGACTATTATGCCGCGCTGGCCCTGCTCAACAAAACCTACGGCATCAACGCCTTTGTGATTGCCGGAGTTGCCGACCTGCCCGACGGTACCCCCGACGTGTCGGACGTGTTACTGCCCGCCATTGCTTTCGCCAGGGTGGAGGTCAGCGACCCGACCACGTTCAACTGCTTAGCCGAAACCCTGGTGGATGCCATGCACCGCCGGGCTGACATCATTGAGCAGGTAACGAACCACGACGGCGACACTCCGCCCCGGCCAGCCGGTACGCTGTTTGGCCCGCCAACACCGGGCTTTGCCTGAGCCTGTTCTCGTCTAAAACCAGCAGCGCCCGGCCAGTCCTGGCG